>JASBRX010000040.1 GCA_030149245.1 Sphingomonas bacterium
GGGACGCCCTTTCGATTCGACCGGCTCAAGCGAGCCGGGAGGCCGAACCGGAATTAGCCAGCGACGTTGTCGGCAGCGGCTTCCAGGTTGTCGGCAGCGTTCTCAGCAGCGTCCTCGACGACTTCGTTGGTCGCGTTGTCGGCCATCATTTCCATGTTGTCGGCTTCGGCTTCCATGGCGTCAGCGACGTTCTCGGCGGTGTTGTTCGCGGCAGGCGTGTTGCAAGCAGCGAGCGACATCAGGCCGGTCGCGGCAGCGACGATGAGAATCTTCTTCATTCGTTTGCTCCCAAGCAAAGCTATTTCGGTTCGCCCCGGCCCGATTGCCGTGCGAGTTAGTCGGAATAGCGCCCGTTACGCGTCCGTCAATGGAAATTCATCTGTCAGCAAGGTTTGCGGCCACCCGAAATGGTGCGCTGCATCACTTGACTGGGCCGATTTCCTCCGGCGCGTTCGCTACCACGGCGAGCATTGCGGTCCATGCCGCAACATTTTGGCGCAATTGTGCCGGATCGACCTTGTCGAGCGTGTCGTCGGGCGTGTGGTGGAGGTCGAAATAGCGGTTGCCGTCCTGTTGCAGGTCGATTCCCGCCACGCCGGATGCGATCAGGGCAGAGACATCCGCACCGCCGCTGGCGCGCTCGCGACCCCGGCTGATTCCGAGCGGGGCGAGCGCTGCCGCGACCCGGTCCCCGACCGGCTTGGCGCTCTCGGGCAGCTTGAAATCGACTCGCCAGACGCGGTCCGCGCCGAAATCCGATTCGGCGGCGAGCGCATGGTTTTCGTCCTTGTGCGCGTCGAAATAGGCTTTTCCGCCGAACACGCCGACCTCTTCCGCGCCCGCCCACAGGATGCGAATCGTGCGGCGCGGGGTGCCCGCGTCCATGATCCGCTTGGCTGCGGCGGCAACGATGCCGCAGCCGGTGGCGTCGTCGAACGCGCCGGTGCCGAGATCCCAGCTGTCGAGGTGGCAGGCGACGACCACCATGCCAGCGGCGGGGTCGCTGCCGGGAACTTCGGCGATGATGTTGCCCGATTCGGTCGTGCCGATCTGGCGCGGGGTGAGGGTCAGCTTGACCTTTACCGGCTGCCCGCGCTTGAGGATGCGTTCAAGCTGTTCGGCATCGGGCAGCGACAGCGCAGCGGCCGGAATCGGGGTCACGCCATCGGCGAAATTGGTCACGCCGGTATGCGGGTTGCGGTGATAGTCGGTGCCGATCGAGCGAATCAGGATCGCCGCCGCGCCCTTGCGTGCCGCCACTGTCGGGCCACTGCGCCGGGCCGCACCGAATGCGCCATATTGCGATCCGTCCTGCGTCCGGGTCATCGCATGGCTGACAAAGGCGATCTTGCCCTTGAGGCTGCCCTCGGGTGCGGCGTTGAGCGCGGCCAGGTCGGGGAAATAGGCGATCTCGGCTTCAAGCCCCTTGGCGTGTGTCGCGCCCGAGTTGCCGAGTGCGGTCAGATGGAGCGGCTGGGGGAAGGGGGCGAGCACTTCCAGCGTTTCGACGCCGCGCACCCAGGTTTTCATCTCGAACGGTTCGTTGCGGACATTCTTGAAGCCGAGCGCGGTCAGCTTTTTGAGCGACCAGGCGCGGGCGCGTGCCTCCGCCTCGGTCCCGGCAAGGCGCGGGCCGACTTCGGTGGTCAGTCCTTCGGTGATCTCAAAGGCCAGATCGTCCTTCAGCGCTTCGTCGCGCAGCGCGGCGGGGTCCATCGACTGGGCAAAGGCGGTGGCAGGAAGCGCGACCAGGGCAGTCGCGAGGGCGAAGCGGGTGAGGCGATGCGTCATGCAGTTGTCCCTAAAGTCGCGAAACGCATTCGTCATGGGCCGAAACCTCTTCCGATCGACAAAAACTGGGCTAGGTCAGGCCGATGGGCGACGAGTCAGACATATTTGACCGGATCATCGCATTCGTGCGCGGCATCGGCATTCCGGTGACGGAGGATGTGGTCGCTAACGATTCGTTCCTGCCTGCGGTCACGGTGACGGGCGGTGGCGTGGTGGTGGACCGCGCGCGGTTGCAATGGCCGGGCGACATTTTGCACGAGGCGGGGCATCTGGCGGTGCTGGAGGCCGAGGCGCGCGCCGGTGAGGTGCCCGACGACAGCGCCCTGGAACTGGCGGCGATGGCATGGTCCTATGCTGCGGCGGTCGAACTGAGGATCGATCCGGCAATCGTGTTTCACGAAGGTGGCTATAAGGGCGGCGGTCCGGGTCTGGCGCAGTCCTATGCGATGGGCCTTTACATCGGCCTGCCCGAGCTGGTCGCGGCGGGGATGGCGCACACGCCAATGACCGCGCCGGAGGGCGCGCCGGTCTATCCCGCGATGCTCCGCTGGCTGCGCTGATTGCGTTGACGTCGTGCCGTCGCTACATCGCGCGTCAATCCCAGACCCGTTCGTTCGAATTTTCGGAGACCATAAGTGGCCGCCCAATACGCATTTGTCATGAAGGACATGACCAAGTCCTTCCCCGGCGCGCAAAAGCCGGTGCTGAGCAACATCAACCTGCAATTCTATCAGGGCGCGAAGATCGGCATCGTCGGCCCGAACGGCGCGGGCAAGTCGACCCTGATCAAGATCATGGCCGGCATCGACAAGGATTTCAGCGGTGAGGCGTGGCCGGGTGAGAATATCACCGTCGGCTATCTGGAGCAGGAGCCGCAGCTCGACCCGAGCAAGTCGGTGCTGGAGAACGTCAAGGACGGCGCGCGCGAGACCGCCGATCTGGTCGAGCGCTTCAACGCGATCTCGGCCGAGATGGGCGATCCCAAGGACGACACCGATTTCGACGCGCTGATGGAGGAAATGGGCGACCTTCAGGCCAAGATCGACGCGGTCGATGGCTGGAGCCTGGACAACCAGCTCGAGATCGCGATGGAAGCGCTGCGTTGCCCGCCGGGCGACTGGAGCGTCGAGAATCTGTCGGGCGGTGAAAAGCGCCGCGTCGCGCTGACCCGGCTGTTGATCCAGAAGCCGTCGATCCTGCTGCTCGACGAACCGACCAACCATCTCGACGCCGAAAGCGTCAAATGGCTGGAAAACCACCTGAAGGAATATGCCGGCGCGGTGCTGATGATCACCCACGACCGCTATTTCCTCGACAATGTGGTCGACTGGATTCTCGAGCTCGATCGCGGGAAGTACTTCCCGTACGAGGGCAATTACTCGACCTATCTGGAAAAGAAGGCCAAGCGCCTGGAGCAGGAGGACCGCGAGGCCACCGGCCGCCAGAAGGCGATCAAGGACGAGCTGGAGTGGATTCGCGCCGGCGTGAAGGGCCGCCAGACCAAGTCCAAGGCGCGTATCTCGAAGTTCGAACAGCTGGTCGAAGCGCAGCAGAACCGCACCCCGGGCAAGGCGCAGATCGTCATTCAGGTGCCCGAGCGCCTGGGCGGCAAGGTGATCGAGGTCGAGAACCTGTCGAAATCCTATGGCGACAAGCTGCTGTTCGAAAACCTGTCCTTCACCCTCCCGGCCGGCGGCATCGTCGGTGTGATCGGGCCAAACGGCGCGGGCAAGTCGACGCTGTTCAAACTGATCACCGGCCAGGAACAGCCCGACGAAGGCAAGATCGAGATCGGCACCACCGTGCGCCTCGGCTATGTCGACCAGAGCCGGGATCACCTCGACCCGACCAAGAATGTCTGGGAGGAAATCTCGGACGGGCTCGATTACATGAAGGTCAACGGCCACGACCAGTCGACCCGCGCCTATGTCGGCGCGTTCAACTTCAAGGGCCAGGACCAGCAGAAGAATGTTGGCAAGCTGTCGGGCGGTGAACGCAACCGCGTCAACATCGCCAAGATGCTGAAGCGCGGCGGCAATGTGCTGCTGCTCGACGAACCGACCAACGACCTCGACGTCGAAACGCTGGGCGCGCTGGAAGAGGCGATCGAGAATTTCGCGGGTTGCGCCGTGGTCATCAGCCATGACCGCTTCTTCCTCGATCGTCTGGCCACGCATATTCTGGCGTTCGAAGGCAATTCGCACGTTGAGTGGTTCGAGGGCAATTTCGAAGCGTATGAGGAGGACAAGCGGCGTCGTCTGGGCGACGCGGCGGATCGTCCGACGCGGTTGGCGTATAAGAAGCTGACGCGGTGATAAAAATGTTCGGCCTTCATTTTTTCGATTTCCGAACGTGACACTCTCAGTGGTTTGCCTGATCGTCCGTCAATCAACCATCATCATTTGATTGGAGCTAGCTGATGTTTCGATGGGCTTGCGCGATGGCTGCTCTGATCTCAACGCAACCTGCGTATGCCGCCGAATGTCCTGAGAAGCGGCCAGAAAGTTACGAAACCTTCTCTGGTTACGCTGCGAAGATCAAGCAGGCTTTTAAGCCGAAGAGCGAGTTTGAAACGACAGCTCAATTCGAGCTGCGTCGGCAAGCGGCGATCACACAAATGAGCAAGCCCGTAGCTATATTCCATCGGATTGATCGATCCGATTTTACTTATGACGCGGACACTGGAAAATTGCGTCATCGGAGAGGCTTGGAATCTCTTCTTGAGATTGGATTTAGCGATAGCAGTAGCGTCAATTTTGTTGAATTCAATTTCGATGATAGCAACTATAAGACCAACCTAGAGGCTCTATTCGATTTTAAGATGGAGGCCCCAGTTGCGGAGATTTTCCGTACATCGTCTTCACGAAATTCAATCGATTATCTGATATGGCTTGAACCGCGCGAGCCGTTCGTAGGATTTGAGGCGGGCCGTCTCCCGGATGGGAAGCGCACGAGCACTGACGTTATTTATACTCGAATCGTTTGCGTATTTCCTAAGGCATTGGACATTTACCCTAACTAGCACGTCATTTTTGCCTCTAGATGGTGGCGGCAATGCAGACCCTTTCCACCCTTCGCGATATCCGTGGTTTCGAGAACCTGTGGGCGGAACTCACATTCCGCGCGCCGCGCGTGGTGCGGCGCGACCAGAGCGAGCGGATGCTGATCGATACGCTCGGGCTGGGGCTGGAGCAGGTGATCCAGTATCTGGGTTGGGAGCGGCCCGAGCTGGATGCGTTCGAGGATTGGGTGATCGCGACGGCAGGGCGGCCCGATCCGCTCACGGTCGCGCGCTATCATGCGACGCTGGACGGGGCGCCGTTACCGGACGCGGTGCAAGCGCGGTTGGATGCGATCGACGCGATGCCCGATGTGCTGGATGCGGACGATCTGGCGCATTGGGAGCGCGAGGGCTGGGTGACGCTGCGCGGCGCGATTTCGCACGATGAGGCCGCGCAGGTCGAGGCGTTGTTGTGGCGGTTGCTGGACGCCGATCCGGCGCAGCCCGAAAGCTGGTACGGCCAGAACCTTAACGGCATCATGGTCCAGCATTTTCAGGACCCGGCGCTGGAAATCGCGCGCCGATCACCGCGTGTGCACAAGGCGTTCGCCCAGCTCTGGGGTACCAGCGACCTGTGGTGCATTGTCGACCGGATGAGCTTCAACCCGCCCGAAATTCCCGGGCGACCGTTTCAGGGGCCCAAGATGCACTGGGACGTCAGCCTGGCCAAGCCGATCCCGTTCGCCACGCAGGGGATCCTGTACCTGACCGACACAGCGGCGGATCAGGGGGCGTTCGCTCTTCTGCCCGGTTTCCACCACCGGCTCGATGCGTGGCTGGAGGAGATCGGGGACACCGACCCGCGCATGGTGCATCTCGACCCACAGGCAGTGCCGATCGCGGCGGCGGCGGGGGATCTGGTGATCTGGCGCCAGGACCTTCCACATGGCGCGAGCCCCAACCGCTCGACGCGCCCGCGGATGGCGCAATATGTGAACTTCTACTCGCCCGCGCTGACGGTCCACGGCGACTGGCGGTAAGGGGCGTCAGAGAGTTGCGGTTTCGACCCTCAATCCGGGGATCGTGGCAGCGGTGATGGCCGCGCCAAAGGCGATCTCGCGGCGCTCGGTATAGGTGCCGTCGATCGGTGACCACAGCTGGTGGATGATCGATCCGTTGATGTCTACGACCCAATATTCCGGAACACCCTCGCGTGCATAGATTATCGCCTTGCGGCCCAGATCATTGCGAAGCGTGGTGTCGGCGACCTCGACCACCAGAGCCAGTGAGGCGAGGGGGATCAAGCCATCGCCCTCCGCCTCGCTCGTGATCGCGATATCTGGCTCAGGCACATTATGGGGCGGCATGGCGACCGATCCCTCGATCAGCGCCTCAAGATTGTCCGCACGTCCGGAAAGCGCTGCGGCGAGCAATACGAGAAGTCGAGTCTGGACACGCGCGTGCGGCCGGTGTTGCGCGTTCATATAGACGACCTCCCCCTCGATCAGTTCGGTTCGGCCGTAGACGTCGAACGCGCCGGCATCGTCGAGCAGCAGATAATCCTCGACGCGCAACTTCACCGGTTTCCACTCGGTGGTCGGGGGGATGGCATCGGTCATGCGGTCATCCTACCACAGCCTTTGCTCGCGAAAAACTCAATCCCCCGTCACCCGCAACGGCCCCAGGTCGCCCAGACCCACCGTGCCGCTGGCCATTGCCAGCATCCGGTCGAGGCTCTTCTTGGCCTTGAGGCGAATGTCCTCGGCGATCTCGATCCGCGGTTCGAGGTCGCGTAGCGCCACGTACAGCTTCTCCAGCGTGTTGAGCGCCATGTACGGGCAGATGTTGCAGTTGCAGTTCCCGTCCGCACCGGGCGCGCCGATGAAGGTCTTTTCCGGCACCGCCTTTTCCATCTGATGGATGATGTGCGGTTCGGTCGCGACGATCAGCGTGTCGCCGTCGAAATCCTTGGCGAATTGCAGGATGCCGCTGGTTGATCCGACATAATCGGCATGGTCGAGCACGTGCGGCGGGCATTCGGGGTGCGCCGCCACCGGGGCGTTCGGGTGCTGGGCCTTGAGCTTGAGCAGCTCGGTCTCGCTAAACGCCTCGTGCACGATGCACACGCCCGGCCAGAGCAGCATGTCGCGGCCCATCTTGCGGTTGATATAGCCGCCGAGATGCTTGTCGGGGCCGAAGATGATCTTCTGTTCCGGCGGGATCTGGCTCAGGATCTTTTCGGCGGACGAGCTGGTGACGATGATGTCGCTGAGCGCCTTCACCTCGACCGAGCAGTTGATATAGGTCAGCGCGATATGGTCGGGATGCTGCGCGCGGAAGGCGGCGAACTGGTCGGGCGGGCAGCTATCCTCCAGACTGCAGCCGGCGTTCATGTCGGGCAGGATCACGGTCTTATCGGGCGACAGGATCTTGGCCGTTTCCGCCATGAAGCGCACGCCGCAGAAGGCGATCACTTCGGCATCGGTTTCCGCCGCCTTGCGGCTCAGCTCCAGGCTGTCGCCGACGAAATCGGCGAGGTCCTGGATTTCCGGCTTCTGGTAATAATGCGCCAGGATGACCGCGTTGCGCTCCTTGCGCAGACGGTCGATCTCCGCGCGGATGTCGATGCCGGACAGGTCGGTGCGTGCGTTCATCGTGATGCCCTCTGATTCGAGGGCTCACATGGCCTTGTCGGGGTTCGGGTTCAACCCATTGGCGGCATCGGGCCGAACTCAAGCGGCGCGACCGAAGCGCCGGGCGTGCCGGCCGTAACCCAAGTGTAGATCGCGTCGCCGACTGGCGAATAGACGATCGCCTCGGTTCCGGCCATCACCGTCAGCGTGACGCCGATGCCCCATAGCCAAGCGCGGTGCACGCGTCCGGTGCGGAGAAGGTCGCGGATCACACCGGCGATCGGAAAGGCAAGGCCGCACGCCATCGCGATCTGATACGACCACGGGATCATCAGCGGCATCGGCAACAGGCGCCCGAAACCCGGTGCAAGCAGCGCCGCCATCGCGCACAGATGCAAGCGGCGGTGCCAGTCGGTGCGCTTGCGCATCGCGACGGCGGCACTGGTCAGCCCGGCGAACAGCAGCACGACCAATGGATTGGCGATCAGGAAATGCTGCGGTTGAAAGAAGAAGGGCGCTTGCGCCGCCTGAATCCGCCAGATGATGACAGCGAACCCTGCGACCACCATCGCCGCGACCCAGGCAGCCGCGAGCCAGCCGAGCCTGCGGTGCAGGTCCAGCGACCCACGCGTCGCGAGAAAGGTCTGGGCGACATAGAGAACCACCCAGCCAAAGAAGATGATGCCATGGACATGCACGAAGGTCGGGGCACCGAATGACGACCGCCCCATCGCCAGATGAAGGCTGAAGCCTGCCACCAGGATTAGCGCCATGAGAAGTGCGCTGATCTCGAAAAAACGTGAATCGCGCGCACGCGCGCCAGTCCTGCCCCCGACGATCGTTGCCATTTTGTCCCCCGCAGATCGTTGCGGGGGCGACACGTATCACATCGACCGGTGAAAGCGAATGTCGCAGTTGCGCCCATACCCGGCCAACGGCGGCGCCCGCCGGGAAACAAGGTTACTTTGTCGCGGCTTCGCGCTCCGCCCGTTCGCGCAGCACCTGTTCGATCGATTTGGACACGTCCCAGCGTTCGCGGTCGGTGGAGCTGCGCTCGTCGGGGAACAGCGCCTCGACCGTCACGTCCATGCCGGTCGCGCGTAGCGGCATGGAGAAGCTGCGCTCGACCGCGCGACGGGTGGCATCACGGGCAAGGCGCATCGGGGTCGGCTCACGCGCCTGTCGCACGAGTTCCTTCTGCCCGGCGGCGCGGTTGGCGGCGTCGAGCCGCTCCTCGCTGTCGGTCAGCGTCATCAGCACGCCGCCCTCGCCATATTCGCGGATATTGTTGAGATCGACTTCCGGCCCCACGACTTCGAGCGGGGGGAGGGCGATGCTGAGCTTCTTTGTGGCCGGATCCCAGATGACGTCGCGCTGGTTGAGCTTGCCGAGATCGACCTCGTAGCGGACCGAGCCGGGCATGATCATCGTCTTTTGCGCTGTAAAGCCCATCCGGGTCTGGGTCGTGGTAACGACTGCGACATAGCGTGCCGCAAAGGCGGACAGGCGGTTCTGCTCGCGCAGCCCCTGCAGGCTGGCGCTCGCGACTGTCACCGGATCGGGGCCGCCGGTCAGCCGGTCGAACGCGCTGCGCCCCACGAAATAGAGCGCCGCACCGACCGCCAGCGCCATCGCCAGCACCATGCCCAACGCAATGAGGCAGCCCTGGGCGAGTCCGCTGCGCTGCTTTACGCCGCTCTGGTCCATAGCTCTCCTTCCGCGCGGACCAGTCCGCGATTGTTGAGGTCAATCAGATGTGCCAGCACCGATCGGCCAGCCGCGCCGGTGAGGCGCGGGTCGAGGCCGACATACATGCGCGCGACCATATCCGGAATCGCGCCGATGCGTTGGTCGATCAGGCGCAGGATCTGGCCTTCGCGCTGCTTGCGGTGCCCGATCATGCCGCGCGCCAGGCGCTGGGGCGTGGTCACCTCCGGACCGTGCGCGGGGTAATAGACGCGGTCGTCACGCCTGAGCAGCTTGTCGAGGCTGGCCATATAGGCGCCCATGTCGCCGTCAGGTGGGGCGACGACGCTGGTCGACCAGCCCATGATATGGTCGCCGGTGAACAGCGCGCCGCTTTCGACCAGCGCGAAGCAGAGGTGGTTGGAGGTGTGGCCGGGGGTGGCGACGGCCTCGATCGTCCAGCCCATGCCCGACACGCGCTCGCCATCGGCAAGCACGCGGTCGGGCAAATAGTCGCGGTCGAACGCAGCGTCGGAACGCGGCCCGTCATCATCGAGCGCGAGCGGCGCGCAGCCGATGATCGGCGCGCCGGTCGCGGCGGCGAGCGGGCGGCTGGCCGGGCTATGGTCGCGATGCGTGTGGGTGCACAGGATCGCGCGCACTGGCCGACCGGCAATGGCGGCGATCAGCGCGTCGAGATGCTCGGGTAGGTCGGGACCGGGGTCGATCACCGCGACGTCGCTGGTTCCGACCAAATAGGTCTGCGTGCCAGTATAAGTGAAGGGGGAAGGGTTGGCCGCGAGAATCCGCGCCACCAGCGGTTCGAGCTGTTCGGCCACGCCGGTTGTTGCGTCATCCATGGATCAGAAATGGCGGTTCATCGCGGCGCGCACAACCCCGGAAGGCGGACACGCGAACGGGCCGGCCGCGTGAAGGGGGTCGCGGCCGGCCCTGGTGGAGCCACTGTGCGGCGATGGGCTGCCGCACGGTGGTCCGCTTCGCGATTAGTCCTTCTCGGCCGTTTCCAGCTCGCGGATCGCGTCGTCGATGCCCTTGAGCGCGGCGGCCTTCTGCTCGGCGCTGAGTTCGGTCTGCGCCTCGATCGAGCTGCGGGCCATCTTCAGGCCCATCATGGCGTGACGCTTGCCCATATCGGCGCTGGCGAGTGCGAAAACCTGGGCGCGGCGGGCGAGTGCCTCTGCGCCCTTGGCCTTGGCTTCCGCAGCGTCGGCACGCATTTCGATGCGGTCGGTGCAGATTACGACCTTGCGCTTGTCGCCGTCGCGGGTTTCGACCTTGACCGCATCGTCCTTCGATCCGCCGCACTTCATCGACTTGACGTCGATGTCGATGTCCATGTCGCCGGTCCAGACGAAATCCTTGCCGTCGCCTTTCATGCGGATGACGCGGGTCCCGGTCTTAACCTCCTTGCCGTCCTTGTCCTTGCGCTCGACCATGACGATGCGATGGACGCGCTTTTCCGTGGTGCCCTCGGGAGCCTTGGGCGCTTCCGGTGCAGCCGGGGTTTCGGGAGCCTGGACGGCGGCGATGGCGGCGGGCGCAGCGGGTGCCTCAGGTGCGGCAGGCGGCGTCGGCGCGTCGGCCTGGGTCATCACAGCGCCTGCACCCGATGCGGTGAGGGCAAGGCCGGCGAGGGTCAGCGCCGCAGCGCCGACAATTCCGGTGGTGACACGGGCACGCGACTTGGGATTGTGTTTCGAGAGCATTTTGAGCCTCCCTTTCAGTTCGTTGACAGTGTGTAGGTGGCAAGCTGCCGAGACCGCACCCCCATGCGCGGACTTGACGATGGCGCGGCCATAGGCATGGCGCAGCGCCGGTGCGCGGCCTGAGAGCACAAGGGCATCGCAGGCCAGTTCCTGGTCAGCGCGGAAGGCGCGGAACGCCCGCCATGCGACCGGGTTGAACCAATGGAGCGCGAGCACGACCAGCGCGATCCAGTTGGCGATCAGGTCACCGCGAAGGTGGTGCCCGAGTTCATGGGCGAGCGCGAGGTTGCGCTCGACCGGGTCGTAGCGCTCCGCGAAATCCCGCGGAAACGCGACATATTTGCGCCAGATGCCAAAGGCGAGCGGGCCGGTCGCGGCATCGGTTTCGATGACATGGACCCGCCCGTCGGCGACGGTGCGGCGCACTTCCGCCTTGCGCATCAGATTGGCGCAGAAGCGGCTGTGCGACACGATGTGCCACAGCAGGAAACCAAGTGCGCCAGCCGCCCAGATGGTGCCGATCACCAGCAACAAGCTAGGCCCGCTCACCGTGGCGACGTTCGCCTCAGTAACCGTCGTGGTCGCGGTGGCGGCCATGTCCATCTGCGCCTGGATCAGCGCCTGATCGATGATCGTCTGGGTGCTGGCGGCGGTCGTGGGTGCCTCGGCAGCGTAGTTGAGCCCGCCGAGAACCTCGGTGAAGCTCCACGCACCGGGCAATGGCGGCATCAGCAGCCGCAGCACGGGCAACAGCCACAGCGCATAAGCGATGTTGGGACCGAACTGTTCGCGCACGGGTTTGCGCAGCGCGAGGACCAGCAGCATCAGCAGCGTGGTGGCGATGCAGGTTTCGATCATCCAGGCGATCATTGCTTGAGCTCCTTCAGCAGGGCTTCGATCTCGGCGATGTCCTGATCGGTCAGCGCATCGCGTTCGGCGAGATGCGCGACCAGCGGGGTCAGCTTGCCCCCGAACAGCCGGTCGATCAGGCGGCGCGACTCACCCTCGACATAGTCGCCGCGCTCGACCAGCGGGCGATACTGATAGCGGCGGCCATCCTCATCGGCGGCGATGACGTTCTTGGCGAGCAGGCGCCCGAGCAAGGTCTTGACTGTATTCGCGCTCCAGCCGCGCGACGGAGCCACGCGCTCGACCACATCCTGGGCGGCGAGCGGGGATTCGTCCCACAGCACCTCCATCACCGCATGCTCGGCTTCGCTGATTCGCTCGGTCATCGCAACCCTCTTTGACTACGGGTGTAATCGCTTCGATCACATCTGTAGTCAATGGCCTGAACGCGCGATGAATGATCTTCAGATGGGCGAGGGTGTCGGAAAAGCTGACAGCTTGGCGCGATGGTGGATTTCGTTAACCAGCGTCACGCGCAGAAATGTGTGGTTCAAGCGATCTGGCACGCGCGGTGCAACACTTCGGGCATATGTGTTCACCGTCAGGTGCGACGCTTCAGGGGCGGGTGGCTTTCGGGCCATCCGCCCTTTCCCGTTACAGCGATGTCGCATGCATTGGCCGGCGGTGCACGCCGACGCGGCGGGCCGCACGCTGGCGGCCCGCGCGATCAGGATTGCCGCCGATCAGGCCGCGGCGACGCCCTTGTCTTCGAGCAGCTGGGCCAGCTCGCCGCTCTCATACATTTCCATCATGATGTCGGATCCGCCGACAAACTCACCCTTCACATAGAGCTGCGGGATGGTCGGCCAATCGGAAAAGGCCTTGATGCCCTGACGGACCTCCTGATCCTGCAGCACGTCGACGCTGCCGAATTCGACGCCGAGATGGTTGAGGATCGAAACTGCGCGGTTGGAGAAGCCACACTGCGGGAACAGCGGCGTCCCCTTCATGAACAGCAGCACGTCGTTCGAATCGACAAGCGTCTGGATGCGGGCGTTGGTATCGTCGGTCATCGTCATTCACTCCCAGCCGGCACGGCGGTGGTCAGCTGTAGCGCGTGCAGCACGCCGCCCATCCGACCGCCGAGTGCGGCATATACAGCCTGGTGCTGCCGCACGCGCGGCATGCCCCGGAAACTCTCACTGGTCACGCGCGCGGCATAATGATCGCCATCGCCGGCAAGATCGGTGATCTCCACCGCAGCATCGGGGATGCCGGCGCGGATCAGCGCCTCGATCTCGCTCGCCGCCATCGGCATGATTACTGCGCCTCGATCAGCTGGCGGCGGGCCTCGACCGTCATCTGCTCAACGGCTGCACGGACTGCGGCGTCGTCGATTTCGACCCCGGCAGCGGTCAGGTCGCCGAGCAGCTTGCGGATCACGTCCTCATCGCCCGATTCCTCGAAATCGGCCTGAACGACGGCCTTGGCATAGGCGTCGGTCTCTTCCGGGGTCAGCGCCATCTTTTCCGCCGCCCACTGGCCGAGCAGCCGGTTGCGACGCGCGGTCACGCGGAACGCCATTTCCTCGTCACGAACATATTTGGCTTCGAACGCGCGCTCGCGATCGTCGAAGGTGGTCATGCGGCTTACCCCTAAAAGTGTTTCGCCATGGAAATAGGGGCGGCCCGCGCGCATGGCAACGGGCGGAGGATGCCGTATCGACATTGCCCCCGTTCAACCGGGGCGGTAGGCGGCGGGGCAGGGTTCAGGAGTTGTCATGTCCGTTTTCCGGCTCGATGGGTTCGATCCCGACGCGTTCGTCGCCGCCACCTTGGCGGAGGATGTCGGGTCGGGCGATGTCACTGCACAGGCGGTCATCCCGCCCGATGCCGTGTTCGATGGGGTAATGGACAGCCGTGACGCGGTGGTCGTGGCCGGATTGCCCATTGCCGCAGCCTTTTTCCGCGCGCTCGATCCCGCGGTGGAGATCGAGATCCTGGCGGCGGAGGGCGAAGCCGTTGCGGCGGGTAGCGATCTGATGCGACTGCGCGGCAATGCACGCGCGCTGCTCACCGCCGAACGCTCGGCGCTCAATACGGTCCAGCACCTGTCGGGCATCGCGACGATGACGCGCGCCTATGCTGACGCAATGGCGGGGAGCGGGGCGACGTTGCTCGACACGCGCAAGACCATCCCCGGCCTGCGCCGGCTGGAGAAATATGCGACGCGGATGGGGGGAGCGCGGAATCATCGCATGGGGCTGTGGGACGCAGCGATGATCAAGGACAATCATGCCGCGGTCGCCGGGTCGGTCGAGGAAGCGGTGGGGCGGGCGGTGCGCGCCGGGATCGGGGCGATCATCGTCGAGGTGGACCGGATCGACCAGATCGAACCGGCGCTGGCGGCGGGGGCGACACATCTGCTCCTCGACAATATGGGGCCTGAACTGCTGCGCGAGGCGGTGGCGCTGGTCGCGGGGCGGGTGCCGACCGAGGCGTCCGGCGGCGTGAGGCTCGACACGATCGCGGCGATCGCTGCGACGGGCGTAACCTATGTCAGCGTTGGTCGGCTGACCCAATCGGCTCCGGCGGCGGATATCGGGCTGGACTTCGCACCGGCCTGAGGCCTAGCGTTTCGGCAATTCAGGAGGGGAAGTTCATGCGACCGCAATCGATCATCCGGTTTGAGCAGGCTTATCTGGCGTCGATCGTCGTTTGGGGGATCAACTACGGACTGGGATGGAGCAAATTGGTCGCTGCAGTTGATCGCAGCTTTGCCGCCATGCCGCCCATCCGGCATCTTGGTGAGCCGCTGTTGATCGCCGTCGTTCTGTTCGCGCTCTGCCTCTGGCTCCTGCTTTGGTACTTCACCGCACGCGCTCGGAGCGAAGTTGCGAAATGGGTCATCGTAGCCTTTTTCGCGGTAACCGCAGCTTGGCTGCCATTCACATTGGCAGGATTTAGGACGACCGGGCTTCTTCCCGCTGCGCTCAATGTCGTGACCTTCGCCCTGACGGCGGTTGCCGTATGGATGCTGTTCCGGCCTGACGCATCGGCTTGGTTCCGCGCGAGCGACGGGAGCGCGCCGCCGCCCCCGCTCGCCTGATCGGATTAGCTATCGATCGTGGCGGTTGCCGGGTGGTGCTTGTCGAGGTGCCGCTTGATGATGCGCAGGTTGCGTGAGTTCGAGCGGTAGAAAAAGTCCGCGATGTCGCCCACTCCCGGGATTAGTCCCAGAAGCCAGTCGAAGCCCACATTGCCGACCATCCGCAGCATCGCGCCGCGCGACATGCCGATATTGCGCGCTTCCCATACCATATAGAGCCCCATGCCGGCGGCAATGATGTCGCCGCCGACCGGGATCAGGCCGATCAGCGCGTCGAGACCGACGGTCTGGCGGGTGCCGGGAATGGTGAAGCCGCGTTCGAGCAGTTTTTCGAGCGCGGTGACCCGCTGGCGCACCGAATGCGGGTCGCGACCGACCGGAAAGGCGCCTGGAGTGCGTTGCATGCGGGTCGCCTTGGCCATGTCGGTCCTCCCTTATGGTTCGCGCAGATGGGTCAGTGGATGCCAGGCGCGGGGGTTGGTCTGGAACGCCCTGAGCCTGAGTGCCGCCACCGACCAGCGCAACGGTTGTGCGATCGGGATATAGCGTTGTGCAGCGGTGAGCGCGAGGTCCGCTTCGGCAATGCGTCGCGCACGATCGGCCAGGGTCGGCGCATCGCGGGCGGCGTCGATGATGGCGGCGAGATCGTCCGGGCAACTGCGGCAGGCGGTGACGAGATACCAGCGGGCGCTGTCATAGGGCGCCACTGCGTCGATCAGGCGCAGATCGGCATCCTCGCCCTCGGCCACCCAGGCGGGTTGCAGGCCGATCGCGCGGAGATCGCGCAGGAGGCCATACCAGATCAGCTTGCTGCCAAGACTGCGCGGCATTGCGATCCGGATGACCGGCGATGCGTCGGGATTGGCGGCGCGCCAGGCCGCCACCTGATTGCGCGCCAAGATCCGCCGCGCGTCCAGTGGCTGTGCGAGCCAAGCGGGCGCTGCGGGCGCTGCTGCCGAATCGAGCTGCGCGGGCAGCAGGGTTTCGACCGGAGCCCATTCCGGGCGGAAGCGCGCGGTGAGCGCCGCGCGGTCGATCGCCATTGCCAGCGCCGCGCGATTGGCCGGATCGGTGGTGAAGCCTTCGTCCGATACGATCGCCAGTCCGAACAGGCCCACGGCCGGGTCGATGCGCAGGTTGGCGGGTGCGACCCCCGCATGATCCAGCAGCGGCCAGTCGCGGAACGTGCCACCCAGGATCAAGTCGGATTCGCGCGCCGCGAACCGCGCCAGCGCGACGGCCGCGCGCTCGCCGATCAGGCGGACATTCTCGGCGGCTTCCGGCGCTGCGGCATTTTCCACGACCGCATAGGGATCAGGCACGGGGCGGAGTAGCGGTGTGCCGCCGCCTTGGGCATCGGCACGCAGCGGCCCGGTGCCGGCGAGGCGGGGGCGACGCAGAATGGCGAATTCGGGCTGCGCGAACAGCTTGAGCAGGTCGGGGCGGGGATGCTTCAGCCGCACCTCGATCACCTGTGGGGTCATCTCGACGATTTCGTCGATCACCGCGACGAATGGTGCATAGGATGAGCGCGCGGTGGTCGCGATCGCTCCGCGCAGGCTCGCGACGACCTGCGCCGCGGTCACCTTGCCGCCGTCGGGCCATTGGGCGTTGCGGATGCGGAAGATGTAGCTGCGGCCCTCATCGCTGACGATCCAGCGCTCCGCCACGCCCGGCTCGATCCCGCCATTGGCGTCGAAGCGGACAAGCCCCTGTGCGGTCGCGGCGAGCAGCACGCTGTCGGGGAAGCCGAGCGGGCCGCGTGCGGGATCGCGGAGTGTCGCGGGGTCGCCGATCGCGCTCACCACCACCGGGACGTCGTCGGGCCGTCGCTCACACCCGCCCGCGAACAGCGCGAGCGCGAGGGCGAGGGGCAGGGCGGGGAAGCGCATGCCCTAGCTTTATGGAGGCGGGGCGGGGAAGCCAACCCCGCCCCGGTGTTCGGTTAGTTCTTTTCCTTGTCGACCAGCTTGTTCGCGCCGATCCACGGCATCATCGCGCGCAGCTCGCTGCCGACCTTCTCGATCGGATGCGCGGCGGCGGCCTTGCGGCTGGCCTTCAGCTCGGGCTGGCCGGCGCGGTTATCGAGGACGAAGTCCTTGACGAAGCGGCCCGACTGGATGTCGGCGAGCACGCGCTTCATCTCGGCCTTGGTCTCGTCGGTGATGATGCGCGGGCCGGTCTTGATGTCGCCATACTCAGCGGTGTTCGAGATCGAATAGCGCATG
The DNA here is from genome assembly GCA_030149245.1 of Sphingomonas bacterium. GTDB lineage: Bacteria > Pseudomonadota > Alphaproteobacteria > Sphingomonadales > Sphingomonadaceae > Sphingomonas. The sequence goes on from JASBRX010000040.1 coordinate 17,024, forward strand.
TTGGCGATGCCGCCTTCATAGAGCAGGTCGACGATCAGCTTGGTCTCGTGCAGGCACTCGAAATAGGCCATTTCGGGTGCGTAGCCGGCCTCGACCAGCGTTTCGAACCCGGCCTGGATCAGGTGGGTGATGCCGCCGCACAGCACGGCCTGCTCGCCGAACAGGTCGGTCTCGCACTCTTCCTTGAAGTTGGTTTCGATGATGCCCGAACGGCCACCGCCGACGCCCGAGGCATAGGCGAGCGCGACGTCATGTGCGTTGCCGGTCGCATCCTGATGGATCGCGATCAGGCAGGGGACGCCGCCGCCGCGGACATATTCGCTGCGCACGGTGTGGCCGGGGCCCTTGGGCGCGATCATGATCACGTCGATGTCCGCAGGCGGCTCGATCAGGCCGAAATGCACGTTGAGGCCATGCGCGAAAGCGAGCGCCGCGCCCGGCTTCATGTTGCCGGCAATGTCGTCGGCCCAGATCGCCGCCTGATGCTCATCGGGGGCGAGGATCATCAGGATGTCGGCCCATGCCGCGGCTTCCTTGGTCGACATGACCTTGAAGCCTGCACCTTCGGCCTTCTTGGCTGTCGCCGAACCGGCGCGCAGCGCGACCGCAACCTCGGTCACGCCGCTGTCGCGCAGGTTCTGGGCATGGGCGTGGCCCTGCGACCCGTAGCCGACAATGGCGATCTTCTTGCCGGTGATCAGGTTCAGGTCGGCGTCACGATCGTAATAGACACGCATGTTCTTCTTCCCTTTGCAACAAGTCGTCATCCCAGCGAAAGCTGGGATCTCCCGCCGCAGGCGTCTCGCCTGCCGCACGAGGCCCCAGCTTTCGCTGGGGCGACGGTGAAAACTCAGGCCGCCTCACGCCCCCGTGCGATGGCGACGATGCCGGTGCGAGCGACCTCGATCAGGCCGACTTCGCTCATCAGTTCGATGAACTTGTCGATCTTTTCGGTGGTCCCGGTGACTTCGAACACGAAGCTTGAGATCGTCGCATCGACCACGCGGGCGCGATAGACTTCGGACAGGCGCAGCGCCTCGATCCGGTGGTCGCCGGTGCCCGCGACCTTGACCAGTGCCAGCTCGCGCTCGACATGGTCGCCCTCGGCGGTGAGGTCGTGGACCTTGTGCACCGGCACCAGCCGGTCGAGCTGCGACACGATCTGCTCCAGCACGTGCGGGCTGGCGCTGGTCACGATGGTGATGCGGCTGACCGACTTGTCGTCGGTAATCTCGCTCACCGTCAGGCTCTCGATATTATAGCCGCGCGCGGTGAACAGGCCGGCGATCCGGGCGAGGATGCCCGGTTCGTTATCGACGATGATGGCGAGCGTATGCCGCTCGGCCTTTTCTTCCTTGATGTGCATGAGCTTAGACCAGCGCCTTGGCTTCGTCGTCCATTTCGCCGGAAACTTCGGCGGCCTGGAGGAGCATGTCGGTATGGGCGGCGCCCGATGGGATCATCGGGAAGCAGTTGGCGAGCTTTGCGACGCGGCAATCGACGATGACCGGGCCGTCATAGGCCAGCATTTCGGCAATGCCGCCTTCCAGCTGGTCGCGGTGCTCAATCAAAATGCCCTTCCAGCCATAGGCTTCGGCGAGCTTCACGAAATCGGGGAGCGAGTCGCTGTAGCTTTCCGAATAGCGGCTGGAATAGGTCAGTTCCTGCCACTGGCGGACCATCCCCATATATTCGTTGTTCAAGATGAAAATCTTGACCGGCAGGCGATACTGGGTCGCGGTTGCCAGTTCCTGGATATTCATCTGGATCGACGCTTCGCCGGCGATGTCGATCACCAGCGCCTTGGGGTTGCCCAGCTGCGCGCCGATCGCGGCGGGCAGGCCATAGCCCATCGTGCCGAGACCGCCGCTGGTCAGCCACTTGTTGGGCGCTTCGAAGTGGAAGTGCTGCGCCGCCCACATCTGGTGCTGGCCGACCTCGGTCGTGATGATCGGGGCCTGATCGCGCGTTGCTTCCCACAGCGCCTGGATCGCGCGTTGCGGCATGATCGTGCTGGCGTCGATGCCGGGGCCTTCCTCGGGGAAGTCGAGGCACTTGACCGCGCGCCATCCTTCGATGCGGCGCCACCATTCGGACAGGTCGGGCTTGGGATGCTGGCGCGCCTTCCAGATACGCAGCATGTCCTCGAGCGCGTGGCCGACATCGGCGACGATCGGCAGGTCGACGCGCACCGTCTTGTTCATCGACGAGCGGTCGATATCGATATGGATCTTCTTCGCATGCGGCGCGAAGGCGTCGAGCCGTCCGGTCACGCGATCGTCGAAGCGCGCGCCGACCGCGATGATCAGGTCGGCCTGATTCATCGCATAATTGGCTTCATAGGTGCCATGCATGCCGAGCATACCGAGCCACTGGTCGGACGATGCGGGGAAGGCGCCGAGACCCATCAGCGTCGAGGTCACCGGCGCGCCGGTGATCTTCGCCAGCTCGCGCAGCAACTGCGACGCGCCGGGGCCGGAGTTGATGACGCCGCCGCCCGTGTAGAAGACCGGCCGCTCCGCCGCCGCGAGCATCTCCACCGCCGCCTCGATCAGCGCCTTGTCGGCCTTGACCTGCGGGCGATAGGTCTTGTGCTGGATCGGGCCGGGCTTGGCGTAGCGCGCGGTCGCGATCTGGACGTCCTTGGGGATGTCGATGACCACCGGTCCGGGCCGGCCCGAGGTCGCGATGTGGAATGCCTCATGCACGACCGCGCCGAGATGGGCGGGGTCCTTCACCAGATAATTATGCTTGGTGCAGTGGCGGGTGATGCCGACGGTGTCCGCCTCCTGAAAGGCGTCGCTGCCGATCAGGTGCGTCGGGACCTGGCCGGTGATGACGACCATCGGGATCGAATCCATCAGCGCGTCGGTGATGCCGGTGACCGCATTGGTCGCGCCGGGGCCGGAGGTCACGAGCACGACGCCGGGCTTGCCGGTCGAGCGGGCATAGCCCTCCGCTGCGTGCGTCGCCGCCTGTTCGTGCCGGACGAGGATGTGGCGGATCCGCTTCTGCTTGAAGATCGCGTCGTAAATCGGGAGCACCGCGCCGCCGGGATAGCCGAACACGACCTCCACACCGAGGTCGACCAGCGCCTCGATCAGAATGTCTGCTCCGCTTTTCTCGGCCACGGTTCGTCTCCTTGTTTGCCGCAGTGCAATGCGATGGGGGAAGCGCGCTGCTATGCGTATGAATGATGCGTGTCAAGTGCTATGATTATACTATTCGTGCGAAATTTGCCATTCGATTGATAATATCTGTCGCGACAGTGCGCGGCCAGTCGTTCGGAGGCTGATGACGCAGCCAGGTATATTGCCGCTTGGCATATTGCCGGGTCGCCGCCTGAGCCCGCTCTAGTGCCTCTGCGCGGCCGATTTCGCCGGCGAGCATCGCCGCGATCTCTGGCACCCCGATCGCCTTGCGCACCGGGGCTTCGGGCGGAATGTCGTCGCGGGCGAGCAGGGAAGCGACCTCATCGATCGCGCCTTCGTCGAACATCGCGGCAAGGCGGAGGTCGCAGCGTTCGGTGAGCCAGACGCGGTCCGGCAGGAGGATCAGCGGCGCAAGGTCAATCTGGTCCCCGATACCGCCGACCTTGGCGCGCTGCCAATCGGCGAGCGTGCGCCCGGTGGCGGTCACCACTTCCAGCGCGCGCGCGACGCGGGTGGTGTCGGCGGGGGCGAGGCGCGCGGCGGCGTCGGGGTCGCGTTCGGTGAGCAGGGCGTGTGCCTCTGTGACAGGGAGCGCGCGCACCTCGGCACGGATCGCAGGGTCGATTCCGGGGACCGGGGCAATGCCGTCGAGCAAGGTGCGGATATACATGCCGGTCCCGCCGACAAGGATCGGGAGGCTGCCGCGTTCCTGCGCCGCCGCGATCTCCGCTTTGGCTTCCGCTGCCCAGCGCGCGGCGGAATAGTCGTCGGTGCCGGTGACATGGCCGAACAGGCGGTGGGTTGCCTGTGCTTCTTCCGCCGCGGAGGGACGCGCGCTGAGCACGCGCAGCTCGGCATAAACCTGCGCCGAATCCGCGTTGATCACCGTGCCCCCGGTCGCCTGCGCAAGCGCGATCGCCAAAGCGGACTTGCCGCTGGCGGTCGGTCCTGCAATGAGCGCGACCCTTGGCCTGGAGGAGTGCGACATGTTCATCGCGACGCTGATAGCAGCGGATCGGCTCGAAGCGGCGGATATTTCCTCCGCGCTGGACAAGCTGAGCGATGCCGGGTGCGTCCCGCGCGGCGTCGAGACGCTGGACGAGGACAAGGCGAGCGACCTGTTCTTCGACTCCGATCCGGATGCGGCGCGCGCGGCGCTGGAAGGGGCGTTCGATCGGGTCGACGTGGTCGTGCAGCCTGCGGAGGGGCGCGAGAAAGCGCTGATCGTCGCCGACATGGACTCCACGATGATCACCGTCGAATGCATCGACGAACTGGCCGATTATGCCGGGATCAAGGCGCAGATTGCCGAGGTGACCGAAGCGGCGATGCGTGGCGAGTTGGACTTTGCCGAGGCGCTGGATGCGCGGGTGGCGTTGCTCAACGGCCTGGGTGCCGACGCAATCGACCGCTGCCTGGCCGCGCGTGTGCGGCTGATGCCGGGCGCGCGGACATTGGTGCAGACGATGAAGGCGCGCGGCGCGACCTCGATTCTGGTGTCGGGTGGCTTTACGCGCTTTGCCGAGCCGGTGGGGGCGGAGATTGGGTTCGACCGGGTGATCGCCAACGAATTGCTGATCGAGGGTGACGCGCTGACCGGCGCGGTGGCCAAGCCGATCGTCGATTCTTCGACCAAGGAAGTGACGCTGCTCGGCGCGATGGCCGAGCTGGGGCTGGACGCCTCGGCGACGATGGCGGTCGGCGACGGGGCCAATGATCTGGCGATGATCCGCAAGGCGGGGCTGGGCGTCGCCTATCACGCCAAGCCGATCGTCGCCGCAGCAGCGGGCGCGCGGATCGACCATGGCGATTTGACCGCTTTGCTCTATGCGCAGGGGATTGCGCGGAGCGAATGGGTCGAAGGCTGACTCTATCGTCACCCCGGCCTTGAGCCGGGGCCCAGCTTCTTCGACCGCTCAAGGCAGCGGGGCCCCGGGTCAAGCCCGGGGTGACGCCCAGTTATCGCTCTAGTCTAGTCCCGCACCGGCACGCACGGGCTAAGGCCGCGGCACGCCGCGCTGGCTTCGGCGCTGGAGGCGAAGGGGCCGACCAGCACCTTGGTCAGGCGGCCGGACTTCACATAGCTGACCTTGCGACCGGGGAAGCGGCCGCCGACCTGGGACCACAATTTCTGCGCATTGCCGGCCTCGCCGAACGCGCCGAGCTGAAGCTTCCACCCACCATCGCGGATCGCCGCCGTTGCCACGGGAGTGGGCGCAGGCTTCGGCGTCGGTTTGGGCGCAGGACGAACGATGGGTGGGGAGGGGCGCGTCTGCGCGCTTTCGGTCGGTGCGGGCGTCGGGGCCGGGATCGGGTCGCGCGGCTGATAGGCAGTGGAGGGCGGGAGCTGAGTTCGTCCGATTGCGGACGGCGGCTGGGTGCCACGTGGCGGTTGCACGGCGGCGATGCTTGGACGGCCGGCGTCGCGCTCATAGACGCGCGCAAGCTCCAGTCCCTTTTGCCGGTCGGCGAGCGAGATATAGCCGTCCATTTGCGCCTGTGACGTCGCTGCCTGGGGCAGCCCCTGCGCCGATGCGCGGACGATCAGGGCATAGGCGCGGACCCAGTCCTTGGCCACCGCGTCGCCGTTGAACAACATCGTGCCCAGTACATATTGCGCGCGCGGTGCGCCGCGACCGGCCGCCTTTTCGAGCCATTCGACCGCTTGCAGCCGTTTGCCGTTCTCGAACAGCGCGAGGCCGTAATTCTCCTCGGCTTGAGGATGGCCTTGCAGCGCCGCCTTGCGGTACCATTCTTCGGCCTGGGCGAGGTCGGCGGGGACGCCGCGGCCGAATTTATAGGCCTGACCCATGTTGAACTGCGCATCGGCGTCGCCAGCCACCGCCGGGCCGCGCCATTGCGCGACGGCGGCGCGATAGTCGCCGCGCTGCCATGCTTCGACCCCGGCCTTCACATCTGCTTGTGCCAATGCCGGCACGCCGACCAGCATTGCGCCAGCCACCGCCGCCGCCCAGATCAACTGCTTCATTCCGTCAGATCCCCGATCCCACCACGCCTGGATAATGCCAGTTAACCATAGCATGGCCAAGACATGCTTGCGCTTTGGTTAAGCCCGGCATGGGACATGTCCGGCGTCCGACTACCGTATTAACCCCTTCTTAGCTTCCCGATGGCATCCCCAAGTCTGGGTAACCGGGATTTTTTCGAGGGGTCGATGCGCGTACTAGCGATGGCATCACAAAAGGGTGGATCGGGCAAGACCACGCTGAGCGGGCACCTCGCGGTGCAGGCGCAGCGGTCGGGTGCCGGCCCCGTCGTGTTGATCGACATCGATCCGCAAGGGTCGCTCTCCGATTGGTGGAACGAGCGTGAGACGGATTTCCCCGCCTTCGCGCAGACGACCGTCGCCCGGCTGGCTGCCGATCTTGAGGTGTTGCGCCAGCAGGGCTTTCGCCTCGCGGTGATCGACACCCCGCCGGCCATCACCATGGCGATCCAGAGCGTGATCCAGGTCGCCGAACTGATCGTCATTCCGACCCGCCCATCGCCGCACGATCTGCGCGCCGTCGGCGCCACGGTCGATCTGTGCGACCGTGCGGGCAAGCCGCTGATCTTCGTCGTCAACGCCGCGACGCCCAAGGCCAAGATCACCAGCGAAGCCGCCGTCGCGCTGTCGCAGCACGGCACCGTCGCGCCGGTGACGCTGCACCACCGCACCGATTTCGCCGCATCGATGATCGACGGCCGCACCGTGATGGAGGTCGATCCGAACGGCAAGTCCGCCGCCGAGGTCACCGCGCTCTGGGCCTATATCAACGACCGGCTCGAAAAGAATTTTCGCCGCACCGTGTTCAGCGCGCCCGCCGTTGCGGCCGCGCCCCATGCCGCCTTTGCCGGGCGTCCGCAGGGTGGCTTTGGCCGCCGGGTGGTGAGCTGATGTTCGGTTCCGCCAAGCCCGCCGCGTCGCTGTCTTCGGGCCTGCTCGCCCGCAAGGGACAGGCGCGCCCCGCGATGCGCCCGCAAGGCTTTGTGGGCCTCGATCCGGGTACCTCGCTCGACGATCTCGGCTGGAACGACATGGGCAGCGATCTGCCGCCTGCGCCCGTATTCGAGCCGGTCCCGCCGGTGCTGGCCCAGCGCCAAACGCTGGTCGAAGAGTTTGCCCCGCCGCCACAGCCCGTGGCCGCACCGGTCGCGCCTGAACCCGAAACGCCGACGCGCCCGGTATCGACCGCCACCGCTGCCCGGATCGGGCGCGAGGTCGGCGCACGCAAGGGCAAGGCCGCATTTACGCTGCGGCTCGATCACGACCGTCATCTCAAGCTGCGTCTCGCCTCGGCGGTCACTGGCCGCTCGGCGCAGGTTATCGTCACCGAGGCGCTCGATGCATTTCTTGAATCTTTGCCAGAACTGGGGGCGCTGGTTGACCGGCTCCCTGCGGGCAAGGCGCGCTGATCCAGGGGGACACAGAGCCATGAACGTTCGTCGCATTCTGACCATCTCGGTTTCGGCACTGGTGCTGGGTGCACCGATCGTCGGCGGCCCGACGCTGATCGGCGGCCTCGCCGTCGCCAGCAGCGGGGTCGAAACCGCCGATCTGCGCCGCGCCGCGAAGGAAGCCGCCGCCGCGACCAAGGCCCTGAAAAAGGGTGAGGGGCAAAAGGCGGTCACGCATGCCGAAGCAGCGGTCACGCTCGATCCGCGCAATGGCGAGTATCGCAAGCTGCTCGGCGAATCCTATCTGTTCGCGGGCCGCTTTGTGTCGGCGGCGCAGGCGCTGAACGAGGCGCTGTCGCTCGATCCGGCCAATGGCCGCACCGCGCTCAACCTCGCGCTGGCGCAGATCGCCACGGGCGAGTGGGATGTCGCGCGCCAGACGCTGGCGACGCATTCGGCGACCATCCCCGCAAGCGACCGCGGCCTCGCCATGGCCTTGGCGGGTGATCCGGCCGGCGCGGTTGCGCTGCTGATGGAGATTGCGCGCCAGCCCGGCGCCGACGCCAAGACGCGCCAGAACCTTGCGCTCAGCCTCGCGCTCGCGGGCCAGTGGCCGCAGGCGCGGGCGATTGCCGCGCTCGATCTGTCGCCTGACCAAGTCGATGGCCGCATGATGCAATGGGCGAGCTTTGCGCGTCCGCAGAACGCCTATGACCAGGTGGCGTCGCTGCTCGGCGTGACTCCGATTGCCGACAAGGGGCAGCCTGAGCGGCTGGCGCTCGCGCAAGCGATGACCAGCGCCGTTGCGGCGGCGCAGGTCGCCGATCCGGTCGAAACCTATATGCCCGGCCCAGCTCCGGTCGAGGCGGTCGCTGCGGTTGCTGCTACGACCGTCGATGTGGCGGCGGCAGAAGTCGTACAAGGTCCGTCGATCACGGCGCCGAGCGGCCAACAGGTCGTTTTTGCGCCGCGTCAGGAGATCGTCCAGGCGATCCCGACCCGCGCGGTTCGCGCTGAGACATCGGTCGCCAGCGTTGGCGCAACCAAGCCGGTCCGCGTCGATGTTTCGTCGACCCAGCGCTTTGCCAAGGGCAGCTGGTATGTTCAGCTTGGTGCTTATGACAGCATCGGCGTCGCGCGTGACGCATGGGGGCGGATGGTGCGCCGCACGCCGGAACTGAAGGGTCTGACCCCGGCGAGCGCCAGCGTTTCGACCAAGGCGGGCGCGTTCCAGCGGCTGTCGGTCGGCGGGCTTGCCCGCGCCGATGCCGACGCGCTGTGCCGCGAAGTGCGCGGCGACGGTGGGAAGTGCTTCGTGCGCCCCGCTGCGGGTGACAAGCCGGCGGGATGGGTGCGCAGCGCGTCGCGCTGAACCACGCGCCTGAATGAGAAAGGGCCGGGGTCACTCCCGGCCCTGTTCGTTTCAGCGGACCTCGCTGCCGCCCTTGAACAGGCGGAGTGCCTTGCCCTGGACGGGCAAGCCGTCGAATGGGGTGTTGCCCGCCTTGCCCGGCATGGTGTCGGCGACGATCTGCCACGGGGCTTCGGGATCGATCAGCACCAGATCGGCAGGCATTCCGGGCGCAAGCGTGCCGGTATCGATGCCGAGGATCCGCGCCGGGTTGCGCGCGACGAGAGTGAACAGGCGGTCGAGCGTCACATGCCCCTCACGCACTAGTCCCAACCCGAGCGTCAGCAGTGTCGCGGCACCGGCCATGCCCGGCGTCGCATCGGCGAACGGCAGGCGCTTTTCCTCCGGCCCGCGCGGGTCGTGGCCCGAACACAGCACATCGATCGTCCCGTCGGCGAGCGCGGCGAGCGCGGCAAGTCGGTCGCTGTCGTCGCGCAGTGGCGGGGAGAGGCGCGCGAAGGTGCGGAAGTCCGACAGGTTGATGTCGGACAGCAGGAGATGCGCTGGCGTAATGCCACAGGTGACACGCACGCCCCGCGCCTTTGCTGCGCGGACAAGCGCGAACGCGGCGGCGGTTGTCAGCTGGCGGAAGTGGATCGCCGCGCCGGTCGCTTCGGCGAGCATCAGGTCGCGTGCGACGGCCAGCGCCTCGGCCACGGCGGGGGCGGCGGGGAGGCCGAGCCGGGTCGCTGTCTCGCCTTCGGTCGCCACGGCGCTGCGCGTTAGCCCGGCATCTTCGGCGTGCGATATAACGGCCAGCCCGCAATCGCGGGCATAGGCAAGGACGCGGCGCATCACGCCGCTATCGGCGATCCACCCACGCCCGGTGCCTACGGCGCGCGCGCCGGCATCCGTGTTGGTCGCATACTCGGCGAGGTCCACGCCCTCCAGCCCCCGCGTCGCAGCGGCGATCGGGTGGACCCACAATTCTGGCTTGCCCATGTCGGCGGCGCGCTGGACGAGGCCGGGGCCGTCGAGCACGGGCGACTGATCGGGCATCAGCCCGATGCGTGCGATCCCGCCCGCACGGCACGCCGCCTTGTCCATCGCAAATACGCCGAGATCGGTGAGGGCGGGGGCGAGCAACTTGCCGCCGCAGTCGATGACCTCGGCTCCCTCGGGCGCGCTGTCGACGATCCGTTCGTCGGCGACGAACAGGTCGCCGCTGCGCTCGCCACCCTCGGGGCAGACCAGCCGGGCGTTGCGGAAGATGCGGTTCATGCCCAGCCCTCCACGCCGCGCGCACGCCGGGTGAGCACGTCGAGGCACGCCATGCGCACCGCGACGCCCATCTCGACCTGTTCGGTGATTGCCGAGCGGCCCGGCAGGTCGGCGACGACCGAGTCGATCTCAACCCCGCGATTCATCGGGCCGGGGTGCATGATCAGCGCATCGGGCTTGGCGCGCTTGAGGCGCTCAAGCGTCAGGCCGTAGTTGAGGTGATATTCGCGCGTCGAGGGGATGTAGGCGCCGGACATGCGTTCATTCTGAAGCCGCAGCATCATCACCACGTCCGCCCCTTCCAGCGCTGCATCGAAATCGGTGAAGGGGGTGACGTGCATCTTCTCGATCGCGGCGGGCATCAGCGTCGAGGGGGCGACGACGCGCACCTCCGCGGCAAGCGCGGTGAGCGCGAGGATGTTCGAGCGCGCGACACGGCTGTGCAGGATGTCACCACAGATCACCACGCGCTGATGCGCGACGCTGCCCCGGCGGCGGCGGATGGTGAGGGCGTCGAGCAGCGCCTGGGTCGGATGCTCATGGCTTCCGTCGCCGGCGTTGAGCACCGGGCAATCGACCTTGTCGGCAATCAGCTGCACCGCGCCGGACGACATGTGCCGGATCACGATCACGTCCGCGCGCATCGCGTTGAGCGTCATCGCGGTGTCGATCAGCGTCTCGCCCTTCTTCACGCTCGACTGTGCGGCGTGCATGTTGACGACGTCGGCGCCCAGCCGCTTGCCCGCAATCTCGAAGCTCAGCAGCGTGCGGGTCGAATTCTCGAAGAACGCGTTGATCTGGGTCAGCCCGTCGAGACGATGGTCGCTGGGCGCGCGGTTGCGGTTCGCCTCGATCCACTGTTCCGCCTCGTCGAGCAGGAACAGGATTTCGTGCGGCTGAAGCCCGGAAATGCCCGTCAGGTGCGCGTGCGGAAACACGGCGCGCCCCTGAATCTGGGCGCCGGGGCGGTGATCGATCGGCGGTTGCATTAAAGCTGCCGGTTAGCGGCGCGGGGCCGACCACGCAAGGAGTCCTGCACTTGAAGCAATTCGCTCCTATCCGATGGAGAATCGCGAGCCGGGGGGACGTGATGGTGGAGCAATGGGGGAATTGGCTGGCCGGTGCGCCGGTGATGCTGGTCGCGTTCATCGCGGCGCAGATCGCGTTGCTGGTGATCGCGGTGCCGCTGTGGAGCTGGATCGTCGACCGGTGGCGCTGGGCGGGACTGCGGAGGCTGCTGCGCGATGCCGCGCTTGAGGCACATGCCGGATCGGCGCATGCCGCGGTGGAACTGTCGCGGGAGTTGTTCCGCGAAAATCACGCATCGCCGCTGGAGCGGCTGACGCGGATCCGGCGGGCAATTGCGCGGCAGGCCGAGGCGGCGGGCGGCCTGCGCCAAAAATGCACGATCCTGGGCCATGCGGTGGATGCGCGGACGGCACCCGCGATCCTCGCGACGACCCGATTCTGCGATGTTGCGGCATCGACCATGCGCGAGGTGACGGCCCTGTATCTGCGCGAGGCGGTGGTCCGGGTCGGCAGCAATGTTGCTTATGGCGACGACCAACTGGGGTTCCTGCCCGGACAGGTGGTGTCCTTCCGTTACCTTGAGGATTTGCAGCGATTGAGCGATGCCTTTGCGCGCGAAGCGGAGGCCAATCGCAGCGCTCTGCGTCGTCTGGGTCGATCGATGCGATCCGGGATGCGCAAGGCAAAGCTGGCAGCGGCGGCCGAACATGCCGAGACGCTGGCCATCGATATCCAGCGCTTCGGTCAGCGGCTGCAGCTCGCCGACCCCGATTCGCCCGACTATCGCAACCGCCCGCGCGGGGAGATGGCGGCGCGGACGCTAGACGGGCTGATCGCGCGCTTCGATCGCGGCGGGCTGCTGCGGCCCCGTGAGGTCGTGGCTTAACCGGTCGCCAGCGCGTCGATCGCCCCTTGCAGGATGTAGCTTGCCGCCAGCTTGTCGACCCGTTCGGCGCGTTTGGCGCGGGAGAGGTCTTCGGCGATCATCTGACGCTCGACCGCGGCGGTGGACCAGCGTTCGTCCCACAGGAAGATGGGCAGGTCGAGGTCGGCCATGTTGCGGGCGAAGGCGCGGGTCGATTGGGTACGTGGGCTGTCGGTCCCGTCGAGGTTGAGGGGCAAGCCGATGACCAACCCCTTGACCTGTTGCTGGCCGATCAGCGACACCAGCTCGGCCTTGTCGGCGGTAAACTTGGTGCGCTTGATCAGATGCGCCGGGCTGGCGAAGGACCAGCCGGCGTCGCACAGCGCCGTGCCGATCGTCTTGGTGCCGACATCCAGGCCCAGCAGCCGCCCGCCATGGGGCAGCGCATCCCGGAACACCGCAGCTTCGGTCGTTATCATCCCACCGCCCGGCGCGCGAAGAAGTCGATCCAGCTGCTGCGTTGCCTTCGATAAGCGGTCAGCCGCCGTTCGGCGTCGGCGCGGACATCGCTCCAGAACAGTGTGTAGTCGAACACATGGTAGTTGTTGCCGGGCAGGACATATTGCCCGCCAACCCCCGGCGGCACCGTGCCGAGCATCAGGAACCCACGACCGTCACAGCGCAGCGTAGTCTTGTTCTTCGCCAGCGTGGCCGACGACAGGTCGGATGCTGGAAGCAGATTGCCGACATCGAACATCGCCGCGTCCTTTGCCGCCGGAGTTCCGATGACAGGGTTGCTGCAGATCATCGCCGTGTCCTTGCGCGGCGCGCCGGTGAAGCCGGTCGAGGCATCGAAGGTGTCGAGGATCAGCGACGGGTCGGCGGGCTCGGCAAAGCTCTGCCACGACAGGATGCAGCCGCTCTGGTCGGCGGCGGTGCATTCCGGGAGGCCGAGTGCGGGCAGGTCGGCGGTCTGCGACACCGGCCAGCCGACGACGTACGCCGCGACGATCCGTTTCGCGAGCGGCCTGCCCGCGACGCGGTCGCGCAAGAGGCGGGTGAGGTGGAGCGCGCCCTGGCTGTGTCCGGCAAGGATGATCGGGCGGTCGCCCGCTTCCCTGAGGAACTGGTCGAATGCAGCGGTGACGTCGCGGTAGGCGAGATCGAGCGCCTGTTGCGCATCCACCTTGGTCGTGAGGAATGCGCCGAACGTCGCCTGGCGATAACGCGGCGCCCAGATTGCGCCCGCGCCGTTGAACGCGCTCGCCTGGCCACGCAGGAACAGGTTGGCGCGATCATTCGCCTCCTTGTCATCCAGCGGCGCGTTCCACTTGGCGCGGTTGAGGTAGGAGGTGGGGTGGATGAAGAAGACCGCCGCCTCGGGCTTGTCCGCAGGCTTGATTCCCGCCGGCGTCCACAGTGCGGGGTTGCCCGGCTTGTCGGGCCGCGCGAGCCACATGTCTGCGCGGGTGTAGCTGTTAGCGGGGAGGGTGGCCTGCGATTCGAAGCGGCCGCCCGGCACCATCGCCTGCCGCAGCAGCTCGGCACCCCAGATCCGGTACGCAAAGGTCGCTGCAAGCGCGAGCACGATCACCACCGCCACGAGATAGAGGAACTTACGCGCCACGTCGGGCTCTCCATTGTGCAATGCAGCATGAGCCGCTGCCGGGCAATCGCTTTCCGTTGCGCGATGGTTGCGAAGGATGCAACCTTGGCGGACGTAATCGAAGGGGGCGGGGGATGAGCGAAGCACTCGAACAACGGGACGAACGTTGGCCATTGCTGCCGCCGATCCTCGCCGCGCTGGGCCTGGCTGCGGGGCTGATCGCGCACTGGATTATCGGGACCGGCTATCAGCCAGAGATCAGTGCGGTGCGACTCGCGCTGCTCAGCTTCGTCAGCGTGTCGGCGCTGCTGTTCGGCTTTGTCGTGATCCGCACCGACCTGATTCGCTCGGTGATCTTCGCGGTTGGATGCGGCGCGGTGGCGGCGCTGATCCTCTATTTCAATGGGGCGACATCGGGGTGGAGCGCGACCGAGGGCTGGCGGCTGGTCTGCCTCGCGCTCGCCATCGGGATTGCGGCGCCGCTGTTTCAAGCGGGGCGTGAGGGCGGATTTCGGCCGATCTCCTACAGCCAAGCGCATGACCATGCCTGGACCAACGCGGTGCTGTGGTGCCTTAGCTGGGCGTTTGTCGGCGTCGTCATGCTGCTGTCCTTCCTGCTCGCCGCCTTGTTCAATTTGATCGGGATCGAGCTACTCAGCGACCTGCTTGAAAAGGAATGGTTCTGGCGCGGGCTGGTCGGGCTGTCCTTCGGCTTGGGCCTCGCGCTGCTGCGTGAACAGCGGCGGATCGTCGGTTTGCTGCAGAATGTCGCGATGCTGGTGCTGGGAGTGCTCGCGCCGGTGCTGGCGGTGGGGCTGGGGTTGTTCCTGATCGCGCTGCCGTTCACTGGGTTGCAGCCCTTGTGGGAGGCGACCAAGTCGACCACGCCGATCCTGCTGGCGTGTGCGGTCGGGGCGCTGTTGCTGGTCAATGCGGTGATCGGGAATGGCGGCGATGATGCGCCGCGCAACCGCGTGCTGCGCTGGGCGGCGTTGGTGCTGGCGGTGGCGATCCTGCCGCTGGTCGGGATTGCCGCCGTCGCGACCGGGCTGCGCATCGGGCAGTACGGGTTCACGCCGGAGCGGTTGTGGGGTCTGACCTTCGTCGTCATCGCGAGCGTCGTGGCGGTCGCGTACCTCGCCAGCGTGATCCGCGGACGCGGCGGCTGGGCCGAGCGCGTGCGGCCCGCGAACCTGCATCTGGCGATGATCGTGTGCGGTGTCGCGCTGCTGCTGGCGACGCCGCTTGTGAGCTTCAACGGGATCTCGACCCGTGATCAGGTCGCGCGGCTGGAGTCGGGCAAGGTGTCGCCGGACAAGTTCGACTGGGCGGCGCTGGCGTTCGATTTCGGCGAGCCGGGGCGGAATGCGTTGGAGCGGCTGAGGGCGTCTGGCAATGCTGCACTCCGGGCTAAAGCAGTGGAGGCCGCCAAGGCCGAAGGTCGTTACGACCTCGCGAGAAATGAGCCTTCGTTTGATATCGTCGCGGCGGCGAAGCGGATACGCCGACTCCCACAAGGCGCTGCCATTCCTAACGAATTAATCGATTTAGCAATCCGCTGGGAGTCGTGCGGCAAAGATACCGACAGCGGTTGTACGGTCTATCTCATGCCCGGCGGCCGTGAGGCTCTGATTTTCGATGATCGTTGCTTCGCAACGCCGCCGTCAGGGGTTCGGCGCTATTGTCACGGCCCAAATCATGTTGTGCTTAGAGACGGAACGTGGGGCGAACCCAAAACGCCCGAGCCAGATCGGCGTAAAGCAATCCAGGCTGCAGAAATTGAGGCATATCAGTCCGGCGCAATCGAAGTCCGGCCCGTCCAGCGCCGCCAGGTCTTCGTCGGCGGCGTGCCGGTCGGCGATCCGTTCGAATAACCCCGCTTGCTGAAACGGGGGCGTCGCTGCTAGGCGCTCCCCATGTCCGTAGAACCCGCCACCGTAAAGAAGGTCGCGAGCCTTGCGCGCATCGCGATCAGCGATGCCGACGCCGAGCGGCTCGCGCCTGAGCTCAACAACATCCTCGGCTGGATCGAGCAGCTGGGCGAGGTCGATACCTCGTCGGTCGAGCCGATGACCGCCGTGATCCCCAACACGCTGCGCCTGCGCGATGACGTCGTGAACGACGGCGACATGCGCGACGCGGTGCTGGCCAATGCGCCGCTCGCCGAGCATGGCTTTTTCACCGTGCCCAAGGTGATCGAATAATGTGCGCTTACACTCCTGCGCCCGTTTGCCCTGAGCTTGTCGAAGGGCGTCATACCAACCTCAGTTTGGGCGCAGAGCGGCGCTTCGACAGGCTCAGCGCAAACGGAATTAGGGCATGACCGACCTCACCAATCTCGGCGTCGCCGCGCTGCGCGACGGCATCCGCACGGGCGAATTTTCGGCGCGCGAGGTCGCCGACGCGTTCATCGTCAAGGTGAGCGCGGCCAAGCAGCTCAACGCCTTCATCGTCGAAACGCCCGACCATGCCCTCGCCGCCGCGCGTGAAGCCGATGCCGCGCGTGCCGCTGGTGAAACGCTGAAACCCTTGGCCGGCGTGCCGATCGGCATGAAGGACCTGTTCTGCACGAAGGGCGTGCAGACCACCGCCGCCAGTCACATGCTGGAGGGGTTCAAGCCGGTCTATGAATCGACCGTTTCGCAGAAACTCTGGGACGCGGGCGCGGGGATGCTGGGCAAGCTGAACCTCGACCAGTTCGCGATGGGATCGTCGAACGAGACCAGCTATTTCGGCAACGTCATCAGCCCGTGGCGGCGTAAGGACGGCGGCAATGCCCCGCTCGCGCCAGGCGGTTCGTCGGGCGGCAGCTCGGCGGCGATCAGCGCGCGGCTCGTCCCCGCGGCGACTGGCACCGATACCGGCGGTTCGATCCGTCAGCCTGCGGCGTTCACCGGCATCAGCGGGATCAAGCCGACCTATGGCCGCTGCTCGCGCTGGGGCGTGGTGGCGTTCGCCTCGTCGCTCGATCAGGCCGGGCCGATGGCGCGCGACGTGCGCGACTGTGCGATCATGCTGGAGGCGATGGCGGGCTTCGACGCCAAGGATGCGACCTCGCTCAAGCTCGACGTGCCGAAGTGGGAAGCGGGACTAAACCCCGATCTGCGCGGCAAGAAGGTCGGCATCCCCAAGGAATATCGCGTCGACGGCATGCCGAGCGAGATCGAGGCGCTGTGGCAGCAGGGCATCGACTGGCTGAAGGATGCGGGCGCGGAGATCGTCGAGGTCTCGCTGCCGCACACCAAATATGCGCTGCCCGCATACTACATCATCGCCCCGGCTGAGGCGTCGTCGAACCTCGCGCGCTATGACGGCGTGCGCTACGGCCTGCGCGACCTGCCCGATGGGGCGGGGTTGCAGGACATGTACGCAGCAACCCGCGCTGCCGGGTTCGGGCCGGAGGTGCAGCGCCGCATCCTGATCGGCACCTATGTGCTCTCGGCCGGCTTCTACGACGCCTATTACACCCAGGCGCAGAAGGTCCGCACGCTGATCGCGCGCGATTTCGAACGGGCGTGGACGCAGTGCGACCTGCTGCTGACCCCGACCGCACCGAGCGCCGCCTTCGCGCTGGGCGAGAAGAGCGCCGATCCGCTGGCGATGTATTTGAACGACGTGTTCACCGTGCCGTCCTCGCTGGCCGGCATCCCGGCGATGTCGGTGCCGGGCGGGCTGGATAAGGACGGGCTTCCGCTCGGCCTGCAGATCATCGGCAAGCCGCTGGACGAACAGGGGGTGCTGAATGCGAGCCTCGCGATCGAGCAGCGGGCGGGCTTCACGGCGCGGCCGGAGCAGTGGTGGTGATTGAAACGCGGGACGCCAGGTGTTACCTCAGGTAACACTGGAGCATCGCCATGAACGCCCCGATCGATCTTCGCACCGTCACTAATATGACCAGCAAGGGACAGGTGCTGATCCCTAAGGATGTGCGCGACCGCCTTGGCCTGCAGCCGGGCAAGCCGGTGCAGGTCGGGATCAACGATCGCGGTGAGGCGGTGGTGCTTCCGGCGCCTTCGGAGAGGATCGAGACACCTGACGAACGCCGCGAGCGGTTGATGAAGGTGCTGGCGGAGGTGCGTGCCCGTCAAAGCACCGGAAAGACGACCGACGAGATCATGGAATTTTTGCGCGGCGATGAACCGCTGCCGTGATCTTTCTTGACAGCAATGCCGTGATCGATCTGATGAACCAGCCCTCCCCGGCGGACGGGGGCTGGGCAACGACCCTGTTCGATCGGTTTGCTGATGGTGCCGACCTTGCTGCCAATCTGATCGTCGTGGCGGAAGTTGCGGTCGGCGTGCAGCAACCTGATGCGTTGGTGGATGACATGGGCCAGCTTGGCATTGAAATCCTCGACCTCACCCCGCCCGTCGCGCTGCGCGCTGCCGCCGCGTTTCGCGAATATCGCCGTCGCGGCGGTCCGCGTTCGACAATCTTGCCGGATTTCCTTATCGGCGCGCATGCGGTGGTGTTGGGCGCGACGTTGATGACGCGTGACCAGCGGCTCGCATCCTATTTTCCCGAACTGACCTTCCTTACACCAGAGACCGAACATGGCTGACGCAACTGCATACCGCATCAAAGGCGAAACCGGCGAGTGGGAGGTCGTGATCGGCCTGGAGGTCCACGCCCAGGTCACGTCCAACGCCAAGCTGTTCTCCGGCGCCGCGACCGCGTTCGGGGCGGAGCCGAATACGCAGGTCAGCCTCGTCGACGCGGCGATGCCCGGGATGCTGCCGGTGCCGAACATGGAGTGCATCCGGCAGGCGGTGCGCACCGGCATGGCAATCGATGCGCAGATCAACAAATGGTCGCGCTTCGACCGCAAGAACTATTTCTACGCCGATCTGCCGCAGGGCTATCAGATCAGCCAGCTCTATCACCCGATCGTGGGCGAGGGTGCGATCGAAATCGACGTCGATGGCGAGACCAAGACGATCGGCGTCGAGCGCATCCATGTCGAACAGGACGCCGGCAAGCTCATGCACGACCAGCATCCGCGCCTGTCCTATGTCGACCTCAACCGCAGCGGCGTCGCGCTGATGGAGATCGTGTCGAAGCCCGACATGCGTTCGCCCGCCGAGGCGGGGGCGTATCTCGCCAAGCTGCGCTCGATCCTGCGCTATGTCGGCTCGTGCGACGGCAATATGGATCAGGGATCGATGCGCGCCGACGTCAACGTCAGCGTGCGCAAGCCCGGCGCCGAGTTCGGCACGCGCACCGAGACCAAGAACGTCAACTCGGTGCGCTTCGTCATGCAGACGGTGGAGATCGAGGCGAAGCGCCAGATCGAGGTGCTGGAGAGCGGCGGCACGATCGTGCAGGAAACCCGCCTGTTCGATCCTGATCGCGGCGAAACCCGGTCGATGCGGTCGAAGGAAGACGCGCATGACTATCGCTACTTCCCCGATCCCGACCTGCTTCCGCTGGAGCTGGACGACGCGTTCCTGGACGAATGCCGCGCGTCGCTCCCCGAACTGCCCGACGCCAAGCGTGCGCGCTACATCGCCGCGGGCGTGACGCCGTATAATGCCGGCGTCCTGACGGCCGAGGTCGAGACGGCACGCTATTTCGACGCGCTGCTCGACGCGGGCGCAAAGGGCGCGGTGGCGTCGAACTGGGTGACGTCGGAGCTGTTCGGCGCGCTCAACAAGCTGGGCAAGAGCATCGAGGAATCGCCGGTCAGCGCGGCGCAGGCAGCCGAACTGCTCGGCCTGGTCGCCGACGGCACCATCTCCGGCAGCCTCGCCAAGCAGGTGTTCGGGATCATGCTCGAAACCGGCGACAGCGCGGGCAAGATCGTCGAGGAACGCGGGCTCAAGCAGACGTCCGACACCGGGGCGATCGAGGCGGTGATCGCCGAGGTGCTGGCGAAGAACCCCGGCCAGCTGGAACAGTATCGCGGCGGCAAGGAAGCCCTGTTCGGCTTCTTCGTCGGCCAGACGATGAAGGCGATGGGCGGCAAGGCCAATCCCGGCGTCGTCAACGAGCTGTTGAAGAAGGCGCTGGCGGGGTAGGGGCCAGGCGACCCAACCTTACTGCGCGGTGTCGTCCTGATTCCTGGTCACGCCGCCAGTCCCGCCGACGGCGCCGTCGACGGCATCCGGCGGAGATTCGTCCCGAACATTCTCAATGTCGCGGTTGGTGTCCTCGAACGCGCGTTCGAGGTCGCTGCGGCGGTCGTGATCGGCTTCGGGCAAGCTGTCCGGGTGCGGGTCAGGGTCGGTCATCGATTGGCATCCTCTCACCCGGAACAACGCGCCAGTTGGCGAGATGCTCCGGGTGATCGGTCAATCTGTCGCGCGCGGCAGTTGGGTCAGAACTTCAGCGTTTCCGCCACGCGGCGGTATTTTTCGACATCCTTGTCGAAGAAATAGAGCGCGGGTGCTTCATAGGCGACGAGGTAGAGCTTGCCGCCGATGACCGCGCCAATCGCCTCACCCTTGCGCGACACCTCATCGTCGCGGGTGAAGCTGTAGGTAAACCGGATTCCCTTCTGACCACTGATCGTCGCCGGCTCTTGGCTGTCGATGCTCATCCGGTTGACGCCGTAACGCACGCGATAGGTGGATTCGAGCAGCGCCGGGATGTCGGTGATCAGCATGTTGGCCGTCACCTTGGGCAGCGGACGGTTCTTGCGGTCGACTTCGCGCATGATCGGCATGCCAGGCGCAATGCCGCCCAAGAAGGTCACCTTGTTCAAGCCGTCGCCGTCGATCGTCCAGATTTCGGTGTTCTTGCCTTCATTGCGAGTCAGCTTGTTCCACTCGTCGGCGGGAGTGGCCGACATGCTGGACTTGGCGATTGCGGCGCGGGGACCGGGGGGCACCAAGGAGTTGGCGAGCGCGGGTGCACCAGCAAGCAGAGCGATCGCAATCATTGCGGATTTCATGGCAATTTCCTCAATTTTCGATGAGCGACGCGATCGCCTTGGCGTCGCTAGCGTCAGGTTTCAGTCGAAGATATTCTTCCAGCGCCTTGCGGCCCTCGACGCTCTCCCCATTGCGGAGCAGGGCCAGTCCGAGGTTGCGGTGCAGTTCGGGCGCCGCATATCCCGCCGCAGCGGCCTGTCGATACAGATCGCTGGCAGTCTGAAGATCGCGGGGATATCCGCGCGCCCTATACAGCTCGGCGCGCGCGAACAGTAATTCGGGCATTGACCCCCACCGTGTCGCGAGATTGTCGAGCAGATAGGTGGTTCCGCCGAAATCATTCAGCTTGATTTGTGCATCGAGAAACCGCGGCAGATAAGGGGCCATCGCTTCCTGATAGCTCGCTCCGCGCGCGTCACCGGATGGACCGATGCGCAGGGCTTCTTTGGCAAGATAGGATGCGCGCGCCAGATGGGTCGGGTGCGTGTCGAAAAATCCTGCGCTATACCTTTGCTTCGGTTTCTGTTTCCGGCCAGCGACCGACGCATCGCTTTCGGCCATCAGCGACCGCCAGACTTCGGACGATGCTTGAGCCGGATAACCCGCAGCGGAAATATATTTGAGCCCGAGCAGATCGGCCTGCGTTTCCTGTTCCCGGTTGAACTGGAAAAACGAACCCATCAGCGAGATCTGAACATTCCCGCCGCCGGTCGAGTAGCCATAGCTTGCCGCCACTGCCCCCAGCACGCCGATCCATGCGATCACGTCACTGGCCGAACGGCGGGCCTTGAAGCCGGCCAGGCTGTGACGCAGCTCGAAATGGGCGAACTCATGGCCGAGCACCGAAGCCAGCTCGGCTTCGTCCCGCACCCGCAACAACAACCCGGACCACACCTCCATCGCGCCGTTCGGCATCATCGATGCATTGAAGGCGGGCACTTCCATCGCATAGATGCGAACGCCCTTGCACCGGTCCTGACCCACACTGCGGCAAAGTACCTGCGTTAGATAGGACTCCAGCCTGCCGTCGTTGATCCGCAGCGGGCTGTCGCGCAACATCCGTTCGCGTTCGTCTGCCTGCATCCACAGCCCGCGTTCATCGACGGTCGTGGGCTCATAAGCGGGCGTGTAGGCCGGGAGCGCGGATGCCTGATCGGAGCGCGCGGCATGGGTCGGCGCCACCGCGCCGAGCAATAGCGCCGCAACGGCCGACCAGCGCATCGTGGTCATTTCGCCGCCGTCTGCGTTTCGGTCGGCCGACCCGGGAAGCCTTCCAGCAACTGGGCGACGCGCTTGGCCGCGCCTTCGGGAGTCCGGACATCGCCGCCCATTTCGCGGTCCGCATTGAGCCAGACGAGCTCACCGGTCCGCAGGTCGATCAGTCCGGCATGACCGACATGGACGCCCGACGTGACGCTGACCCCACCCATTGCCGCAAACAGCTGAAGCATCTTGCGGCCGGTCGATCCGTACTGATCGTGCGTGTTGATGAACAGCGCATAATCGGCACCTTCCAGCGACTTGAGCTGCGCGAGTCCTGGGCCGATGCCCCACTCGAAACTGTCCTTGCGCTTTTTGGTCGTAAGGCGGTTTCCGGGAAAGAACTGATATTCGATAACCGAATCCGCGACGGCACCGAACAGCCGCGAATACTCTGTAACGACTGCCCCGTCGCCGCTGGCTTGTTCGTCATATTCGACGACCTCGTTGCCGAGACGCGTCTGGTGATCACGAAGCGCCTTGCCGATATATTCGCGCGCCTGCGCGGTCCAATCGGCATTGGGCTCGTTCATCCCGCCTGTCGATTGCGCGCCAACCTGGATGGTGGGCCGCATCAGCACGATGCGCACTGTGCCCGGCTTTAATGTGAAGCCCGGCTTGTTCCCCGTCTTTTCCTGTGCGTGCGCGACGCCCGTCAAGCTCAGCATCGCGGCCAACGCCGCGAGCATAAACGCGTGTAGTTTCACTGAATTTCCCCCTGTTCTGCCGAAGACTTATCAAAGCAGTTGCAAAAGGGAAGTGGTCAGTTGGTCGATTTTCCGGTCTGCGCAGAGCGCAACTTCAACGTCGGTACATGGTAACGAACGCGGGGCGGAGCATTTTCTTACGCCACCGGCTGCACGGGGGTCGAAGGCGGTTCTCCGCCGGGTTGCGGCGCGGGGATGTCGATGTCGGGCGCGGGAGGGACGATCTCCGGCGTCCCGGGTGCGGGCTGGCCTGGCTGGGGCATCGGCGGAGCTTCGGGGGGCGGGGTTGACGGCTGGGCGGGGATTGGCGGTTCGACGGGCATCAGAGGTCTCCTGTGTCTGTCGAACGTTCCTTGGTTGCTTTGGTTCAGTGCGGTCCGGCTTCGCCGCTCCGCTCCACCGCATGACACGAGCGACTCAATATCCGCGCGATGCTGAACTGATCGGGCAACCCTTTACGGAGATGAGAATGGTGGACGCACTAGGGCTCGAACCTAGGACCCGCTGATTAAGAGTCAGCTGCTCTACCAACTGAGCTATGCGTCCATTCCGGGCGGAGGGAGGGGCTGAACAGCCGCTTGCCGCGTTCGGGAGTGGCGCGGATAGCGGGGGCATCTGCGGAATGCAACAGGCTTTTTGCGAAAAATGCAGTTACCAGCGCGCGGCCCTTGCGCTGTTGCGACTTTGGCGATCGATGGCGAAGAGGATGCCGATCGCGAACATCACCGTCATCATCGACGACCCCCCATGGCTGACCAAGGGCAACGGGATTCCGGTCACTGGCGCCATGCCCATGACCATGAGCAGGTTGATCGCGACATAGAAGAAGATGGTGGCGGAGATCGCGGCGGCGGTCAGCCGTTCGAACTTGCTGCTGGCGCGCGTGGCGACGCCGATCGCCCACAGGCACAGCGCGACGAACGCGGCGATCAACGCGACGCCGCCGACCAGTCCCAGCTCCTCGGCGATCAGCGCGAACACGAAATCGGTATGCCCCTCGGGCAGGTAGTTCAGGTGCACCTGGGTCCCGTTAAGGAACCCCTTGCCGAACAGACCGCCTGACCCGATCGCGATCTTGGACTGGGTGATGTGATAGCCTGCCCCCAGCGGATCCTGTTCGGGGTTGAGGAAGATCAGCACGCGCTTCTGCTGGTATTCCTGCATCCCATAGTTGATCATCAGCGGGATCGCGACGGCCGCGGCCATGCCCCCTGCGATGAACAGCCGCAGCGGCACGCCGGCGAGGAACATCATCGCGCCACCGCCGGCAATGATCATCATTGCGGTGCCAAGGTCGGGCTGGATCAGCACCAGCGCGGCCGGAACCATGGTGATGACCACAGCCGGCCAGATCGCGCCGAACTTGCGCGTTTCGCCGGCGGGCAGCATTTCGTAGAAGCGCGCCAGCGCCAGCACCAACGCCAACTTGGTCAGCTCCGACGGCTGAAGCCGCATGAAGCCGAGGTCGAGCCAGCTCTGCGCGCCGCCCGCGACATGGCCGATCAATTCGGTCAGGATGATCAGGACAATGCAGATGCCGTAGATCGGAAAGGCAAGCTGGCGGTACCAGTCGACCGGCACGCGCGACATGGCCAGCGCGATGGCGAGGGAAACGGAAAAGCGGATGCCGTGGCTGAGCGCCCATGGGGTCAGGCTGCCGCCCGCCGCCGAATAGAGCATCGCCGTGCCGAACAGGCCGATCGCGGTGACCAGCAGCAGCGCGCCCCAGGGAAGGCGCAGCACGGGGGCTGGAACGAAGCCGGGGCCGATCGTGGTCATTGCGGGGTCTCGGCTGCTGGGGTCGCGCTCGCGGCCGGAGCGGGGGGCGGTGTGGCGGAGGGGGCAGGGGCCGGAGCGCCGGTCGTGCCGGGTGCCGCGACCGGCGTTGCCGCCGGAGTGGGGGACGCGACCGGATTGGGCACCGGTACGGGCGCGCGTTCGGCCCGTGGGGGCAGTCCCTGCGCGGTGCGGAACGCCGCTTCCTTCGCGGCCATGCGGGTGCGGATGTCGCCACCCCATCCGGCTTCGAGCACCGCGAGCGTGTCCATCGCCTTTTGCCGGTCGAACAGCCAGGTCAGCACGTCCTTGGCCACCGGAGCGGCGGCGCGCGCTCCGCCCATGCCATGCTCGATCACCACGGATGCGGCGTAACGCGGATTGTCGACCGGCGCGAAGCAGATGAACAGGCCGTGGTCGCGATATTTCCACTCGCCGCCCTGGCCGCGATTGCTGTCCATGATCCGGCGGACCTGCGCCGTTCCGGTCTTGCCGCCCATGCGGATACCGTCGAGCTGCAACCGCGATGCGCCGGCGGTGCCGGCCCCGTTGACCACCTCATCCATCCCCGCGCGGACAATGGCGAGATGCTCCTCGGGAAACTCAAGCCGCAACGGTGGTTTGGGCTTGTCGATAATGAGCGAGGGGAGCAGCGCGCGGCTCGACGCGATGCGGGCGGTGGCGACCGCGAGCTGGAACGGGCTGACCAGCACATAGCCCTGTCCGATCGCCGCGTTGAGCGTGTCGGCCTGGGTCCATTCCTGTTTGAACCGGCGCATCTTCCACGCCGTGTCAGGGACGGTGCCATAACGCTGTGAGGGCAGGGGCAGGTCGAACTCGGCGCCAAAGCCGAGCTTGCGCGCGGCGGCGGCGATCGGATCAATCCCGATCTCACGCCCGAGCGTGTAGAAATAGGTGTTGCAGCTGCGCGCGATCGCCGTGTGCATCGTCATCGGCCCATGGCGGCCGAGGCAGCCGAAGCGGCGATTGCCGAGCGTGTAGCCGCCATTGCAGTAGACGACGCGCTTGGGATCGATCCCGGCGCCCAGGATCGCCAGCGCGGTCGCGGGCTTGAAGGTCGATCCCGGCGGATACAGGCCCTGAAGCGTCTTGTTCATCAGCGGGAGATGATCGTCGTCCGAGAGCATCTTCCATTCGGTGCGGCTGATCCCGTCCGAAAAGGCGTTCGGATCGTAGCATGGCATCGACACCATCGCGAGGATGTCGCCATTGGTGAGGTCGAACACTGTGACCGACCCGGATTCATTGCCCAACCGGCGCGCGGTATACTCTTGCAGTCCCGCATCGATGGTCAGCCGCGCAGTTTTGCCCGGCGTGTCCGGCCGGGTTTCGAGTTCACGGACCAGCTTGCCGCGCGCCGTCACCTCTGACCGCTTGGCGCCGGGGGTGCCGCGCAAGCTGCCCTCCAGCATCTTTTCCAGCCCGTCCTTGCCGAGCTTGAACCCGGGGGTCAGCAGCAAGGGGTCCTTGGTCTCCTTGAACTGTTCGGCCGAGGCCGTGCCGACATAGCCGACCAGATGGCCGACCGCAGCACCGGCGGGATAGTTGCGCGCAAAGCCGCGCGTCGGCGCGACGCCGGGCAGTTCGGGCAGGCGCACGCTGACCGCAGCATAGCGCTCCCAATCGAGATTCTCGGCGACCTGAACCGGCTGGAACCCCGCCGCGCCCTTCAGGTCATCCTCAATCCGCGCAATGTCTTCGGCCGTGAGGCGCAGGATTTGCTTGAGCGCGCTCAGCACCTGACCCTTGTTCTCGAGCCGGTCGGGGATAATGTCGACGCGGAAATCGGTGCGGTTGTTGGCGATCGGCACGCCGCGCCGGTCGACGATCCACCCGCGCCGCGGCGGTGTCAGCGTCAGGTTGACGCGGTTGCTCTCCGATAGCAGCTTGTATTTGTCGTTTTCATAGACCGAGAGCCAGGTCATCCGCCCGGCCAGCACCAGCCCAAGACTGGCCTGAATACCGCCGAGCAGCATCGCGCGGCGCGAAAAGCTGTAATTCTGCTGCCCTTCGCTGATCATACGCACTGGGCCGTTCATTGCCACTTCCTGCGCTGATCGAGGCGGGAGACGAGGCGCGACAGCACCGGAAACAGCGCGATCGAGATCAGGATCTGAATCAGCAGCACAGTATCGACATGGGCATTGAGCGGGGTCGCGACCAGGCGTCCGCCGATGAGGCAAAAGCCGATCGCGCCGGCCGCGAGCAGCCAGTCCTGCAAAAAGTCACGCCACACAATCCGCGTGTCGAGCACATCGATCGCGATGAACGCGACGGTCCAGAAAAACATCGCATTGCCGAGCGGCTGGCCGCTGACCATGTCATCGACGAAGCCGAGCAGCAGCGGCGCCCACGGCTTGAGCAGATCGGGCCGGTGCAATCGCCACGCCAGCAGCATCATCAGGCCAAAGGGCGGCAGCAGCGGCACCGATGCCTTGAACGGGATCAACGTGATCAGCGACGCCAGTATGATCGACAGCGGGGCAAGCCAGCGCGCGCGCTGTGACACATTGGGCTGGCCCAGGCCCGCAAAGCGCGTGCCGGTCACCGCGGTGCCTTGTCCGGAGCTGAAACTTCCGCGGCTTCCGGAAAGAACGCCCGCTGAACCAGCGCATAGTCGAGCATGTCTGGGCTTGCCGTCGGCCGCGCCTTGGCGGTGTCGCGGGCGCGCTCCTGCGTCACTGCGACGGCGATGTTAGGCGGGAACAGTCCGCCCGTGCCGGACGTGACGAACGTATCGCCCGGCTCGAACAGGATCTGCGCGACACTGGCCGAGCGTATTTCAAGCAGGCCATCGCCGCGCCCGGCGGCAATGGCGGGGAGGCCGTCGCGGACGCGGCGCACCGGGACAACGCTTTCGGGATCGAGCACGAGCAGGATGCGCGCGGTGTTGGGGCTGACTTCCACGACCCGACCGATCAGGCCGTCCGGACCGCGCACCGGTTGGCCGGTGCGCACGCCCTGCCAACTGCCGGCATTGAGCGTGGCGAAGCGCCGCGTGCTCGATCCGCTAGCATAGACGATACGGGCCGCAACCACCGGGTCGGCCACGCGGTCGCGCAGTTTGAGCAGCGCGCGTAACCGGCGATTGTCGCGCGTGACCACGCGGGCATGTTCGACCAGGGTCTTGTTCGCTTCCAGCTCTGCCTTCAGCCGGGCATTTTCCTCGCGCACGCCCCAGAAGCTGCCGATCCAGGCCGGTGCGCCGGAAACCCCGCGCCGCGTCCAGTCCGCGCCGGATGCAATCGGCGTGACCAGCTCGGCAAACGCACCGCGCACCACGGCATAGGCGGGCGGGTTCAGGGTGGAGAGCAACAGCAGAGCAACCGCGATCAGCGCACCGCCGACCGCGACAACATAACCCAAGAACAGTCCATACTGCGCCCGTCGCGAAAAGCCGGAGCGCCGGTTATGTGGCGGCGCCATAGCCCCCGCTTCCTCAGACCTGAATCAGAACACCACGAAACACCGGATCTTCTAGCGCACGTCCAGTGCCCAGCGCCACACAGGTTAGCGGATCTTCAGCGACCGTAACGGGCAAACCCGTCTCATCGCGAAGCACTTCGTCGATCCCTTCGAGCAGCGCGCCGCCGCCGGTGAGGACGATGCCCTGATCGACGATATCGGCGGCCAGTTCGGGCGCGGTGTTTTCAAGCGCGATGCGCACGCCTTCGACGATCGTGCCGACCGGTTCGCTCAGTGCTTCGGCGATCTGGCCCTGGTTGATCTGGATTTCCTTGGGAACGCCGTTGACCAGGTCGCGACCCTTGATGTGGATCGTCAAGCCAATGCCGTCCGCAGGCGGCTTGGCGACGCCGACTTCCTGCTTGATCCGCTCGGCCGTGGCTTCGCCGATCAGCAAATTGTGGTTGCGGCGGACATAGGAGACAATCGCTTCGTCCATCTTGTCGCCACCGACGCGCACGCTGTTCGAATACGCAAGACCGCGCAGCGACAGGACCGCGACCTCGGTGGTGCCGCCGCCGATGTCGACGACCATCGATCCGATTGGCTCGGTCACCGGCATGTCCGCGCCGATCGCGGCGGCCATCGGCTCCTCGATCAGCCACACCTGCGACGCACCGGCATTCTGCGCGGCGTCGCGGATCGCGCGGCGCTCAACGCTGGTCGAGCCAGAGGGGACGCAGATCACGATCTGGGGCCAGCGCATGAACTTGCGCTGCCCGGTGACCTTGCGAATAAAGTGGCTGATCATCTGCTCGGCCACGTCGATGTCGGCGATCACGCCGTCGCGGAGCGGGCGAATCGCCTCGATCGAACCGGGCGTCTTGCCCATCATCAGCTTGGCGTCGTCGCCAACTGCCTTCACCCGCTTGATGCCGTTCAGCGTTTCAACCGCCACCACCGACGGTTCGTTCAGGACGACTCCGCGCCCGCGCAGATACACAACCGTATTCGCGGTCCCGAGATCGATCGCGAGATCATGGGACATAAACTTGAAAAGGCGGGAGAAAATCATTCTGATCGCACCGTTCTGTCACGGCCGCCCGGGGCCGCAGGTTCGCACTGAAAAACCATACCTTGACCCGTTTCGGTCGGATCGACTCCGGGCGGGAGAAAATCTGGGGCCGAAGGAAATCTGGCGGATACGGGTCGCGGGATGGCGCCGCTTGGGCTACACCGGCTTGCATGTCAATACGACGCTTGCCGGAGCATCTTGTCAACCGGATAGCCGCGGGTGAGGTGGTGGAACGCCCCGCCAGCGCGCTCAAGGAACTCGTGGAAAACGCTGTCGATTCGGGGGCAACCCGGATCACCGTCCGGCTGGACGGCGGCGGGATCGACCTGATTGAGGTGACCGACGACGGGTGCGGCATGACTCCCGCCGAAATGGCGCTCGCGCTGGAGCGGCATGCGACGTCGAAATTGCCCGATGACGCGATTGATGCCGTCACGACATTGGGTTTTCGGGGCGAGGCGTTGCCGTCGATTGCCAGCGTGTCGCGCTTTACGGTCGAGAGCCGCCCGCGCGGGGCCGATGGCTGGTCGCGCATTGTCGACAATGGCGCATTGGCGGGAGAGGGGCCGGCAGCCCTGCCGCCTGGCACGCGGGTGCGGGTCGAGGGATTGTTCGAGAAGGTGCCGGCGCGGCGCAAGTTCCTGCGCTCGACCCGATCGGAATATGCCGCCTGCCTCGACGTCGTGAAGCGGCTGGCGATGGCGCGGCCCGAGATCGGCTTTTCGGTCGAGCATGACGGGCGGCGGGTGCTGAGCGTTCAGGAGGGAATGGACCGGATCGCGCGCGTCGCGGCGCTGACCGACCGCGACCTGGCGGCGAACAGCGTCGGCATCGATTTCGAGCGCGAGGGGATATTGCTGGGCGGCGTCGCGGGACTGCCGACCTTCAACCGCGGTGTGGCGGACCACCAATATCTGTTCGTCAACGGACGGCCGGTGAAGGACCGGCTGCTGACCGGGGCGGTGCGCGGTGCCTATGCCGAGATGCTCGCGCGCGACCGGCATCCTGTGGTGGCGCTGTTTCTGGATGTGCCGCCCGATCAGGTCGATGTGAACGTCCATCCGGCGAAGACCGAGGTGCGCTTTCGCGATCCGCAGCTGGCGCGCGGGCTGATCGTCAGCGGGTTGCGGCGGGCATTGGACGGGGCAGGGCATCGCAGCGTGCAGCGGCCCGATGCTGCGGTGATGGGGTTGTGGACGTCGGAGCCGACATCGTCCGATCAAAGCCCTTCACGTCACCCCAGCGAAAGCTGGGGTCTCCCGTGGGGAAGCGGTGCCGCGTCACATG
The DNA here is from genome assembly GCA_030149245.1 of Sphingomonas bacterium. Lineage (GTDB taxonomy): Bacteria > Pseudomonadota > Alphaproteobacteria > Sphingomonadales > Sphingomonadaceae > Sphingomonas. The sequence goes on from JASBRX010000040.1 coordinate 47,109, forward strand.
AGGAGACCCCAGCATTCGCTGGGGTGACGGCTTTGAACGACCGGCGCCCGACCTTCTTCTCGCCACCTCCGCAAGCCCGCGCCGAACCCGCCGCCGAGCCGGTCCCTGCATCGATCAGCTACCCGCTCGGCGTCGCGCGGGGGCAGGTGGCGCGCACCTATATCGTCGCGGAGGCGGAGGATGGGCTGGTGCTGGTCGACCAGCATGCCGCGCACGAACGCCTCGTCCTCGAACGCATGCGTCGCGCGGTGAGCAGCGGCGGGGTGGCGAGCCAGGCGTTGCTGTTGCCCGAGGTGGTCGAGCTGGACGAACCGGCGTGCGACCGGCTGGAGGTGCGGGCAGGCGAGTTGGCGGCGTTCGGACTGGAGCTGGAACGCTTCGGCCCGCGCGCGATGCTGGTGCGCGCAACCCCGGCGATGCTGGGCAAAGGGGATGTGACCGCGCTGGTCACCGACATTGCCGACGAACTCGCCGCATTCGACCAGGCGCTGAGCCTCAAGGAAAAGCTCGACCATGTCGCCGCGACGATGGCGTGCCACGGATCGGTCCGCGCCGGCCGTGTCCTCTCCGTCGCCGAAATGAACGCGCTGCTCCGCGAGATGGAGGTCACGCCGCATTCGGGCCAGTGCAACCACGGCCGCCCGACCTGGGTGAAACTGGCGCATGGAGATATCGAGAAGCTGTTCGGGCGGAAGTGATGCCGGCGCACCGCTGGCACGATGCAACCTTCCTCCTCACCACGCATTGTTAACCCTGAAAGACGCTTCAGGTAGAACACATATGGGCAAGTTGATGTCGGTGGCTCTGGCCGCCATTCCGCTGGTTGCGGTGCTGGGCGCGATGGTCGTCGCGCCGTAACCCACAGGTTTCGCTCCCAAGCGAAAAAAAGAGGCCGCCCGGACTTCGTGTCCGGGCGGCCTTCTCTTTGTCTGGGCCGGAAGCGGCGAGGGGGTTAGCCCTCGGCCTGCTCCTCGGTTGCCTCGACGGCGATCTCGCCGGGTTCGGCGTTGGGGTCGTAGTCCTCGGTGAAGCCGGCTTCGTCCTTTTCGAACATCGCCTCCATCACGTTGACGCCCTGTGCCTGCATCTCGGCCTCTTCCGGCGAGCGGGCGACGTTGACCTTGACGGTCACGACAACCTCGGCGTGCAGCGCGACGCGGACTTCGTACAGGCCGATCGCCTTGATCGGCTTGTCGAGCACGACCTGCGCCTTGGTGACCTTATGGCCATCGGCGTTGAGCGATTCGACGATGTCGCGCACCGCGACCGAGCCGTAGAGCTGGCCGGTGTTCGACGCCTGACGGATCAGAGTGACCGAAACGCCCTCAAGGCCCTTCGATTCCTTCTCGGCTTCGGTGCGCTTGGCGGCGTTCTCGGCGACGATGCGCTCGCGATTCGCCTCGAACACCTTGCGGTTGGCTTCGTTGGCGCGCAGCGCCTTCTTGTTCGGGAGCAGGTAGTTACGGGCAAAGCCGTCCTTTACCTTCACCACGTCGCCGATATGGCCGAGCTTCTCGACGCGCTCGAGCAGAATGATTTCCATGAGCTGCGCTCCTTACTTCACGATGAAGGGCAGAAGGCCCAGGTGGCGCGCACGCTTGATGGCGATCGCCAGCTCGCGCTGCTTCTTCGCGCTCACCGAGGTGATGCGCGAGGGGACGATCTTGCCACGCTCCGAAACGAAGCCCTGCAGCAGACGGACGTCCTTATAGTCGATCCGGGGCGCGTCCTTCGCGGAGAAGGGGCAGCTCTTGCGGCGGCGGAAAAAGGGTCGTGCCATGTCTTATTCTCCCCGGCCTTCGTCACCGTCGCGGTCGCGACGGCCGCGGCGCTCGCGGTCACCCTTGCGCATCATCACGGTCGGACCTTCTTCAAGCGCGTCCACGCGGACGGTCATGTAGCGGATGATGTCCTCGTTGATCTGCGTCTGGCGCTCGAGCTCGGCGACGACACCGGCGGGGGCGTCGATTTCGAGCATCACGTAGTGCGCCTTGCGGTTCTTCGCGATCTTGTAGGCGAGGCTGCGAAGACCCCAGGTCTCGGTCTTGACGACCTTGCCCTGATTATCTTCGACGATCTTGGTGGCGGTTTCCGCCAGTGCGTCCACCTGCGCCTGTGCCAGATCCTGGCGCGCAAGGAACACATGCTCGTACAGAGCCATGCGTCTGTTCTCACTTGTTGGCCGATCGCTGACGCCGCCCCATGCGGTCGCCCCTCCGGCTGTCGTTCCAAAATACGAAAAGCGGCCAGCCGAAGCTGCCGCTCAACGATGCGCCCTTACGCGCGCTATTGGGAAAAGGCAAGCGGCGAAGTGATGCACACCCCGCCGCCCGGAGGAAGCCCTTTTAGCGGATCATATTGCCAAAGATGGCGCCGATGATGCCGCTTGCGATGCTGACCATCACGACGTCATTGCCCGACTGGACGTAGCGATAGCCGCGCGGCGGGGCCTTCAGGCCGCGATAGTGGCGATAATCGATCTGGCGATAGTTGCGCGCCTGGCGATAGTCGAACCGCTCGCCGCGCTTCCAGCTGGTGCGATAGCGCTGCTGCGGCGCCTTCTTCACCGTCTTCTTGACCACGACCTTGCCGTTCGGCTTGTGCTTCACGACCGTGCGGGTCTGCTGCGCGGGGGCGGCAGCGGCGGGCGCTGCGGCGAGGATCGGGCTGACCGCGACCGATGCGGCGACGGCGGCGAGAACAAACTTCTTCATTTCCAGTCTCCTTGCGTTCAAGCCCGGTATCGGGCGACGAGATCAATCTGGGGGCGGCGTGTCGCAGGGGTTTCGCGGGAGGTGCGCAAAATGGTCGCCGTGTGTCGCAACCCGTTCAGCTTCGTTCATCTTGCGGTTGTGGGGGAGCAGGCTTAGGGCGGCCGCCTGATTTCGAGAGGAGCCTTGAACATGCGTGCCTTCATCTTTCCGGGGCAGGGGAGCCAGTCTGTCGGCATGGGGCTGGCGCTGAGCCAGGCCAGCGCGGCGGCGCGGGAGGTGTTTCAGGAAGTGGACGATGCGCTCGGCCAGAAGCTGTTCAAGCTGATGACCGAAGGCCCCGAGGGCGACCTGTTGCTGACCGAGAATGCCCAGCCGGCGATCATGGCGCATGCCATCGCGGTGCTGCGCGTGCTGGAAAAGGAAGGCGGGGTACGGCTGGCGGACAAGGCCGACTTCGTCGCGGGGCATTCGCTCGGCGAATATACCGCGCTGTGTGCAGCGGGTGCGCTGGACCTGTCGACGACCGCAAAGCTGCTCAAGCTGCGCGGGCGGGCGATGCAGGCGGCGGTGCCGGTAGGCGAGGGCGCGATGGCGGCGCTGTTGGGTGCCGATCTGGTCAAGGCGCAGGCGATTGCCGATGCGGCGGCCGAGGGTGAGGTGTGCACGGTCGCCAACGACAATGATCCGTCGCAGGTGGTGATCTCGGGTGCCAAGGGCGCGATCGACCGCGCGGTGGCACTTGCCAAGGATTATGGGGCGAAGCGCGCCGTGCTGTTGCCGGTGTCGGCGCCGTTCCACTGCCCGATGATGCAGCCCGCCGCCGATGCGATGGCCAAGGCGCTGGCCGATGTCGCGATTCGCGCGCCGCTGGTCCCGGTCTACGCCAATGTCACCGCCGCCCCGGTGAGCGACCCCGACACGATCCGGGGGCTGCTGGTCGATCAGGTGACCGGCATGGTGCGGTGGCGCGAGTCGGTGTCGGCGATGTTCGACGCCGGCGTGCATGATTATGTCGAGCTGGGCGGCAAGGTGCTGGGCGCAATGGTCAAGCGGATCGCGCCGGATGCGACGGTGACCAGCGTGGTTACGATGGATGACATCGAGGCACTGGAGAAGGTGCTTTAAGTAACTCAACTGTCCGTCACCCTGAACTTGTTTCAGGGTCCACCCATCCGCATGCGACGAAGCAGCTGGTGGCAGGGTGGATGCTGAAACAAGTTCAGCATGACGGTGGATAGAAAGAAGGACTGAACATGTTCGACCTGACAGGCATGACCGCACTGGTGACTGGCGCATCCGGTGGGATTGGTTCGGCGATCGCCAAGGCGCTGGCGGCGCAGGGCGCGCGGTTGGCGGTTTCGGGGTCCAATGCCGAAAAGCTGGAGGCATTTCGTGCCGAATTGGGCGGGGACCATGTCGCGCTGGCATGCAATCTGTCTGATGCCGCAGCGGTGGACGCGCTGGTGCCGTCGGCGGTCGAGGCGCTGGGCAAGCTCGACATCCTCGTCAACAATGCTGGCGTCACGCGCGACAACCTCGCCATGCGGATGAAGGACGAGGAATGGGATCAGGTGATCCGCGTCAACCTGGAGGCCGCGTTCCGCCTGATGCGCGCTGCGGGCAAGCCGATGATGAAAGCACGGTTCGGCCGGATGATCTCGATCACGTCCGTCGTGGGTGCCACAGGAAATCCGGGGCAGGCCAATTATGCCGCGTCCAAGGCGGGGCTGGTCGGCATGTCCAAGGCGCTGGCGCAGGAACTGGCGAGCCGCAACATCACCGTGAACTGCGTCGCGCCGGGCTTCATCCGCTCGGCAATGACAGACGTACTGCCCGAAGCGCAGAAGACCGCGTTGCTCACCAAGATCCCCGCAGGCGATCTGGGCAGCGGCGAAGACATCGGTGCGGCAGTCGTTTATCTGGCGTCGAAGGAAGCGGGCTATGTCACTGGCCAGACGCTGCACGTGAATGGCGGGATGGCGATGCTGTAAGCACCGGAATAACCGGGGAAGGGGAATAATCATGTCGCTTTTGTTGATCAGCGCCGCTCTGTTTGCGGGCGGCGTGCAGGAAGAGGAAGCGCGTCGGCCGCGCGACCAGACGCCGATCGCGTGCCCCTATCGCACGCTGCCGCGCACGATCGATCGCGATGCGCTGGCGAGCCTTGCCCGGTCGGGGTTCGAGCCGAAGACCGATGCCGAAAAGCGGACGTTCCAGATGGTCGGTCAGCGCATTGCGGCATGCCAGGGCAGCAATGGCTGGGGCGAACGGAGTCGTCAGGCGGCCTTTCGCTACCTTACCGGTCGCGTGCTGCTGTCCAACGCACGCTACCAGCTGCGCACCCATGAAGTGACTACCGCCCAGATCGAGGCTGCACATGCCGCGCTGACGCCCGAGGCGCAGCAGGCCGTTGCGCGCGGATCGATGGCCGGTGCGGACATGACCGTCGCGTGGAATGCGCTGGTCGCAGGCGGGGCCAAGCTCGACGCGGTACCCGCCGACCAGCGCGGCGCGATCGCCGGGCTCATCCTGCAGGGATTGGCGGGCGTGTCGATCATGGCCGAAGCCGAAGCAGCGTATCGCACACGCTGAACCGCGTTCACTCCGCCCGGCCCCCCTTGCGCGGGCGCGGGCGGCGTTCTACGTGCGTTCAGGATTCGATTTCCAACGACCTCATCAAGAAGGAACAGGGTACATGAGCGAGACCGCCGATCGCGTGAAAAAGATCGTCGTCGAGCATCTCGGCGTCGAAGCCGAGAAGGTCACCGAAGACGCGAGCTTCATCGACGACCTGGGCGCGGACAGCCTCGACATCGTCGAGCTCGTCATGGCGTTCGAAGAGGAATTCGGCGTCGAGATCCCCGATGATGCCGCCGAGAAGATCACGACCGTCAAGGACGCGATCACCTATATCGACGAGAATCAGGGCTAATTCGGGTTTCCCGGATGGCCGCCCGATTGGGCAGGATTTGACGAACGGCTCCCGGTCCCGGAAAGGGGTGGGGAGCCGTTTTGTTTTGTAGCGATCAACACCGGAGAGTAACTATGCGCCGCGTCGTCGTCACCGGCCTCGGCCTTGTCACCCCGCTGGGCGGGGATGTCGAAACCAGCTGGAAGAACATCCTTGCCGCCAAGTCCGGCGCGGGGACGATCACGCGGTTCGACGCGACCGATTTCCAGAGCAACTATGCCTGTGAGGTAAAGCCGGCCGACCATGAATATGGCTTCGACCCCGGCAAGCGCGTCGATCACAAGATCCAGCGCCAGGTCGATCCGTTCATCGTCTATGGCATCGATGCCGCGGGACAGGCGATCGAGGATGCCGGCCTGCTCGACATGAGTGAGGAAGAGCGGTTCCGCGCGGGCTGTTCGATCGGGTCGGGCATCGGTGGCCTGCCGGGCATCGAGAGCGAATCGCTGGTGCTCGCCGAAAAGGGTCCGAAGCGCGTGTCGCCGCACTTCGTGCATGGCCGGCTGATCAACCTGATCTCCGGCCAAGTGTCGATCAAATATGGCCTGATGGGGCCGAACCATGCGGTGGTCACGGCGTGCTCGACCGGTGCGCATTCGATCGGCGACGCCGCGCGGATGATCGCGATGGACGACGCCGATGTCATGCTGGCGGGCGGTGCGGAAAGCACCATCTGCCCGATTGGCATCGCCGGCTTCGGTCAGGCACGCGCGCTGTCGACCGGCTTCCGCGACGAACCGTGGCGGGCGAGCCGTCCCTGGGATCAGGGCCGCGACGGCTTCGTCATGGGCGAGGGCGCAGGTGTCGTCGTGCTCGAGGAATATGAGCGGGCCAAGGCGCGCGGCGCGAAAATCTATGCCGAAGTCGTCGGCTATGGCCTGTCGGGCGACGCCTATCACGTGACGGCGCCGCATCCCGAGGGGTCGGGCGCGTTCCGGTCGATGCAGATGGCGATGAAGAAATCGGGCCTGGCCCTGTCAGACATCGATTACATCAACGCGCACGGCACCTCGACCCCGCTGGGCGACGAGCTCGAGCTGGGCGGCGTGCGCCGCCTGTTCGGCGATGCGATCGGCGACCTGTCGATGAGCTCGACCAAGTCGGCGATCGGCCATCTGCTGGGCGGGGCGGGTGCGGTGGAGAGCATCTTCTGCATCCTCGCGATGCGCGACGGCATCGTGCCGCCGACGCTGAACCTGGATAACCCCAGCGAGAATTGCGCGGGCGTCGACCTGGTCCCGCACAAGGCCAAGGAGCGCAAGGTGCGCGCGGTGCTGAACAACTCGTTCGGCTTTGGCGGTACCAATGCTTCGCTGGTGATGAAGGCGGTCTGATCCACGGGTTCGGGAGGCGTTGGTGCGCAAGTTCGGCTGTTTCGGCGTCCTCCTGATCCTCGCGCTGGTCGCTGCTGCCTTCTGGGCGGCGCAGCTGTGGGGCGGGGCCGGGCCGGGGACGCGCAACACGACGCTGACGGTGGCGCAGGGATCGACCCTGACCACCGCTGCGCGCGAGCTGGAGAAGCAGGGCGCGATCCGCGACGCGGACCTGTTCCTGTGGATGGCGCGGGTCTTCGGCGACGACACGCCGATCCAGGCGGGCGAATATCGCGTGCCGGCGAAGATCAGCCAGTCTGACCTGCTCAAGATGCTGCAGGGCGGGCGCACGCTCCAGCGCTTCGTGATGATCCCGGAGGGGATGCCGTCGATCCTGGTCCATGAGCGGCTGATGGCGGCCGAGCAGTTGCAGGGCGAGGTCGAAGTGCCGGCGGAGGGGAGCATCCTGCCCGACAGCTATGCCTATAATCGCGGCGATACGCGGCAGCAGGTGCTCGACCGGATGCAGAGCGCGATGGACAAATATCTTGCCGAGGCATGGGGGCGCCGCAAGCCGAACATCGCGGTGAGCACGCCGCAGGAGGCGCTGATCCTCGCCTCGATCGTCGAGAAGGAAACGGGGAAGCCCGAAGAGCGGCGGATGGTCGCCGGGGTCTATTCCAACCGGCTCAAGCGCGGGATGCCGCTGCAGGCCGATCCGACGGTGATCTACCCGGTGACCAAGGGCAAACCGCTGGGCCGCCGCATCCTGCGCTCTGAATTGCAGGCGAAGAACGGGTACAACACCTATGCGATGGCGGGCCTGCCCGAAGGGCCGATCGCCAATCCGGGCCGCGCGAGCATCGACGCGGTGCTGAACCCGGAAACCACCAACGCGCTGTATTTCGTGGCGGACGGCACCGGTGGGCACATCTTCGCCGACACGCTGGAGCAGCACAACGCGAACGTCCAGAAATGGTATGCGCTGCGCCGGGCGCGGGGAGAAATGTAGGCATGGCCGAGGGCGCACCGATCGCAGGCATGATCGGGCGATGCCTATGCGGGGGTGTCATGGTTTCCATCGACGAGGCTCGCGACGATGTGGGCGTCTGCCACTGCCGGATGTGTCGGCGGTGGACCAGTGGGCCGTGGATGGCGCTTCAGGTTCCGGGCGCGCGCATCGTGGGAGAGACGCTGCGCGTCTATGCGGCGACCGCCTTTGCCGAACGCGGTTTTTGCAGCGTCTGTGGCGCGCACATCTTCCATCGGCCGAAGGACGGGCCGGAACTTGCGGTCTCAGCAGGGCTGTTTGATGCCGACGGGCTGTATGTCGCGCGCGAAATATTCATCGATCGCAAGCCGCTCTGGTATCGCTTCGTGGCCGACAGCGAGAAACGGACCGAGGCCAGCATGATCCGCGAGTGGCTGCCGCGGATCATTTGGAGGAAGCTCGTGCGGGTGTTTGGGCCGCGCGGCTAAGGCTCCCTTAGCCCCGCATCCCCGCCGCTTCGCGCGCAAGGGCTTCGACTTCGGCCATGCTCGCGCCCTTGGGCGTGACCCAGCTGCCGCCGACGCACAGGACGGGGTCGAAGCCGAGCCAGTCGGGGGCGGTGGCGGGGGTGATGCCGCCGGTGGGGCAGAACTTCGCTTCGTAGAAGGGCGCGGCGAGGGCCTTGAGCGCCTTCAGCCCGCCGCTGGTTTCCGCAGGGAAGAATTTGAAGTGGCGCAGGCCGAGGTCGTAGCCGCGCATGATGTCGCCGGCATTGGCGATGCCGGGGAGGAAAGGGACGCCGCTTTCGACGATGACCTTGCCGAGCCGTTCGGTGAGGCCGGGCGAGACGATGAATTCGGCGCCCGCGTCCATCACCTGCGCGAACTGGTCGGGATTGACGACCGTGCCAGCGCCGACGATCGCGCCCGGGACCTTCTTCATCTCACGGATCGCGTCGAGTGCGGCGGGGGTGCGCAGTGTGACTTCGAGCACCTTCAGGCCGCCGGCGACCAGTGCCTCGGCCAGCGGGCGGGCGGTCGCCGCATCGTCGATGACGAGGACGGGGATGACCGCGCTGGTCCGCATGATGGTTTCGATCGTCATTGCGTATGCTCCTGCGCATAGGCCGCCGCCGCGCCGTAAAGGCCGGGCTGGGGGTGGGTGATCAGCTTGACGGGGATCGAGGACATCAATCCCTGGAAGCGCCCCTTTGCGACGAAACGCTGTGCAAATCCAGAGCCGAGCAGGTGATCCTTGAGCCGGAAGCCGAGCCCGCCGGCGATGACCACGCCGGTCGGACCATGCGCGAGCGCAAGGTCGCCCGCGACCGCGCCGAGGCTGAGGCAGAAGCGGTCGAGCGCGGCGACGGCGAGGCTGTCCTTGCCCTCCAGCGCCAGCGTCCAGATTTCCTTGTCCGATAGGCTGTGCACCGCCTTGCCCTCAATCTGCGCCAGCGTTTCGTAGATCGGCACGATGCCGGGGCCGGACACGATCCGCTCCGCCGAAACGCGGGTATAGGTCGAGCGGAGGCGGCGGACGTAGGCGTCCTCAATGCTGTCCAGCGGGGCGAAATCCATATGCCCGCCTTCGGTCGCGATGACGTGATAGCCGCCGGTCGGGGGGCGGAAGACCTGCGCGACGCCAAGGCCGGTGCCGGGGCCGCAGACGGTGATCGATCCCTTTTCCGGCAACGCTGTCATCGGGCCGCACAAATGCACGAAATCGCTGTCGGGCAACTGGGCGACGGCGTGGCCGATCGCGCCGAAATCGTTGATCAGGCTGTAGCTGTCGACGTCGAGCCGTTCCCTGATCAGTGGCGGGCGGATGATCCAGGGATTGTTGGTCAGCTTGATCAGTTCGTCATTGATCGGCGAGGCGATGGCGATTGCCGCCGCACGCGGCATGGGGCGGCCGAATTCGCGCGCAGATGCCTGCCAGGCAAGCTGGAAGCTGGCGTGATCAGCGGTCTTTTGCGTGACCGGATCTCCCAGCGAAACGACGCGGCCATTCTCGACCTCGGCAATGGCGAAGCGGGCATGGGTCCCGCCGATATCGACCGCTACGACTTCCAACTTTGTATCCTCTCTAACTTCGTCATCCCCGCGAAAGCGGGGACCCATCTCCTGACCGTTTCACCGGGTGGACGGCGCGGGAGATGGCCCCCCGCTTTCGCGGGGGTGACGGTTTGGTTTGTGGTGAGCGCGAAAGATCACAACCCAGCCGCAGCGAGCATCGCCGAGCCGCCGGCTTCGGCCTCGCTGGCGCCCTGACGCATCATCGCGAACAGTTCGCGGCCGCTGCCCAGATCGGGCGGGGGTGCGGCTGCGAGGTCGCGCGCGTCCCATTCGGCCGCATCGACCACCGCGGTGAGCTCGCCGGTTTCGGCGCAGACGCGGACGACGTCCCCGTCGCGCAGCTTGCCGATCGGGCCACCGCCCAGCGCTTCTGGCGACAGGTGGATTGCGGCAGGAACCTTTCCTGACGCACCCGACATGCGCCCGTCGGTGACCAGCGCGACGCGAAAGCCGCGGTTCTGCAGGACGCCGAGCGGCGGGGTGAGCTTGTGCAGTTCGGGCATGCCGTTGGCGCGTGGGCCCTGGAAGCGCACAACGACGACGACGTCCCGGTCGAGTTCGCCCGCCTTGAACGCGTCCTGCACCGCCTGCTGCGTTTCGAACACGCGGCAGGGGGCCTCGATCGTCCAGCGGTCACGCTCGACGGCGCTGACCTTGATGCAAGCGCGGCCGAGATTGCCGGAGAGGATGCGGAAGCCGCCCTCTTCAGAGAAGGGCGCGTCGATGGTGCGCACGATGCTGTCGTCGCCGCTGGCGTCGCCATGATCGGCCCAGGCGAGCGCGTCATTCTCCAGCACCGGCTTCTTGCCATAGGCGGCGAGGCCGTCGCCGAAGGTGGTCAGCGTGTCGCCATGGAGGATGCCGCCCTTGAGCAGTTCACGGATCACGAAGGTCGGGCCGCCGGCATCCTCGAACCCGTTCACATCGGCCGAACCGTTGGGATAGACTCGGGCGAGGAGGGGGACACTGCGGGAGAGGCGGTCGAAATCCTCCCAGTCGATCAGGATGCCCGCCGCGCGCGCAATGGCCGGCAGGTGGATGAGGTGGTTGGTCGATCCGCCGGTGGAGAGCAGCACGATCGCGGCGTTGACGATGGCGCGCTCGTCGACAACCTCACCGATCGGGCGGTAGTCGTCGCCGTCCCAGCCGATCTGGGGCAGGCGCTGAACCGCCGCCTTGGTCAGTTCCTGACGCAGCTTCGTGCCCGGATTGATGAACGACGCGCCGGGCACGTGCAGGCCCATCGCCTCCATCATCATCTGGTTGGAATTGGCGGTGCCGTAAAAGGTGCAGGTACCCTTGCCATGATAGGCGGCGATTTCGGATTCGAGCAGTTCCTCGCGGCTCGCCTTGCCCTCGGCATAGAGTTCGCGGACCCGCGCCTTTTCCTTGTTGGCGATGCCGGTGCGCATCGGGCCGGCCGGGATCAGGATCATCGGGAGATGACCAAAGCGCAGCGCGCCCATCAGCAGGCCGGGCACGATCTTGTCGCAAATGCCGAGCAGCGCGGCACCCTCGAACGTGTTGTGGCTAAGCGCCACCGCCGTCGACAGCGCGATGGTGTCGCGGCTGAACAGCGACAGCTCCATGCCCGAATAGCCTTGCGTCACCCCGTCGCACATGGCGGGCACGCCGCCCGCGACCTGCGCCGTCGCGCCCGCCTCTAGCGCCCAGATCTTCATCTGTTCGGGATAGCGGTAGTAGGGCGCGTGCGCCGACAGCATGTCGTTATAGGCCGTCACGATCCCGATGTTCATGCGGTTCGCGGGCTTCATCGCGTCACGCTGCTCATCCGTGCCGGCATAGGCGTGGGCGAGGTTGGCGCAGCCCAGACCGCGGCGGCTGACACCGCCCTCGCGCTGCCGAGTCATCAGGTCGCGATAGGCGGTGCGGCGGTCCTTTGAGCGTTCGATGACGCGATCGGTGACGGCGGCGATTTCGGGGTGAAGATGGGTCATGGCAAAACTCGGAGTTCGGTGAGCGCGTCACCCTCACCCTTCCGGCGCTTCGCGCCTCCCTCCCTCTCCCAATGGGAGAGGGAAGGGGCCCGCTCGCCGAAGGCGAGTGGGAAGGGTGAGGGTGACATCATCCTTCAAGCCAATGCACGTCGACCGGCAGTTCGGTCTCGGCCAGCACGCGGCCGATCGGATAGCTGCTCGACGCGCCCTGCTTGATCGCTGCTTCCAGCACCTTGCGCTTCTCAGCACCGGTGATCGCGATCATCAGCGACTTGGCGTTGGCGATGGCGGCTGACGACAGCGTAACGCGCGCGACGGGAGCCTCGGGCGGCAGCGGGTCGGGCATCACGCCGAGCGCGCGGCGCTCCTTCGGGCCATTCAGCGCTTCGTCGAAATCGGGGCCGGGGAAGATTGAGGCGGTGTGGCCATCGGTGCCCATGCCGAGCAGGACGAGGTCGAGCGGGAAGTGATGGTCGGCGAGGCGCGCGTCGGCGGCGCGACCGGCGGCCTTGTAGTCGTCGGCCTTTTCGCTCACCAGCGGCACGACGCGCGCGCCCTTGGGGATGAACACCTTGCCGAGGCCGGTGACGTTGGACAGCGGATCGCCGAGCGGAACGATGCGGTCGTCGGTCGGGACGATCGTCACGCGCTTCCAGTCGAGCTTGGCTGCGGCGAGTTTTTCATAGACCGGAGCGGGGGTCTTGCCGCCCGCCAGCGCGATCACCGCGCCGCCACGCGCGTCGATCGCGCTTTCGATAATGAAGGCGATGTCGCCGGCGAGGGCGTCGGTCCACTCGTCCGCTCCCTCATATTCCCACCATTCGATTTCTTCTGCCATTTCAACAACTCCAGTGGGAAAGCTTCAATCCGGTTCGAGGATCATTCGTTCCAGGTCACGCCGTCGCGTTCGGTGAGCGCGATGGCAGCGGAAGGACCCCAGGTGCCGGAAGCATAGGGTTTTGGCTTGACGTCGGCCATGTCCCATCCGGCGCGGATCGCGTCGATCCAGGTCCACTGCGCCTCAACCTCGTCGCGGCGCACGAACAAGGTGGGGTCGCCCTCGATCAGGTCAAGCAACAGCCGTTCATAGGCGATGCGGCGGCGGGTGCCGGCGAATTCGGTGTCGAGACTGAGGTTCAGCGGCACTTCGCGCAGGCGGATGCCCTCGCGGTCGAGGCCGGGTTCCTTGGCCATCACCAGCAGGCGGACATATTCCTCCGGCTGGATGCGGATGATCAGCGTGTTCGACTGGAGCACGCCGCCGCGCTCGGCGAAGATCGAATGCGGGACGGGCTTGAACTGGACGACGATTTCGCTACGCCGTTCGGTCATGCGCTTGCCGGTGCGCAGGTAAAAGGGGACGCCCTGCCAGCGCCAATTGTCGACATGCGCCTTGATTGCGACGAAAGTCTCGGTCTTCGAGGGCTTTTCCAGCTCCTCGGCATAGCCCGCGACGATCTTTCCGGTCGATGCGCCGCCGGTGTACTGGCCGGTGACAGTGAGATTGGCGGCGTCCTGCCCCGCAATCGGGCGGAGCGAGCGCAGTACCTTGACCTTTTCATCGCGGATCGCGGTGCCATTGAAGCGGGCTGGCGGCTCCATCGCAATCAGCGCGAGCAGCTGGAGGATGTGATTCTGGACCATGTCACGCAGCGCGCCGACATCGTCATAATAGCCTGCGCGCCCTTCCAGGCCGACGGTCTCGCTGACGGTGATCTGGACATGGTCGATGCCGGCGGCGTTCCAGATCGGCTCGAACAGCGAGTTGCCGAAGCGCAGCGCGAGGATGTTCTGGACGGTTTCCTTGCCCAGATAATGGTCGATGCGGAACGTCCGGTCCTCCGGGAAGACCGAGGCGACCGCGTCGTTGATCTCGCGGCTCGACGGCAGGTCGGTGCCGAGCGGCTTTTCGAGGCCGATGCGGACATTGTCGCCGGCCAGCCCGGCGGAGGCGAGCCCCTTGATCGTCGGCTCGAAGAATTTGGGCGCGGTGGACAGGAAGATAGCGAGGCCGCCGGAGATGTCGCCGAGCTTCTTTGCCAGATCGTCATAGCCTTCGATCGTCGAGGCATCGAGCGGCTGATACTGAATGCGGGCAAGAAACGCCGCGATCGCTGCGGCATCCTTGCGGTCTTCGGGCAAGTATGTTTCCAGCGCCTTGGCGCAAAAGTCGCGATACTCGGCATCTGACAGCGTTGACCGCGCGGTCCCCGTGATCGTCAGCCCGTCGGGCAGCAGATGATCCGCATGGAGGCCGTAAAGCGAGGGAATCAGCATGCGCTGGGCCAGGTCACCCGTGGCTCCGAACAGCAGCAGCTTGCCGAATGGCTGTCGCATCGATCCTCCCAACTCAATTTCGCAGCTGCCCTAGCAGCCGATGCGCGGATTGCGAACCCGCGCATACCTATTCGGCGCTAAAGCACCAGCCCGGCGACAGGGTCGAACCCGGCCATGATGTTGAGGTTCTGCACCGCCGCACCGCCTGCACCCTTGCCCAGATTGTCGAGTGTGGCGATCAGCCGGGCCTGGCCGCGATCGGCATTGGCAAAGACGCGGATGGTCAGGCGGTCGGTCCCGGCGTCATCCTCTAGCCGCACCAGCGTTGTCTCGGAATCATCGATCACGCGGACGATCGGCGAGTCGCGATAGGCGTCGGCGAGCGTGTGCAGGATCTGCGTCGGTGAAGGCTTGCGGGGCAGCGCGCCGAGCGCCAGCGGCACTTCGACCAGCATCCCGCGATAGGCATGGGCGACCGCCGGCATGAAGATCGGGGCGTGCTCCATCCGGGCGTGCTTCTGCATTTCGGGCAGATGCTTGTGGTCGAGGTTGAGTCCATAGGCGCGGAAGCCCGTGGGTTCGGAGCCGTCTTCGAACTCGGCGATCATCGCCTTGCCCCCGCCGGAATAGCCCGACGCGCCGCCCGTGCTGAGCTGCCAGTCGGCAGGGATCAGTCCGGCGCGGACCAGCGGGCGCACCAGCGCGAGATAGCCGGTCGGCCAGCAGCCGGGGTTGGACACGCGCGGCGCATCGGCGATCGCTTGGGCCTGGGACGGCTCCAGCTCGGCAAAGCCATAGGTCCAGCCATCGGCGACGCGGTGCGCGGTCGATGCATCGATCACGCGGGTGCGGGGATTTTCGATCAGTGCCACCGCTTCCCGCGCGGCATCGTCGGGCAGGCACAGGATCACGAAGTCGGCGTCGTTCAGCGCGGCAGCGCGCTTACTTGCGTCCTTGCGGTCGGCATCGGCGAGCGTGATCAGGTCGATTTCGGTGCGGTTCGACAGCCGTTCGCGGATTTCAAGCCCGGTGGTCCCGGCTGCCCCATCGATAAACACGGTGACAGTCATGCCGGCAATCCCAGGTCGGCGGCGGCGACATAGCCCACCAACTGCTGCGCCGGGGCGCTGCCCCAGGCGAGGCCGCCGGACAGTTCCAGCACCTCGAACACTTCGCCCGGATTCAGCACCGCCAGCTGTTCGGAGTCGACATCGCGAGCGAACCGCAACGCGGTGGCCTTTGTGGTGACCCGCTGTAGCGGCGCGGCATAATGCGGCGCGAAGACACGGTCGGCGAGGCGCACATCGGCAAGATCGCGGCGCGCGGCTTCGCGCCGGGGATCAATCGCAATCGAGCGGCCGCTGAGCGCGAATCGGTTACGCCGGGGCGGATTGTCTACTGGTGCTGCTGACGCCGTCGCCGGTAACGAATTGTCCGAATTCTGCAAGAAACTCCGCCCCTTCAGGTGTCCGCGCGACGAAGATGTTTCGCTTGTCGGTTTCATCGCGCTGGCGGCGCAGATAGCTTAGAGCGCCCAGCCTGTTCAAGGCGCGT
>JASBRX010000049.1 GCA_030149245.1 Sphingomonas bacterium
GCGGTGGCGATATCTGGCCGGGCCATGGCCTGCAAACTGGCCATGGGCGCGGGCGGGCAAGGGGTTATGGCAGGCGAGTGACGGCGCAGGAGGATGGCCATGCAGATTGCGATACTGACGTTCGAGGGGTTCAACGAACTGGACAGTTTCATCGCCGCCGCCATCCTCAACCGGATGAAACCGCAGGGCTGGGCCGCCTATATCACCGCGCCCGACGAGACGGTGACGTCGATGAACGGGGTGACGGTGCAGCGGCAGCGGCCGCTGGACTTTGCGGCGCAAGCGGACGCGGTGCTGATCGGCAGCGGCATCCGCACGCGCGAAATTGCGGCCGATGCCGCGATGCTGGGGCGGATCGCGCTCGACCCGGCGCGCCAGCTGATCGGGGCGCAATGTTCGGGGACGCTGCTGCTGGCGAAGCTGGGCCTGGTCGGCGACCTGCCGGCCTGCACCGACCTGACCACCAAGCCCTGGGTGGTGGAGGCGGGGGTGCGGGTGATCGATGCGCCCTTCATCGCCCATGGCAATGTCGCGACGGCCGGCGGATGCCTGTCGGCGCCCTATCTCGCCGCCTGGATGATCGCGCGGGGCGGATCTATGGCGGATGCAGAAGCGGCGCTCCATTATGTCGCGCCGGTGGGCGAGAAGGCGGACTATGTCGCGCGGGCACGGGCGGTGATCGCGCCTTTCGTGGAAGCGGTGCCGGCCTGACGATCGGCTATCTGCGCAGCAGGAACACCGCATGTTCGGCGAACAGATTGGCGTTCGCATGGGTGGTTTCCCGGTCGCCTTTGAGGAACCACTGGCCATCGATGGTCCAGCCGCGATCCTTCACCAGCGCGCGGAAATCATCCACCGTCACATGATGGATGTTGAGCGTGTCATACCAGGTGTCGGGCAATAGCCGCGTCACCGGCATGCGACCGCCCCACAGCAGCGACAGGCGGCCGCGCCAATGGGCGAAAGTGGGGAAGGAGACGAAGGCCTGGCGACCGATGCGCAGCAATTCCTCCACCACCAGGTCGGGGCGCCTGGTCGTTTGCAGCGTCTGGCTGAGGATCGCATAGTCGAAGCTGGCGTCGGGATAATCAGCGAGGTCGGTGTCGGCATCGCCCTGAATTACCGAGAGCCCACGCCCGACCGCCGACGCGACATTATGCGCATCGATCTCCAGCCCGCGCGCGTCGCACTGGCGCTGATCACGCAGCGCCGCCATCAACGCCCCGTCGCCGCACCCGACATCGAGCACCCGGCTGCCCGGCGCGACATTGGCAGCGATGATCGCCAGATCTGGACGGAGCTCGGTCATTCACCCGCCCTCAAAAACCCGTCCACCACCCGGTTCAGCTCGGGCGCTTCCAGCAGAAAGGCGTCATGACCGAAAGGCGAGGACAGCTCGACGAAGCTGACCGGCGCACCCGCGGCGTTCAGCGCATGGACGATGCTGCGCGAATCGCGGGTCGGATAGAGCCAGTCGGTATCGAAGCTGACGAGGCAGAAGCGCGCCTTGGTCTCACGAAACGCATTGGCGAGCACGCCGCCATGCTCCTCGGCGAGGTCGAAATAGTCCATCGCGCGGGTGATATAGAGATAGGCGTTGGCGTCGAACCGGTCGACAAAGCTCAACCCCTGATGCCGCAGATAGGATTCGACCTGAAAATCGGCGTCGAAGCCGAAGGTCTTGGCCTCCCGCGCTTGCAGCTTGCGCCCGAACTTCTCGGTCAGACCGGCTTCGGAGAGATAGGTGATGTGCGCCGCCATCCGCGCGACAGCGAGGCCCGATGCGGGCGGTTCGCCCTCATAATAAGCGCCGCCATTCCAGCGTGGATCGGCCATGACGGCCTGCCGCCCGACTTCGTGGAAGGCGATATTCTGCGCCGAGTGCCGCGCGGTCGATGCGATCACTACCGCCGCCTCGACCCGGTCGGGGAAGGTCGCGGGCCAGCTCAGTGCCTGCATCCCGCCCATCGATCCGCCGACCACCGCCTTGAGCCGCTGGACGCCGAGATGGTCGAGCAGCATTGCCTGCGCGCGCACCATGTCGCGGATGGTGATGACGGGAAAGCTCATACCCCACGGCGCACCGGTCGCGGGGTTGACCGTCGCCGGGCCGGAACTGCCCATGCAGCTGCCGAGCACATTGGCGCAGATCACGAAATGCCGCGCCGGATTGATCGGCTTGCCCGCCCCGACCATGCGGGTCCACCAGCCGGGCTTGCCGGTGATCGGGTGGTTGGACGCGACATGCTGGTCGCCGGTCAGCGCGTGGCAGATCAGGATCGCATTGCCACCATCCGCTGCCAGCGTGCCATAGGTTTCATAGGCGATCTCGACCGGCGACAGCAGCACGCCCCCGTCGAGGCGCAGCGGCCCCGGAAGCGTCACGCGGCGGTCGAGGCCAAAGCGCACATCGTCGGACATCGCCGCGTGCCTAGAAGCCGCGCGGCGCGGGTTCAAGCGGTTCGCGTGGGGATGGCCCTGCCGAGGATCGCCTGCGCCGCCAACCGCCCGGTCTGCGCACCGCCGTTCATGTAGCCGGGGAAGGCATCGGACAGATGCTCGCCCGCAAAGATCACGCGGCCGAGCGCCGGGGCCGACTGCACCGCCGCGCCGTCATTGCCCTCACGCCACAGCAGCGATCCGAAGCGTGTCAGATAGCCGGGCGGATAGCTGCCATAGGACCCGCCAATCAGCGGATCGCGGTTCCACGCAGTCCGCCGCACCGGCGCATCGGCGCAGGCAGCGGCAAGATCGCCGAGCGCCGCGCCCGCATCCGATGCATAGCGCTGCGCCAGCGCTCGCGCGGACTCCGGCGAAGCGGTCGCGTCGCCGCCGAGATACCAGGTCCAGACCGGAGGACCGTCCACGCCACGAATGCTGCCGTCCCAGCCGCTCGCCCAGCTGCCATGCGCGCCGGCGTGCCACACATCGCCGCCAGACCCGATCGCGTCGCGCCAGCGTGGCGAATCCGCGACGGCCAGCACCTTCTCGTTCCGGCCCAGCGTCATGGCACCGATAAAATTGCGCCACGCGGTCGGCAGCGGCACGGCAAAGTCGATCCGGCGAGTCACCGGCGCCGGCACCGCGACGATCACAGCATTGGCGCGCACGGTCATGCCATCGGCAAAGGTCAGATGCACACCGCCGGTCGCCCGGTCGACGCGAAGGAGCCTGCGCCCCGTTTCGATCCGGTCGGCATAGCGGGCCGCAAACGCATCGATCAGCGTGCCGCTGCCCCCGGCGATTGCATAGCGCTCGTCCGACCCGCCAAGGATGTCGGCGCGCTCGCCATCCACCGTTGGCAGGTTGAACAGCAGCGAGAGCGCGGAGGTCGCGTCGGGTTCAGCGCCATATTCGGTCCGCCCGGTCGTTTCGAGCAGACCGCGCACCCAGGGTGCCGGGAGGAGGTCCGCGTGACGATCAAGATAGTCGGCGACCGAGATCGCATCGAACGCGCGCAAGGCGGCGGGGTCTACATCGATCCGGTCGGCGTCACGGCCGATCTGTGCCGCAATCGGCGCCAGCGCATCGGCCAGTTCGGCCTCTGCCACCGTGCGCGCGTGAGTCACCACAATACTGCGATGTGGCGCAGCCTTGCGGTCGACCAGCTCAACGCCGAAACGCTCTGCCAGCGCACGGATATCCTGATGGTCGCTGTTGACCAGTTGCGCCCCGAACTCGAATGGGGGTGCCGATGCGGACTTCAGCGTGAAGACGCGACCGCCCAGCCGCCCGCCCGCCTCATACAGCCGGGCATCGACCCCTGCTTCGCGCAGGTGATGCAGCGCGGTCAGCCCGGCGATCCCACCGCCAATGATCGCAACCCGGCCATTGCCGGTGTTTGCTGGTGCAGCGGTGGGGATCGCGGCGGCGACGCCCCCGGCTGCAAAGCCCTTGAGCAGCGCGCGGCGGGTCGCGCCGGGCTGGGCCGGAACCGGCGCAGCCTCACCCGCTGCGGCCAGATTCTGCCGCCGCGCCGCCGCCAATGCATTCCAGAACATGCCCCCGCTTCGCATCCCACCCCCGGTTTCGTTGCGCAGGGGTTAGCGCCATGACCTTGCTATTGCGTAACCATTGGGCAAAGGGGTCGCCCATGACTGGACCGACCCCCAAGCCGTGGATCATGGACATTGCCCCCTATGTGCCGGGCAAGTCGAAGACCGATGATGGTCGCAAGGCGATCAAATTGTCGTCGAACGAAAATCCGCTCGGCACCTCGCCCGCCGCGCGCGCCGCGTTCGCGACCGCAGCGACCAGCCTTGAGCGCTATCCCGACGCCAGCGGAACCGAATTGCGTGAGGCGCTGGCGGCCAAGCACGGGCTCGACCCCGACCGCATCATCTATGGCAATGGATCGGACGAGGTGCTGCACCTCGCCGCCGGGGCGTTCGCCGGGCCGGGCGACGAGATCATCTATGTGAATTACGGCTTCACCGTCTATCCGATCGCGACCAAACGCGTCGGCGCGGTGCCGGTGGTCGCGCCGGACAAGGATTATGCGACCGATGTCGACGCGATCCTTGCCAGCGTCACCGACAAGACGCGGATCGTGTTCATCGCCAACCCCAACAACCCGACCGGCACCCATGCCAGCCGCGAAGAGATTGCCCGACTCCACGCCGGGCTGCGCGACGACATCCTGCTGGTGCTCGACCATGCCTATGCCGAGTATATCGATGGCGACATCGACGATGGCGGCATGGAGCTGGCGATGACCGCGCCAAACGTGCTGGTCACACGCACCTTCTCGAAGATGTACGGCCTTGCCGCCGAGCGCATTGGCTGGGGCTATGGCGCGCCTGCGATTATCGAGGCGATGCACCGCATCCGCCTGCCGTTCAGCATCACCATCGCCGGGACCGCAGCCGCCATCGCGGCCCTGAACGACGATGACTTCGTCGCGCGCTGCAAGGCGGAGAATGCCAAGTGGCGCCGCTGGTTCAGCGACGAGATCGCCAGGCTCGGCAATGCTGGCCTTCGCGCCGTGCCGAGTCAGGCGAACTTCGTGCTGGTGCTGTTCGAGGGCAAGCTGACCGGCGAAGCGGCCTATAAGGGGCTGATGGACGCGGGCTATATCGTCCGCTGGTTGCCCGGTCAGGGCCTGCCCCATGGGCTGCGCATCACCATCGGCAATGAGGAAGAGACGCGCGCGGTCGCGGCGATCCTGCAGCAGCTGGTGGCCGCCGCCGACGCCGAATGAAGCGCTTCGGCATCATCGGTTTCGGGCGGTTCGGTCAGCTCGCCGCGACGCATCTGCGCGACCATTTTACGGTGATCGTGCATGACTCGCGCGACGTGGCGGAGGATGCGGCGCGGATCGGCATCGTCGCCGACACGCTGGAGGCGGTCGCCGGGTGTGACGTCGTAATGCTTGCGGTGCCGGTGCAGGCGATCGAACGCACACTCGCCGCCATTGCCCCGCATGTCCGCCCCGGCGCGCTCGTCGTGGACGTGGCATCGGTCAAGATGCTGCCCGCGCGCTGGATGGCGGAGGCCCTGCCCGATAGCGTTGATATCGTCGCCACCCACCCCTTGTTCGGCCCACAAAGCGCGCGGCGCGGGCTGGCGGGCCAGCCTTTGGTCGTGTGCCCAGTGCGCGGCGAGCGTCACCATCGCGTCGCCGAATTTGGGCGTGCGCTCGGTCTCAAGGTCTCGATCACCAGCGCCGAAGAGCATGACCGCGAAATGGCCTATGTCCAGGCGCTCACGCACCTGATCGGCCGGACGCTCGTCAATATCCGCATCCCGGACGAGGAGCTGAAGACCGACAGCTACCAGCATCTGCTGGAGCTGTGCGCGCTGATCGGCGACGATAGCGAGGAGCTGTTCTTCGCGATCCAGAACCTCAACCCGTTCGCGGGCGAGATCACGCAACAGTTCATCGGCGAGGCGAACGGACTGCTAGCCCGCGCGCTGAAGGCCGGAAACCGCGGCGCTGCAGATTAAACTTCGAACGCGTTGATCCCACGATGCACCGCCGCCTCGATTTCCTCGCGCGGCAGGCCCGGGGGGAGTGGCTCGCCATAGCGGAAGGTAACGGTGCCGGGACGCTTCGGTCCCTTGCGCGGCCAGACCTTCCCCGTCTCGCACGCCACCGGCACGACCGGCAGTCCGATTGCCCGGTAGAGCCCAGCAAAGCCCGAACGTAACGGCGGCGTTTCCCCGGGGGGTGTGCGCGTCCCTTCGGGGAAGATCACCACTGATCGGCCCTCCGCCACAGCGGCGCGGGCTTCCTTCATCATCGCGCGCAGGGCCTTGGCCGATCCGGCACGGTCGATCACGATCACGCCATAGCGCCGCGCAACCCAGCCCCAAACCGGGATGCGCGCAAGTTCCTGCTTCATCACGATTGCTGGCGCATCGAGCATCGCCGCCATGGCCAGCGTCTCGTACATCGCCTGATGCTTCACCGCGTAGAGTGCCGGGCCATCTTCGCGCCGCCCCTCGACCGCGACGCGGATGCCGAGAATTTGGTGCGCGAGCAGCAACCCAAGCCCCGCCCAGGCCATCGAATATCGGCGCAACGTGACGGTCCCGAATAGCGCCACCACAGGAGCGGCCAGCACGATCGGCACCGAGAGGCCGTAGAACAGAATCGAATAGATGAGTGTGCGGATACGGTCAGCCATTGCCGATCCCGAACAACAGGGCAAAGCGACGCACCAGATATTTGTGGTACTCACGCAGCAGCATCGACCAGTTCGCCGTGGTGCGTACCCCGTCGCCCCGGATTTCGACATCGGGACCGAGCGCATTTGCGAGTTCGAGCTTGGCGCGCGGGACATGCCAGTCGGCGGTAACCAGCCGCACCGATTTGTAACCGTGCTTCGCAACCCAGGCGGCGGTCTCGTCGGCGTTCGACCGGGTGTCGACCGCCTCATGCCCCAGGTCGATGCAGCAGCGGAACAGGCGCGGCGACGTGTTGTATTCGACCGCCAGCTCGATCGGGCGCACAGTCGGGTCCGTGCCGGTGATCAGCATCCGTTTCGCGCTCTTCGCCTGAAGCAGCGCGATCCCGCGATCGATCCGCCCCGGCCCGCCGGTCGGAACCACGATTGCGTCGGTTTTCACCTCAGCGTCGAGCGGCTTACCGAGCGACAGCATGAACAGCCCGAAGCCGATCGCCCAGGCCAGCACCAGCAGGAGCGGGATGCGCCAGATCACAGCGTGCGCCCCAGCGTCCGCAGCACCGCCACCCGCGCCGCGCCCATCGCCAGCAGCGCAAAGGCGAACGGGACCAGTGCCAGCAGCACCCAGTCCGCCTCCGCCAGCGCAACATTGCCGAGCAATTCCGATCCCAGCCCTGCTGACTGCCGCCCCAGCAGCCACACCGCGCCCAGCGCCGCCACGGTACCGATGATCCCGCCGACCAGCGTGTCGAGCGCGATGCGCCGCTGAAACAACCGCGCGACCTGCATATCGGTCGACCCCAGCATGTGCAGCACCGCAATCGTATCGCGATGTGTGTCGAGCCCCGCGCGCGCGGCCAGCAGCACCACCGCGGCGGTCGCCGTCGCCATCAGCAGGACAAGCCCCGCCGCAGCCCAGGTCAGCGTCGCGATGAAGCCCGCCACGGGCGAGAGCCACTGTGCATGCTGATCCACCCGCGCCGCCGGCGACACCGCCAGCGCGGTCTGACGCACCCGCGCGATCAGCGCCGGGTCGCCGCTGGTCAGGTCGACGTCGATCATCGCTGGCATCGGCAGCTCGGCATCGAGCCCAGCATCGCCCAGCCACGGACGCAGCAACTCCGCCAGCCGCGCGCGGTCGACTTCGACCACTTGCTTTACGCCCGGAATGGCGCGGATCCGCTCAACCAGCGCGCGCGTGTTGGCATCACGGCGCGCGGCGTCGGCCTCGATCAGCTGCACGGTCAGACGACCGGCGAGCTGGCGTTCGAGCGAGCGCCCCGCCCCGGCCATGCCGAAACCGAGCGCGCCGGCCAGCACGGTGAGGAACAGCATGATCGCCATGATCCACACCATCGCCCGCGTGCGCTGGCCATCGTCGAGCCAGCGATGGTGCGGCCGTGCCCGCCCGATCCGCATTACGCATTCCCCCGGTCGGGCGGAAAGCGCAGCGCGCCGGTGGGGTCGAGCAAGCGGCCCTTCTCGATCCGCATCATCCGCGCATTGGGGATGCGGTTGAGCAGGTGAAAGTCGTGCGTCGCCACCACGACGGTCGTGCCGAGTCGGTTCAGCGAATCGAACAGGTGCAGCAACCGCTCCGCCATGTCGGGATCGACGTTGCCGGTGGGCTCGTCCGCGACCAGCATCTCAGGCCGCGTGATCACCGCGCGAGCGATGGCGATGCGCTGTTGCTCGCCGCCCGACAGCGTCGGTGGTTTGGCCGTGCCGCGATCGGTGAGGCCAACCCAGGCGAGCATTTCGCGCACCGGCGCCTCGATCTCCCCCTCCGGCATTCCGGCCACGCGCAAGGGCAGCGCGATATTGTCATAGGCAGAAAGGTGCGGGAGCAGGCGGAAATCCTGGAACACCACGCCGATACGGCGGCGGAAACCGGGCAGGCGACGACGCGGCAGCGCGCCCGCATCCTCACCGAACAGCCGCACCACGCCGCGCGTGGGACGCTGCGCCAGATACAGCAATTTGAGCAGCGAGGTCTTGCCCGCCCCCGAGGCGCCGGTGAGGAAATAGAATGACCCGGCGCTGAGCGTGAAACTGACGTCGCTCAGCGTTTCGGTCCCGGTGCCATAGCGCAGACCGACATTCTCAAACTGAACGATATTGGCCATGTGCCGGCGTCGGCCGCTCCTGATCCTTCTGCCCCTGGGCCAGCCATCGCACAGCCGCCCGGCCCGCTCAAGCACAGCCGCACCCGTGCGACTCGGGCCTTGCCATTCGCGCGCGGCGGGTGTTTAGATTCGGGACCGGCCTTTTCCCATTTTGGTTAGCGAAGGCCGCCTAGCAACGCGTGCCGCCATGATCCTCGAATGCCCCGAATGCCGAACGCGCTACCTGGTTCCGGATACCGCCATCGGGGCGGACGGGCGGACCGTGCGCTGTGCGAGCTGCAAGCATAGCTGGTTCCAGACTGCAGCCGGTACCGCGACTTCTGCGAGCGCTGCGGCCCCTGCGCCTGCGTCGGACGTGGTCCGCGCGGACGCCTATTCGCAGCCGCCGGTCAGCGAAGAGCAGCCGCGCGACTATGATCCCTTTGCGCATGAGCCGCCGTTCAAGCCGCGCCGCAACCCCGAAAAGCGCTGGACCGCCGCCGCCGCGATCGCCGGGCTGTCGATGACGTTGGGCGCGGTCGCGATCATCTGGACCGGCGCGCCGGGCATCGCGGCGCAGCTGGGCCTGCCGATCGGCGCGGCGCAGACGCCGCTGATCTTCACCGCCCAGTCGGTCGAGCGCAAGCCGCGCCTGAATGGCGGCGAGCTGTTCGTGGTCAGCGGACAGGTGATGAACCCGACCAAGGAGACGCAGCGCGTGCCCAACATCCTGGCCGAGCTGCGCGACGGCAACAACACGATCGTCTATAGCTGGACGATCACGCCCGACCCGCGCACGCTGCCCGCCGGGGGCAGCCTCGACTTCAACAGCGGCAAGCTCGACGTGCCGCAGACCGGCAAGACGATCCAGTTCAGCTTTTCCGGCGAAGGCGGCGAATAAGCCACCACAGCCGCCCGCCATTGAGCAGGGCGGCGGCGATCATCCCGCTGCCCGAAGCATAGACCAGCCCCATCGGCCCCCAGCCATGCTGGACGGTCCACAGCCCGATCGCGCCAGTCAGCAGGAAGAAGGCGGCGATCCCGTTGATCCCCGCCGCGACCTGATCGCCGAGCGAGCGCAGTGCATAGACGAACACCACCTGTAGCCCGTCGAACAGGATGAAAGGGGCCCAGACCGTCAGCATCAGCGCAGCGAGCGCCGCGACCTCCGGCGATGCCGGGAAGCCGGAGACGATCAGCATCGGCGCGAAGGTGAGCGGGAGGGCGAGCAGGCCGAGGATCAGCGCGGCGAGGATCGCGGCGATGCCGGTGCGCGGCCCGGCCTGTGCCGCAACCCCTTCCCCCACCGCGTTGCCGGCGCGCACGCCTGCGGCCGAGCCCAGGCCAAGCGCGAAGGCGAAGGTCACGTTGTGGACCGAGAACACGATCTGGAAGGCGTGGGTGACCGATTCGCCGAGCTGGGTCGATAGCGCGATCAGGATCGAGAAGCCGGCCAGCTCCAGCCCCGACGCGACCGCGGGCACCGCGCCGAATGCGAGCAATCGGCCAACGCCGCGCCACATGTCCGGCGTGCCAAGGTCGCTCCAGTCGCGCACGCCACGCTCCTTCGCCCGCGGCAAGGTGAGCGCGGCGACGGTCATCGCGACCGCGCCGACGATGGTGGCGATGACGGTCGCGCTCGCCGCGCCGACCGCGCCGAACTGAGGCAGGCCGAACTGGCCGGTGGCGAGGATCCAGGCGAGGATTGCGTTGAGCGGCAGGATCGAGAGGTTGACCGCCATCACCCGGCGCGGGCGGCTGACCCCTTCGAGGAAGAAGCTGGCGGCGACGATGACCAGCTGAAACGGATAGGCGAGCGCCATGGTCTGGACGACGCGCGCCGCTTCGGGGGCGATGCCGGGGTCGACGCCGACGCCGCGCAGCATGGGCAGGGCGAAGACGAACAGCAGCGCGCCGCTGATCAGGCCGAGGATGCCGCCGAGCACCAGCCCCTGGCGCAGGACCGCGCCGGTCGCGGGCAGGTCCTTTGCCCCGTCGGCACGCGCGGAAAAGACGAGCACGCCGGTGAGCCAGCCCAGCGCTACGACGATGCCGATGAAGGTCAGCGTGCGGCTCGCGCCCAAGGCCGCGACTTCATGGGTGCTGACCAGGCCGACGACGATCACGTCGGTGACGTGGAGGATCGTCCAGTTGAGGCCGGTCAGCACCACCGGCCAGGCCAGCGCGAGGATGCGGCGAATCTCCGCGCGGGTTTCGATGGTCAGCATCATGGGGCGGTCGCCTTAGCCGCAGCGGGCCGCGGAAAAAAGGGAGGTTGCATGCCCCCCGGGGCTTTGCTAGGGGCCGCTGCCTTACCAGCCACCCGGTTCATCGGGTGGGCGAAATCAGTGCGGTCGTGGCGGAACTGGTAGACGCGCAACGTTGAGGTCGTTGTGGCCGAAAGGCCGTGGAAGTTCGAGTCTTCTCGACCGCACCATTTCTTGAAAAAAACCAAGTGAACCAACCCCTTAAGGGGGAAACGGCGCGCCGCGTAAGCAGCGCGCCGATTGATTCGTCAGAACGGCACGTCGTCGTCGAGATCGTCGGGGAAGCCGCCGCCTGCCACGCCGCCGCTGCTGCCACCGCCACGGTTGCCGCCGCCATAGCCGCCACCCGAACCGCCGCCATAGCCCCCACCGCGATTGCTCGACTGGCCGGCGAACGCGTCGTCGCCGCCACCCCAGTCATCCGCGCCGCGACCACCGCCGCCGCCCATGCCACCGCCCTGCCCGCCGCCGGGACCGTCGAGCATCACCAGCTTCGCATCGAAGCCCTGGAGCACGATTTCGGTCGAATAGCGGTCCTGGCCCTGCTGGTCCTGCCATTTGCGGGTCTGGAGCTGGCCCTCGAGATAGACCTTGGACCCCTTGCGCAGATAGCGTTCGGCGACGTTGGCGAGTCCTTCGGAGAAGAGCTTGACCGTGTGCCATTCGGTGCGCTCCTTGCGCTCGCCCGAATTGCGGTCCTTCCAGCTTTCCGAGGTGGCGACGCGCAGTTCGACCACCTTGCCGCCGTTGGAAAAGGTCCGGCTTTCGGGATCGCGCCCGAGATTGCCGACCAGGATGACCTTGTTGACGCTGCCCGCCATGGAAACTCCGCTGCTAATTCGATATCGAGAGACGAATGGCCGATATCCTTAACCTCAACAAGGCGCGAAAGGCACGCGCGAAGGCACAGGCCACCGCAAAGGCTGTGGAGAACCGCGCCAAATTCGGGCGCACCAAGGCGCAGAAAGCGGCGGACGAAGCCGAGCGCGCCCGGATTTCCGAAAATCTGGACGGCGCGCGGCGGGAGTGACGTTCGACTTTGGCTTGGCCATGGTCAGGGTTATAGCAGAATGAGAACATGTAGGAAACATGTTCGATGTTATCGTCTTATATCATAAGTTTAATCGGAAATCGCGAAAGGCTGAGCGGCCCGAAGCCGGCAGGTTCGGGCGGCGCGGCGGATTTGGTGAAGCGAACATGTCGCGGGTTTGCGCGCCATCGGTCCGATTGGGGTGTCGTCTTTTCTGAGGCACAAGTCGCAAAAATGGCTGGTGAGCTACCGCCCAAACCTTCTCCGGAGGGAGAAGGATAGCGCAGCTTGGCAGCTTGGTGCCTAGCGGAGCTTGGATGAGGGGATGGCGCTATCGAGAGGGGGATCCCCTCACCCAGCTACGACTAGGGCCGCGCTGAAGAAGCGCGACCCAAGTCTGCGCAACCCTCTCCCAACGGGAGAGGGAATTTGCCCTAAAGCCCCAGCCCCTTCGCCGTCCAATAGGTCAGCCCTGCCGCCACATAGGCCGCAGCGAACAGGTACACGATCATCACGATCGGCCATTTCCAGCCATTGGTCTCGCGCCGGGCGACGGCGATGGTCGAGAGGCATTGCGGGGCGAAGACGAACCAGGCGAGGAAGGCGAGTGCGGTCGGGAGCGGCCAGCCCTGTGCCAGTTTCTCGCCGAGCGCGGCGGCGCCGGTTTCCTCGTCCGGGGCGTCGATCGCGTAGACGGTCTGGAGCGCCGACACGGCGACTTCGCGCGCGGCCATGGCGGGGATCACCGCGAGGCTCATTTCATGGTTGAAGCCGATCGGGGCGAGGACGACTTCGAGGCCCGATGCGATGCGGCCGGCGACCGAATATTCGCTCTGCTTCACGCCCTCCGGTGCGACGGGGTAGGAAGCGAGCAGCCACAAGGCGACGGTGACGCCGAGGATGATGGTGCCCGCGCGGCGCAGGAAGACATAGGCGCGCTGCCACAAGCCGATCAGCAGGTCGCGGAGCGAGGGGAGCTGGTAGCGCGGCATTTCCATCATGAAGCCGCCACTCTTGCCGCGCGTTGCGGTCATGCGCAGCACGAAGGCGGCGAGGATCGCGCCGACAATGCCGAAGACATAGAGGCCGAACAGCACCAGCCCCTGCAAGCCAATGCCCGGGCCGACATCGCGCGCCGGGATGAACGCGCCGATGATCAGCATATAGACCGGCAGCCGCGCCGAGCAGGTCATCAGCGGGGCGATCAGGATGGTGGTCAGCCGCTCCTTGGGATCGTCGATCGAGCGCGCGGCCATGATGCCGGGGATCGCGCAGGCGAAGGACGACAGCAGCGGGATGAAGGCGCGGCCCGACAAGCCGACCAGCGACATCAGGCGGTCCATCAGGAAGGCGGCGCGGACCATATAGCCGCTCGCTTCGAGCAGCAGGATGAAGAAGAACAGGATCAGGATCTGGGGCAGGAACACCACCACCGATCCGACGCCGGCGATAATCCCCTGAACGACCAGGTCGCCGAAGAAGCCGCTGGGGAGATTTTCCTGCGCATGGGCGCCAAGCCATTCCTGTGCGCCCTCGATCCAGCCGATCGGGGCTTCGGACCAGCTGTAGACCGCCTGGAACATCACGAAGAACATGGCGAAGAGGATCAGCCAGCCCGCGACGGGATGGAGGACGACGTTATCGACCGCGCGGGTGAAGGCGCGGCTGCGCGGCTGATCGGTGATGGCGAGCGCGGCGATGCGGCGCGCGTCGCGCTGGAAATGGGTGATATCGGCGTCGGGGGTGGCGGGCGCGGCGGGTCGGCTTGCCCGGAGCACGCCATCGAGTGCGACGCGCAGCTCGTCGAGGCCGCGCTTGCGCACCGCGACGGTGGTCACGACCGGCACGCCGAGTTCGGCCGACAGCGCGTCGGCGTCGATCGTCAGGCCGTCGCGCGTCGCCATGTCGATCATGTTGAGCGCGACCACCATCGGGCGGCCGAGCTGGCGCAGCTGAAGTACGAAGCGCAGATGGTTTTCGAGGTTGGAGGCGTCGGCGACGACGATCAGCGCGTCGGGGAGGCGTTCGCCCGCCTGTTTGCCGAGCACCACGTCGCGGGTGACGGCTTCGTCGGGGCTGGACGGATCGAGGCTGTAGGTGCCGGGCAGGTCGACCAGCTCGACCGGGCGGCCGTCGTTGAGCGCGAGGCGGCCCGAATGGCGCTCGACCGTCACGCCGGGATAATTGCCGACCTTTTGCCGCGCGCCGGTCAGCGCGTTGAACAGGGCGGTCTTGCCGGCATTGGGGTTGCCGACCAGGGCGACGAGCGGTTGCGCGTTCATGCGGCGGGTGCCTTGAGATGGATCGCCTGAACGATGTGACGGCGCAGCGCGACGGTCATGCGCCCGATGCGCACCGCGGCGGGACCGCCAAACCAGCCCACCGGGCGAATCAGTTCGACCTCAACCCCTTCATCCAGCCCGAATTCGCGCAGGCGGCGCACTTCGTGCGGAGCGAGCGCGGACCAGTCGATCGTGGCGACGGTGGCAGGGAGGTTGCGCGGCGCACGCGCGAGGGAGTCGGTCATGTTGCGAGCGATTATCAAGAGCGGTGGGGAAATGCCAGCGGGAAACGCGTTACAAGATATCCTGGGCTGGGGGGAGGTGGCAGCGTAGCTGCCGGGGGGGGGGGGCAAGATGCGTTGGGGCATCGCCGTGCACCCCCACCCGGCCCGGGGGCGCCCCCACCCCCACGGGGGGGGGG
>JASBRX010000050.1 GCA_030149245.1 Sphingomonas bacterium
CTGGCCGAATTGCTGGCGGATCGCCTTCACCACGGTGCCCGACCCGATCATCTGATTGGGGTTCAATGACACGCTCGATGCGATCACGTCGGCAAACTCGGTCCGGCTCTTCTTGAAGCCGTTGGTCGAGACGTTCGACAGGTTGTGGCTGATGGTCGACATGTCGGTCTGCGCCGCCTGAAGACCCGAGAGCGAGGTGTAGAAGGACATCGAAATAGGCTCCTGTTTGGATTCAGCCGATCTGGCGGACGGCGGTGGTGGACACCTGGCCGATGCCAGGCAGGGTAAGGACCGGGTTGCCGTCGCTGCCCATCGCCACGGCGGTGACGGGGGCCCAGACGAGCGGTTGTGCGGAAACGGCGGCGCCATTGGCGTCGCGCGCGGCGACGCGGATGGTGAAGGGACCGTCGCCGGCGGGTTCGCCGGTGTCGGTGGTGCCATCCCATTCGAATTCGGTGCGGCCCGCCGGCGCCTCGCCGAGCGAGACGCTCTTGAGGATTTCGCCGTTCGGCCCCTCGATCACGACATTGACCTCGGCCGCAGCGGCGCCGAGCTCGATCATCCCGCCCAGCGACCCGTCGGTGCGCGGATAGGCGACACTGCCCTCGGTCAGCACGGTGCGGCCGACCCAGGACACCAGATCGGTGGTCGAGGTGGCGTTGAGCTTCGCCGCGATCGCCTGCAGCGTCGTGTTCATCTCGCTGATTCCGGCGAGCGACGAGAATTGCGCCATCTGCGCAACCATCTGGGTATTGTCGACCGGATCGAACGGGTCCTGGTTCTTCATCTGCGCGGTCATCAGCGTCAGGAAGTCGGACTGGTCCATCGCCGACGAGCCGAGCGAATTGGTATCCGCCTGATTGGTCGTGCCGGTGCGGCCGATGCCGAGATTGCTCAGCGTCGTGTCGAAAGCGGTCATCAGCTGCGTCCCAGGTTGAGCGTCTGGGTGATCAGCGTCTTTGCCGTCTGCATCACTTCGACATTGTTCTGATAGGTGCGGGCGGTCTCCATCATGTCGACCAGCTCGCGGGTCTCATCGACCGCGCTTTCCCAGATGTTGCCGTCCTTGTCGGCCATCGGGTTGCCCTGGTCGTAGCGCTTGGTCGGCGCTTCGCCCGCGACGACGACATTCTCGACATCGACGGTCGCCATCCCGCTCGCCGCGTCGAACGCGGTGCGGAACACCGGCTTCATCGTGCGATAGGCTTCGCCCGGGCTGGACGCGACCTGGCCGACATTGGCGAGGTTGGAGGCGGTGGTGTTCATCCGCACGAGCTGCGCCGACATGGCGCGACCCGCGACCTGGAAGATGGAAAGCGGCTGGTCGGACATGGCTTATTCTCCCTTCAGCGCGCGCTTGAGCGTGTCGATGCGCCCGTTGAGAAAGGCGAGCGTCGTCTGATAGGCGACGGCATTCTCGGCGAACGCGGTCTGTTCGGTGGCGAGCTCGACGGTGTTGCCGTCGAGGCTGGGCTGCAGCGGCACGCGATATTTGGTCGCACCCGAGATCGGATCGGTTCCGGCCATGCCGGGCGTTTCGATCGCATTCAGTGCTTCGCGAAAGTCGATGTCCTTCGCCTTGAAGCCGGGGGTCGAGGCGTTCGCGATGTTCGACGCGAGCACGCCCATGCGCTGCGAACGCACCTGAAGCGCCGCGCCGTGCACCCCGAAGAGACTGTTGCTGCCCATATTGACGGTCCTCATGCCAATGTTCGGACGGTTCCTAGCAATGGGCGTGCCAGTTTGCGGGGAGTGGGCCGAAATCGCCGCATTTGCCGCTTTGGCGGGTAGGGGCGGCAAGGATTTGCCGGGCGAGGGCAGCGGATTTGCCGCTTTTGCCGGTCGGGCGTGCGATTGCCGGGGTTTCCCACCCGTGGCGCGAATTGGCCCGGCGCTTGCAGAGCATATGCGCATGAATAGTGCCGCACCCACCGATCTCGCCGCGCTGGCCCCGCTCGACGCATCCGTGCTGCTCGACCCGCTGGCGCTGGCCATCGTGCTGGGCGGGACTACGGCCAGCGTGATGCTGCGCCATCGGTTGGCGGATGTCGGACGCGGGCTAGTCGCGCTCAAGACGCTGCTGCGCCGCCCGTTCGACGCCGCACCGCAGATCGCGCAGGCCGGGGCGCTTGAGAAGATTGCCAAGCGCCACGGGCTGATTGCGCTCGACCGGTCGGTGATCGACGATCCTGACATGGCCGCGGCGGTCGCGGCGGCAGTCGATGGCGCGAACCCTTCCGAGATCGACGCGATCGTCCGCGACCGCGCCGCAATGCGCGCCGAACGGCACCGCGCGGTGATCGAACTGTGGAGCGGTGTCGCCGAGGCTGCCCCGGCGATGGGCCTGATCGGCACAATCCTGGGCCTCGCCCGCATGTTCGCCGCGATGGATAACCCGGACCGCATCGGCGCGGCGATGGCGGTGGCGTTGCTCGCTACCCTTTATGGGGCGCTGCTCGCCAACCTCGTCGCCATGCCGATCGTCGCGCGGCTGAAGCGCCTGGCGCGGGTCGAAGCGGCGGAACGGCTGCGGCTCGCAGCGCCGCTCGCGCGGCTCGCCACGCTGGAGCGTGCGCGCAAACGCGAGCTGGCGGCATGAGCGCCGCACTCGCCCCCGACAGCTGGGACGAGATCGCCCCCGCGCGCTCGGTGTGGTTGATCACGCTCGCCGACCTCGCTCTGCTCCTGATCGGCTTCTTTGTCTTGCTTCAGGCGCATCGTGAGGCGGATCGCACGCGATTGCTCGCCGGGCTGCGCAGCGGCTTCGGGATAGAAGCGCCGGTGCCCGTCGACCCGATGGCTGTCGCGCGCGCGCGGGTCGATGGCTATGCCTCCGGCGGCGCCGATGCGGATTTGACCGCAACCATAGCCTGGGCCCGCGACGTGGCGCGCGACAAGCGGACGGTCATCACCATCACCGGATCGACCGCGCCGTCCGGCGATGTCGATCCGCGCACCGGCAGCGCCGCCATCCTCGCCGCCGACCGTGCGCGCGCCGTCGCGGCCGCGCTGGTCGCGCAACGCGCGGTGTCGCCCGATCGCCTGATCCTGCGCCTCGCGCCCGGCCATCGCCGCGCCGTGACGCTGTCCGTCGGCTTTGCTGGCGATCCCGAACTTCAAGCTGGAGATCCGAAATGATCGCACTCCTGATCGCCCTGTCCGGCCCGACCGGGGCTTTTCAATCGACCGAGGCGCTAGACCAGCTCGTCGAACGCTTTGCCGGAGCCCCGATCGGGGCCGAGGGCGGCGCGCGTGCGGCTGTCGACAAACGCCTCAAGCTCGCACCGTGCGACACGCCGCAGCTCAGCTGGCGCTCGCCGGCGGAGGATGCGGTGGTGATCCGCTGTCAGGGTCCGCAGCAATGGCGTGTGTTCGTGCCGGTCAATGCGCTGCCCAAGGCTGCCGCGCCCACCGCCGCTACGCCCGCCCCGGTCGCGGCCAAGGTCGAACTGGTGATCCGCCGCGGCGATCCGGTGATGCTGGAGGCTGGCGCCGCCGGCTTCTCGATCACGCGGGAGGGGCAGGCGATGGCGGATGCAGCGGCCGGTGGCCGCGTGCTGGTCAAGACCGATGACAAGCGCCCGCCGGTGGCCGCCATTGCGCTGGCTCCGGGCCGCGCGAAACTGCCCGGTTTCGGGGACTGATCTAATCCAATCCTCCCCCGCCAGGGGGAGGTGTCGCCGAAGACGACGGAGGGGGAGGACGGCTGTGTCCTTGCCCCTGTTGTCGGCGTGCTTCCTCCCCCTCCGTCAGGCTGCGCCTGCCACCTCCCCTTTGGGGGGGAGGCTTGTGAAGTGCGGCGGCAAAAAATTCGCCGCCCCTGCATTTTTTTCTAAAGCTCCCCGTCAAAGCGTCGTTTTCGCGTATGTCCGCAGAAAAAGGGTCGCAGACATGGTGGATCCAGTCGGCTTTAAGCCTGCATCACTCGCCCCCCGGCTCACGCCGGTGGCCGCTGCCGCGCCCGTGCGGTCGGTGGAAGGGGCAACGCAAGCTGCCACGACCAGTGCCGCCGCGTCGCTGACCCAATCGGCTGCGGCCAGCGCCCCGGTTGACGCCGATCGCGTCGCGCGGATCAAGAAGGCGATTGCCGATGGCAATTTCCCGCTGGTCCCCTCGACCATCGCCGACCGGCTGCTTGCGCTCAAGCTCCAGTGGAACCCGAATGACGCGGCATGACGCCCTGGTCCGCGTGATCGAGGCGCTCCACGCCGAGATCGCCGCGTTGAAGGCGAACGACGTCGCCGCGCTCGAACGCGCGACGCGCGAGAAATTGATGGGGATCGAGGCGGTGGGGGCCGCCAATGACGACAATCCCGCGCTGGCCGGTGACCTCAGGGCGCTCGCCGAGGAAGCGCACCGGCTCAACGAGAGCTGTCGCATCTATGTCAACCTGATGGCCGCCAATGTGCGGCGGCGGCTGACGGCACTGACCGGCAATGATTTGCCGTCCTACCGGCCCGGATTTGCCGCCGGGTAGAAAGAAGATGCGCGCACAAAGGCACAAAGCCATAAAGTGCGCTAATCTTCAGGTGATCGCGCCGGCTCCTGCCTAGGGCGGCTAGCGCCGCAGGCATTCAATCTTCGTGGCTTTGTGTCTTCGTGCGCAAACCCACTTCTCTTATTCTGGCACGGCTCTTGCTGATCTCCCCGGACCCAAGGGGATGAGAAGCAAGGCCTATGACCGTTCCTTCGATCGGAGCCAGAACGAACGTCACCACGGCGATTGCGACGGCGAGCCAGAAGACCGGCATCGACTTCAACTATTTGCTCGGCCAGGCACAGGTCGAAAGCGGCATGCGCGCCGATGCGCGCGCGCGCACCTCCAGCGCCACGGGCCTCTACCAGTTCATCGAACAAAGCTGGCTCGGCGTGATCAAGGATCATGGCGAGAAACATGGCCTGGGCTGGGCGGCGGACAGCATCCGCCAGACCGCCAATGGCCGCTACACTGTGTCCGATCCCGCGACGCGCCAGGCGATCCTGTCGCTGCGCAACGATCCGCAGGCCGCGTCGCTGATGGCCGCCGAACATGCCAGCGACAACAAGGATGCGCTGGAAGCGTCTTTGGGGCGCGAGGCGACCGGCACCGACCTCTATATGGCGCATTTCCTGGGTCTTGGCGGCGCGCGCAAATTCCTGCGCGCCATGGATGCCAATCCCGAAGCGGGCGCGGCGAGCCTGTTCCCCGCCGCAGCGCGCGCCAACCGCAACATCTTCTACGCCTCCGACGGGTCGCAGCGCACGCTCGGGCAAATCTACGAGCGCTTCGCCGGCAAGCTCGATCGCGGCGCCGCTGCGGTCGGCGCGACCGGCGCCGCATCGGGCAGCCTCGACGCCCGTTTCCAGACGCTCGTCGCGTCGCTCGGCGAGGATGTCGAAGTGGTGCTGGGCAATGACGCGGTCGGACAGGATCGCGGCTGGCTGACCACGCTCGACCGGCTGGAAAACGCCGGACGGCTCAAGGCGTCGACGCTACCAACCGTCAATCCGCTGCGCCCGACGCCG
The DNA here is from genome assembly GCA_030149245.1 of Sphingomonas bacterium. Classification (GTDB taxonomy): domain Bacteria; phylum Pseudomonadota; class Alphaproteobacteria; order Sphingomonadales; family Sphingomonadaceae; genus Sphingomonas. Next base: position 5,506 of record JASBRX010000050.1, read on the forward strand.
GAAACGGCGCGGCTTGCCTATCTCATGCTCGCGCAGATGGGGGCCTGACCCGACATGAACGCACTTTCGCTCAAGGGCGGTATCCTCCCGGGCCTGCGCAGCTTCGCGCTGCCCGTCGCTATTCTGGTGCTGGTGGGCATGATGGTCGTGCCGGTGCCGACCTTCCTGCTCGACGCCTTTTTCATCATGAACATCATCATCAGCCTTGCCGTGCTGATGGTGGCGCTCAACGCGCAAAAGCCGCTCGATTTCTCCGCCTTCCCGACCGTGCTGCTGTTCGCGACCTTGTTCCGGCTCGGCCTCAACGTCGCCTCGACCCGCGTCGTGCTGGGCCATGGCCATGAGGGCGAGGCAGCCGCCGGCCATGTGATCGAGGCGTTCGGGACGTTCATGATCGGCGGCGATTATGTCGTCGGCCTGTTCGTGTTCGCGATCCTGATCATCATCAACATGATCGTGGTGACCAAGGGTGCCGGGCGCGTGTCCGAAGTGTCGGCGCGCTTCACCCTCGACGCGCTGCCCGGCAAGCAGATGGCGATCGACGCCGATCTCAACGCCGGCTTGATCACCCCCGACGAAGCCAAGGCGCGCCGGATCGAGGTGTCGACCGAAGCCGATTTCTACGGCGCGATGGACGGTTCGTCGAAGTTCGTGAAGGGCGACGCTGTCGCAGGCCTCCTGATCCTGTTCATCAACATCATCGGCGGCCTGATCCTCGGCCCGGTCAGCCATGGCCTGACGCTGGGCGAAGCGGCGCAGACCTATGTGCTGCTCGCGATCGGCGATGCGCTCGTCGCGCAGATTCCCGCTTTGCTGCTCTCCATCGCCGCCGCCGCGATCGTCACCCGCGTCTCCGCGAACAAGGATCAGGACCTGACCGGCCAGATCGGCAGCCAGTTCGGCAGCCATCGCACCTGGACCCCGGTCGCGGCGATCACCGGCCTGCTGGCCTTCCTGCCCGGCATGCCCGCCCTTATCATCCTCCCCGCAGCGGCCGGTTCGGGTTACATGGCATGGAAGATGTGGCGCGCCAGCAAGCTGCCACCGCCCCCCGCCATCGTCGAGGCGGCCGAACCGGTCGACCCCTCACGGATCGGCTGGGACGAGGTCACCGACAATATGCAGGTGATGATCGACATCGGCTATGGTCTCGTCCCGCTGGTGGACGAGCGTCGCGGCGGTGCGCTGATGGGCCGGATCACCGGCGTGCGGCGCCAGCTGTCGAAGGAACTCGGCTTCGTCGTGCCGCAGGTGCGCGTGCGCGACGACATCAACATGGCGCCCTTTGCCTATCGCATCGTCGTCGGCGGCGTGGTGATCGGGGAGGACAGCGTCTCGCCCGACGAGATGCTGGCGCTCGACACCGGCCAGGCGGTCGGCACCTTGCCCGGCAAGCCTGCCAAGGATCCGACCTTCGGGCTCGACGCGATCTGGATCTCGCCCGCCGACGCCGATGCCGCGACGGGTCAGGGCTGGCTGGTGGTCGATCCCGGCACGGTGATGGCGACGCACCTCAACCAGGCGCTGATCCAGAATGCCTCCGACCTGCTCGGCCCGGACGAGGTTCAGGCGCTGCTCGACGGCCTGCGCGAACGTGCGGCGCAGCTGGTCGCCTCGCTCTCGCCCAACCCGCTGCCGATCACGACGCTGACGCAAGTGCTGCGCGGCCTGCTGGCGGAGAATATCCCGCTCAAGGAATTCCGCCGCATCGCCGCCGCGATCGCGCTTGCCGCCCAGCGCAGCGCCGATGCCGACGAAATCATCGAGCTGATCCGTCCCGAGCTTGGCCCGCTGATCATTCAGCGGCTGTGCGGGGTGCGCGAACCGCTGCGCGTGATGACGCTGGAGGGGCAGCTCGAAGCGCTGCTCGGCCAGGCGATCCGTTCCGACCCGTCGAAGCGCCACACGATCGAACCCGATCTCGGCCGCCGTATCGTCGATGCACTCCAGCGCGCCGCCCAGCCGCTCGTCGCCGAGGCAAAGCCGTTCGCCCTCGTGGTCCAGCCGACGATCCGCATCGCAATCCGCAAACTCGTCCGTACCGTCCTGCCCGACACCCCGGTGATGAGCTTCTTTGAAGTGCCCGAGGACAAGTCGGTCGAGGTCGTCGCCGTGATCGGCGCACCGGAGGCACTTGCCGCATGACCTATCAGCCTGCCCCCAATGAGTTCGCCATCACCTATGATCGCCGTGGCGAAACGCGGCGCGATATGGACGCGCTGGTGCGCAAGCATATGCCTTTGGTCCGCCGGCTCGCCTGGCATGTCCATGGGTCGATGAGCACGCTGATCGATGTCGAGGATCTGGTCCAGATCGGGCTGGTCGCCCTGGTCGAGGCGGCGGGCAGCTTCGAGGATCGCGGGCTGGTCAGCTTCGACCAATATCTCCACACCCGCGTGCGCGGTGCGATGATCGACGAATTACGACGACAGGCGACGATCACCCGCGGCGCGATGAAGCGCCGCCGCGCCTATCAGGAGGCGGTGACTGCGCTGGCAGCGGACGGCGCGCGGCCCGACGAGGCGGCGGTCGCCAGCAAGCTCGGCGTCACTATCGACAAGTTGCGCAGCGATTATGCCAGCGCCGAGGCAGTGCGGTTCGATTCGATCGACGATGTCTATTCGGACGAAGGGCCGTGGTTCATGTCCGACGAGCCCGACGCGTTCGACCAGCTCGCCGACGCCGACCAGCGCGAGGCGCTGATCGCGGCAATCGCCGAGCTGCCCGAAAAGGAGCAGCTGGTGGTGCAGCTCTATTATGTCGAGGAATTGAACCTCGAGGAGATCGGCCAGGTGCTCGGCGTCGGTGCCGCGCGCATCTGCCAGATCAAGAAGAGCGCGCATGATCGGCTGAAAAAGGGGTTGATGCGGCGATTGGGGTAGCACCTTATTCCTCCCCTGAGCTTGCTCAGGGGAGGGGGACCGCTCGCGCAGCGAGTGGTGGAGGGGCGGCCGCGCAGACGGCCGTAAACAGCTCGGCAAAATTCCGCCCTCTACGGGGCGGCCCCTCCGTCAGCGCTGCGCGCTGCCACCTCCCCTGCGAGGCAGGGGAGGAAATGATGACGGAGGGGTCAGCTTCTTTTTGCGAGACAGTCGCGACTGGCGTGCTACGCAAGCGGGGTGCGTCGTCATCTCTATCTGATTGCCGGATTTATCTGTCTTGGCCTGGCCGTGATCGGCGCGATCCTGCCGGTGATGCCGACGACGGTGTTCGTGATCATGGCGGCCTATTGCTTCGCGCGCAGCTCGCCGCGTCTGGAACGCCGCTTGATCGAGCATCCGCGCTTCGGCCCGCACATCGTCCGCTGGCGCGAGAAGGGCGCGGTCAGCCGCAGCGGCAAGGTCGCGGCCAGCATCGCCTTTGCCGTCAGCATCGCGCTGACCCTCGCACTCACCGCCATGCCATGGCCGCTGATCCCGATCGGTGCGGCGGTGGTGATCGGCGGCTGGTTGTGGACCCGGCCTGAAGCCTGACGCCTTGTCCTGCGCGCAGTCCCCGTTAGGGTCGCGCCATCAATTCGAGGGGTTTCCATGAAGCGTATCTTCGCCGCCGCATTGCTCTGCACCGCCGCTCCCGCCATTGCCCAGACCGCAGCGCCGGCGCCGGTCACTACCGCGGCACCCGCGACCGACTGGATGGTCAAGCCCGAATGGATTTCGGCGCATGTCCGCTTCCTCGCCGGACCGGAGCTGCAGGGGCGCGGCAGCGCGACGCGCGATGAGGCGATTGCCGCCGCCTATGTCGCGGCGCGCTTTCAGGGCTATGGGCTGCAGCCCGCGCCGGGCACCGATTCCTATGTGCAGAAGGTCAAGGTCATCCGCCCGCGCCTCGACGGCGAACCGGCGGTTACGGTCGCCGGGAAGGCGATCAAAGGCGCGACGCTGATTCTTGGCGGTGCCGATCGCGTGGCGGGCACTGCGGCAGTCCATGCCGGGGACGATGCCGCCACGTTCCCCGCTGAAGACATCGTTTTCGTGGCGGGCGCAAAGATCTCACCCTCCGCCGCGATCCGCGCCACGCGCGGCAAGGGGACCAAGCTGCTGGTGCTGCGCGCGAGCGAGGCGACGGCGAAATTGTGGGAGCAGATCGGCAAGCAGCCGCGCCTGACCTCCTACCTCGCCGAACAGCCGCCCAAGGACGGTCTGTCGGTCATCGTCCTCCCCGCTGCGGCCTTCGACAAGGCGGCGAAGTCTGCGGGCAAGCCGGTCGCGATGCAGCTCAACCTGATCCGCGAAGAGGTCGAGACCACCAACGCGATCGGCTATCTGCCCGGCACCGATCCCAAGGCGGGGGTGATCCTGCTCGCCGCGCATGTCGATCATCTCGGCGTCCAGCCAGACGGGACGGTGATGTATGGCGCCAACGACGATGCGTCGGGCGTCGCCGCCGTGCTCGAACTCGCCCATGCGCTGAGCAGCGGCAAGCGGCACAAGCGCGGCATCCTGTTCGCGGCGTTCGGGGCGGAGGAGATGGGCGGCTTCGGATCGCGCGCCTTTGCCGCCGCGCCGCCGGTGCCGCTGACCGACATCGTCGCGAACCTCGCCTTCGAGATGATCGGCGCGCAGGATCCCAAACTGCCCAAGGGCACGATGATGATGACCGGGTTCGAACGCTCGAACCTCGGCCCCACGCTCGCCGAACGCGGTGCGCTGGTGACCAAGGACCCGTACCCGGAGCAGAACTTCTTCGAGCGCTCCGACAATTACGCCCTCGCGCGGCGCGGGGTCGTGGCGCACACCATTTCGGGCTGGGCGGTGACGCCGACCTATCACTCGCCGCAGGACACGATCGCCAATCTCGACGTCCCGTTCATGGCGCGCGCGGTCCAGTCGCTGATCGGCCCCGCCCGCTGGCTCGCCGACACCGACTTCCGCCCCGACTGGACCGCTGGCGGCAAGCCGGGCGAGTAGGGGGCTTCGGCAATTCCTCCCCTGCGCAGCAGGGGAGGGGGACCGCCCGCGCAGCGGGTGGTGGAGGGGCCGCCCCGTAGAGGGCGGAATTTTGCCGAGCCGTTTCGGCCGTCTTCGCGGCCGCCCCTCCGTCAGCACTTCGTGCTGCCACCTCCCCTGCGGAGCAGGGGAGGAATTGGGCCAACAAGCAAACAAAGAAAAACCCCGGCGGTCTTGCGACCACCGGGGCTTCCTCGCATGCCCTTCCAACAGGGAAGGGTGACCGGCCGTGGCGCCTGTCAGGGGGGTGACACCCCGACCGGCACACGCTTAGCGAAGCAGCGTAAGGACGTTCTGCTGCGACTGGTTGGCCTGGGCGAGCATCGCGGTCGATGCCTGACTCAGGATCTGGGCCTTGGCGAGCGCGGTCGTTTCGGCCGAGAAGTCGGCGTCCTCGATGCGGCTGCGCGCTTCGGTCAGGTTGGTGACGTTGCTGGTCAGGTTGTTGACCACCGATTCCAGACGGCTCTGGCTGGCGCCAAGGCCGGCGCGGACCGTGTTCACCGTGGTCAGCAGCGCGTCGATCGTGGCGAGCGAGCTGTTGGCCGCGGCCGAGGACGCAACCGACAGGCCCGTCGTTTCGATGTCGTCGCCGATCGAAACCACGATGTCGTCGCCCACTTCGGCAGCGATCATGTCGCCCACTTCGGCAGCGATCAGATCGCCTTCTTCAGCCGCAACCTGGTCGCCGACCGACACGGTGATCTCGTCACCCTCGCTCACGACGATGTCGTCGCCTTCTTCGGCCAGGACGGTATCGCCCACCGCAACCGCGATGTCGTCACCGATGCTGCCGCTGAAGCCGCCATCGATATCTTCCTGAGTCGCCGGGCGCATCAGGTTTGCATCGACATCCGCCTGGGTCGCGACGCGGGTCGCACCCGCCGTCACGTCGTCGGCCGTGGCTTCGCGGGTCACACCAGCGGTCACATCGGCGGCCGTGGCTTCGCGGGTCACGCCCGCATCGACATCGTCCTGCGTCGCAGCGCGGGTTGCACCCGCCGTCACGTCGTCGGCCGTCGCGGCGCGGGTGGCACCGGCGGTCACGTCCGCAGCGGTGGCGGCGCGGGTCGCACCGGCGGTGACGTCCTCGGCAGTGGCTTCGCGGGTCGTGCCCGCATCGACATCCGCCTGCGTCGCTGCGCGGGTGCCCGCCGACATGCTGCTGAGGTCGATATTGCCGATCGAGATGGCAACGGTCTCACCCGAATTATAGCCGGTCTGGATCGTCGTCGTCGTTCCCGTGCCGCCCGAAGCGGTGGTGAACAGCGAAACGCCGTTGAACTTGGTGGTGGTGAGCGCCGACGAGATCTGCGAGGTCAGCGCGCTCACTTCCGACTGAAGATTGGCGCGGTCGCTGTCCGAATAGGTGCCCGAAGCCGACTGAACCGCCAGCTCGCGGATACGCTGCAGCATGTTGGTGACTTCACCCAGCGCGCCTTCGGCGGTCTGGGCCAAGCTGACGCCGTCATTGGCGTTGCGGATCGCCTGGCTCATGCCGCGGATCGACGAGGTCATCGTCGATGCGATGGCGAGGCCGGCGGCGTCGTCCTTCGAAGTATTGATGCGCTTGCCAGTCGACAGACGCTCCATGGCGGTCTGCAGCGAGGCCGACGCCGTCTTCGAAGCGTTCGCGGCGCGCAGGCTCGCGATGTTCGTTCCGATAACAGTCATGTCTTGTCTCCGTTCAATCCGGCGTCTCCCCGTTCCCCCCTGAATGCGAAGGAGCCCGAGCCGCCACAGGGGTGAACGGCAGGGTGGGCGGCGGATTAAGCAGTTTTCTGCGCGGTTTTTCGCGGGTCTCGCGCGCGCGTAGAGGCACGCGCGGCTAACTGGAGCCGAAAAACGCTGTTTTTTTGAATTGGTTTACTCGGCGTTTACCACCAATCCCGCATTCCCCCGTTCAACAGGGGGTTTCGAATGCAGACCATCTTTCCGTCGGCCGCAGTCCTTCGTCAGAATTACGCGCTGGTTTCGGCGCTGCGCTCGCAGGGGTTTGCCATCGGCGCCGCCGACAAGGTGAAGCCGATGCCGGGCGACCTGTTCATGATCGTCGAGGGCGAAGCGCCCCCGGTTTCCGCCCGCACCCTGGTGCTGGCCGAGGGGCCGGTCGCGGCGATCCCGTTCCATGACGGCAACCCCGCCCGCCTGTCGTTCGGGGCCGATGACGCCGCCGTCGCTACGGGCTTTGCCAGCGCGATGCTCCGCGGCGCGCATGCTCCGGTCGCCGCGGACCCGGAAAGCCTCGCGCTCTACGCGCTCGCCGAACGCGTCGCCGCCGCCGACATCACCGTGCTGATCAACGGCCCGACCGGGACCGGCAAGGAAGTGCTGGCTAAGGCGATCCATCACGGCTCCGCCCGCCGCGACGGCCCGTTCATCGCGGTCAATTGCGCGGCGCTGCCCGAAACCATGCTGGAAGCATTGCTGTTCGGCCATCAGAAGGGCGCGTTCACCGGTGCCAATGCGGCGGGCGAAGGCTTTTTCCGCGCCGCCAATGGCGGCACCCTGCTGCTCGACGAAGTCGCCGAAATGCCGCTCGCGCTTCAGGCCAAGCTGCTGCGCGCATTGCAGGAGCGCGAGGTGGTGCCGATCGGCGCGACCGCTGCTGAAAAGATCGACGTGCGCGTCATCGCCTGCGCCAACCGCGACCTGCAGGCCGAGGTGATGGAAGGCCGATTCCGCGCCGACCTTTATTATCGCCTGTCGGTATTCCCGCTGTCGACCAAGCAGCTCGCCGCACGTCCCGGCGACGTCGCCGCCCTCGCCGCCGCGATGGTGCTGCGCCATGCCGGCCCGCGCGGGCAGCTCCCCTGGGTGACGCGCGAGGCGCTCGCCGTGCTTCAGGCGTATGACTGGCCGGGCAATGTCCGCGAGCTCGAAAATGTGATCCAGCGCGCGCTGCTGCTGTGCATGGGCGATGCGATCACGCCCGATCACCTCATCTTCGATCGCCAGCCGGTCGCAGCGGCACCGATGCAGGCCGAACCTGGCCAGCTCAGCAATATCGTCCAGCTCAGTGAGTTCGCCGCAATTCGCGAGACGCTGGCGGCGTGCGGCGGCAGCCGGATCGAGACCGCCAAGCGGCTCGGCATTTCCGAACGCACGCTGCGCTACCGCCTCGCCAAGGCGCGCGAGCAGGGCGAAGACCTTGTCCGGAGGATTAGCGCATGAGCGGGATCGGCGGAATTGGCGGCGCCGGGGGCGTCGACCGGGTGATGCAGCTGCGCGCCCAGATCCTCGAACGCAACGAAGCGCTGCAGCGCGCGACCAGCGGAGCCTCGGTCTCGGGTGCCGCGCCGCTCAGCCAGCCCGCCGGCCCGTCCAGCTTCATCGACACGATGCAGCAGGCGGTGGCGAACGTGAACGGCGCGCAGAGCCGCGCCAGCGAGCTCTCCGCCGCCTATGAACGCGGCGAAACGGTCGACATCGCCAAGGTGATGCTCGCCCGCCAGGAAGCGTCGGTCGGGTTCGAAGCGACGCTTCAGGTCCGGAACAAACTCCTGACCGCCTATCGTGACATCATGAGCATGCCGGTCTGATCATGAGCAACGCCATCGCCACCACCGACGCCCCCGTCCCCGCCGCCAGCGGCGGCATGGGCAATCCCCTCAAGCAGATGGGCGACATCTTCGCCCAGCCTGCGGTCAAGCGCAGCCTGCCGCTGATCTTCATGCTCGGCCTGATCGGCGCTGCTGCCCTCGCCTGGATGATGCTGTCGACCCCGCCGCAGCGCGTGCTGTTCGCCAATCTGCCCGAAAGCGACAAGGCTGCGGTCGCACAGGCGCTCGACGCCGCGAGCATCGCCAATGGCATCGACGGATCGGGATCGATCACCGTTGCCGAAGATGATTATCACAAGGCGCGGATGCTGCTCGCCGGACAGGACCTGCCCAAGGCGGCACCGGGCGGTTACGCCCTGCTCGACAATATGCCGATGGGCGCGAGCCGCGCGGTCGAGGGTGAGCGGCTGCGCCAGGCGCGCGAGACCGAACTCGCCCGCTCGATCGGCGCGATCGACACGGTGGCCGAGGCGCGGGTGCATCTCGCCACCCCCGAAGCCAGCGTGTTCGTGCGCGACAAGGCCGAACCCAGCGCATCGGTGATCGTCAAGCTCCAGCCCGGCCGCACGCTCAGCGACGCGCAGGTCCGCTCGATCGTCAACCTCGTCGCCTCGTCGGTGCCGGGGATGAAGCCCGATGCGGTGACGATCGTCGACCAGATGGGCGCGCTGCTGAGCAAGACCGGACAGGAATCGAGCGCCGGCGACGCGCGGATCGACTTGCAGAACCGGGTCGAGGACAAGGTGCGGCAACAGCTCGTCACCCTGCTCACCCCCTTGCTCGGCGCCGGCAATTTCAGCGCTGAGGTGCAGGCCGAGGTCGATCTGGACGAAAGCCAGGCAACGCGCGAGAGCTATGACAAGGAAGGCACGGTGGTCCGCGCCGAACAGGGCAACTGGACCGGCGCGCCGCGCGATGGCGCAGGTGCCCCCGGCGGCATTCCCGGCGCGCTGTCCAACGTGCCGCCGCCGCCCAGCACCGTCGCGACGCCGACCCCCACCGCTCCGGTTCAGCCCGGCCAGCCCGCGACCCCGGTCGCCGCGCCCGGCATGAAGCAGAGCGACAGCTTCACCCGCACCTACAGCAACGGGCGTGAGGTCTCGGTCACCCGCAACATGCCGGGCAGCATCAAGCGGCTGTCGGTCGCGGTACTGCTGCGCGAGGAGCCGGGCAAACCGCGCGGCCAGGTCGAGATTCGTCAGATCGACGAACTGGTCAAGGCGACGGTCGGCTACAAGGCTGAGCGCCAGGATCAGGTCACGGTGGTCAGCCGCAAGTTCAGCACCAATGCCGCTGCCGAGGCGGAGGGCATTCCCTTCTACGAAACGCCGTGGTTCGCGATGGTCGCGCGCAACGTCACTGCGCTGGTGATCGCGCTGCTCGTCCTGCTGCTCGGCGTACGCCCGCTCGCCCGCGCGCTGATGCGCCGCCGCGACGATGCGCGTGTGGCCGGTGCGCCGATGGGCGCCGCCGATGGCGTGCAGCTGCCGACGCCGGTCAGCCCGCAGATGCTTTCCGGGTCCGGCCTGTCACTCGGCGACCGGGTGGGGCTGGTGCGCGATTTCACCCGCGAAAATCCGGCGCGCGCCGCACTCGCTGTGCGCGACATGATCCGCACGGAGGGCCAGTAAGATGAACGCCCCGCGCCGCTTTACCGGGGTCGAACGCGCCGCCGTGCTGATGATGGTGGTCGGCGACGAAGAGGCCGCCGCGATCCTGCAAAAGCTCGATCCGGATGAGGTGCGTCAGCTCGGCGCGGCGATGATGGCCGTGGCCGATGTCAGCGAATGGGAAATGGCGCAGGTCCTGGACGATTTCACCGGCCGCGCGCAGGAGCGCAGCGCGATCCAGTTCGATCCGCGGCCCAAGCTCGAAACGGTGGTGACCAAGGCCTTGGGGCCGGAGCGGGCGGGGACCGTGCTCGCCAGCATCCTGCCGCCCGAACCCGCCGAATCGATCAGCGCGCTCGCCTGGATGGACGCGACCGAGATTGCCGGGATGCTCGAGGACGAGCATCCGCAGATCGCCGCTGTGCTGCTGGCGCATCTCGATCCCGCCGTCGCGGCACAGGTGCTGGAAATGCTGCCCGAGGCGAACCAGCCGCAAGTGCTGCGCCGCGTGGCCCGCCTTGGCCCAGTGACTCCGGACGCGATCGCGACGCTGACCCAGGTGCTCGAACGCCATGCTGGCCAGCCCAAGCGGGTTGCCGGCGTCCAGATGGGCGGCGCGCGCGAAGCGGCGAAGATCATGTCCTCGGCGCGCAAGATCACCGAGCAGAAGGTGATGCCCAAGCTCGCCAAGATCGACCGCGAGATCGCCCGCGCGATCGAGGAGGCGATGTTCGTCTTCGACAATCTGCTTGAGCTCGATGACAAGAATATGGGGACTTTGCTCCGCAACATCGACAGCGACATACTGGTCCGCAGCCTCAAGGGCGTGGACGAGGCGGCGCGCACGCGCTTCCTGTCGTGCATGTCGAGCCGCGCGGCCGATACGATCCGCGACGAGCTGGAAGCACGCGGCCCGATGAAGATGGCCGAGGTGCTCGACGCGCAAAAGGCGATGATCGGAATCGCCCGTCAGCTGGTGAAGGACGGCACGATCACCATGCCGGGCGGCGGCGGGGACGAGGACTATGTCTAATTTCGTCCCTGGCCTGGCCGCACGCAGCGACGGGATCGCCGACGCGCTCAAGCGCGCCTTCGCACCGCCCGACGCCTTCGCGGCGCGCGCAATCGCGCCGCGCCCGCCTGCAACGCCGCGCCATTTCGCACCCGAAGCGCCGGGGCACAAACCTACCGAAGGCTGGGACATGTTCGAGGCGGACAAGGCCGCCGCCGAGCCTGCGCCATTCGTCGATCCGGTCGCGGCTGCGCGGGCAGCGGGCTATGCCGAGGGGCTGGCCGCTGGTCGCGCCGAGGCCGACGCGGCTACAGCGGCGCAGACGGCGTTGCTGACTCAGGTCAGCGACGCGCTGGCCCGCGGGGCGCATTTCGACCGCGCGCGCATGGCCGGCCATCTGCGCCAGACCGTGCTGCACCTCGTCACCCGCATGATCGGTGAAGCGGGGGTTGCCCCCGACATCCTCGCCGCGCGGATCGAGGCGGCAACCGACCTGCTTGCCGACAGCGCCGAATCCGCGATCCTGCGGCTCCATCCCGACGATGTCGCGCTGGTGCAGGATCACCTGCCCAAGACCGTCTTCCCGGTCGGCGACGCCCAGCTCAAGCGCGGCGCCTTCGTCATCGAAAGCGCGTCGACCATTGTCGAGGACGGCCCGGACTTGTGGCTCGACCAGCTGGCGCAGGCGATCGACCGCGTGCCGATTCCTCCCGCGATCTGAGGGCGCATGTTCAACGATTTCAGCGCCGCCTATCTCGACGGCCTCGCCTCTGGCGGATTCCGGCCGCAGCCCAAAGTGTCGGGGCGGCTGTCGTCCTATGACGGGCTGCTGATGGAGGCGGTCGGCCTGTCGCTCCCGGTCGGCACGGTTTGCGCGATCGGCACCGGCGCCCATCGCGTCGAAGCCGAAGTGATCGGCTTTCGCGGGGGCAAGACCCTGCTGATGAACCTGGGCGGTCCCGCCGCCTTGCTCCCCAATGCCCCCGTGCGCCCGGTCGGCCCCCCCGGCGAGGCAGAGGTCGGCGCGGCGCTGCTCGGCCGCGTCGTCGATGGCGCGGGCAAGCCGATCGACGGGCTCGGCCCGATCCGGGGCGCAGGCAAGTGGCCGCTTGCCGGCAAGATTCAGTCGCCGCTCGACCGCGGGCGCGTGCTGCAGCCGCTCGATGTCGGGGTCCGTGCGATCAACGGCCTGCTCACCATTGGTCAGGGCCAGCGCGTCGGCATCATGGCCGGATCGGGCGTCGGCAAATCGGTACTGCTCGGCATGATGGTCCGCGCGGCAAAGGCCGACGTCATCGTCATCGGCCTGATCGGCGAGCGTTCACGCGAAGTGTCCGACTTTCTCGAAACCAAGGTGGCGGGCGCGGCACGTGCGCGCTCGGTCGTCGTCGCGGTGCCCGCCAACCACTCCCCGGTCCTGCGCATCCGCGGCGCCTTGCGCGCCACCGCCATCGCCGAAGCCTTTCGCAACGAGGGCAAGAAGGTGCTGCTGATCATGGATTCGCTCACCCGCGTCGCACATGCCGGGCGAGAGATCGGCCTGGCGCTGGGCGAACCTGCCAGCGCGCGCGGCTATCCGCCCTCGGCAATCGCGATGCTGCCCAGCCTGATCGAGCGTGCCGGGACCGACGTCCATACGGGCGGGTCGATCACCGCAATCTACACCGTGCTCGCCGATGGCGACGACGGCAATGATCCGGTCGTGGACAGCGCCCGATCGATCCTCGACGGCCATATCGTGCTGAGCCGCGCGCTCGCCGAACGCGGCGTCTACCCCGCGATCGATCTCGGGCCTTCGGTCAGCCGCGTGATGACCGACATCGCCGACAAGAAGCACGTCGCCGCCGCGCGCGTCTTGCGCCGCCACCTCGCCACCTATGAGGAAAATCGCGATCTCGTCCTGATGGGCGCCTATCGCGCGGGGGCGGATGCCCAGATCGACGCGGCCATTGCCTGCCACGACACCGTGCTCGACTATATCCGCCAACCCTATGACGAGACGGTCAGCCTCGACGACGCGGTAACCGAGCTGGTCGGCGTGTTCGGGGATGGATAAGCACGCCAAGAAGCTCGGCCGCCTGCATCGCGTCCGCACGCTCCAGCTCGACATGGTCCGCGCGAGCGAGGTCGCAGCGCGCGAGAAGGTCGCCGCCGAACAGGCGCTGCGCGCCCGCATCGAATCGCTGGCCCAAGGCGTCGCGCCCGCGCCCGCCCCGCTGCCCGGCAGCGCCACCAGTCTGATCGCCGCCGCCCATTATCGCGAGCGGCTGCACCAGTCCGCTTTTGCCGCCGAACGCCGTGTCGCTGATGCGCAGCGCGGGCTCGACCATGCCCGCAGTGCCACGCAGGAGGCGAAGCGCGACCAGAGCGCGATCGAGAAGCTGATCGAACGTGCCGAGGCCAATGCCGCCCGCCGCGCGATGCGCGCGCTGGAGGATATGCCGGCGATCCCGCGAAAACGGCACGATCCTTGCTGATCACCGGGCGAAGGAGTTTCGCCCGACGTGACCGACCTGCTCGCCTCGACTTCGCTCACTGCGTCCCCCGCGGGATTCAAGCCGCGCGCCACGCCCGCCGCCGTCGCCGGAGGCTTTGACCTCAAGCTTGCGCTCGATTGCGTCATGCCCGGCATTGCGCCGATGACCGGCAAGCCGGTTGCCTGCACCGGCAAAGATTTGCCGGTCCCCGGCAATGGCGAGGGCGACGTCGAACCGGACCTGGGCGACGCTGACACCGACGCGGATGACGCGCTGCTGGCGTGGATGCCCGAAGGGCTGGTGCTGCTCCCGCTCGACACGCCGCTGCCTGCACGCGTCGCGGTTGGCATCCCCAGTGCGCATATCGACGGGCCGCTTGCCGATCCGGTCGATGTCGCGCCGCTTCCGGTAAAGCTGGCCGACGCCGCTGCACCGACGGTCGATTTGGGCGAGGGCGATCCACCCGCGCCTTCGCTGTCGCCGGCAAGCCCGGCACCGGCGACACCCATGGTTTCCACCCCGCTTCGCACCCTGCGCGCGGTTCCGGCCCAGGCCGAGCCGGGCGTCGGGGGCGGGGTCGTCGCGGCGGAGGTGCGGGTCGACCGCGCCACCGCTGCGGCACCCGAGATCGCGATCCGCCCCGCGCCCGTGCCGGTGTCGCCGCCGGTCATGCAGGCCGCACCCGCCGCACAGGTCTTCGCCGCCGCGCTCGCCGCGCCTTTGGTCGAACCGCTCGACACCGCCACGCCAGCCGATCCGGCGAGCCCGGAAATCCAGCTGCTGCGTTCTCTCGAAGTCCAGCGCACCACCGTGCAAGCGACCGCACAAGCCGATCAGGCTCCGCTCGACCTCAGCCGCGACGATTGGACCGGCAAGATGATCGAGCGAATCGCCGCGCTGCGAGAAGGTGTCGAGGCGGCGGACACGCGCATCCGCCTCGCGCCCGAACATCTCGGAACCGTGGACGTCTCGATCCGCCGCGATGGCGACCGCATCCAGGTGCATTTCACCGCCGAGAATCCGGCGACCCGCCAGCTGCTCGCCGACGCCGCGCCGCGCCTTGCCGAACTCGCCGAAGCGCGCGGGCTGAAACTCGGCCAGTCGAGCGTCGATAGTGGCAGCGGTGAACGCGGCCAGCCGCAGCAGCATGCCCATCAATCCACACCCGCCCGCCCGGCATCGGCGCGCGCGGACACCGGCACCGCGTCCGACGCGCGGGTTGCCTGAACCATCCTGAGGGGGAAATCCGATGAGCGACACTGAAACCACTGCCGCGCCCGCGAAGAAAAAGGGCGGGATGATCAAATGGCTGATGATCGGCACCGGCCTGGTCGTGCTGATCGGCGGCGGGGTCGGGGGCGGACTCTATGCCGCCAATTCCGGGCTGCTCGGCGGGGGCGCCGCGCAGGGCGAGAGCGCCGATGCCGATGCGCCGCGCCTGGTCCCCAAGAGCGAGGAAGTTCGCGCTTCCGCCGGAAAGGAAGGCGAGGAGGGCGAAGCGGGTGGCGGCAAGCCCACGCCAAAGGGCGAGGGCGGCGACAAATATGCCTCCAGCTACTATCAGATGGAAAAGGAGTTCACCTCCAACCTCCGCGACAGCGTCCACTTCGTTCAGGTCGGCATTGCCGTCTCGACCCCCTATGACAATCGCGTCGTCGAGAATTTGAAGACGCATGAACTCGCGGTCCGTTCGGCGATCCTGCTCGCGC
The DNA here is from genome assembly GCA_030149245.1 of Sphingomonas bacterium. Taxonomy (GTDB): domain Bacteria; phylum Pseudomonadota; class Alphaproteobacteria; order Sphingomonadales; family Sphingomonadaceae; genus Sphingomonas. The sequence continues at coordinate 20,826 of JASBRX010000050.1, forward strand.
TCGGCGAAACCAATGAGGAAGATGTCTTCACCGCTGACGGCAAAACCCGCCTGCAAAAGCGGCTCGCCGCCGCAATTAACGGCACCCTCAAGGAAAAAGAGGGATTTGGCGGGATTGCTAACGTCTATTTTACCAATTTCATCGTTCAGTGAACGGACATGGTTAACGGCCCTTCAGAGATGACCCTTCAGGGAACTGCGTCGGATCGCCGCGAGCGTTCGCGCGCCGGCGCCGAACACGCGCCCGCATTGGGGGCCGCCAACCTCAACCCGTTCGGCGACCTGCACGGCGTGCAGCATCTGACCGCACGCCTCGCCAAGTCGTTGAAGCCCGTGTTCGAACCGCTGCTCGGCGAAGGGCTGCGCGTCTGGGCCGAGCCGCTGGCGGTACAGCGCCACGCCGATTACCGCGCGGAACGGCCCGCCGGGCTCACCGCGTGGCTGCCGCTGGCGATGTCGCCGGGGCGGGGCCGTGCCTTCATCCTGATCGACGGCAAGCTCAGCTACGAAATGCTCGATCGCTTCTTCGGCGGCGACGGCGAGGCACCGCAGCCGATGCCGACCGACTTTACCGGGTCGGCCGAAACCCTGCTGCACCGGGTGGCCGACAGCATCGCGGCGCAGCTGCGCCCGGCCTGGGAGCTGCTCGCCGAGATCGACTTCAGCTTCGCCCCCGCGCCGACGCCGCTGTCGGTTGCGCCGGAGATCGATGGCGGCGACGCGATGGTCGTCACCCGCATCGGCGTCGCGCAGGGCGGGGCCAAGCCGCACTGGATCGACATTCTCTACCCCGTCAGCGCGCTCAAACCCTGGAGCCCGGCGCTCACCGCCAAGGTGATCGGCGGCGAGCCCGAGGTCGAGCCGCACTGGCGCAATGCGCTGACCCGCGCCGCGCTCGGCGTGCGCCTGCCGGTGCGCTCGGTACTCGCCGAGCCGGTTGTGCCCGCCGCGACGCTGATGGCGCTCAAGCCCGGCGATATCATTCCGATCAGCTTCGGCCCCGATGTGCCGGTGATGGTCGGCCCGCGCCGCATCGGATGCGGCACCGTCGGCACCGCCAATGGCCGCGCCGCCATCCGCCTGACCCGTTTCGACACCCCTGAGCTCGAGGACGCACGATGAACGACATGACCGGCAGCTTCGCCGCCGAGACCGCGGCCGCCGCCAATTTCCACCTGCTCCAGGATGTCGGGGTCAAGCTGACCGTTGAGATCGGATCGACCACGCTGACGCTGCGCGAACTGCTCGCGCTGGCCGAAACCAGCGTGATCGAGCTCGACCGCGAGGCCGACGAACTGCTCGACGTGTTCGTTAACGGCACGCTGATCGGCCGGGGCGAAGTGGTCACGGTGGGCGAGAAATTCGGCGTGCGCATGACCGAACTGGTCGCGCCCGAAAAGCGGGGCTGACCGACCATGATGTGGTCCTACATCCTTAAGCTGGTCGTGCTGCTGCCGCTGGTCTGCGGCCTGTTGATCGGCTGCCTCTACCTCTGGCGCAAGCTCGAGGCGCGGCTGCCCGGCAATCAGGGCGACCGGCTGCTCAAGGTCAAGGAAACGATGATGGTCTCGACCGGCACGCGCATCGCGGTGCTGGAGGTTGAGGGCAAGCGCCTGCTCGTCTCGGTCAGCCGCAATGGCGTGACCCTGATCGACCGGATCGACGGATGAGCCCGATGCTGCGTCACCTCATGCTGCTGCTCGGCGCGCTGGCGCTGGCACTGTTCGCGGTCGCTCCGGCCTTTGCGCAGGAAGCGGCCGCCGCCGCGCCCGTCGCTGCGCCCACGGCAGCTGCCACCCCCGGAGCGGGCGACGCGATCGACCGCGCGCTGGGCGATCTGGGCGGCGGCGATGCACCACTCAGCCTGTCGCTGCAGGTGCTCATCATCATGGGCCTGCTCACGGTGCTGCCGGGCATCCTGCTGATGATGACCAGCTTTACCCGGATCATCATCGTGCTGGCGATCCTGCGTCAGGCGCTCGGGCTGCAACAAACCCCGCCCAATCAGGTGCTGATCGGCCTGTCGCTGTTCCTGTCCTTCTTTGTGATGGCGCCGACGATCGAGCAGATGAACCGCACCGCGATCCAGCCCTATGCCGAAGGGCGCATCGGCGCGACGCAGATGATCGAGGAGGCGGGCAAGCCGCTCCACGCCTTCATGCTCAAGCAGACGCGGGTGAAGGACATCACCATGTTCGCCGGCATCGCCAAGACCGGCCCGATCGCCAATCCGCAGGACACGCCCTTCTCGATCCTGCTCCCCGCCTTTGTCACCAGCGAATTGAAGACCGCGTTCCAGATCGGCTTCCTGATCTTCCTGCCGTTCATCGTCATCGATCTGATCGTCGCCACCGTGCTGATGAGTCTCGGCATGATGATGATGTCGCCGACGATCATCTCGATGCCGTTCAAATTGCTGCTGTTCGTGCTGGTCGATGGCTGGGCGCTGACGATGGGGAGCCTCGCTTCAAGTTTTAGTGGGTAGCGACGCATGCTGACCCCGCACCCCGTTTGGGCTGAGCTTGTCGAAGCCCCATGCCATGCCACCGCCCTTCGACAGGCTCAGGACGAACGGAAGACCTAAGATGGACGCAGATTATTTCCTCTCGGTCGCGCGCGAAGCGATGTGGATCCTCGCGCTCGCCTCGGCCCCGATCCTGATCCCGGCGCTGCTGTCGGGCCTGATCCTCGGCATGATTCAGGCCGCGACATCGATCCAGGAACAGACGCTGACCTTCGTGCCCAAGCTCGCGATCGTCGGGGTCAGCCTGGTGATCTTCGGCGGGATGATCATGACGCTGCTCGGCGATTTCACCACCGCGATTTTCGAACGCATTCCGGATCTGGTGAAGTGATAACTTCCCTCTCCCTTTGGGAGAGGGAAGGGGCCCGCGCGGCGCAGCCGCGTGGGAAGGGTGAGGGCGACCTCGCCCAACTCACCCTCACCCTCCCGCCGCTACGCGGCTCCTTTCCTCTCCCAACGGGAGAGGGACAGTAATGCTCGGCTTCGGCATCGCGATCGAGCCGCAGCTGTGGGCGTTGCTGTTCACGATGGTGCGCGTCGGTGCGGCCTTCCTTGCCGCCCCGGTGTTCGGCGCGGTCGCGGTGCCGCTCAACGTCCGCATCCTGCTGACCGCTGCCGTTTCGATCCTGTCGATGCACGCCGCGCCGATCGCGGTGCCGGGCGAGGTGTTCGTGCTGACCACGTTCCTCGCGGTCGCGGCCGAGGCGCTGGTCGGGCTCGCGCTCGGCTTCATCCTCCAGATCGCGTTCGCCGCGCCATTGGTGGCGAGCGAGGTGATCGGCGTGTCGATGGGCCTCAGCTTCGCCACCGCGATCAACCCGCAAACCGGCCAGTCCACCCCGGCACTCGGCCAGTTCCTGACCGTGCTACTGACCCTGCTGTTCCTCGCGGTTGATGGGCATCTCGTGCTGGTCGAGCTGATCGTGCGCTCCTACGAGCTGCTGCCCCCCGGCGGCGCGTGGCTGACGCCGGGCAAGCTCATGAACATTGTGCTGTTCGGCGGCTACGCCTTCCTCGCCGGGCTCCTGCTCGCGCTCCCGGTCGGCTTTTTGCTGCTGTGCCTCAACATCGTCGTCGGCATGCTCTCGCGCTCCGCCCCCGCGCTCAACCTGTTCGCGATCGGCATTCCCGCCAGCCTCGCCATGGGTGTCCTCGCTCTGCTCGCCGGCATGCCCGCGATGGGCGATTACATGCTCGTCATCGTGCGTGAGGCGCTCGACGCCGCGCAGGCGCTGGTGCTGGGAGGGCTCGGCTGATGTCCGAGAGCGCCGGCGAAAAGACACAAGCACCAACACCCAAGCGCAAACAAAAGGCGCTCGACGATGGCGACCTGCTCAAATCGCGCGAGTTCGGCGCGGCGCTGATCATGCTGCTCGGCTGCGGCTGGATGATCCTGATGGGGCCGCAACTGTTGTCGGCAATCCGCGAAGTCATGACGGCGAGCTTCAGCTTCGGCCGCGCCGATATCGAAAGTTTCCAGCCATGGAAGCCGCTTGCCATCGCGGGATGGAAGCTCGCGCCGTCGATGGGCGCATTGCTCGCCATCGCATTGGGCGGCGCGGTGCTCAGCCAGGCGGCGCTCGGCGCGCTGCGCTTCAACGGCAAGCTGATGGCGCCCAAGGGCAACCGCATCAATCCCGGCTCCGGCCTCAAGCGCATCTTCGGCCCGACCGGTTGGATCGAGCTTGGCAAGTCGCTGCTCAAGGTCGTGCTGCTCGGCGGCATGGGCGCGTGGCTGCTGTGGGGATCGGCGCCGATGACGATGGGGCTGGTCTCGTCCGACCTCGGCACGGCGGTGAAGTCGCTTGGCGATACCTTCGCGACTTTGGTCATCGTCATGGCGGGCGGCCTGCTGCTGATCGCGGGCGTCGACCTGCCGATCCAGATTTTCCGCCACATGCAGCGGCTCAAGATGAGCCTGCAGGAAGTGAAGGACGAATATAAGGAAACCGAAGGCTCGCCCGAGGCCAAGGGCGCGCGCCGCCAGCGCCAGCGTGAGATCGCCAAGGGCGGGCTGCGCAAGAGCGTCGCGACCGCGCATGTCGTGCTCACCAACCCAACGCACTTCTCGGTCGCTTTGCGCTACGATCAGGGCAAGGATCAGGTGCCGGTGGTGGTCGCCAAGGGGCGCGGCGAGATCGCGCTGGCGATACGCGAACTGGCCGACGAATTCGCGGTGCCGCGGATCGAACTGCCCCCGCTCGCCCGCGCACTCTACTTCACCAGCCGCGAGAATCAGGAGATTCGCGACGACCTCTATCTCGCGGTCGCGACGGTGCTGGCGTTCGTGTTCGGCCTCGACAAGCGTGCGGGTGGCCCGATGCCTGCCGTGAAGGTGCCGGAAACCGCGCTGTTCGACGAAAATGGCGTGCAAATCGGCCTTAAGGGGCGGCCGTGATGGCCGTTCTTCAAGGCATGGGGGATTGTGACCGTGGCCATTGAATCGATTGCGAAAACGATCGGCACCGGGTCGGGGATCGACACGACCGCGCTCGTCCAGAGCCTGGTCGATGCACAGTTCGAGCTGAAGAACGCTGCGCTCACCAAACGCGAGGAGACGCTGACCGCCCAGATCACGGCGGCATCGACGCACAAGAGCAACATCACCGGTTTCGCCACCGCGCTCGCCAACCTGACACGCGGGGGCACGCTCGCGACCCAGCCGACGACATCGCACAGCAGCATCCTCGGCGTCACCCGCCTGTCGGGCGCGAACCTCGCCAGCCTCAACGCCAAGGTCGAGGTGCGCCAGCTCGCCGCACCGCAAAGTGCTGCCAGCGCCGCCGTTGCCGACCGCACTGCCGCGATTGGGCAAGGCACGCTCACCCTCACCTTCGGCACCGCCACGGTCGCCGATGGCGCGATGACCGGCTTCACCGCCGGAAGCGCTGCGCCGGTCGCCATCACCATCGGGCCGGATAACAGCAGCCTCGACGGCATCGCCGCCGCGATCAACGCGGCCAAGGCGGGAATTACCGCATCGGTGGTCACCGACAGCGGTGGCGCGCGGCTGGTGGTCAAGGGCGCGAGCGGGGAGGCCCGCGCCTTCACCCTCACCGCGACCGAGACGGCGGGCCATGCAGGACTGGCGGCGCTCAATGTCGGCATCGGCGCCACCGGCACGACGATCGGCAGCGCCGCGGCCGACGCAATCGTTGCAGTCGACGGCATCGCGCTTCGCCGCGACGGCAACAGCATTTCCGACCTCGTTCCCGGCGTGCGGCTCGACCTGTCCTCGGCCCAGCCGGGGACGATCGTGACGATTGGCAAGACCGCGCCGACCAGTGCCTTGCTTCAGGCCGCGCAGGATTTCGTCGCGACCTATAACGAGGTTTTCTCCGCGCTGAACAAGGATCTCGACCCGCTCGACGGCGCACTGCGCGGCGATGCTGCGGCCAAGGCGGTGAAGCGCCAGCTGCAGCAGATCACGATCGCACCGGTCGCGACCGGCGCGGCGGGGGAGCCGACCACGCTGGCCCAGATCGGCATCCGCACCGAGCGTGACGGCACGCTCAGCGTCGACACCGCCGCGCTCAGCCGCGCGTTGGTCGATTATCCGCAAGCGGTCGAGCGACTCTTCGCCGAACCGGTCGGCACCAACGCCACCGGCAACGGCATCGCCGGGGCGCTCAACGCCATCGCCGCGACCGCATCGAGCACCACGCGTGGCCTCGGCGCAAGCGAGGCGAGCTACACCCGCGCCAAGGCCGATCTGGACGAGGACAAGGCCGATATCCTGACCAAGATCGAGGACACCCGCACCCGCATGACCCGCCAGTTCGCCAGCATGGACGCCAAGGTCGCGGTCTATAAATCGACGATGAGCTTCCTCGAATCGCAGGTCGAAGCCTGGAACAAGCAGAATTGATGCGATGACCCGTCCGATCCGCCTCACCACCGACGCCGCTGCCACCTACCGCACAATCGATGCGGTCGGGCGGACTGCGGCCGCCGATCCGCACCAGCTGGTGGAACTCATGTACAAGGAGTGCATCGCCGCGCTGCGTTCGGCCGCCTTCGCCACCGAAAAGGGTCAGTTCCCGGTCAAGAGCGAGCGTATCGCCCGCGCCACCGCGATCCTGTTTGCGCTGGAAGGCGGACTCGATTTCGAACGCGGCGGCGATGTCTCGCGCACGCTCGCGACGCTGTATCACGGGCTGCGCACTCAGATCGTACAGGCGAGCATCGGCACCGATCCGACGCCGTTCCGCGCGGTCGCCGATGACCTCGAGGAAATTGCCGGCGCGTGGAGCGCCGCGCGGGCGGCGTAATTCGGCATTACCCTCGCTCCGTTTGCCCTGAGCTTGTCGAAGGGCCGTTAGCGCAGGCGTCGGTGCTTCGACAGGCTCAGCACAAACGGAAGGGTGCTCAATCCACCCACCGCCCCAGCATCTCGCCCACGCTCGTCACCACCGCCGGTCCCACTGGCGCCGCGCGCGGGGAGAATTGCGGCGCAGTCGGCCCGCCCGCCGGACCGCCGGCCAGCGGACGCCGCGCCAGCGCATGCGGGTGGCGTGCGGCTTCGGCCAGGCTCAACACCGGCGTGACGCACGCCGCACCATCGGGAAAGCGTGCGATCCACTCGTCGCGTGTCCGGCTGGCAAAGCGCCGGGCGAATTCGCGCGCCATGTGCGGCCACCCCGCACGGTCGAACTGCGGGATTTTCGACGCCTCCAGCCCCAGCACCGCGCACAGATCGGCAAAGGCAGACGGCTCGATCGCGCCGACCGCAACGTGCCGCTCATCGGCGCAGCGATAGGTGCGGTAAAAGGGCGCCCCGCCATCGACCAGGTTCGCCTCACGCCGGTCGAGCCAGCGGCCGCTTGCCGCCAGGCTCTGGGTCAGCGCCATCAGCGTGCCGACCCCATCCGACGCGGCGGCATCGACAACCCGGCCCTCGCCGTTCGCCTGCGCCCCCAGAATCGCGCTGACCATGCCCAGCGCCAGGAAAATCCCGCACCCGGCATGATCGCCCAGCAGGGTCAACGGTACCACCGGCTGGTCGGGGGTGCCGATCGCATGCAGCGCGCCGGTCAGCGCCAGTACGTTGATGTCGCTGCCCGGACGTTCGGCCATCGGCCCGTCCTGCCCCCACATGCTCGCCCGGCCATAGACCAGCCGCGGGTTGCGCATCCGGCACGCATCGGGACCGATTCCCAGCGCCTCGATCGAGCGGGGCGGCATCCCCTCGATCAGCCCGTCGGCGCGGTCGATCAGGTCACGCAGCTCGTTGATCGCCGCCGGATGCCGGAAATTCAGCTCCAGCTCACGCCGTCCGCGATACAGGCTGGGGACGACATGGCTCGCATTCGCATCGGGTTGGACGATCCGCACCACCTCCGCCCCCAGATCGGCGAGCAGCATCGCGGCGAACGGAACCGGCCCGATCGCGTCGATCTCGACGATCCGCACCCCTGCCAGCGGTCCCTTGGTCTGCACGCCGTCCCTCCTTCGCCGTCCCGCGCGTTCAGGGTGGCCGATCCCGGTGGTTTCCGCTAGCCCCGCGCCATGAGCAAGCCGCACATCGTCGCCCTTGGCGGAACATCGCGCCCCGAATCGAGCACCGGCCGCGCGCTGGCGCGATGCCTCGCGATTGCGGAAGAAGCCGGCGCACGCACCACGCTGCTGACCGGCGAGGCGATCAATTTCCCGCCTTATGAGCTGTGCGACCCGGTGCCGGACGGCAATGTCGCGCAGTTCGTCGCGGTACTACGCAGCGCCGATGCGGTGATCGTCGGCTCGCCCGGCTATCACGGCACGCTGTCCGGGCTGGTCAAGAATGCGCTCGACCATGTCGAGCTGCTGCGCGGCGACGATCGCGTCTATTTCGACCGGATGCCGGTGGGCATGGTCGCGACGGCGGGCGGATGGCAGGCTGCGGTGTCGACCATGGCGGCGCTGCGCACGGTGGTCCACGCGCTGCGCGGCTGGCCGACCCCGCTGGGTGTCGCGATCAACATGGGCGCGCCCGGCGATCCATTGGCCGATGCCGATGCGCAACTGCGCATGATGGTTGACCAGATCCTGTGGTTTCTGCGGCGCTGAGGCGCTTCTGCGGTTAGCGGCACCGGCCCCGCTCCCCCGCCCAGCGTAGCGCTACACGGCGCCAGCGCAGCGTTAACAGGATCGTGACGCTCCCGGCATAGATTGGGTGTCATGGTGAGCCCTGACACCCAGACAGGCGATTCGCGCCGGCGTCACACGCGCACGATTCTGGTCGTCGATGACAGCCGGACCAGCCTGCACGTCATCGGCGGACGGCTCGGCGCGATGGGCTATATGGTCGTACTCGCCGATAGCGGGCGCGAGGCGCTCGATCTGATTTCCGGGCGTGGCTTCGACCTCGTCCTGCTCGACATGGTGATGCCGGGCATGTCGGGGCTGGAGGCGCTGGCGGAGATTCGCACTACGCCCGACACGGCCGACCTGCCCGTGATCATGATCACCGCGCTCAACGATACGGACGGCGCGGTTGCGGCGCTCGCGGCGGGGGCGGACGACCATCTTGCCAAGCCGTTCGATTTCGCTGTGCTTCAGGCGCGGATCGAACGCACGCTGGAGCGCGCCGGGCGGATCGCTGAGCTCAAGCGCACCGTCGCCTCGCTCGACGCGCGAATCGCCGCGCGCGCGATCGAACTGGGCGAGACGCGCAGCGAACTCGCCGTCACCCGTGCCGATTATGCGCGGCTGCAAGGATCGAGCGACGCACCGGGCGGCCGCGTGGTCTCGCTCAACGGAACCAGCGCCGCCTGACGAAATACAGGCCGACCCCGGCCGCAACCGCTAGGCTGAAGCCGGTAATCACCCAGAAGGATTCGGGGTGCCGCGCATAGGGAATGCCGTCGACATTCATCCCGAACAGCCCCGTAATGAAGGTCAGCGGCAGAAAGATCATCGCCACCACCGCGACCAGCAGCGAGCGCTGGTCGATCACCTCGGCGCGCAAATCGGTCAGCGCCTCATGGATCAGCGCCGCGCGCTCGCGAATGCTCTCCAGCTCCTCCGCCATGCGTGCCGCGCGGTCGGCGGCGGCGTTGATGTGCAGCCGGTCCTCGTCGCTCAGCCATGCGACCGGCAGCCCTGCCAGCTTCTCCAGCGCGACCCGTTGCGGATAGAGGAAGCGGCGATATCCGATCGCCTTGCGCCGCGCCGCGCTGACACTGCGGCGCAGCTCGAACGCGGCGCGCGGATCGAGCTGCTCCTCGCAATCGTCGAGCGAATCGCCGAGCTGTGCGACATGCGGATCGAGCTGTTCGGTAATCGCGGTCGCCAGCGTCGCGATCAGGTCGCCGGCATCGCGAATCTGCCCCGCCGCGATTGCCGCCCGCGCCGCGTCGAGCGCGTCGAGCGGCAGGCGAGTCACCGAAACGACTCGCTGCCCGTCGGCGCGCAGGCGGATCGAGGCGAGCGGATCGCTGCTCGCCATATGCGCATGGGTCATGCCGCGCAGGTTGAGCACGGCGGCGCCGTCAATTTGTTCGCAGCGCGGCCGCGTTTCCAGCGCAGTCAGCGCGTCGATCGTGAAATGATCGAAACCGGCATGATCGCGCAACCACGCCTGAACCTCCTCATCGCGTGAGGTGAGATGGATCCACACGAACTGCGCCGTGCATGCCAGCGCGTCGCGCGGGGCGATCTCCTCCACGGCGCTGGTCGTCACGCGATAGGCAAATCCGCTCATCGCGCGGTTGATACATCGACGGTAAGCCCGGGCAAGCCCAATGGCGGCGCATCGCACGCAATCCGATCGGCATCCGCCCGCGCGCGGTCGAGGATCGCGCTCGGCACATCGGCGCGATGCGTGACGCGATCCGCCTGCGCCAGCCAGCGTGCATGACGCAGCGTCAGATCATCGGGGTCGGGCGAGGTCAGCACGATCGTCTCGACCCGGTCGCCGGGAGCCTCCGCTTGTTCAAGCCAGTGGGTCACGGCGTCCTCGTCCTGAGCCACAAGCGGATCGAGCGGCCCGGCCAGCGCCGCACCCAGCGCGCGCCGCCGCTCCCCGCCATCGGGCCAGCGCGCCCGCATCGCCTCACGCGCTCCGGCGAGCGCATCCGCCAGCGACCCCAGCGACGCGGGGATCAAAGGCTCGATCCGCTGGCGCAGCGCCGCTGCCAGTCCCGCCGAGGCCCCGCCGGTGCCGATGGCGATCGTCACCGGATCGCGCTCGACGATTGCGGGCAAGGTGAAATCGCACAGGTCGGGCCGGTCGGCGACATTGACCAGCAGCCCGCGTGCCTTGAGCCGCGCGACCACCGGCTCGGGATCCTCGCACGCGACCAGAGCGATCTGCGCGGGCGCATCCTCGCCAACGATCACCGCGCCCGCGCGTTCGAGCAGGCGACGCTTGGCCTCCGCCATCGCGCCGTCGCCCACCAGGATTGCCGGCCGCCCGTCCAGCCGCACAAAGACGGGCAGGCCGGAGCGTTTCACCGCACCCACTCGGGGACGCGCTCGGCCCCCATGATCGTTTCGGGCTGGATGCGGTCGGCGACCACCGCGAACCGGTCGCCCGACACCAGCACCTCGGGCACCAAAGCGCGGCTGTTATAGGTCGACGCCATCGTCGCGCCGTACGCGCCCGCCGTGCGGAACACGCCCAGATCGCCCGACTTCACCAGATCGATCTCGCGCCCCATCGCAAAGGTATCGCCGGTTTCGCACACCGGACCCGCGATATTGGCGACGAACTTCTCACCGGTCGGCTCGACCGCCTCGAACGCATGATAAGCATCATACAGCGCCGGGCGGGCCAGGTCGTTCATCGCCGCATCGACGATGACATACGGGTTGATGCTCGCCGGCTTGACCCAGATCACCTCGGTCACCAGCAGCCCGGCATTGCCGCAGATGAAGCGGCCGGGTTCAAACATCAATGTCACGTCCCAGTCGGCGGTGACGCGCTTGACCATCGCGCCGAATTCCTCGGCGGTCGAAACCTTGTCCTCGGGCTCATAGGGGACGCCGAGCCCGCCGCCGAGGTCGACATGGGTGATGGTGTGCCCGGCCGCGCGCAGCTGCGCGACCAGCTCGCCGACGCGGGTATAGGCGGCTTCGAGCGGGGCGAGCGTCTTCAACTGGCTCCCGATATGGATCGCGACACCGCGCAGGTTCATCCCCGGGCGCTTGGCCAGCCGGTCGAAGATCGCGGGCGCGCGGTCGATCGCGACGCCGAACTTGTTCTCCGCCTTGCCGGTCGAAATCTTCGCATGCGTCCCCGCATCGACATCGGGGTTCACCCGCAGCACCGCCGGGGCGGTCTTGCCCTGTGCGTGCGCGAGGTCGGCGAGCACTTCGCCCTCCTCCTCCAGCTCCAGATTGAACTGGCCGATCCCCTCGTCCAGCCCCAGCTGCAGCTCGCCGCGCGTCTTGCCCACGCCCGAAAACACCACGTCCTCGGGCTTCATCCCCGCCGCCAGCGCGCGCTTAAGTTCGCCGCCCGACACCACGTCCGCGCCATAGCCCTGCTTGGCCAGCACGCCGAGCACGGCAAGGTTCGGATTGGCCTTGATCGCAAACGCGATATGCACGCGCGGCAGATCGGCGAGCGCGGCCTTCAGCACCTGCGCATGCCGCTCCAGCGTCGCGGTCGAATAGACGTAGAAGGGCGTGCCGACCTCTGCCGCGATGCGCGAAATGGCGACGTCCTCGGCGTGCAGCACGCCGTTCTTGCGATTGAAATGATCCATGAAACCGATCTTCTTACTGCGGCGGCAGGTCGAACTCGTCGCTGCGCCGTTCCTCTGAGCTGCGCAGCACTTCGTCGCTGCGCGTCGGTCGCGTCTGGGGCGGCGCCTTCACCAAATCTGCCGGTGCCGGCGTGGCCACCGCCCCATAGGGTTTGGGGGGCAGCGACTCCCCGGCGGCCGGTTTCAGGTCGCCCCGATTGCCGCATGCGGCCAGCAGAAGCGCCGTGAAGACCACCAGGGTTCGCATAGTCATTCTCCTCGTGCAGCGCGGGCAGCTGCAATCGCCTCACGCACCCGCGCCGGGGCCGTGCCACCAAAACTCATCCGGCTCGCCACCGAAGCATCGACCGTCAATACGTCAAACACGCGCGCGTCGATACGGTTGTCGATCGCCTGCAGTTCCGCCAGCTCCAGCTGGTCGAGCCGCACCCCCTTCGCCTCCGCCGCCGCGACCGCGCGGCCGGTGATGTGGTGCGCCTCACGGAACGGGATGCCGCCCTCGCGCACCAGCCAGTCGGCCAGGTCGGTCGCGGTGGCAAAGCCGCTTTCGGCAAGGCCGCGCATCCGGTCGGTGCGGAATTCCGCGCTCTCGACCATTCCCGTCATCGCCGCGATCGACAGCGCCAGCAGGTCGTGCGCCTCGAACACCGGTGGCTTGTCGTCCTGCATGTCCTTCGAGTAGGCGAGCGGCAGGCCCTTCATCGAGATCATCAGCGCGGTCAGGCACCCGACGATGCGTCCTGAATGCCCACGCACCAGCTCCGCCGCATCGGGATTGCGCTTCTGCGGCATGATCGAGCTGCCGGTCGACCATTGGTCGGACAGCTTGACGAAGCCGAACGGCTGGCTCGCCCAGATCACGAATTCTTCGGCGAGGCGGCTGAGGTGCAGCGAGCATTGCGCCGCCGCCATCAGATAATCGAGCGCGAAGTCGCGGTCGCTCACGGCATCGAGCGAATTGCGCGTCGGCCCGTCGAACCCCAGCGCTGCGGCGGTCATCTCGCGATCCAGCGGAAACCCCGTCCCCGCCAGCGCCGCCGACCCCAACGGGCAGAGATTCCCCCGCGCACGATTGTCGGAAAACCGCGACACATCGCGTGCAATCATCTCGAAATAGGCCATCAGATGATGCCCCAGCGTCACCGGCTGCGCGCTCTGCAAATGGGTGAAGCCCGGCATCACGCTGTCGGCATGTTCCTCCGCCCGCGCCAGCAGCGCGCCCTGCAACGCATCGAGTGCGGCGAGCACCTGATCGCTCGCATCGCGCACCCACAGGCGAAAATCGGTCGCGACCTGATCGTTACGGCTGCGCGCGGTGTGCAGCCTTCCTGCGACCGGCCCGATCTTCTCGGCCAGCCGCGATTCGGTGAGCATATGGATGTCCTCGAGTGCCAGATCCTCCGGCACCCCGTCGCGCGCATAATCCTCGGCAACCGCGTCCAGCCCGGCCGAGATCGTTGCGGCGTCCTCCGCCGACACGATGCCCTGCTGCCCCAGCATCGCGACATGTGCCTTCGACCCGGTGATATCCTGGCGCCACATCCGCTTGTCGAACGGGATCGATGCGTTAATCTCACGCATCACCGACGACGGGCCTTCGGCGAAGCGCCCGCCCCACATGGAATTGGAGCTACCCTTGCGCTCGACGATCGCGCTTCTCCTCATAACGGGCCTTGGAATTGCCGGCTGCGATAGTGGCAAGCAACCCGACCCGCAAGCAACCGCAACTGTCGCCGCCGATAGCCCGGCTGCGGCCGACAACGCCACCGACGAACCCGAACGCATCGGCACGGTCGACCGCAGCAACAAGGGCGAGGCCGCGCCCGACCACGGCTTCCTCGACCCCGCGGGCAAGCCGGTGACGCTGGCGGCGTTCCGCGGCAAGCCGCTGCTGGTCAACCTCTGGGCGACCTGGTGCGCGCCCTGCGTCCGCGAAATGCCGACGCTCGACCGGCTCGCGGTGCGCGAAAGGGACAAGCTGCAAGTGCTGGTGATCAGCCAGGACTTGGACGGAGCGGCGAAAGTGGCGCCCTTCTTCGAAAAGGCGAACTTCACCGCGCTCCAGCCCTATCTGGACCCCGAAGTGAAGTTCTCGACCGGCTATGGCGTCAACCTGCCGACGACGATCCTCTACGACGCGCAGGGCAAGGAAGTGTGGCGCGTCTCGGGCGACATGGACTGGGACGGCGAGACCGCGGCGACGTGGATTGCAGAGGCAAGCTAACGACGCGGCTGTGCCAGCGCCCAAGCCACACGAATGCTCTCACGATATGCGCCTTTAAAGTCGCGCAGATAGTCCTGTTGCCGATCATCGAACTCGCCCTCGCTGGCCAGCTTTTCCTTAAGACCAGCGAAAGCAAGGAGGTAGTGACTGCGCGCAACCGCAGGTTGCCCGCTTGATAATGCTATGCGGGCAAGTCGCACCCTTTGCTGCGTGACCGGAAGGGAGTCTCCGGCATAGCGGCGCCTATGCCAATCAAGTCCGACGAGAGCGGCGCGCTCTGCGCAACGCCAATCCCGTGAGGATGAACAAAGCGACGTGGCGCGATCCGCAGCTTGCAGGGCTTCGCGATGCGTAATCTCCGCCGGGACGTTCGATAATAAGCGCTTCAGGCGAGACAGGCCCTGCCGCGTTTCACCGGCATTCAACAGGGTCCTGGCGAGATCGTGCTCAAGTCGCCACAGCCAGTCGGCAGGTGCCGATACCTCGGTTCGTGCAAGTTGAAGTGCTTGGGCTCTGTAGGATGCGGCGAGTCGAAACTGTGCGTGATCACCTTCCTCGGCGCCGAGTTCGATCGTGCCGGCGGTCTGCTTCAACAGCGCAATGCGGTCGTCGATCGACTGATTCTTGAAGTTTTTAGCGCGAATCTCAGACTCAAGTATCGCTTGTGCTTCCCGGTATCGATAGGCCGACGTCAGCGCTCCTGCCCGCTCCCGTGGCGGGAGATCGGTGCGGTCGGCCTCGCGTGCCACATGCGCATCCAGGTCGGCTTGTGGCGCGATCCGTTCTAGTTGAGCTTCCCACGCAGCCCGCGTCGCCGGGTCTATGCCAGCCGCGTTGGACCCGCGCGAGTATAAGTAAAAACAGTATACAGACGCCTTTGGATCTGGGTCGCAGCGCGCCGCCCCTTCGCGATAAAGTCGCAGGGCAAGGTCTTCGCGCCCTTCAGCGGCAGCGCGATTGGCTTTCTCCAACGTTTCCCGAATTCCCGCCAGTCGCTCCGGCGAGTCTTGGGCAGCGGCGGGAGCCGCCGACAGCAGGAGCACAGCAAAAAGGAGGCGCGCAAAGAACACGGAGCCACCTTAGTGGCTGTCGGGTGCTGCGAAAACGGTCGCTTTAGGACGCGGACTTCACCCCCAACCCCCGCGCCAGCATCTCCGCCACCGTATCGGCGACCGCGGCCGCCTCGGCATCCTCGCTCCACACGCCGTAGCGCAGGCCCAGGAACACGTTCATCCCCATGATTGCCCAGGCGTGGACCTCGGACACGTCAGCGCGGACTTCGCCGCGTTCCGCCGCCGCCTTCAGGCGCTTTTCGATGCGCTCGGCGGTGGTCTGGTAGTGCAACCGGAAGCTCTCGGGATCGACGAACTCGGCCTCGTCGATGATCCGGTAGATTTCCTTGTGCTTGCGCACGAAGCCGATGAAGGTTTCAAGGCCCGCGCGCTCGGCGGCGATCTGTTCGGGCGCGGCGCGGATCGCGGGGGCGACATGTTCGCGCACCTGATCGCTCATGTCGCGGACCAGCGCACGGAACACCGCGTCCTTCGAATCGAAATAGGTGTAGAAACTGCCCAGCGCCACGCCCGCGCGCCGCGTGATGCCGCTCACCGATCCCTCATGAAATCCCTTCTCGCCGAACTCCGCGGCGGCGGCGTCGAGGATCGCGCGCAAGGTGCGGCGGCCGCGCGCGGTGCGCGGCTCCTTGCCCTCGCTCGCCGCGCTGTCGCCCAGATGCAAAGCAGGGGGCAGTGTGGCGGACTTGCCACGATCGCTCGTCATTTATCCCCTCCTTCATCCGGAAGTTGAAACCCGGTTCAGCTTTCACTATAGCCAAGCTCAACCACTGACAAGGCCGGGATTCGCCGGCCGCTTTTGGGGAGGAAAGCATGAAGCGTCTGATTCCGTCTGTCCGCACGATTCTGACCGCCAGCGCCGCACTGAGCGCGCTCGCATCCGTTCCCGCACTGGCGCAGGACGCGCCTGCCGGCGAAACCGCAGAAACCCAGGACAGCGGCGAAATCGTCGTCACCGCGCGCCGTCGTGAGGAAAGCCTGATCGACGTGCCGATCTCGATGTCGGTCGTCACCGGCGATTCGCTGGTCAAGAGCGGCGCGGCCGACATCACCGCGTTGCAGGACAAGACCCCGAACCTGACGCTGCAGATCGCGCGCGGTTCGAACTCCACCCTGATCGCGTTCAGCCGCGGCGTGGGTCAGCAGGATCCTTTGTGGGGCTTCGAGCCCGGCGTCGCGCTGTATATCGACGATGTCTATGTCGCCCGGCCCCAGGGCGCGGTGCTCGACATTTTCGACGTCGAGCGGGTCGAAGTGCTGCGCGGGCCGCAGGGCACGCTCTATGGCCGCAACACCATCGGCGGCGCGGTGAAGTATGTCACCCGCCGTCTCGGCGATGACTTCAAGGCGTCGTTCCGCGGCTCGTACGGCTCGTACAACCAGATCGATCTGGTCGGTCAGGTCGTGGTTCCGGTCGGCGACACGCTGTCGCTCGGCGCAGCGGTCGCGCAGTACTGGCGCGACGGCTTCGGCACCAACCTCACCACTGGCGCCGAACATTATAACAAGGACGTGTTCGCCACCCGCCTGTCGGCCGAATTTACCCCGACCGACAACATCTTCGTGCGCGTCGCGGGGGACCGCGTGCTCGACCGGTCGAACCCGCGCCACGGCACCCGGCTGCTGCCCAACGGCACCGACCCGATCTATGCCCCGACCGCAAGCGTCTATGATACGCGCGCCGGGATTGGCGATGACAACCGCGTCGAAACGCGTGGGCTTTCGGTGACCGGCGAAATCGGCCTGTCGGACGAACTGACCTTCAAGACCATCACCGCCTGGCGCGACGGCAGCACCGACACGGTGATCGATTTCGACAACACGATCCTGCCGACGCTCGACATCCCGGCGGAATATTCGGACCGCCAGTTCACCCAGGAACTCCAGCTGCTGTATGAAGGCGATCGTCTGCAGGGCGTGTTCGGCCTCTATTACCTCAACGGTCGCGCGAGCGGCGCGTTCGACACCGTCGTCGGCCTCGCCAATTTGACCACGCTGACTGCGGGTGAGGTGTTTACCAAGAGCTATGCCGCGTTCGGCGATTTCAGCTTCGACGTGACCGACCAGTTCAAGATCTCGGCCGGCCTGCGCTACACCCGCGATGAAAAGACCGGCACCGTGTTCCGCCGCAACTATACCGGCATTCGCTCGCCGCGTTTCGGCAACGCCGCCGCGATCCCCGGCCTGATCCGGTCGGACTACACCAACAGCCGTGACTTCGAAAAGCTGACCCCGCGCATCAGCCTGAGCTATCAGCCGAATGCCGACCTCAATCTCTATGCCAGCTATGGCAAGGGCTATAAGTCGGGCGGGTTCGACATGCGCGGCGACGCGATCCTGACGCCGACGACCGTCAACGGCTATGCGCCCGAGACGATCGACAGCTACGAACTGGGCATGAAAGGCGCGTTCCTCGACCGCACCCTGTTCGTGAACGTCGCCGGCTTCTTCTCGAACTACAAGGATCAGCAGGTCACGATCCAGGTGCCGGCACTGCCCAGCGGCATCGCCAGCTTCGTCGACAATGCGGGCAAGGGCGAGATCTACGGCTTCGAACTCGAAACCCGCATGGTCCCGTCGCGCCATTTCCAGGCGAGCGTCGTGGTCGGCTACACCAATGCCGATTACAAGGAGTTCTTCACCTTCATCGGCGGTGGCACCACCCCGGTCGACGTGTCGAACGCGCGCGACTTCCAGAACACGCCGGAATGGACCGCCAACGCGTCCTTCACCTGGTCGAACGATGTCGCGGGCGGCGTCCTCGCCTTCACCCCCGCCGTCTCGCTGCGCAGCGACACCCAGATGTTTGAGCTGGCGACCCCGGCACTCGATCAGGACGGCTATGCGCTGGTCGACGCCTCGCTCAACTGGACCTCGGGCGATGGCCGCTATCGCCTCGGCGTCGCGGCACGCAACCTGACCGACGCGCGCTATCGCGTCGGCGGCTACAACTTCCCGGGCGCCCTCACCGGCAACTCGGTGATCGGCTATTACGGCCCGCCGCGTACGTTCACGGGCACGTTCGAGATCAAGTTCTGATCGCTTTCATGCTTTGAGTTTGCCAGACTGATCGGGCCGGGCGTCGAAAGGGGGCGTCCGGCCCATTTTTTTAGGGGAGAGGGTATGAGCGCCACCAACGGGGCGGCACCGACTGCGCAGGGCCATGGCACGCCCGGCTATCGCGCCGCCGTGCTCGCGATGCTGCTGCTGGTCTATACCTTCAACTTTCTCGACCGGCAGATCCTCGGCATCCTCGCCGTGCCGATCAAGGCGGACCTTGGCCTCACCGATGGTCAGCTGGGTCTGCTCGGCGGGCTTGCCTTTGCGGCGCTCTATTCGACGCTCGCGATCCCGCTTGCGCTACTTGCGGACAAGACCAGCCGCACCTGGGTCATCACCATTTCGCTCGTCGTGTGGAGCGGGTTCACCGCCCTGTGCGGCATCGCGACCAATTTTGCGCAGATGCTGATCTACCGCATCGGTGTCGGTGTCGGTGAGGCGGGCGGGGTGGCGCCGAGCTACGCATTGATCTCCGACTATTTC
The DNA here is from genome assembly GCA_030149245.1 of Sphingomonas bacterium. Taxonomy (GTDB): domain Bacteria; phylum Pseudomonadota; class Alphaproteobacteria; order Sphingomonadales; family Sphingomonadaceae; genus Sphingomonas. The sequence goes on from JASBRX010000050.1 coordinate 39,878, forward strand.
CCGCCGCATCAGCGCGCGCGCGCGCTGGCGATCTACTCGCTTGGCATCCCGATCGGGCTCGCGGCGGGCGTGCTGTTCGGAGCGTGGATCGCGGCCGCTGTCGACTGGCGCGCGGCGTTCATCGCGGTCGGCCTTGCTGGCGTCGTGATCGCCCCGTTCTTCCGCCTGATCGTCAAGGAGCCGCCGCGTCCCGTCGTCGCCAAGTCCGATGGCCCGGGCATCGGCGCAGTGTTCGGCATCCTCGCGCGCAAGCGGAGCTTCTGGCTGCTCGCCTTCGCCGCATCGATGAGCTCGATCTGCGGCTATGGCCTCGCTTTCTGGACCTCGTCCTTCCTCGTGCGCAGCTATGGCTTCGATCTCACCACGACGAGCTATTTCTTCGGGTCACTGCTGCTGATCGGTGGCGTGTCGGGCGTCTTCGCGGGCGGCTGGCTCGCCGACCGGATGGGGGCGGACAAGAGCAATTTCGCAAGGCTCCCGGCCTATGCCTGGCTGATCACCGCGCCATTGTTCATCGCGGGCTTTCTGGTCACCGACCCCTATCTGGCCTGGGCGCTGCTGGTGATTCCGAACGGGCTCAACATCCTGTGGCTGGGGCCGATCAACAATGCGATCCAGCATCTGGTCGAGCCACGCATGCGCGCTACGGCATCTGCGTGCTTCCTGATGATCAACAATCTGATCGGGCTGGGCCTGGGGTCGTGGAGCATCGGCATCGGCTCGGACCTGCTCGAACCGACCTTTGGTGACGAGGCTCTGCGCTACGCAATGGCTGCCGCAGCGTGCACCTATTTCGTGGCGACCGCTCTCGCGCTCCTCGCCAGCAAGGGCCTCCATCGCGATTGGGTAGACGACGCAGCCTGAGGGCTGCGTCGTCCTTCAGGTCAATCCGCGAACAGCAACACCGGCGTCTCGAGCAGCTTGCGCAGCGCCTGGACATAGCTCGCCGCGTCCCAGCCATCGACGACGCGATGGTCGCAGCTGATCGACAGGTTCATCAGCTTCGCGCGGACGATGTCGTCGCCGACAAACACCGGGCGCTCGACGATCTTGTTCGGCCCGATGATCGCCACCTCGGGCCGGTTGATCACCGGCGTGGTGGCGATGCCGCCCAGCGGACCCAGCGAGGTGATCGTGATCGTCCCGCCCTGCAGCTCTTCCGACTTGATCTTGCCGGTGCGCGCCGCTTCGGCCAGCCGACCGATCTCGCTCGCCAGCTGCCACACATTCATGTCCTGCGCATCGCTGATGACCGGGACGGTCAGCCCGGCATCGGTCTGCGTCGCCATGCCCATATGGACGCGGCCATAGCGCGTCACCACGCCGCCCTCATCGTCATAGCGCGCGTTGAGCATCGGAAAGTCGGGCAAGGTGCGACAGATCGCGACGATCAGGAACGGCAGCATCGTCAGCTTGGGCCGCGATCCGCGATTGGCGTTCAGGTCGGCGCGCATCGCCTCCAGCGCGGTCACGTCGATCTCGTCGACATAGGTGAAGTGCGGGATCGCGCGCTTCGCCGCCGCCATATTCTCGGCGATGCGACGGCGCATCCCGATGACCTTGACCGCCTCGTCTTCCCGCGCGCGGCTGGCGTGCGGGGCATGATAGCCCTGCCCGCTGCCATAGCGCAGATAGGCGTCGAGGTCGGCGTGACGGATATGCTGCCCGTCATGCTTCACTTCGGCCAGGTCGACGCCCAGGTCCTTGGCACGCGCCCGCACGGCGGGGGAGGCGAGGACGTGCTTCGCGGCGGGAGCCTGCTCCTCCGCTCCGTTTGCCCTGAGCTTGTCGAAGGGCTGCGCGACCACTTCGGTTGCGGCAGGTGCTTCGACAGGCTCAGCACGAACGGGGGTTGGCGCTTCGACCACTTCCGGAACCCCCGGCGTCTCCGCCTCGACCTGCTCCTCGACCGCCTCGGCCACAGGAGCCTCCGCAACCGGGGTCTCCTCCGCCACCGCCTCTTCGGTCTCCACGACCATCAGCGACGCGCCAATCGCGACCTGGTCGCCGACCTCGCCGGCCAGCTCGACCACCACGCCCGACACCGGCGATTCCATTTCCACGGTCGCCTTGTCGGTCATCATGTCGGCGACCTGCTGATCTTCCTCGATCCGGTCGCCGACCTTGACGTGCCAGGCGACGATCTCGGCCTCGGCGATGCCTTCGCCAATGTCCGGAAGACGAAACGTAAAGCGCGCCATGCCGATCAGTCCTTCAGGAGTTTTTTCAAAGCCTGTCCAATACGGACCGGCCCGGGGAAATAAGCCCATTCAAGGCTATGGGGATACGGCGTGTCAAAGCCGGTGACGCGCTCGATCGGTGCCTCGAGGTGATAGAAGCACCGCTCCTGCACCAGCGCCGACAGTTCCGCGCCAAACCCGCCGGTGCGCGTCGCCTCGTGCACGATCATGCAGCGCCCGGTCTTCTTCACCGACTCCTCGATCGTGTCGATGTCGAGCGGCACCAAAGTGCGCAGGTCGATGATCTCGGCATCGACGCCCATTTCCTCGACCGTCGCCTTCACCACATGCACCATCGTGCCATAGGCCAACACGGTCAGCGCAGTGCCCGGCCGCACGATCGCCGCCTTGCCCAGTTCGATGCGGTAATATCCTTCGGGCACCGCGCCGCCGGGATGCTTCGACCAGTTTTCCGCCGGGCGATCCCAATGGCCGTTGAACGGGCCGTTATAGATGCGCTTGGGCTCGAAGAAGATGACCGGGTCATTGTCCTCGATCGACGCGATCAACAGCCCCTTGGCGTCGTACGGCGTCGACGGGATCACCGTCTTCACGCCCGACACATGGGTGAAGATGCCCTCGGGCGACTGGCTATGCGTCTGCCCGCCGAAAATCCCTCCGCCGAAGGGCGAACGCACCGTCAGCGGCGCGGTGAACTGCCCTGCCGAACGATAGCGCAGCCGCGCCGCCTCGCTCACCAGCTGGTCGAGCGCGGGGTAGATATAGTCGGCGAACTGGATTTCCGGCACCGGGCGCAGGCCATATGCGCCCATGCCGATCGCCACGCCGATGATGCCGCATTCGGTGATCGGCGTGTCGAACACGCGGGTCTTGCCATATTTCGCCTGCAGCCCGGCGGTCGCCCGGAAGACGCCGCCGAAATAGCCGACATCCTCACCCATCACGACCACATCGGGATCGCGCGCCATCATCACGTCCATGGCGGAATTGATCGCCTGGATCATGTTCATGCGGACGGTGTCGCCGGTTTCGCCGGTGGCGGAGGTTTCGATCACGTCGCTCATGCCTTCCTCGCCCATGGCCGGCCGCTGGCCTCTTCCTCGTCCAGCATCTGCTGGCGCTGCTCGCGCAGATGCCACGGCATTTCCTCGAACACCCCGTCGAACAGCGAATCGAGCGGCTGGTGCAGGCCATGGCCGAGGATGCCGTTCTTCTCGGCTTCCTTCTGCGATGCCTTGACCAGTTCGGCGACCTCGCGGTCCATCGCCGCGTGGCGTTCCTCGTCCCATTCGCCCAGGGCGATCAGATGCGCCTTCAGCCGCGCGATCGGGTCGCCCAGCGGCCATGCGCTGGGCTCGCCCGCGCTGCGATATTGGGTGGGATCGTCGGAGGTCGAATGACCCTCGGCGCGATAGGTGAAATGCTCGATCAGCGTCGGCCCCTGATTGGTCCGCGCACGCTCCGCCGCCCACTGCGTCGCCGCATAGACCGCCAGCGCGTCATTGCCGTCGACGCGGAGGCCAGCCATGCCATAGCCGATCGCGCGCGCGGCAAAGGTCGTCGCCTCGGCCCCGGCAAAGCCCGAGAAGCTCGAAATCGCCCATTGGTTGTTGACGACGTTGAGGATGACCGGCGCCTTGTAGACCGTCGCAAAGGTCATCGCCGAGTGGAAGTCGCCCTCCGCCGTCGATCCTTCCCCGCACCAGGTCGCGGCGATTCGCGTATCGCCCTTGGCCGCGCTCGCCATCGCCCAGCCCACCGCCTGCGGATATTGCGTGGCAAGGTTGCCGCTGATCGAAAAGAACCCGTCGTCCTTCGACGAATACATGATCGGCAGCTGCTTGCCCTGCAGATGGTCGCCGCTGTTCGAATAAATCTGGTTCATCATCTGAACCAGCGAATAGCCGCGCGCGATCAGAATGCCCTGCTGGCGATAGCTGGGGAAGCACATGTCGTCGCGGCTCAGCGCATGGGTGGCGGCAATCGCCACCGCCTCTTCGCCGGTGCACTTCATGTAGAAACTGGTCTTGCCCTGCCGCTGGGCGCGGAACATGCGCTCGTCGAACGCGCGCACCAGCGCCATGTCGCGCAGCATCGTGCGCAGCGTGTCGGGATCGAGTCGCGGATCCCACGGGCCGACCGCGCGACCCGCATCGTCGAGCACGCGGACCAACGTATAGGACAGGTCGTGGAAGCTCGCCGGATCGGCGGCGGTATCGGGGCGGGGCTGCGCGCCGGCGGGCGGCACTTCCACGGCTGCGAAATCGACCGCATCGCCCGGCCGGAACTTGGGCTCCGGCACATGCAGGCTCAGCGGGGGCAGGTTGCGCGGGACGTCCGCCATGCACTCTCCAGCGTCTAGAATGGCTCCGGGTCGCCCTGCGGCGCACGGACATTTATTTCAGCGCCCGATTATATTGTTTCAACCGGGCTGTCGAGATGGGTCAGCATTGCTGTCCTGACTCGCCTGTGCCCGGACGGGACGCCGAACCTCTGACACGCTACCCTAAACGCCCCCTTTTCGCGAGCGATCCGTGTGCCTAAGGGGGAGACAATTCGATGACACTCGCTGGGGAGCGACGCGCATTATGAAACTCATGGCTGGCAATTCGAACCTGCCGCTCGCCCAGGCGATCGCCTCCTATCTTGAGCTTCCGCTCACCCAGGCCAATGTGCGCCGCTTTGCGGACGAGGAAATCTTCGTCGAGATCCTCGAAAATGTCCGCGGTGAGGATGTGTTCGTGCTCCAGTCGACCGCCTATCCGGCGAACGACAACCTCATGGAATTGCTGATCATGATCGATGCGCTGCGCCGCGCATCGGCCAAGCGGATCACCGCCGTCCTCCCCTATTTCGGCTATGCGCGGCAGGATCGCAAACCCGGCCCGCGCACCCCGATCTCGGCCAAGCTCGTCGCCAATCTGATCACCACCGCGGGCGCCAACCGCGTCCTTTCGGTCGATCTCCACGCCGGGCAGATTCAGGGCTTTTTCGACATTCCGACCGACAATCTCTTCGCCGCCCCGGTGATGAGCGAGGATATCAAGGCGCGCTTCTCCGACAAGAATCTGATGGTCGTCTCGCCCGACGTCGGCGGCGTGGTCCGCGCCCGCGCGCTCGCCAAGCGACTCGACAACGCGCCGCTCGCGATCGTCGACAAGCGGCGTGAAAAGGCCGGCGAATCCGAAGTGATGAACATCATCGGCGAGGTCGAGGGCCGCTTCTGCATCCTGATCGACGATATCGTCGATTCGGCCGGGACGCTCTGCAACGCCGCGGCCGCGCTCAAGGCAGCTGGCGCCGAGGATGTCGTTGCCTATTGTACACATGGCGTGCTGTCGGGCGGCGCCGTCGCGCGGGTCGACGGTTCGGCGCTGCGCGAACTGGTCATCACCGATACGATCGGCAACCACAATGTCGTCGAACAGGCACAGCGCATCCGCCACCTGACCATCGCGCCCTTGCTGGCCGAAGCGATCCGCCGGATCGCGGATGAAAGCTCGGTGTCGAGTTTGTTTGACTGATCTAATTCCTCCCCCAGCTCACTGGGGGAGGTGGCAGCGCGCAGCGCTGACGGAGGGGCCGCCCCGAAGAGGGCGGAATTTTGCCGAGGTGGTCACGGCTGCCTGCGCAGCCGCCCCTCCACCACCGCCTTCGGCGGCGGTCCCCCTCCCCTGAGACAAGCTCAGGGGAGGAACTGGGTCACCCCACCGCCTTCGCCACCAGCACCACGCCCACGCCGATCATCAGCCAGTAGATCGCGCTATAAAACCGCTCCGGCGACACCCGCCGCACCAGCCACACCCCGGCAAAGGTTGACGCGATCGCAACGGGCATCAGCACTGCGCTGGTCCCGAGATTTTCGGTCGTGAATTGCCCCAGCGCCAGATAGGCGGGCACCTTGAGCCAGTTCACTGCGCCGAAGAACACTGCGGTGGTGCCGACCAGATAAGCCGGCGTCAGCTGGCGCGGCATGACCCATAGCTGCCAGGGCGGTGCCCCGGCATGGGCGATCTGGCTGGTGAAGCCTGATGCCACCCCGAACAGCGACCCAACCCAGCCGGGCGAGGTTGACGCGGCGCCTGCGCTACCCAGCCGGTCCTTCCACAGCCGGTGTGCGCCAAACACGGCCGAAATCACCCCGACCATCGCAAGCACGACGTCCGCCGACACGCTCGCCGCAAACCAATAGCCCAGCGCGATGCCGACGATCGCGCCCGCCAGCGTCCATCCCAGCACGAAATAATCGACCGTTCGCCGGAACGCCCAGATGCCGACCACGTCCTGCACGATCAGGATCGGCAGCAGGATCGCCGCCGCACGCACCGGATCGATGACAAAGGCAATCACCGGCAGCGACAGCGCGCCCGCCCCGGCGAAACCGCCCTTGGACAGTCCCAGCAGCACCACCGCCGGAACCGCGAGTGCGTAAAAGAGCGGATCGGCGATCAGAACCGACCGACCGGCTCGCGCACCCCGGCATTGCCGCGCGCCTTGAGCTGCGCCTTCAGCTTCTCGGGCGGCGGGGCATAGAGGAACCCGAAGCTCACCGTCCCATGCTTGGTCTCGACCACATGGTGCAGTCGGTGCGCCTGGATGATCCGCTTCATATAGTCCGACTTGGGGATGTAGCGGGTGTTGAGTCGCTTGTGCACGATGATGTCGTGGAACCCGAAATAGATCGCGCCATAGGCCGCAATCCCCGCACCGATCCACGCATAACCCTGCCACCATCCCAGATGCACGCCGCCCAGCAGCAGCACGAACGACGGCACCGCAAAGATCACGGCATAGAGGTCGTTCAGCTCCCAATTCCCCGTGCGCGGCTCATGATGGCTCTTGTGCAGGAACCAGCCCGGCCCGTGCATCACCCAACGGTGCGCGACATAGGCAAACCCCTCCATCAGGGCGACGGTGAGCAGGAACAGCGCGATGCCGATTGCGGGACTCATGCGCGCGATATAGCGACGGACCATGTTCGATGCGAGCCGCGTGATTCCCCTGATTGCGGCCCTGGCCGCACTTTCCGCCTGCGCGGTGCCCGAAGCGCGGCTGCGCACCGGCCTCACCAATGCCGGCCTGCCCAAGCCGCTGGCCGCGTGCATGGCAGAGCGGATGGTCGATCGCCTGAGCCTCGCTCAGCTGATGCGCATCGCCGACCTGCCCAAGGCGGGTGAGGCCGAGTCGCTCGACCGCTTCCTCCACCGCGTCCGCGCGCTCGGCGACCCGGAAATCCTCGCGGTCGCGACCAGTTCGGGCGGACTCTGCGCCACCGGTCTTGCCAAAGAGGCGCGCTAACCCGCTGCAATCGTCAGCTAAGCGGCCACTATTGCAATTGCGTCGCAATTCCAATGTCAAGACATTTGATTCCGCCGCGCCCCTGTGCTTAAGCGGCGCGAATTTTGCTGCAACGCAAAGGGCGATCCCATGAATATCCATGAATATCAGGCCAAGGAACTGCTGGCGAAGTACGGCGCGCCGATCGCGGCTGGCCATGCCGCCTTCACCGTCGAAGAGGCGGTCGAAGCCGCCAAGAAGCTCCCCGGGCCGCTGTTCGTGGTGAAGTCGCAGATCCATGCCGGCGGCCGCGGCAAGGGCAAGTTCAAGGAACTGCCTCCTGAAGCCAAGGGCGGCGTCCGCCTCGCCTTCAGCCTCGACGAGGTCGAAGCGCATGCCAAGGACATGCTCGGCAACACGCTGGTGACGATCCAGACCGGCGACGCCGGCAAGCAGGTCAACCGCCTCTACGTCACCGACGGCGCCGACATCGCCAAGGAATTCTACCTCGCGCTGCTCGTCGATCGCGCCACCAGCCGCATCGCCTTCGTCGTCTCGACCGAAGGCGGCATGGACATCGAGGAAGTCGCCCACTCGACCCCTGAAAAGATCCACAGCTTCTCGGTCGATCCCGCGACCGGCTTCATGCCGCATCACGGCCGCACCGTCGCCGCTGCGCTCGGCCTGACCGGCGATCAGGCGAAGCAGGCGGCCAAGGTTGCGTCGTCGCTCTACGCCGCGTTCCTCGCCACCGATGCCGAGCAGATCGAGGTCAACCCGCTCGCGCTGACCGAGCAGGGCAACCTCCTCGTCCTCGACGCCAAGGTCGGCTTCGACGGCAACGCGATGTTCCGTCACAAGGACCTGATGGAACTGCGCGACACCACCGAAGAGGATCCGATGGAGCTTGAGGCGTCGAAGTACGACCTGGCTTACATCAAGCTCGACGGCGACATCGGCTGCATGGTCAACGGCGCGGGCCTCGCCATGGCGACGATGGACATCATCAAGCTCAACGGCATGTTCCCGGCCAACTTCCTCGACGTCGGCGGCGGCGCGAACAAGGAAAAGGTCACCGCCGCGTTCAAGATCATCCTCGCCGATCCGGCGGTGAAGGGCATTCTCGTCAACATCTTCGGCGGGATCATGAAGTGCGACATCATCGCCGAGGGCATCGTCGCCGCGGCGAAGGAAGTGAACCTCTCGGTCCCGCTGGTCGTCCGCCTCGAAGGCACCAATGTCCAGCAGGGCAAGGACATCCTCGCCAATTCGGGCCTGCCGATCGTTCCCGCGAACGACCTGGGCGACGCGGCGAAGAAGATCGTGGCGGAGGTCAAGGCGGTTGCTTGATCGCAGCCTCCTGAATGCCCATTGAAAGGGGGTCCGGCGCACGTGTCGCGCCGGACCCCCTTTTCGTTTGCGCAATGACGTTACGGCAATCGAGTGATTCCATACCGGACTTGCGAAAACGGGCAAAACTCTTCTAGGGACGCCCGGACTCGAAACTTTAAAACGACGCGATTGGAGCGGAGGACGCGATGAAAGTGCTGGTGCCGGTCAAGCGTGTGCTTGACTATAACGTAAAGCCCCGCGTGAAAGCGGACGGGACGGGCGTGGACCTCGCCAACGTCAAGATGAGCATGAACCCGTTCGACGAGATCGCGGTCGAGGAAGCCATCCGCCTCAAGGAAAAGGGCGTCGCGACCGAGATCGTCGTCGTCTCGATCGGCGAGCAAAAGGCTCAGGAAACGCTGCGCACTGCGCTCGCGATGGGTGCCGACCGCGCGATCCTGATCACCAGCGAAGGTCCGGTCGAGCCGCTCGGCGTCGCCAAGCTGCTGGCCAAGGTCGCTGAGGAAGAACAGCCCGGCTTGATCATCCTCGGCAAGCAGGCGATCGACGACGACAATAACCAGACCGGCCAGATGCTCGGCGCGCTGCTCGGCTGGGGCCAGGGTACCTTCGCGTCGAAGGTCGAGGTGTCGGGCGACACCGTCGACGTGACCCGCGAGGTCGATGGGGGCCTCGAAACGGTGAAGCTCAACATCCCCGCGATCGTCACCACCGATCTTCGCCTCAACGAGCCGCGCTACGCCTCGCTGCCCAACATCATGAAGGCAAAGAGCAAGCCGCTCGCGCAGAAGACCCCGGCGGACTACGGCGTCGACCTCACCCCGCGCCTGACGGTGGTGAAGGTCGCCGAGCCCGCCAAGCGGACTGCGGGCGTCAAGGTTGCGGATGTGGATGAGCTTGTCGGCAGGCTCAAGGCACTGGGAGTTGCGAAATGAGCGTGCTGGTCTGGGTCGAACATGACAATGCGTCGGTGAAGGACGCGACGCTCGCCGCCGTCACCGCTGCGGGCAAGCTGGGCGATGTCGTCGCTCTGGTCGCGGGTCAGGGGGCACAGGCTGCCGCCGACGCCGCCGCGAAGATCGCGGGCGTTTCCAAGGTGCTGCTCGCCGATGACGCGGCCTATGCCAATGCGCTCGCCGAAAACGTCGCGCCGCTGGTTGCCGATCTGATGGCCGGCTACGACGCCTTCGTCGCGCCCGCCACCACCACCGGCAAGAACATCGCGCCGCGCGTCGCTGCCCTGCTCGACGTGATGCAGATCAGCGAAGTGATCGGGATTGAGGGCGACCAGTTCACCCGCCCGATCTATGCCGGCAACGCCATCGCCACCGTCACCTCGTCGGACGCGAAGAAGGTACTGACCGTGCGCGGCACCGCCTTCGACAAGGCGGCGACCGAGGGCGGCACGGCCAGCGTCGAAGCGGTTTCGGGTACGGGTGACAAGGGCCTCTCCAGCTTCGTCAGCGCCGAGATCGCCAAGAGCGAGCGCCCCGAACTGACCAGCGCCAAGGTGATCGTCTCGGGCGGCCGCGCGCTCGGCTCGGGCGAACAGTTCCACGCACTGATCGATCCGCTCGCCGACAAGCTCGGCGCCGGCGTCGGCGCCAGCCGCGCCGCGGTCGATGCGGGCTATGCCCCCAACGACTATCAGGTCGGCCAGACCGGCAAGATCGTCGCGCCGGAAGTCTATGTCGCCATCGGCATCTCGGGCGCGATCCAGCATCTTGCCGGCATGAAGGACAGCAAGACGATCATCGCGATCAACAAGGACGAAGACGCCCCGATCTTCCAGGTCGCGGACATCGGCCTGGTCGGCGACCTGTTCAAGATCGTGCCCGAGCTGACCGAGAAGCTGTAAGCCGACCGGAAGGGTCAAAGGAAGGCGCCGCTGGCCGGGAGGTCGGCGGCGCTTTTCTCCCACCTGGTTGCGGTCGCGACTGGGTCTTTTGTCGGCGGCTACACCAGGCAGTCCTGGCGCATCACGCGCTCAGATTGGCGGATGCCGAGCCACTGTCTCCGACCGAAAAATGCGCGGCGGCTTGGGGATTCACAGCGGAGTCCGCGCGTGATAGGCTCGCGTGGCGAACGGAACGCCGGTCGAGAAAGGTAGGCACGTGAACGCGCCCGTATCACCTCATGATCTCTGGCGATCGCGACTTTTCGTGGCGAACTATCGGATTCGTGAAGCGGCGAGGTATGCCAAGCTGTCTCCGCAGACCGTGGCAAAATGGCACGGCAAGCCCGGCGGAAATCGTAAATCGACCCTTTCGACCAAAGAAAAGGGTGCGGCGCTGTCGTACCTTCAGTTGATCGAAGTTGCAGTTGTTGCGTCGTTTAGGCAAGCGGGCGTCCGTCTGAACAAGATCGAAGCCGCACGGGAGTATCTGGCCAAGCAGCTGGAAGCCGAGTTTCCCTTCGCAGCCTATCGTTTCAAGACCGATGGCAAAGACCTATGGATGGATTACGCCCAATTTGAAGCTGATGCCGGTGACAAGACCTTGCTCGCCGCTTCGCAAGGCGGGCAACTTGCGTGGGGCGACATTATCGGACGTTTGCATGAGTTCGATTATGAGAATGATCATGGGCTAGCTATACGTTGGCATGTCGCTGGTCGAGATGAGAACATTATCATCGATCCCCGCATCCAGTTTGGCTCTCCCTCGATCGAGGGGGTTGCGACTTGGGCGTTCGCCGGCCGCTGGGAGGCCGGCGAGAGTGTGGACGACATTGCTGAGGATTTTGGGGTCGCAAATACCGATGTGATTGCGGCTCTACGGTTCGAAGGTGTGGACGTGGAAACCAGGAGGCAACCGCGACACTAACGCTGTACTTCGATCGCAATTTTGGGAAGAAGTTCCCAAAGGCGTTAGTAGCGTTGAGATGCCCTTTCGAGGTGCGTTCTCACGAAAGCGAACGATTTGCAGATAAGATGCCGGACGACGAATGGCTCGATATAGTTGGGCCGAAAGGATGGGTCGTTTGCAGCCATGATGCAAAGTGGCATCGTCCAGAAGAATACGCCGCGATGCGGGCTATACAACAACATAAGATCGGTTGCTTCTACCTGTGGGGAGCTAGCTCGATTGGGTTCTTCAAACTCAAAAGCCTCGCGCACAATTACGATAAGATTGTGAAAGTCTGCGGCACCGAGAAACGACCTTTCATATATCGGGTCACCTCGAACAATCGTCTTCGGAAGATTTTATAAGCGCAACGCGAGCTAGCCTCGCCATAAACAAGTAAGCCCCGTCGCTTTCGCGGCGGGGCTCCCTGGACGATCCGTTCCACATGGGTTCGGGTCGTCTAAATGCTCTTTCTCTCGATCAAGCCAGACAACAACGTCCGCCCGACGCACTTGGTTCCACGCCCAGCGAAAAAAAATTTCGCGCGCCTCAGAACCCGCTCAAAAAGCTGGCAACATTCGCGCCCAGCGCGTCGATCGCATAGCCGCCCTCCATGACGATCGCGGTGGGCAGCCCCGCTGCGGCGATATCCCGCCCCAGCACCGCATAATCCGCCGTCTCCAGCGCAAAGGACGAGATCGGGTCGCCGACAAACGTGTCTGCCCCGAAACTCACCAGCAGCAACTCCACCCCAGACGCGGCCAGCATCGCCAGCGCCCGATCCTGCGCCCGCCGGAACGCATCGATCTTCGTGCCCCGTGGCAGCGGCAGGTTGAGCGTTGCGCCTTCACCATCGCCCTCGCCAATCTCGTCGGCATGCCCCCAATAGAAGGGGAAATCGGTCGCCGGATCGGCATGGATCGACGCGAACACGACATCGCCGCGCTCCCAGAAGATATCCTGCGTCCCGTTGCCGTGATGATAGTCGATGTCGAGGATGCCGACCCGCTGTACGCCCGCATCGCGCGCCGCCTGCGCCGCGACCGCGACATGGTTGAGGTAGCAATAGCCGCCCAGATAATCTGCGCCTGCATGATGCCCCGGCGGCCGCGACAGCGCGAAGGCGGCGCGCTCGCCCGCCAGCACCGCATGGGTCGCCGCCAGCGCGCTCTGCACGCTGCGATAGCTCGCGTCCCAGGTGTCGGCGGTCAGCGGCGTCGATGCATCGATGCTATACTGTCCCGCCAGCGCGTCGATCCGGTCGAGCTTCAGTGCGCGCTTGCGGACCGTCGGCCAGATATAGCCCATCACATCGCCCGGCCGACCCGCCTCCGCCCAGCGCGCCGGGGCGGTCTTGAGGAACTCGATATAGCCCGCATCATGCACCGCGCGGACCGGCGCCTCGCCCCGGTCCAGCGGCAGCTCGGTCGTCCCCAATGCCGCAGCGATGGCTGCAGCGCGCTCGGGCTTTTCCGCATAGGGCACGAATTGCCCATTGTGCAGCTCGCGCGCCGGGGCATGCGCCTGCTGCCCCGGATCATAGAAGCAGCGCATCAGGCGACCAGATCCGCATCGCCCCGCCCGCCCTCACGCCACCGCGGGGCGAACCGCAGGATCGTGAAGCCGATCAGCGCCGACAGGATCGATCCGCTCAGCACGCCGATCTTCACCTCGTCGACCAATTCCTCATTCCCGGGGAAGGCCAGCCCACCGATAAACAGGCTCATCGTGAAGCCGATCCCGCACAGCATCGCGACGGCATAAAGCTGCAGCCACGTCGCCCCGCCCGGCGGTGCGGCGAAACGCAGCTTCGCCGCCAGCCAGATGCTACCGAAAATGCCGACCTGCTTGCCCAGGAACAGCCCCGCCGCGATCCCCAGCGGCAAGGGTGCCAGAAGGATCGCCGGGCTCATCCCCGCCAGGCTGACGCCGGCATTGGCAAAGCCGAACACCGGCACGATCAGATAGGCGACCCAGGGCGCGAGTGCGTGCTCCAGCTTGTGCAGCGGCGATTCTTCATCGTCGCACGCGCCCGGGCTCGTCGTGATCGGCACCATCATCGCCGTCAGCACGCCCGCGATCGTCGCATGAACCCCCGACATGAACACGAAATACCACAACGCCGCGCCCAGCAGCAGATAGGGCGTCAGCCCCTTCACCCTGCTGCGGTTCAGCACATACATGGCCGCCATCACCAGCGCGCCCAGCGCAAGGTAGAGCGTCGACAGGCTGGCGGTATAGGCAACCGCGATGATCGCCACCGCGCCCATGTCGTCGACAATCGCCACGGTGGTCAGGAACAGCTTGAGCGAGGCTGGCGCGCGCTTGCCGAGCAACGCCAGCACGCCAATCGCGAACGCGATATCGGTCGCCGCCGGAATCGCCCAGCCATTGACCAGCGGCCCGCTCCACCCGGTGATGAACAGATAGACCAGAGCCGGCCCGACCATGCCCGCCGCCGCCGCGACGATCGGCAAGCGGCGATGCTCCCAGGTGGCGAGCTGCCCGTCGATAAACTCGCGCTTGATCTCCAGCCCCACGAACAGGAAGAAAATCGCCATCAGCGCATCGTTGATCCACAGATGCACCGTCATCGACCCGTATTTCCGGCTGATCACCGGCCCGGTGTCGAGGTGCAGCAGGTGGAAATAGGCCTCCGAAGTGCCCGGCAGATTGGCGACCAGCATCGCCAGCGCCGCCGCACCCATCAGGATGATGCCGCCCGCGGCCTCGCTCTTCAGAAACGAGCGCAGCGCCGAAGGCGCGCGTGATGCGTTGGTGCCGGCCATGAAAATCCCCTGCTGGTCGATGCGGTCCTGCCTAACCGCTGGAACCCCGGGGGCAAACCCCTTAGAGGCCAATCCATGAGCATCGCGCTGCTAAAGCCCGACAATCCGGTCGTCGCCTGGTGGCGGACGCGGGTGATCGCCACGGTCGATCATGTCGATGTCGTCCAAAAGGTGCGCGACGACGCTGGATTTACCGGCCGCTACGCCTTCATGACGCTGATGTCGGCGGGCATCGCGGTGCTCGGCCTGCTGCTCTCGTCGCCAGCGGTGGTGATCGGCGCGATGCTGATCTCGCCGCTGATGGGCCCGATCATCGGCTTGGGCTTCGGCCTTGCGACGTTCGACTGGGACGAGATCCGTACCTCGGCGATCGCGGTCGTACTCGGCTTCCTGATCGCGATCCTGTTCACGGCGCTGCTGGTGCTGGTCTCCCCGATCCAGAATGTGACGGCGGAGATCGCCGCGCGCACGCGTCCCAATCTGTTCGACCTGCTCGTCGCGCTCTTCTCGGCGCTCGCCGGGGCTTATGCGATGATCCGGGGCAGGGCGGGGACAGTGGTCGGAGTCGCCATCGCCACCGCCTTGATGCCGCCGATCGCGGTCGTCGGCTTTGGCCTCGCTACCTGGAACTGGACCGTCTTCGCCGGCTCGCTGCTGCTGTTTCTCACCAACCTCATCACCATCGCGGTCGCCGCCGCGGTGGTCGCGCGCCTTTACGGCTTCGGCTCGCACCTCTCGCCCCAGCACACGATGCTGCAGACGATCGTCGTCACCGTCGCGCTCGCCGCCTTCGCGATTCCCTTGGGGTTGGTGCTCGTCCAACTCGGATGGGAGGCCAACGCCTCGCGCCAGATCCGCGACGTGATCAGCGGCGAGTTCGAAGGCGCGGCGCGGCTGAGCCAGGTCGAGATCGACTATGAGAGCAACCCCGTCCGCGTTACCGCCACCGTCATGACCCCGCGCGTGCGCGAAGATGTCGAGCGCCGCGCACAGGGCGTCATCGCCCAGCTCGTCGGCCGTCCGGTGGCGGTCGAGCTCGAACAGATCCGCGTCGGCACCGGCGCCCAGGCCGAAGCGGCGCAGGTCGCCGCCGCGCAAGCCTCCAGCGCCACCGCCGCCAACCGCCTCGCCGCGCGCGCACAGGAACAGCTCGCGCTGATCGCGGGGGTGAAGGGCGACGCGGTGCTGCTCGACCGCGACAATCGCCGCGCGGTGGTCAACGCGGCACCGCTCCCCGGCGCCAACCTCGCCGCCTATCGCGCGCTCGAAACCCGCGTCACCGCCGGGGTGCAGGGCTGGACTGTCACCCTGATCCCGCCCGTCGCGGCACTCCCCGACATCGCGGTCGCGGACGACAAGCCCGACGCCGAAGCGCTCGCCACGGCCATCTGGGCGGCGCAGCGGATCAAGCTCCCGATCGGCGTGTCGGGCAGCGGCGCGCAAACCATCGTCGAGGCCCTCACCGAAGCCGGCGTCGATGCCAGCGTCACCGGCAACGGCAATGGCCCCGCCCGCCTGCGCTGGCAGGCGCCGGAAGAGGCGAATTAGGCCTTCGCCAGCGCCTCGCCGATCAAGGTCCGGCTATTCTCCACGCCATACAGCGCGATGAAGCTCCCCATGCGCGGCCCTTGCGAGCTGCCCAGCAGCGTCTCGTACAGCGCCTTGAACCAGTCGCGCAGCGCCTCCTTGCCGAAGTGCGCCTTGCCGATCTCATAGACGATGTTCTGCAGGTCCTCGGCCGAAGCCTCCGCCCCTGCAGCGGCCAGCTCGCGGTCCAGATCCTGCAGCGCCGCGACCTCGACCCCCTTGGGCGCCCGCCGCACCGGCTTTTCCGCCACGTCGCGGACATATGCAATCGCATAGCCGATCAGCGCATCCAGCTCGGGCCATTCCTCAGCATTCGCGCCGGGCAGGTAATTGGCAAGATAGCCCCAAACCTGCTCCTTGGTCGCCTCGCCCATCACCCCGACCAGGTTGAGCAACAACCCGAACGTAACCGGCAGCGTCCCCTCGGGCGGCGGCCCGTTATGGATATGGTGCACCGGATTGCCCAGCCGTTGCTCGACCGGCTGGTCGGCATAGGCGGCGCGGAACTGCCAATAATCGTCCACCGCGCGCGGGATCAGCCCAAGATGCAGCGCCTTGGCCTTTTTCGGCTCGCGATAGATGTAGAAGGCGAGGGACTCGTCCGGCCCGTATGTCAGCCACTGCTCGATCGACAGGCCATTGCCCTTGGTCTTCGAAATCTTCTCGCCCTTGGCGTCGAGGAACAGCTCGTAATTGAACCCCTCGGGCGGCCGCCCACCCAGCACGCGTGCGATCTTGCCCGATTGCGTCACCGAATCGATCAGATCCTTGCCCGCCATCTCGTAATCGACGCCCAGCGCGACCCAGCGCATCGCCCAATCGGCCTTCCACTGCAGCTTCGACTTGCCGCCCAGAATCGTCTGCTCGATCCGCTCGCCATCGCTGTCGCTGAACGCGATCATGCCGCTCTCGGGATCGAGCACCTCGATCGGAACCTGCAGCACCACGCCCGTCTTCGGACTGATCGGCAGCACCGGCGAATAGGTCGCCTGACGCTCGGCCCGCAGCGTCGGCAGCATCACATCCATGATGCCCTGATAGTTGCGCAGCACCAGCCGCAGCGCGTCGTCGAACTTCCCCGATCCGTAATAGTCGGTGGACGAGGCGAACTCATACTCGAACCCGAACCGGTCGAGAAACTCCCGCAGCATCGCATTGTTATGCGCCGCAAAGCTCTCATACTTGTCGAACGGGTCTGGCACCTTGGTCAGCGGATGGCCGATATACTCCGCCAGCATCGCGCCGTTCGGCACATTGTCCGGCACCTTGCGCAGCCCGTCCATATCGTCGCTGAACGCGATCAGCCGGGTGGACATGTCCGACAGCGTCTCGAACGCGCGCCGCACCATCGTCGTGCGCAGCACTTCGTTGAACGTCCCGATATGCGGCAGCCCCGACGGGCCGTACCCGGTCTCGAACAGCACCGGCGCACCATTGGGCTTCCCCTCGGGATAGCGCTTGAGCAGCTTGCGCGCCTCTTCATAAGGCCAGGCCTTGGAAGCGAGGGCAGCGTCGCGGAGAGCGGTGTCGGTCATCGGTGTCTGTCTATCTGAAGGCAAAGCCTGCGGGTGCGCGAAGGCGAGCCGATTTGCAACCCACCCATTCCTCCCCCAGCTTGCTGGGGGAGGGGGACCGCCGGCGAAGCCGGTGGTGGAGGGGCTGCCCCGCAGAGGGCAGAATTTTGCCGAGCTGTTTACGGCCGTCTACGCGGCCGCCCCTCCGTCAGCGCTAAGCGCTGCCACCTCCCCTGCGGGGCAGGGGAGGAATTGGCGAAACGCAACCACTTAATGCTCCCCCGCCAGGGGGAGGTGGCGCCGAAGGCGACGGAGGGGGTGGACGGCGATGCCCCAACGCATCTTGGCCCCGCCCCCCGGGGGGGGGGGGGGGGGGGGGGGGGGGGCGGGGGGGGGGGGGC
>JASBRX010000051.1 GCA_030149245.1 Sphingomonas bacterium
GGGTAACTGAAGCCAAGTGAACAGGATGGAGACCGGTATGAAGACGATCCGCAAGATTTTTGGCAACAAGAAGGGCGCCACCGCCATCGAGTACGGCCTGATCGCCGCTCTGATCGCCGTCGCCGCGATTGCCGCGATGCAGGGGCTGGGCAACCAGCTCACCAAGACCTTCGGCAACGTTTCGTCGCACATGGCAAAGGGCTGATCCCTTTCGCTTGGAAGACGGAAAACGGGGCGGCGGACCATCGGTTCGCCGCCCTTTTTTTGTTGCAAAACCGGTCGCCGCGCTCAGGCGCGGCCCATCGCCAGGAACTTAGCGCGCCGGCCCTGACGCAGCGCCTGCGCATCCTGTCCCGCCAGTTCGGCCAGCGCGCGCTCGATCGCGTCGCCCAACGCATTGATGGCCGCATCCCGATCGCGATGCGCGCCGCCAAGCGGCTCCGGCACGATCGTGTCGATCACGCCCAGTTCCTTGAGGTGCTGCGCGGTGACCTTCATCGCCTCTGCCGCTTCCGGGGCCTTGTCAGCGGTGCGCCACAGGATCGACGCGCATCCTTCGGGCGAGATCACCGAATAGACGGCATGTTCCATCATCAGCACGCGGTTGCCCGCGGCCAGCGCCACCGCACCGCCCGAGCCGCCCTCGCCCAGGATCGACGCGATCAGCGGCACGCCAGCATTGAGGCACGCCTCGGTCGAGCGGGCGATCGCCTCGGCCTGGCCGCGCTCCTCGGCCTCCATTCCGGGAAAGGCGCCGGAGGTATCCACCAAGGTGATCACCGGGATGCCGAACTTACCCGCCAGCTCGACGAGGCGGATCGCCTTGCGATAGCCTTCGGGTTTACCCATGCCGAAATTATGCTTGAGGCGGCTGGCGGTATCGTCGCCCTTCTCGTGCCCGATCACCATCACGCGTTGGCCGCGGAACCGGCCGAGACCGCCCTGGATCGCCGCATCGTCGGCAAAGGCCCGGTCACCGCCAAGCGGCATGAAATCGTCGATCAGCCGCGCGACATAGTGCTTGAAGTGCGGCCGTTCCGGGTGGCGGGCGACCAGCGTCTTTTGCCACGGGGTCAGACGCGCATAGGCGTCGCGCAGGAATTTATCCGACTTGGCCTGAAGCTTCGCGACTTCGCTGTCGATGTCGACCTCACCACCGGCCGCGGCGTCGCGCAGCTCGTCGATACGGGCCTGAAGCTCGGCAATCGGCTTCTCGAATTCGAGGAAAGTAGCCATCGCGGCGCCCTATGCCCCCTCTTTGCTCACGTCAACGCGCGGTTTGTCGGCAAGCGGATGCCGCTCGTTGACGAGCTGTACCAGCCGGCCGCTGTCGACATGGGTGTAGATCTCTGTCGTGGCGATATCGGCGTGGCCGAGCATCGCCTGCAACGCGCGCAGATCTGCGCCGCCTTCGAGCAGGTGCGTGGCGAAGGCATGGCGCAGGACGTGCGGGCTGATCCGGTCGGGCGGGATGCCTGCCTCAGCCGCGATCGCGCGGATCATCTGGTAGAGCCGTATACGGGACAGGTGGCTCTTGCCCGAGGGGAAGAGCCAGGGCCGCTTGGCATCGACATGCTCGCGCCACACCGCGACGGCGGCACGCGCACGGTCCGACAGCGGCACGAGCCGCTCGCGCCCGCCCTTGCCGCGCAGGATCAGATAGGGCTTGTCGGGCTGCACGGACTTACGCGGCAGCGACACGAGCTCGGTCGCGCGCAGGCCCGATCCGTAGAGCAGTTCAACCAAGGCGAGCAGCCGCAAGTCGCGCGGGTCCTTCGGTTCTCGATCAATTCGTGCCTGGATCGCAGCGAAGATTCGCTCGACATCGCCGGAGGACAGCGTCTTGGGCAGCCCGCGCCCGCTGCCCGGCTTTGGCAGCGCGGCGCCGGGGTCGTCGGCACGCAGGCTCTCGTCGGCGAGAAAGGCGAAGAAGCGCCGCAGCGCCGCCGATTTGCGCGCGACGGTGGCACGGGAGAGATCGCGCCATTCATGCGCCAGCCGTTCGATCGCCGCGCGATCGGCATCGGCCAGCCCGCCTGCCAGCACCGCCGAGGCAAGGCGCAGATCGGTGCCATAGGCAGCGATTGTGTTGGCCGAAGCGCCCGCCTCCGCTGCCATCATCTCCAGAAAGCGCTCGATCAGCGCGCGATCGTGGCCGGTCGCGATGCTGCTCAAGTGCGCGTGATCGCCTCGACGGCGATCATCCGCGCATAACCGCCCAGCCCGACGCGGGTGAGCGCGCGGGTGATGTGATAGAGCGTCTCGGGAGATACGCCGGCCCAAACTCGCGTTTGCATACCGGTCGCCGCGAGCAACACCACCGTGCCCGCCTCGCCGCGCTGCGCCGCCTCGTCGATCGCGCGCGTCCAGGCGTTCGCGACCTCGAAATTGACGCCCGCGCTACGCATCAGCTGCGCGCCGTCGCCTTCGGAAACCCGGCCCGCTCCGGCCATCGCTGCAGCATAGAGCGCGGCATTCTCGCCGCGATAGGCGCCCGCATCGCCCGCCGCGACCGGGCGGCCCGAAGGATCGGCGAGCAGCAGCAGCGCCGCGCCCTTGCTGCCGCGTTCGGCAATGCCCCGCCAGCGCATCGCCGCGCGATCGAGCCCTGCGCTCAGCATCGAGGCGATCAGCCGGTCGGCATCGTCGCGTAGCGCCGCATCCGGGTGGAGGCGTGCCGCGGCGCGCGCGGTCAGGATCAGGCGGCTGTAGCGCCCGCCCGCGCTCTGCGGCTCGTCCCACAGAGCACGCATCCGCTCGACCCGCTCGGCAGGCGTTGCCGCGGTGAACGCAGAGCGCAAGTCGCGGGCGACCGCCACCTCAGTCGTGGTCGCGTCTTCCTGCTCCTCGATCTCGCCATAGAGATCGGTCAACGCCTGGCTCGAGAAGACGCCCTGCCCCGCCGCAGCTTCCGCCGCACCAATCCGATCGCGCCAGCCCAGCATCGGCGCGGTCGCACGCCAGTAATTCACTTGCGGCCCGACGCTGGCGTAGAGCTCGGCCGGCACATCGGTCGCCGAGGCGACCGCAAGCCCCCAGCGCCAAGCACTCAGCCGATCGACGGCATCCCATTCGATTGTCACCGCGCGGCGGCCCGACACGCCCATGCCCACGATCTTCTCCGCCAGAAGCAGATCGATCGAATTGTTCATGCGGCGCCGCGCCGCATCGATCAGCGGCCCGGCCTTGTTGGGATCACCCTCAAGCCCCGCGCACATCGCCTCCGCGAAACGCCAGTTGCGGTCGGGTGCAACGCGCAGCGCAGGAACGACCATCGGGCACATGCCGCCCGGATCGGCATTGGCGAGCATCGCTTGCATGCCGATTTGAAACAGCTTTGGGGTGTAGTTGCCGATATCGACCGACTGCACCATCGCGCGCGCGGCATCGGCCTCACCCATGCGGATCAGCAGCCAGGCCCGCTCGGCGGCGAAATCAGCGCCGTTGAGCCCCGCGGGCGTATCGACCCGCGACAGCAAGGCGCGACGCAGCGCGATCGACAGCCAGCGCGACGCGACTGGCGCCTCGAGCCGACGCATCAACGTCTGAAGGAAGCCTCCATCGGCGCGGCCGAAGGCGTTGGTGGGAAGCCCGTCGCTCGCGGGTGAAGACGGCCCGACCTGTGCCAGCGAACGCCGCGCGAAATCGGGGAGTTCGTAGCGCTGGATCACCGCATAATCGATTTCGCCCGGAACGCCGGTCGGCGTCGCACCGGGCGTAGGCAGCGGCAAGGGTGCACCGGGCAGCGGGCTCGCGACCCCGGCGGGCGTAGCAGGACGCGGCACACCCGGCTGTGCGGGTGCGGGTGCGGGTGCAGGCGCGGGGGCCGGCGCCGGAGCGGGTGCAGGATCGTTGAACCCGGGCGGCAGCAGCGATTCGGGGCGGTCCTGGCCCAGCGCGGGGATGCCCACACCGGCCGCCAGCACCACGCCGAGCGCGGTCAGCCCGAAACTAGTTGGCGAGATTTTCAAGCGGCACGACCTTCTCGACGGTCACCGGCTGCTTCTCGGTGTTGCGCCCGGACAGGAAGAACAGGCCGCCGATCAGGAGTACGGCAACCACGATGATGATGACGAGCGAACGGGACATCGACCCCCTCAAGGAACGGAATATGGTACAGGCGATCAGGCCTTTTGCCCGAGCGCGGCCCTCGCTGTATAGCCCCCGCGACCATGCTGCAAACCCACACCGCCGATCCCTATACCCCGTCGCGCCCGATCGTGCTGATCGGACTCATGGGCGTAGGCAAGACCACGATCGGCCGCCGCCTCGCCCAGCGGCTGAACCTTCCCTTTGTCGATGCCGATGTGGAGATCGAATCGGCTGCAGGGATGACCATCGCCGAAATCTTCGAGCGGTTCGGCGAAGCGCATTTCCGCGACGGCGAACGCAGGGTGATCGCGCGGCTGGTGGACGGCACCCCCAAGGTGATCGCGACCGGTGGCGGCGCCTTCCTGAATGTCGAAACCCGCGCGCTAATCCTTGACCAGGCGATAACGATCTGGCTGGACGCGCCGCCGCATATTCTGGCCGAACGCGTCGCCAAGCGCGATCACCGGCCGCTGCTTCGTGGAAAGGATCCGCTCAAGGTGCTCACCGAACTCGCCGCTGTCCGCAACCCGGTCTATGCGCTCGCGCCGATTCATGTGGTGAGCAAGTCCGCGCCACACGACGCGACGGTAAGCGCAATTCTGAAAGCCCTAACCGCATGAGGACAGTGCCGGTCGCGCTCGGCGCGCGCAGCTACGAAGTGCGGATCGAAAGCGGGCTGCTGGGCCGCGCCGCCGAACAGCTGGCCCCCTTCGTGCGCAAGCGCCCGTTCGTGATCGTCACTGACGCCAATGTCGCGCCGCATGGCGAACGGCTCGCCGCGAACCTTGCCGCCGCGGGTATCGCGAGCGAGACGATCATCCTTCCGCCCGGTGAAGGCACCAAGAGCTGGACCCAGCTCGAATCGCTGCTCGACCGGCTGCTGGATCTGGGCATAGAGCGCGGCGATCATGTCATCGCGCTCGGTGGCGGGGTGATCGGCGATCTCGTCGGCTTCGCCAGCGCGATCCTCAAGCGCGGCTGCAATTTCGTGCAGATCCCGACCACGCTGCTGGCCCAGGTCGACAGCTCGGTCGGCGGCAAGACCGCGATCAACGCGCGGGCCGGGAAGAATCTGGTCGGCGCCTTCCACCAGCCTTCGGTCGTGCTGATCGACCCCGATCTGCTCGACACGCTCCCGCTGCGCGAACAGCGCGCGGGCTATGCCGAGGTGGTGAAATACGGGCTGATCGACGACGCCGACTTCTTCGCGTGGTGCGAGGGGAATGGCGCGGCTCTGCTTGCCGGCGATCCGAACGCCCGCGAATATGCCATCGCCCACTCCGTCGGTGCCAAGGCGCGGATCGTCGCCGACGACGAGCGTGAGACCACCGGGCGGCGCGCGCTGCTCAATCTCGACCATACCTTCGGTCATGCGCTGGAGGCCGAGACGGGATTCTCCGACCAGTTGCTTCATGGCGAGGGCGTGGCTGCGGGCATGGCGCTCGCCTTCGCGTTTTCGGCGCGGCAGGGCCTCTGCCCCGCGACGGATGCCGAGCGGGTCGCGGCGCATCTCAAGGCCAGCGGGCTGCCGCACGACCTCGCCAGCGCGGGCATCGCCACGAGCGGCGCGCGGCTGGTCGAGCACATGCTCCACGACAAGAAGATGGACGCCGGCACGCTCCCCTTCCTGCTCACACGGGGGATCGGGGCGACCTATCTCGACAAACAGGTGAACCTCGCCGACGTCGAGACCTTTCTGGACGAGCTCCCGCGCTAGCGCGCGCCGATTGTGCTCAATCCCTCGGCGAGTGCGTCGAAGATAATGCGGCAGGCTTGGTTGCTGCGCAGATCTTCGTGCATCACGATCCACATGCCGAACTCGAAGCTTACCTCCCCCGCCAGCACGCGCACCAAATCGGGGTCGCGGCGCGCCACCTGAACCTGGCAAAAGCCGATCCCGAATCCTGCGCGGATCGCCGCGAGCTGGGCGATGTCACTGTCGGCACGCAGGGCGAAAGCTGCGCGGTTGAGTTCTGGAAAGCGGGCGCCGACCGCACGGATCATCGGCGTCTCGGTGTCGAACCCGATCAGATTATGCGCGCTCAGCGCTGCCAGGCTGCGCGGTATCTCGCGATCTGCCAGATATCGACCGTGCGCGTGCAGTCCGACCTCGACCGCCCCGGCACGGCGGACCACCAACGCCTGCTGCACCGGCTCCACCATGCGCACGGCGATATCGGCGTGGCGCTGTAGAAGATCGTCGACCGCATTGGACAGCACCAACTCGACATGGAGCGCCGGGTGACGCTGCCGAACCCGGGTGAGGATCGCCGGAAGATGCTCGGTCCCGACGATCTCGCTCGCGGTGATCCGCACCGTGCCTGCAGTCGCATCGGTATCGGAAGCGACCGCCCTGCGCAGTGCCGCCGCCGTCGCCTCGAGCGATTCGGCATAGGGCCTGAGCCGGAGCGCCGCGTCGGTGGGTGAGAGGCCGCGCTGGGTGCGCACGAACAGGTCGATGCCGAGCGCATCCTCAAGCGCATCGACATGGCGGGCGATGCTTGGCTGGGTCATGCCAAGCATGCGTGCCGCGCCAGAAAGCGAACCGGCCCGCAACACCGCGGCGAAGCTTCGATAGAGATCCCAGCCAGGGTCGGTGTTCATCTATTCTCGTATATCAGATGAACTATTTTATACAATTTCGTTCCGAATGCCGTGCTGCCATCTCCGCGTCATCGACGATGGAGGTTTAGATGGAACGGAAGATTGCACTGGTATTGGGAGCGACAGGGGGCATTGGCGGCGAGGTCGCGCAGCGCCTACTCGCCGATGGCTGGCACGTCCGCGCCCTCTCCCGCTCGTCCGGCCGCCAGCAGCCCGCTACCGCCAGCGAGTGGATCGTCGGCGATGCGATGCATGCCAGCGACATCGCCTCAGCAGCGGCGGGCGCGGAACTGATCGTCCATGCCGTGAACCCGCCCGGCTATCGCGACTGGGACAGGCTGGTGCTCCCGATGCTCGACAACAGCATTGCCGCAGCGAATGGCG
Organism: Sphingomonas bacterium; assembly: GCA_030149245.1. Classification (GTDB taxonomy): domain Bacteria; phylum Pseudomonadota; class Alphaproteobacteria; order Sphingomonadales; family Sphingomonadaceae; genus Sphingomonas. Next base: position 7,081 of record JASBRX010000051.1, read on the forward strand.
CCCGCATCCTGCTGCCCGGCACGGTCTACAACTATGGCCCGGACGCTTTTCCTTCGATCAGCGAGGACGCGCCGCAACACCCACTGACGCGCAAGGGGCGTATCCGGGTCGAAATGGAGCGGCGGCTGGAGGAAGCGGCCCGAGCGGGCCAGGCGCGCGCGCTGATCGTGCGGGCAGGCGACTTTTTCGGGCCGCGGGCGGGGAATAGCTGGTTCAGCCAGGGCCTGGTCGCACCGGGCGGCCGACCGGGGAAGATCCAGAACCCGGCGCGTCGGGGTATCGGCCATCAATGGGCCTATCTGCCCGATGTTGCAGAGACGATGGTACGGCTGCTCGCACTCGAGACGCTCGACGATTTTGCGCGCTTTCACATGGACGGTCATTGGGATGTCGATGGCACGCAAATGGTTGGGGCGATCCAGTGCGCTTTGGGTGCGCCGTCGGTATCGATCAAACCGATGCCGTGGTGGGCGATGCGGCTCGCGGCACCGTTCGTGCCACTGCTACGCGAGTTGCTTGAAATGCGCTATCTGTGGGAGGAGCCGGTGCGCCTCGACGATAGCCGGCTACGGGCGGCGCTGGGCGAGGAGCCGCGTACCCCGCTTGACGTTGCGGTTCGCACAACACTGGCTGCGATGGGTAGCCTCCCCGCCTGATGGCGCACGGGGCGGAAGATCCAAGACCTTCCGCCCCGCCCCCATCCCGCTCGGCGGAACGTTATGCTTCCAGCTGGCGCATCAGGTTGCGGACGGCGGTGTCGATTTCGCTGTCGGTGCCGCGCAGCTCCTCGATACGGCGGACGGCGTGGATCACGGTGGAGTGATCCCGATTGCCGAACTTGCGGCCGATCTCGGGCAGCGAGCGCGTGGTGAGGCGCTTGGCGAGGTACATCGCGATCTGGCGCGGGCGCGCGATCGCGACGGCGCGGCGCTGCGACACAAGGTCGAGCTGCTTGACATCGAAATGCGACGATACCGCCTTCTGGATCTCGTCGATCGTGATGCGGCGCTGGCTGCCGCGCAGCGCTTCGCCCAGCACCGATTCGGCGAACGCGATCGTCACCGTCTCGTCGTTCAGCTGCGCATAGGCGACAAGGCGGTTGAGCGCGCCTTCGAGTTCGCGCACGCTGCTGCTGATCCGCGCGGCAAGCAGGTCGAGCACTTCGGCCGGAACCTGGGCTCCAGGCATGTCCTCAAGCTTGCGGCCGAGGATCGCGCGGCGCAGGCCGAGCTCGGCCGGCTTGATGTCGGCGGCGAGGCCAGCGCCCAGCCGCGACGCCAGCCGCGCCTCGATCCCCTCGAGCGCCAGCGGGCTGCGGTCGGCGGCGATCACCAGCCTTTTGCCCTCACGCATGAATTCGTCGACCGTGTGGAAGAATTCTTCCTGGGTCGATTCCTTGCCGGCGATGAACTGGAGATCGTCGATCATCAGCAGATCGACCCCGCGCAGCCGCGCCTTGAATGCGAACGTATCCTTCTCGCGCACCGCACGGACGAATTCGAACATGAAGCGCTCGGCGGGCATGTAGATCGCGGTCGCGTCCGGGCAGGCCTCGAGAAAGGCATGGCCGATCGCGTGCATCAGGTGCGTCTTGCCCTGGCCGGTCGAGCTGTGAAGATAGAGCGGGCTGAAGCGCGGCTTGCCTGGCTCGGCCAGCGCCCTCGCGGCGTTGAACGCGACACGGTTCGACGTGTCGACGACGAATCGCTCGAAGGTGAAGCGCGAATCGAAGCGCGGACGCTCGGCCGACGCCGCCGGGCTGGCCGCGACCGGCGCCGCCGCGGGGACGGCTGCCGCAGGCGACTCAGCCTCGGGCACGAGCTCCCGCGATTCGCGCGCGAGCGTTTCGATCGAGACGGTGCGCACATCGGGCAGCTGCGAACGGAACTCCATCAGCAGCCGTTCGGCGTAATGGCCCTTCACCCAGTTGGTCATGAAGGGCGAAGGCAAGCCGAGGCGCACGGTTTCGGGGTCGCTGCCCTCGATCAGAACGATGGGCTTCAGCCACTGGTCGAACAGCCGCTGGCCTGCAGAGAGCCGCAGGTTACCGCGCACGCGTGTCCAGGCCTTGGCTTGATCCATCCTCTTAGACACCCCTCTAAAATTACCGTGCGCGCGGGCAAAACTTTCCCGATGCGGAAAAGCCCCCTTCTCCGCACCTCGTTCCCAATCAGGCAAAAGCTACCCTCAGCCGGAATCGCATCCGCACTGATCCGAAGCCCTTCGCTGAATCCGCCTGCGAGAAACGCCGCGGCGGAAGGTCGTTTTAGGGATGGTTTTTCGAGTCGATCAAGGGGGCGGGGTGTAAAGATTCTGAAATAAGTAGGCTTGACTCGTTCCCGGCCCGGAATTCCGCGATTCAAGGCGTAACCGCCTGAAATCGCATACAGAATTCCCAACGTTACAATGGCGTGACGACGCGACTCGCGCGAATCCGCGGGTTCCCCGATTCTCCGCGCGCCAAGTCCCTGAACAAGCAGCAAAAACCCCGCCGGATCGCGCCGGCGGGGTTTCTAAACCACTGAAATCGCGTGGGTCAGGCGAGCGCGGCGAGGCGCTTCGTCAGACGCGAGAATTTCCGGGCGGCGGTGTTCTTGTGCACGACACCCTTGGCCACGCCGCGCGCCAGTTCCGGCTGCATCGCCTTCAGCGCCGATTCGGCCGCCGACTTGTCGCCCGACTCGAGCGCGCTCTCCGCCTTCTTGACGAAGGTACGGATGCGGCTGACGCGCGCGCCGTTGACGTCGGCGCGGCGGGCGTTGCGGCGGATGCGCTTCTTGGCTTGCGGCGTGTTCGCCATGTAATTTCGTTCCTGTTTTCGATGCGAAAAGAGGCGCGGAAATCACATCCCCACGCCGGGAAAGCGCGCCCCTTAGCGACGGTGCGCGATTCGGTCAACCTTTGGACGCATCATCCCTTCTGGCATTTCGCGCAGAAAAAGGTCGATCGGCCACTGTCGACGCGCCGCTGGACGGGGGCACCGCACAGGCACGGTTCCCCCTCGCGCCCATAGACGCGCCATTGCTTCGAGAAATAGCCCAGCTCGCCATCGGGGCGGGCATAGTCGCGCAAGCTCGATCCCCCCGCCTCGATCGCCGAAGCCAGCACCGCGCGAATCGCATCGACCAGCTGCGCAAGCCGCGGCGTGGCGATCCTGCCCGCGGCGCGGGTCGGCGCGATCCCGCTCATGTGCAGCGCCTCGCAGACATAGATGTTGCCGAGACCCGCGACGATTCGCTGATCGAGCAGCAGCGCCTTGACCGGCGCGACCCGCCCGTCGAACGCCGCGGCGAGATGCGCGGCGGTGAAATCGGGCCCCAGCGGCTCCGGGCCCATCGCCGCGAAGGCGGGCCAGGCGTCGAGCGCATCGGTGGGCACAAGATCGATCGAGCCGAAGCGCCGCGGATCGTTGAGCGCGAGCGAGCGCCCTTCGTCGGTTTCGAGAATCAGATGGTCGTGCGTGAGCGTTTCCGACGGATCGACGCGCCAACGGCCCGACATGCCGAGATGGAAGATCATCGTGTCGCCGCGATCGGTGTCGATCAGGCCATATTTGGCGCGCCGTCCGAGCGCCGTGACGGTCGCACCGGTCAGCCGCTGCACCAGATCGACCGGCATTGCGCGGCGCAGATCGGGGCGGCGCAGCTGGACGCGCGCGATGCGCTGGCCGTGCAGTGCCGGGGTCAGGCCCCGGACGGTGGTTTCGACTTCGGGAAGCTCGGGCATTTTGTCCAGCTAAGCGGGCTTTGCCGCGCCCACAAGGGCGGCTAAGGGCTTGGCCATGACCGACACCGTCTCCTTTGGCTATGAAGAGGTTGCCCCCGACGAAAAGACCCGTCGCGTCGGCGGCGTCTTTTCCAGCGTGGCCTCGCGCTATGATCTCATGAACGACGCGATGTCGGGCGGGCTGCACCGCGTGTGGAAAGACGTGTTCGTCCGCCGCGTGAAGCCGCGGGAGGGCGAGGCGATTCTCGACATGGCGGGCGGCACCGGCGACATCGCGTTCCGCATGGCCGAACATGGCGCAGCGGTGACGGTCGCCGACATCAACCCCGACATGCTGGCGGTGGGCATCGAGCGCGCGGCCAAGCGCGGGATCGACGGGCTGGTGTGGAGCGAGGCGAATGCCGAAACGCTGCAATGGCCCGACCGCTTCTTCGACGCCTATACGATCGCCTTCGGGATCCGGAACGTCACCGACATTCCGGCGGCGCTGCGGGAGGCGCATCGCGTGCTGCGGCGCGGCGGGCGCTTCTTCGTGCTGGAGTTTTCGACCACCTTGTGGCCCGGATTCGCGGACGTCTACGACGCCTATTCGCACCGGCTGGTTCCGAAGCTCGGCGAACTGCTCGCGGGCGACGCCGAGAGCTATCGCTATCTGGTCGAATCGATCCGGCGTTTCCCGGACATGCCGACGTTCGAGGCGATGATCAAAGACGCGGGTTTTGTGCAGACCCGGGTCGAACCGATGCTGGGCGGGCTGGTCGCGATTCATAGCGGCTGGAAGATTTGACCGCTCCCGTCGTCCATCTGTGGCGCCTCCTGAAATGGGGCCGTACGCTGGCGCGTCATGGCGCGCTGCGCGGGATCGAGCGTGACCGCAACACGCCGGCACCGGTCCGCCGCCTCGCGCGCATCGCCCGCTTCGGCGCGCGCGTGCCGGAAGTACCGGGCTATGCCGATGCGCTGCAGGCGATCGGCCCGGCGGCGATCAAGCTGGGCCAGACGCTCGCCACGCGGCCCGACCTGATCGGCGAAGCGGCGGCGCACGATCTGCTGCGCCTGCAGGACGCCCTGCCCCCGGTCCCCTTCTCCGTGATCCGTACGGCGATGGAGAGCAGCTTCGGACGACCGATCGAGGAGCTGTTCCAGTCGGTCGAGGAAACGCCAATCGGCGCCGCGTCGATCGCGCAGGTGCATCGCGCAATCACCACCGATGGTCGTCAGGTCGCAGTCAAGGTGCTGCGCCCGGGCATCGAGGCCGAGTTCGCCCGCGCCATCGACACCTATGAATGGGCGGCGGCACAGGTCGAGGGGATGGGCGGCGAGGCATCGCGCCTGCGCCCGCGCCTAGTCATCGAAACCTTCAAGCGCTGGACCGCGCGCGAGCTGGACCTGCGGCGCGAAGCGGCGTCGGCGTCGGAACTGGCCGAATCGATGGAGGCGGAGCCCGACTTCACCGTTCCCGCGATCGACTGGCAGCGCAGCACCGGCAAGGTGATGACGCTGGAATGGATCAACGGCATCAAGCTGTCGGACCGCGACGGCCTGATCGCCGCCGGGTGTGACACCGAAAAGCTGGCGCATACGCTGGTCCGTGCGTTTCTGCGCCAGGCGATCTCCGAAGGCTTTTTCCACGCCGACATGCATCAGGGCAATTTGTTCGCCCTGCCCGGCGACCGCATCGCAGCGATCGATTTCGGGATCATGGGCCGAATCGACCGGCGCGCGCGGGTGTGGCTGGCGGAGATCCTCTACGGCCTGATCACCGGCAATTATCGCCGCGTCGCCGAAATCCATTTCGAGGCGGGCTATGTCCCCGCGCATCACAATGTCGCCGAGTTCGCGACGGCGCTGCGGGCGGTGGGCGAGCCGATGCGCGGGCTGCCGGTCAAGGACATGAGCGTCGGCATGATGCTCGACAGCCTGTTCAACATCACGCGCGATTTCGACATGCAGACCCAGCCGCATTTGCTGCTGCTGCAAAAGACGATGGTGATGGTGGAGGGCGTCGCGACGCGGCTGCACCCCGACATCAATCTGTGGGACAGCGCCGCGCCGTTCGTGCGCGAATGGATCCGCACCGAACTGGGGCCGGAGGCGTTCATCGCCGACCGGATTTCGGAGGACCTCAAGACGCTCGCCCGGCTGCCCAAGCTGATCCGCAACATCGAACGCCATTTCCCCGATCCCGGCGGCGCGCCCCCCGCCCCGCCGCTGCGCGAGATTCAGGTGGTGCGGGTCGGCGGCGGGTGGCGGTATGGCGTGGTCGCACTGCTCGCGGCAGGCGCTGGCGTGGCGGCGACGTTGTTGCTTGGGTGATGCGCGGCCTCGCACTCGTCGTAGTCGCTGCAGCGCTCCCAACGCCAGCGCTTGCATGCACGATCTTCTGGAAGCCATTTTCCGAGACGATTGAGCGCCACCACCTCACCGTTCGCGCGATGCCGAGCATCGCCTATTCCCGCCATGAGAAGAATAGCGATGGCTATGTGACCATGGCCGGAACGCTGACGCTCACCGAGGTCCGCTGCATCCACCGGCCCAAGGGCTATGGTCCCTGCCCGGACACCATCACCGTCGCTTTCGCGCATCAGGAGGACAGCTCCAGTTGTCCCCATCCGCTGCGCTCACCGCGTGAACGCCTGCGCTATTTCAGCCTGTATCAGCATGAAGGCGAATGGCAGGTCGGCCATGCCGCGCGCACCTTTCGGGGCCGCGAGTGACGCGCGCACCGCTGTGGCTCTCCGCGCCCAGCCGCTTCGCCGCGCTGCCGGCGAACCGCGCTCGCTGGGTGCTGGTAGGGGTGGCGTTGCTGATCCTCGGCGCGTTGACCGTGCTGTTCGTGCCCCTGCCAGCGCCCGACGCGACGGGCGCGGGGGCGGATCGGCAGGGCGACATCGCACTGTATGAAGGCATTGTCGCGGCAGTGGCGCATGGCGAGAACTACTACCGCGCCGCCGCCGATGCCCTGCGTGCAGGCAGCTATCCGTTGCGACCGTTCCTTACCTTCCGGATGCCGGGGCTGGCCGTTGTGCAGGCGGCATTGCCCGCGCTGGCGGTGATTGCATTGCTCTATGCACTCGCCGGAGCGACCGCATGGTGCTGGTATCGCCGCATTGCCGAAGCCTTGCCGCGCTGGCCCGCGCGGGTCGTGGCACTGGTGCTGTTGGCCGCCGGCCTGCTCGCCTTCGTCCAGAGCGGGCTGGTCGCGTTTCACGAGATCTGGGCGGGGCTGCTCGTGGCGCTCAGCCTGGCGCTGCGCCGCCCCGGCCGCTGGGTCGAGGCGGCGGCGATCGCGGTGCTGGCGATGCTGATCCGCGAAACGGCCGCGCTCTATGTGGTCATCATGGCGATTCTGGCCTTCGCCGAGGGACATAGGCGCGAGGCGACGGGATGGGCGGCTGCGCTAGCACTGTTCGCAGTCGCGCTCGCCACGCATGCGGTCGCCGTGCATGGCGTGACCGGGCCGCTCGACGCGATGTCGCCGGGTTGGGCGGGGATGAACGGGTTCGGGCTATTCGTGCGCGCGATGACGCTGGCGACGGGATTGCAACTGCTGCCCCCCGCGCTCGCCGCAATCCTGGTCGCGCTGGCGCTGTTCGGCTGGGCGAGCTGGCGCGACCCGCTCGCGCTGCGCGCGCTCGCCACCTTTTGCGGTTATGCGCTGGTGATCAGCCTGTTCGCGCGGCTCGATACCTTTTACTGGGGACTGATCATCGCCCCGGCCTTTCTGGTCGGCCTTGCCTTTGTGCCGGACGCCCTGCGCGACCTGTGGGTGCGGGCGCGCGACAAGCGGCGGGTGGTGGTGACGCAGGTTGCGCGCTAGGGAGTGGCGGATGAAGCGCATTCTCCTCATCGTCGGCGGCGGCATCGCGGCGTACAAGGCATGCGAGCTGGTTCGGCTGATCCGCAAGGCGGGCCATTCGGTCACCTGTGTCGTGACCGCGGGCGGGCAGCATTTCGTGACCCCGATGACGCTCGCGGCACTGTCCGAGAATCAGGTTTATACCACCCTGTGGGACCTGAAGGACGAGGCCGAGATGGGGCATATCCAGCTCAGCCGCGCCGCCGATCTGGTGGTCGTGGCGCCCGCCACCGCCGATCTGATGGCGAAGATGGCGGCGGGGATCGCCGATGATCTGGCCACCACGTTGCTGCTCGCCACCGACAAGCCGGTGTTGGCGGCGCCCGCGATGAATGTGCGGATGTGGCAGCATGCCGCGACCCAGCGCAATGTCGCGACGCTGCGCGCCGATGGCGTGAGCGTGATGGAGCCCGACGAAGGCCCGATGGCGTGCGGCGAGTCCGGCCGCGGCCGCCTGCCCGAGCCCGAAGCGATCCTGCACGCGATCGAAACTGCGCTGGCCCCCGCATCGGGCCGCCTGAAGGGCAAGCATATCCTGGTTACTGCCGGGCCGACGCATGAGCCGATCGATCCGGTGCGCTACATCGCCAACCGGTCATCGGGGAAACAGGGCTTTGCGATCGCCGGGGCGCTCGCCGCGCTGGGCGCGCGGGTGACATTGGTCGCCGGGCCGGTCGCGCTGCCGACGCCTGCGGGTGTCGACCGGGTGGACGTCGAGACTGCGCGGGAGATGGCGGCGGCGGTCGATGCTGCGCTGCCCGCCGACGCCGCAGTGATGGTCGCTGCTGTCGCCGACTGGCGCGCGGGGGATGCGGCGGAGCAGAAGATCAAGAAGGGCGACGCCGCGGCACCCGCACTGACGCTGGTCGAGAACCCCGACATTCTCGCCACGCTGGCCAGGAGCGACCGTCGCCCGCCGCTCGTCATCGGTTTCGCCGCCGAAACCGAACGGGTGGTCGAACATGCGGTCGCTAAACGCGCGCGCAAGGGTGCAGACTGGATTGTCGCCAATGACGTGTCGGGCGATGTGATGGGGGGCGAATCCAATCTTGTTCAACTGGTTACGGAGTCGGGCGTCGAAAGCTGGGAGCGGCTGGCCAAGGGCGATGTCGCACGCCGCCTCGCGGAACGGATTGCCGATGCGCTTTAAGCTCCCGCTGTTCCTGCTGCCGCTACTCATCGCAGGGTGCGCCGCCGGGGAGCGCCCCGCCGCGCCGACTGCGCCCAAATTGTTCACGCAAGGCTATGGTGCCGCGCCGCGCAGTGCGCCGACGCTGTACGTCGTCCTCCACGGCAATGGCCGCCGTTCCAAGATCGACACGAGCGATTTTGCCAAGGCGCTCGCGGCGGTCGAGCCGGGCAGCGCGGTCGTTCGCCTGCTGCGCCCGGGCTATGCCGATGGCGCCGGTGGTCAATCGCCGGGCACGCGCGGAGCAAGCCCATCCGACGATTTCAGCGCAGAGCGAATCGCCGCCGTCGGCGACGCCGTCACTGCGCTGCGCCAGCGCTATCGCCGCGCGCGCGTGGTCCTGATCGGAGAAGCTGGGGGCGCGGTCGTCGCGGCCAACCTTGCCGGGCTGCGTCCAGGGCTAATCGACGGCGTGGTGCTGGTGTCCTGCCCCTGCGCGCTGCCCGAATGGCGTGCCTATCGCGCCAAGCGCGAGCCCGATGTATCGCACTGGCGCGAGAAGCTGGTCAGCCTCGATCCATTGCAGACCGCCGGTGGCATCCAGCCAGGGTTGCGCGCGGCGATCCTGGTCGGCGGGGCCGACGCAGATGTCCCGGCACGCTTTTCGCGCAGCTATGCCGAGGCGTTGAGCCTGCGCGGCATCGCCACCGATTTTCGGATCATTCCGGGCCGCAGCGACCCGGTGCTGGACGACCCCCAGGTGATCGAGGCGGCGCGTCGCCTCGCCGCCGCATTGCCGGGACGCAAGTGATGGGCGCCCCGATCACCATCCGCCTGATGCGCCTGCCCCACGGCGCGGGGCTGCCGCTGCCTGCTTATGCCACGGCCGGGGCGGCAGGCATGGACGTTGTCGCGGCGGAGGATCTGGTCCTCGCCCCCGGCGCGCGTCATGCCGTCGCCACCGGCTTCGCCATCGCGATCCCGCCCGGTTATGAAGTTCAGGTGCGCCCGCGCTCTGGCCTTGCGCTCAAGCATGGCATTACCTGCCTCAACACGCCCGGCACGATCGATGAGGATTATCGCGGCGAGGTTAAGGTGATCCTCGCCAATCTTGGCGACCAGCCCTTCACCATCGTGCGCGGAGAACGGATCGCGCAGCTCGTGCCGGCACCGGTGCAGCGCGCGCTGTTCGAGGAGGTCGCGGTGCTGGATGATACCGACCGTGGCAGCGGCGGCTTTGGGTCGACCGGGCGGTGATGCTCCCCGCGCTCCTCGCGCTCGCCAGCATGCAGGGCGATCCCGTGCAGGCGCAGGACGCGCCGGAGCCGGCGGCGATTCACTGGGAGAGCCTGCCGACATTGCCCTATCGCGAGGCGCCGAGCATGACCCCAGCGATGCACGAATGGGCGCGCCGACAGGTGAGCGCGCGCAAATGCCGCGCGCGGCGGCTGGTCGATGGACGCCCGGCGGTGCGGGTCGAGGTGGCGGTGCTGGTCGATGAGGACGGGGTGCGCACCACCATTCCGCGTGCGATCGGCTGCCCGACCATCGAGCAATATGCGGCCGGGCTGGTCGCGGGCTTTTCCCGCAACAACCTGACCCAGCGGACCGGCGCGCCGGGCAATGTCTGGTACCGCGCGACCGTGACCTTTGCCTGGCGGCAATGAGCTTTTCCGACGCCGAACTCGAACGCTACGCCCGCCATATCGTGCTGCCCGAGATTGGCGGGGCGGGACAGACGGCGCTGAAGGCGGCGCGGGTGCTGGTGGTCGGGGCTGGCGGGATTGGAAGCCCGGCCTTGCAGTATCTGGCGGCGGCGGGGGTTGGGCAGATTACCGTGATCGATAACGATCGGGTCGATCTGTCGAACCTGCAGCGGCAGACAATCTTCGGCACTGAGGATGCAGGGCGGTCAAAGGCAGTGGCTGCGGTCGGACGCGTAGCCGCCATCAATCCTCACATCGAAGCCCAAGCGTCGCAACACCGGCTTGATGCGGGGAATGTGGATGGGTGGGTCCGCGGCCACGAGGTCATCCTCGACGGCACCGATAATTTTGAGACCCGCCTGCTCGTCGCCGACGCCGCGCTGCGCCACCGCGTGCCCTTGGTCAGCGCGGCCGTGGGGCGCTTCGAGGGGCAGCTCGGCGTGTTTCGCGGGTGGGAGGCGGACAAGCCGTGCTACCGCTGCTTCGTCGGCAACGACCCGGAAACGGCGGGAATCAACTGTGCCGAACAGGGCGTGCTCGGCGCGCTGACCGGGATCATGGGCAGCCTCGCCGCGCTGGAAGTGATCCGCGCGATCCACCCATTCGGAGCGGACAGCGCGGGCAAGCTGCTGCTCGCCGACACACTGGCGCTGCGCTTCCGCACGCTGACCCTGCCCAAGGACCCCGGCTGCCCGGCCTGCTCGGGCTGAGACCTACTCCGCCGGAAACGCCTGGCGCTTGCCGCCGGCCTTGTGGACGACGCCCTGGCGCATCACGAACTCGACCTGCTCCATCCGCTTGATGTCGTCGAGCGGGCTGCCCGCGACGGCGATGATGTCGGCATCCTTGCCCGGCGCGATCGACCCGATGTTCGAGCGTCCCAGGGCCTCGGCAGCGTTCAGCGTCGCGGCCTTGAGCGCCATCGCCGGGGTCATCCCCGCTTTCACCATCAGCGAGAATTCCTGCGCATTGTCGCCATGGCGGGACACGCCGCTGTCGGTGCCGAACGCGACCTTCACCCCCGCCGCATAGGCTTTGCTGTGGCTGGCAAAGGCGGCCGCTGCGGCTTCCTCGGCCTTGGGGATGACTGCGGGCGGGAGCAGGCCCTTGCGCGCCTGTTCCAACGCGGCGGCGGGCGCCATCATCGTCGGCACGAGCCAAGTGCCGTTCTTCTTCATCAGCGCGATCGCTTCGTCGTCGAGGAACGACCCGTGATCGACCGTGTCCACCCCGGCCGCCACCGCCGCCTTCGTGCCAGCCGCGGCATGGCTGTGCGTCGCGACCTTGCGGCCCAAGCCGTGCGCGGTGTCGATGATCGCCTTCATCTCAGCATCGGTCATGGCGCGGCCGAGACCGCCCGAGACGTTGGAGAGCACGCCGCCGGTCGACATGTACTTGATGACCTGCGCGCCCAATGCGATCTGCTGCCGCACCGCGCGGGTGCAGTCCTCAGGGCCGTCACAGGTGTTGATCTGATGCTTGTGGATCGCGTCGGCGAACACTTCCGCGACGCCGTTGGTGCCGTCGGCATGCCCGCCCGAGACCGAGATCGACGTGCCAGCGTTGACGATGGTCGGCCCGGCAATGTCGCCACGCTCGACCCCCTCGCGCAGCGCGCGCATGCCACGCGCACTCCCGCCCAGATCGCGCACCGTGGTGAAGCCCGCCTCCAGCGTGACGCGCGCGTTGGCGACCGCGTGCATCATGTCATCTTCATCGTCTCGGTTCAGCGCGGTCAGCCGGTCGCGCAGCGGATCGCCGCCGATCCCCCACAGATGGACATGCATGTCGACCAGTCCCGGCATTACGAACCGGTCCTTGAGGTCGATCAGCTCCGCCCCACCCTCCGGCGCAACAAATCCGTCGCGGATTTCGGCCACCTTGCCATCGCGGATGATGATCGTGCTCGGCCCGCGCGGCGCCTCACCCGGATTGGCGAGCAGCGTGCCGGCGTGGATGAATTTGACCTTCGCCGGTACGCTGGTCTGCGCAGCGAGCGGGCTCGCCGCGGCGAGCAACGCGATGGTGATGGCGGCAATTCGACGCATGGCACTCTCCCCTGTTTGCAACAACCTAGGCCGCAAACCGGGCCGGTGACTAGCCCCCGGGCTGGGTGATCGAGGGCGGGTCGCTGGCAGGGAAGCTGTCGTCCAGTTCCGCATCGAGCTCGGCGTCCTGCTTGTTGCGCGCGATGCTCGCCTCCATCCGCGCAATCTGCTCGGGCGTGGCTTCGCCCTGATGCTGTGTCTTCCATGTCGCATAGGGCATGCCGTAAATCGCCGTGCGCGCGGCATCACGGTCCAGTTCCCCGCCGCTCGCCTCGCTCACCCAGTCGGCCAGACAGTTGCGGCAAAAGCCCGCAAGCGCCATCAGCTCGATATTCTCGGCATCCGACCGGTGGCGCAAATGGCGGACGAGGCGGCGGAAGGCCTGAGCGGCAGTCCGGTCGTCGATGCTGTCCAGCGTTGTCATATTCGCGCCTCCACGGTTGAATAGTGAGCATTTGGCGTTAGGGACCGGCAGAGACAAGACATGGAGAATTCGGCGATGACGAAGGCAATGGCACCGCGGTCGCGCAAGGTGCGCGTTCTGGCGACGCTCGGCCCCGCCAGCAACACGCCGGAGATGATCGCCGCGCTGCATGCCGCGGGGGCTGACGCCTTTCGCATCAACATGAGCCATGGCGACCAGGAATCGAAGATCCCGGTGATCGCTGCGATCCGCGCGCTGGAGAAGACCACCGGTCGCCCGACCACAATCCTGGCCGACCTTCAGGGCCCGAAGCTGCGCGTCGGCAAGTTTGCCGAGGGTAAGGTGACGCTGGCGACCGGCGCGACCTTCCGCCTCGACCGCGACACGACGCCGGGCGACGCGACCCGCGTCGAGCTGCCCCATCGCGAGATTTTCGAGGCTGTGACCGAGGGTGCGCGCCTGTTGCTCGACGATGGCAAGATGGTGCTGCGGGTCACCGGCTATGGCGATGGCTGGATCGACACGCGGGTCGAGGTCGGCGGGGCACTGTCGAACTCCAAGGGGCTGAACGTCCCCGACATGGTCCTTCCCCTCGCCGCGCTGACCGAAAAGGATCGCAGCGACCTGGCCTTTGCGGTGGCGCAGAAGGTCGACTGGATCGCGCTGTCCTTCGTCCAGCGCCCCGAGGATCTGGCCGAGGCGCGCCGCCTGATCGGACCGGGTGGCCCGGCGCTGCTCGCCAAGATCGAAAAGCCGAGCGCGGTCGCGCGGCTCGATGAAATCGTCGAAGCGTGCGATGGCGTGATGGTCGCGCGCGGCGACCTGGGCGTCGAGCTGCCGCCACAGAACTTGCCCCCGATGCAGAAGCGGATCGTCGAAACCTCGCGCCGCATGGGGCGCCCGGTGATCGTTGCGACGCAGATGCTCGAATCGATGATCACCTCGCCCTCCCCCACCCGCGCCGAAGTGTCGGACGTCGCGACCGCGGTCTATGACGGCGCCGACGCGATCATGCTGTCGGCGGAGAGTGCCGCAGGCCAGTGGCCGATCGAATCGGTGACGATGATGGATGCCATCGCCGATTCGGTCGAGCGCGACCCGGCGCATGGCGACCGCGTGCACTTCACGGTGATGCGGCCTGATCCCACCACCGCCGACGCGCTGGCCGAAGCAGCCAAGTCGATCGCAGCGAACGTGTCGGCGAGCGCGATCCTCTGCTTCACCATGTCCGGATCCACCGCCCGCCGCATCGCGCGCGAGCGTCCGTCGGTGCCGATCCTGGTGCTGACCCCCAAGGCCGAGACGGCGCGACGCATGGGCCTGCTGTGGGGCACGCACGCGGTGCACACCAAGGACGTCGATTCGTTCGAGGAAATGGTGGCGAAGGCCAAGCGCATGGCGCTGCGCCAAGGAATCGCCAAGGGCGGCGACCGCGTGGTCGTGTGCGCAGGCGTTCCGTTCGGCACGCCCGGATCGACCAACGTGCTGCACGTTGTGACGCTGGTTGGGGATGAGCTGAAGGGGCGGAGTTAAGCTGACAACAGCCCGGCGGCGACCAGTTCGCGCCGGGCGTCTGCTTGCTCGGTAAACAGCACCGAGCGGATCCCCAGCGCGCGGGCACCCGCGACATTGGCCGCATTGTCGTCGATGAACACCGCCTCGTGCGGCTCCAGCCCGAAGCGGGCAAGCGCGCGGCGGTAGATGGCGGGGTCGGGCTTCACCAGCTTCTCGTCGCCCGACACCACGACATCGCGGAAGCGGTCGAACAGCTGCGACCATTCCGCACGGAAGGGCGGCCAGAATTCGTGGCTGAAATTGGTGATCGCGAACAGCGGTACACCGGCTGCGTCGAGCTCCGCGACCAGCTCGTGCATCCCCGGCACCGGCCCGCCGACGCTGTCGTTGAAGCGCGGGCCCCAGGCGGCGATCAGTTCGGCATGCTCGGGAAAGCGCGCGGTCAGCTCCGCCGAGGTGTCCGCGAAATCGCGCCCGGCATCATGCTGAAAATGCCACTCCAGCGTGACGACGTCGCGCACAAACGCGTCGAGCGCCCGATCGTCACCGATCAGGCGCTCGTACAGATACCGGGGATGCCAGGTGAAGAGGACGTTGCCGATATCGAAGATAACGGCGCGCACGTCCCTCTCGCCCTGCCGGGATCAGCCCTGGCGGGCCTTGAAGCGACGCTGCGTCTTGTTGATGACGTACACGCGACCGCGACGGCGGATCACGCGGTTGTCGCGATGGCGATCCTTGAGCGACTTCAGGCTGTTCACGATCTTCATGACCGATTCTCTACTATCTTGAATTATGGCGGGTGCCGGAAAAGAGGCGCTCGCCTAGTCGGGACAGGCCGACAAGTCAAGGAAAGCTTGGCAACGGAACCCACATCCCCGTAACGATGTTGAACCGTTAAGCCGTGGCGTGTGCACGGCAGGAGGATGTGTCCGATGAAGACCCGTGCAATGCTTGCCCTCGCTTTCTCCGCCGCTGCCCTGGCCGGCTGCTCGACCACCATGGGTGGCCGGCCTGCCCCGGTCGACGTGACCCGCTATCATCTGTCGCAGCCGATTCCTGCCGGCACGCTCGCAGTGCAGCCGGTGAGCGGTACGACCGCCGGACCCGAGGCGCAGCTCTATCTCGACGCGGTCGCGGCGACGATGGGCGGCATGGGCTTCGCCGCGGCCACGGATTCGGCCAAGGCCGACTATCTCGCCACGGTCGATTTCCGCCGCACCGATCGCGGCCAGGTCCGCACGCGCCCGCCGATCACGATCGGCATCGGTGGCGGCAGCTATGGCGGCGGTGTCGGAGTCGGTGCGGGCGGCAGCGTCGGCATCGGGAGCAAGACCAAGACGGTCTATGCTTCCGAACTCGCCGTCCAGCTGCGTCGTCGCGGCGACAACACCGTGATCTGGGAGGGCAAGGCGATGACCGAGACACTCGGCGCCGCGGACGGCACCCAGCCGACCGACACTGCCACGAAGCTCTCGAATGCGCTGTTCAAGGGCTTTCCGGGGCAGTCGGGGATCACTATCACGGTTAAATGACCATCCAGCTCAACGCCGCGTTCGACAGCGGCAACATTCGCCTGATCGACATCGACGGAGACACCGTCGATGTCGAGATCGTCGCCGACCACAAGTCCGACTTTTTCCAGTGGTTCCACTTTCGCGTCGCGGGCGCGAAGGGGCGGACGCTGACCTTCCGCATCGTCAATGCGGGCAAGGCAGCCTATGCGTTCGGCTGGCCGGGCTATCGCGCGCGGGTTAGCACCGATCGCGCGACGTGGCGTTTGACCGACGGCAGCTATGAGGCGGGCGTGTTCAGCTTCACGCACAGCTTCGACAGCGACGTCGCGTGGTTCGCCTATTTCGCGCCCTACAGCATGGAGCGCCATGCCGACCTGATCGCCCGCATGGCAGTGCAGCCGGGCGTGACGCATCGCGAACTGGGTCAGACGCTTGACGGGCGCGCGATGGACCTGCTGACGCTCGGCACGGGGCCGAAGCAGGTGTGGCTCTATGCCCGCCAGCATCCGGGCGAAGCGATGGCCGAATGGTGGGCCGAGGGTGCGATGGAAAAGCTGACCGACCCCCACGACGCAACCGCGCAGGCGCTGCGGGCGAAGGCGACGTTCCACATCGTCCCCAACATGAACCCGGACGGCAGCTTTCGCGGCCATCTGCGCACCAATGCGGCGGGGGTGAACCTCAACCGCGAATGGCATTCACCGACGCTGGAGCAGAGCCCCGAAGTCTTCCTCGTCCGCGCGGCGATGGACGAAACCGGGGTCGATTTCGCGATGGATGTGCATGGCGATGAGGCGATCCCGGCGAACTTCCTGGCGGGGTTCGAGGGCATTCCGAGCTGGACCGACGCGCTGGGCGAGAAATACTATGAATTCGGCCGCCGCCTCGCTGCCGCGACCCCGCTGTTTCAACTCGAAAAGGGCTATGACAAGTCGGCGCCGGGCCAGGCAAATCTGTCGATGTCGACCAACCAGCTCGCCGAGCGCTTCGGCGCGGTGTCGATGACGCTGGAAATGCCGTTCAAGGATCATGACCCGAGCCCGGACGCTGAGTATGGCTGGTCGCCGGAACGCTGCAAGGCGCTGGCGCATGCCTGCCTCGACACGCTGGCGGGGATGATCGACGAGATTTAGAGCCACAAAGGGGGGAATGATGATTGCACTGGCCATTGCCACGGTTGCGCTGACCCAAACGGCGCTCCCCCCCAAGCTGGCCGAACCTTGGATCGGCGCGGACCGCAATCAGCGCGAAGCCTCGATCGGATTGCAGATCGACTCCAGTGCCGAACCCGATCCCGAACTGGTGCGCGAGCTGGAGATCAACTGGAAGGACTTCCCCTATCAGCAGGGGCGGTTCCCGGTCGCGGTGGCGGACGCCGACGACTACAATGTTGCGGTCGGAATCCTGCTCGATGTTGCAGCGACCGGCGTTCCGCAGTCCTGCCGGGTCGTCACGCCCAGCGGGAAGGCGGCGTTCGACGACCATGCCTGTCCGCACCTTATGCGCTATGTGCGCTTCTACCCCGCGCTGAACCGGGCGGGCACGCGCCTTGGCGACACGCTGGCAATCCGCGTACGCTACACCGCCGGCCGCTTGCGCATGGATACTGTAGCTGACGGCGTAGTGCCAATGGCTTCGCGCCCGACACCCAAGCCGCTCACGCCGATCACTGCCGCCACGATCGGGTTCGGGAAGGGCGACGGCCTGCCCTCAAGCGTCGGCGGCACCAGCGGATCGCTGAAGGTCGAGGCGGATGGCAGTGTCAGCGGCTGCATGCTGGCCGCGCCGACCCAGGTCGATGCCTTCGACATCCAGATGTGCGAACGACTGCGCGCAGTGAAGTTCGAACCCGCGCGGGAAAGCGACGGCCGCGCCGTGGCCTCCCGCTTCAGCTTCGGTGTGGAGCGCCCGCGACGATGATCCGCACCGGCGGCCTCGACGCGCCACAGGTGATCGCGCTGCTCGAACTGCACGCGCGGGAGATGTCGGATCATTCCCCGCCGGGGACGTGCCATTTCCTTGACCTGTCAGGACTGAAGACGCCCGACATCACCTTCCTGAGTGCATGGGATGGCGACACGCTGCTCGGGGTCGGCGCGCTCAAGCAGCTCGATCCGCTGACGGGTGAAGTCAAGTCGATGCGCGCCACGCCGGTCGCGCGCGGGCGGGGCGCGGGGTTTGCGATTCTCGACCATATCGTCGGCCTTGCGCGCGACCGAAGCTATACCGCGCTCAAGCTGGAAACCGGCACCGGGCCACTGTTCGAGGCGGCACACGCGCTGTATCGCCGCTATGGCTTTGTCCCCTGCCCGCCCTTTGCCGGGTATGTCGAAACCGACTTCAACCGCTTCTACGCGCTCGACCTGACCTAACCTCAGTTCCAGTAATCGAGCATGTCGGCGGTGATCCAGCCGTTGACGTAATTGAGGTAAAAGGCCGCGAACAGCACCGTCCCGACGATCGTCGTCCACTTCGCGATCGCGCCCGCGTCAAAACGCTGCGGCGCGCTTTCGGCCTGGCCCTTGATCAGCGCCTCGCCCGCCTCGACCCCGGTGCGCGCGAAGAAGGGCAGCACCAGGAACAGGGCAAGGAACCAGAACAGGAAATAGATTGCGAGCGCACTGAACCAGTTCATGGCGGCACTTTAAACCTCGATCAGCATCACGTCCATGACCGGCTTCTTGCCGGTATAGCGCACCGCGACCCGCCGCGCTGCGAGCCGGATCGCTTCGCGCAGCTTCTCCCGGTCGCCGCCGCGCGCCTCGCTCACCGCCTTGGCCGCCGCATCGCTGGCATCGGCGATCAGCGCGTCGCGATCTTCCTCCGCCGGCACGCCCTGGATGCGCACTTCCGGCTGGCCAGCGAGCTTGCCGTTCGCCTTGATCGCCACCGCAACCGACATCTGGCCGTACAGGCCCAGCTTGCGCCGCTCGTTGATCGTGCTGCCGTCGGCGGGGAGGATGACGTCGCCGTCGAGCACCAGCCGTCCGGCGGGCGCATTGCCGACCTTTTTCGGCTTGCCCGGCGCCAGACGGATGATCTCGCCATTATTCTGCACCACCGCATTGGGGATGCCATGCGCGCGGCCGAAACGGGCTTGCTCGGCAATATGGCGCATCTCGCCATGGACGGGGACGAGGATGTCAGGACGGATCCAGTCATACATCGCTGCCAGCTCGGGGCGCCCCGGATGGCCGGAGACGTGAACGAAGGCCTGACGGTCGGTGATCATCTCGACCCCCTTGCCCGCCAGTATGTTCATGATCCGACCGATCGCCATTTCATTGCCGGGGATCTGCTTGGACGAGAAGACGACGGTGTCGCCGGATTCGAGCTTCAGCTGATGCGTCTCGTCGGCGATGCGGGCGAGCGCGGCGCGCGGTTCGCCCTGCCCGCCCGTGGCGATGATCATCACCTTGTCGCGCGGCAGCTTCATCGCGGTTTCGAAATCGACCGTCTCGGGGAAGTCGCGCAGATAGCCGGTCGCCTTGGCGACGCGCAGGATGCGGTCGAGCGAGCGCCCCGCGACGCACATCGCGCGCCCGGTGTCCTTCGCGACCTCGCCCAGCGTCTGCAGTCGCGCGGCGTTGGAGGCGAAGGTGGTGACGAGCACGCGGCCCTTGATGCCGGCGACAACCTCGTCCAGCCCCTCACGCACGGCGGACTCAGAGCCGGAGGCTTCGGGATTGAACACGTTGGTCGAATCGCACACCAGCGCCAGGACGCCTTCGTCGCCGATCGCGGTCAGTTCCTCGGCGGTCGATGCGCCGCCCATCACCGGGGTCTCGTCGATCTTCCAGTCGCCGGTGTGGAACACGCGGCCATAAGGCGTGTCGATCAGCACCGCATTCCCCTCGGGGATCGAGTGCGCGAGCGGGAGATACCGGATGCCGAACGGGCCGATCTGGAACGGCTCCTCTTCGCGCACCACGTTCAGCTCGACCCGGTCGGCAATGCCCTCTTCGTCCAGCTTGCCATGGATCAGGCCCGCAGTGAACGGCGTCGCATAGAGCGGCACGCCCAGCTCGCCCGCCAGATAGGGCAGCGCGCCGATATGATCCTCATGCCCATGCGTCAGCACGATGCCGAGCAGATCGTCCAACCGCTCCTCGATGAACTGCAGATCGGGGAGGATCAGGTCGATGCCGGGATAGTCGGGCGTACCGAAGATCACGCCGCAATCGACCATGATCCATTTGCCCTGACAGCCATAGAGATTGACGGTCATGCCGATCTCGCCCGAGCCACCAAGCGCGAGGAAGAGGAGTTCGTTACCGGGGGTCAACACGTGTCCTTCACATCAACATCGTCATCCCCGCGAAAGCGGGGACCCATCTCGTGAACGTGCGGCAAGCGGAACAGGGAGGAGATGGGCCCCCGCTTTCGCGGGGGTGACGCAAAAAAGCAAATCACTTCGACCCCGACCGCTCCCACAGCATTGCCAGCCCCTGAATCGTCAGGTCGGGTTCGATCACGTCGAACACATCGGTCTGCTTTTCGAACAGCACGGCCAGGCCGCCGGTGGCGATCACCTTGACCGGGCGGCCGATCTCCGCCTTGAGGCGGCCGACCAGACCCTCGATCATCGCGATATAGCCCCAGTAAATGCCGATATGCATCTGATCGACCGTGTTGCGCCCGATGACCGAGGTGTTCGCGGGCGCCTCGATCGCGATGCGTGGCAGCTTGGCGGCGGCGGTGACCAGCGCGTCGAGCGACAGGTTGATGCCGGGCGCGATGATCCCGCCCTTGTACGCGCCGGTATAGTCGGCGACGTCGAACGTCGCGGCGGTGCCGAAATCGATGATGATCAGGTCGCCGGGATGATTCGCATGCGCGGCGATGATGTTGAGCGCGCGGTCGGCGCCGACGCTCTGCGGCTCCTCGACATCCAGCGCGATCGGCCAGCCGTCGCGCCCGGCGACCAGCGGGGTGCAGCCGAAATATTTCTGCGACAGCACTTCGAGATTGTGGAGCGCGCGCGGGACGACGGTGCCGATGATGACGCCGGTGACGGCGCTCCGCTCATAGCCTTCGAGGTTCAGCAACTGGCTGAGCCACACGGCATATTCGTCGGCGGTGCGGCGCGGGTCGGTGGCGATGCGCCAGCGCGCTTTGACCTCCCGGCCCTCTACCAGCGCAAAGACGATGTTGGTGTTGCCTGCGTCGATCGCGAGCAGCATGAAATGGTCCTTCAGATCAGGAAGACGTCGCCAGCATGAATGACATGTCGCGATCCATCGGCCAAGCGGAGGATCAGGGCCCCGTCGGCGGTGAGACCGTCGAAGAGGCCGTCATGGCTGCTTCCGTCGGGCAGCCGGGCGGTGAGCGCGATGCCGATCGGATGCGCGCGGTCGAGCCAGCGTTGGCGCACCGGCTCCAGCCCCTCGCTGCGCCACCGCAACAGCCAGCGGGCGAAGCTCTCCGCCAGCACCTCGGAAAAGGTCGTGGCATCGACCGTGACGCCCTGCGCGGCGAGGCTGGTCGTGGGGCGATCGGGCAGGTCGGGGTGATGCGCCAAGTTGACGCCGATCCCGACCACGACCGCATCCCCGGTTCGTTCGAGCAAAATGCCCGAGAGCTTCGCGCCGTCGATCAGCAGATCGTTGGGCCATTTCAGCACCACGTCGCCCCGGCGCAGGCCGGGGCCGCTAGACGGATTCGCAACGCGGCGGCCCCGGCCTACGCCGGGGCGACGGAATGTGCTCACCGCTTCCTCCAGCGCGACTGCCGTAACGAGCGCCAATGTTGGCGCGGGCGGGTCGGTGGGGCGGAGCCGCACCAACGTGCTGCCATAAAAATTGCCGACCGGCGATTCCCACGCCCGGCCCTGTCGCCCCTTGCCCGCGGTCTGACGCTCCGCACGCAGCCAGCTGCCCTCGGCGGCGCCCGCCGCAGCGAGCGCCAGCATATCGGCGTTGGTGGAACCCGTTTCCGGGACGACGCGGATCAGAACAGCGTCCGCGCCGCCGCCATCGACCATGCGCCGAGCACCGGGATCAGCAGATAGCCGAGCGGCGAGACGAACACCGCCGCCGCCGCGATCAGCCCGCCTTCAAGCACGCTGTCGCTCTTGGCATAGGCCGGTGCCGGTTCGTCGAAATACATCGTCTTGACGATCTTGAGGTAATAGAACGCCCCGATCACCGACGCCGCGATACCGATCGCCGCGAGCGGGAAGAGCCCGGCGCGCACCGCCGCCTCGAACACCGCGAACTTCGCCCAGAAGCCGAACAGCGGCGGAATGCCCGCCAGGCTGAACATGAAGATCGCGAGTGCCGCCGCCAGTGCGGGGCGCGTGCGCGACAGGCCCGACAGGCTCGCAATCGTCTCGACCGGCTGGCCATCGGCATCGCGCATCTGGAGCACGACGAGGAAGCTGCCCAGCGTCATCACCACATAGATGGTCAGGTAGGTCAGCACGCCCGCCACGCCCTCCGCCGTGCCCGCAGCAAGGCCGATCAGCGCGAAGCCGACATTGTTGATCGACGAGTAAGCGAGCAGGCGCTTGATGTTCTGCTGCCCGATCGCGGCGACCGCACCGAGCACGATCGAGGCAAGCGCGGCGAAGATCACGATCTGGCGCCAGTCGCTGGTCACCGGACCCATCGCCTCGATCGCGACGCGCACCGACAGCGCCATCGCCGCGACCTTGGGCGCGCTGGCGAAGAAGGTGGTCACCGGTGTCGGCGCGCCTTCATAGACGTCGGGGGTCCACATGTGGAACGGCACCGCCGACATCTTGAACGCGAGACCCGCGAAGACGAACACCAGGCCGAACAACAGACCGGTGTTGCTGCCCGCCGCATAGGCCGCGGCAATGTCGCCGAACACCGTGGTGCCGCTGAAGCCATAGACCAGGCTGATGCCGTACAGCAGGATGCCCGAGGCGAGCGACCCGAGGATGAAGTACTTCAGGCCCGCCTCGGCCGATCGCACGTCGCGGCGCATGAAGCTGGCGAGGACATAGGACGCGAGGCTGTTGAGCTCGAGCCCGACATAGAGCGTCAGCAGGTCGTTCGCCGACACCATCATGCCCATGCCCGCGGTCGCGAACAGGATCAGGATCGGATATTCGGGACGCAGATCCTCACCACTGGTGCGCGCGAAGAAGCGCGGGGCGATGACGATCGACACCGCTGCGGCGAAAAAGATCAGCGCCTTGGCATAGGCCGAGAACAGGTCGGCACGGTACAGCCCGTCAAAGGCGGTGCTGCCCGACGACGCCGGACCGGTGAGGGCGATGCCGCCGCCGACCAGCACTGCGACCGCGACCCAGCTCACCGCGCGCGACACGGCCTGGCCACCCCAGGCAGCGACCATCAGCAGCGCCAGACCGCCCAGCGACAGGACGATCTCGGGCAGGACCATCGAAAGTTGTGCGGCGTAGTCCATCAGTGTGCCGCTCCGTGATCGGCGGATTTATGCTCTTCGGCATGGGCCGCCTTGGCCGCTGCCGGGTTGCCGGGAGTCGGCAGGCTGTCGCCCGCCGGACGTGCGCGCTCGATCCGGGCGAGCAGGGTCGCGACATCAGCGCGCATCGGCGCGAGGAAGCTTTCGGGATAGACGCCCATCCACAGCACCGCCGCCGCGATCGGCGCCAGCAGCGCCAGTTCGCGCTTGTTGAGGTCCGGCATCGCCTTGACGTCGTCCTTGACGAGGTCGCCGAACACGACGCGGCGATAAAGGAACAGCATATACGCCGCACCCAGGATGATGCCGGTGGTCGCGATCAGCGTCGCCAGCGTCGACACCTGATAGGTGCCCATCAGCGCCAGCAGTTCGCCGACGAAGTTGCTCGTCCCCGGCAGGCCGACCGACGCCATCGTGAACAGCATGAACAGGATCGCATATTTCGGCATGTTGATCGCAAGGCCGCCGTAACGGTCGATCTCACGCGTATGCAGGCGGTCGTAAATGACGCCGACGCACAGGAACAGCGCGCCCGACACCAAGCCATGGCCCAGCATCACCATCATCGCGCCCTCGATCCCCTGCCGGTTGAAGGTGAACAGGCCGAGCGTCACGATCGCCATATGCGCGACCGAGGAATAGGCGATCAGCTTCTTCATGTCGTTCTGCACCAGCGCGATCAGCGACGTGACCACCACCGCGATGCACGACAGGCCGAACACCAGCCAGATCAGCTGCGCCGAAGCCTCCGGGAACATCGGCAGCGAAAAGCGCAGGAACCCGTATCCGCCGAGCTTCAGCAGCACGCCGGCCAGGATCACCGACCCGGCGGTCGGCGCCTGCACGTGCGCGTCGGGCAGCCAGGTGTGGACCGGCCACATCGGCATCTTGACCGCAAAGCTCGCGAAGAACGCCAGCCACAGCCAGGTCTGGACATGCGCCGGGAAGTCATACGCCATCAGCTTCGGGATCGACGTCGTGTCCGCGGTGATGCTCATATACATCATCGCGATCAGCATCAGCAGCGAGCCGAGCAGCGTGTAGAGGAAGAACTTGTACGACGCGTAGATGCGGTTCGCCCCGCCCCAAATGCCGATGATCAGGAACATCGGAATCAGGCCGGCCTCGAAGAACATGTAGAACAGGAAGATGTCCTGCGCCGCGAAGGTGCCGATCATCAGCACTTCGGTGATCAGGAACGCCGCCATATATTCCGGCACGCGCTTTTCGATCGCGGTCCAGCTCGCCCCGATGCAGATCGGCATCAGGAACACCGACAGCATGATCAGCAGCAGCGCGAATCCGTCGATGCCCAGCGCCCAGGCGAAGCGCCCGAAGATCGGCGTATATTCGACGAACTGCCACTGCGGCCCGCCAATCTCGAAATTCGCCCACAGCACGCCGCCCAGCACCAGGTCGATCAGCGTCGCGATCAGCGCGATCCAGCGCGCGTTGTTCGCAGTGGTGAACAGGCATACGACCGCCGCGACCAGCGGCACGATCAGCATGATGGAGAGAATGCCGCTCATCGCGTGATCACCCAGGTAACGGCTGCGGTCAGGCCGATCAGCATGACGAACGCATAGCTATAGACATATCCGGACTGGAGGCGCCCGCTCCACACGCCCGCAAAGCGGACCAGGGCAGCGGAGCCGTTCGGGCCGAAGCGGTCGATCGTCCCCTCATCGCCCTGCTTCCAGAACAGGCGGCCGAACCAGAAGGCGGGCTTCACGAACAGCACATTGTACAGCTCGTCGAAATACCACTTGTTCAGCAGGAACTTGTAGAGAAGCACGAAAGTCGCCGTGAAGCGCGCCGGGATCGTCGGCGACTTGATGTACGCGACCCACGCCCCGAACAGGCCGAGCAGCATCACGATGCTGGCCGACAGCTTCACCCACAGCGGCACTTCATGCATCGCGTGCGCCAGGTGTTCGTCAAACGCGACCGCGCCCTTCCAGAAGATCTCACCTGCCTCGGGCTGGATGAAGAACTTGTTGAAGACGAAGCCGGCGAACACTGCGCCGAGGCTGAGCACCAGCAGCGGGATCACCATCGGCAGCGGGCTCTCGTGCGGATGGTATCCGCCGGTCCCGTCCGCAGTCTCATGCGCGCCAGGCGCATGGGCGTGCGGTTCGTGACCGGCATCTTCCTGCGCCGGCGGGTTCTCCGCATGCGCGACCGCGTGGCCATGCGCCTCGTCATGCGCGTGGTCATGGCCGTGCGAGTCATGCAGCGCGTGCTGGATATGCTCCGACTGCGTCCAGCGCGGTTTGCCGAAGAAGGTCAGGAACATAAGGCGCCACGAATAGAAGCTCGTGAGCAGCGCCGCAAAGACACCGACCCAGAATGCGCCCTGCCCAGCCCCACCAGCGGCATAGGCCGCCTCGAGGATTGCGTCCTTGGAGTGGAAGCCCGCGAACCCGGCATGGAGCCAGTAGATGCCGACGCCGGTGATCGCGAGCGTGCCCGCCATCATCGTCCAATAGGTGACCGGGATATGCTTCCGCAGGCCGCCATAATAGCGCATGTCCTGTTCATGGTGCATCGCGTGGATGACCGAGCCGGCACCCAGGAACAGCAGCGCCTTGAAGAAGGCGTGGGTGAACAGGTGGAACATCGCCGCGCCATACATGCCGACGCCCGCGGCGAAGAACATGTAGCCGAGCTGCGAACAGGTCGAATAGGCGATGACGCGCTTGATGTCGGTCTGCGTCGTGCCGACCGTCGCGGCGAACAGGCAGGTCGCGGCACCGATGAACGTGACGAAGCCGAGTGCGATCGGCGCCTGTTCGAACAGCGGCGACAGGCGGCACACCATGAATACGCCCGCGGTAACCATCGTCGCCGCGTGGATCAGCGCCGACACCGGGGTCGGCCCCTCCATCGCGTCGGGCAACCAGGTGTGCAGGCCAAGCTGCGCCGACTTGCCCATCGCACCGACGAACAGCAGCAGGCACAGCACGGTCAGCGTGTCGACGCGATAGCCCAGGAACCCGATCGTGCTGCCGGCCATGCCGGGCGCGGCTTCCAGGATCTCGGGGATCGAGATGGTGCCGAACACCAGGAACACGCCGAAGATGCCGAGCATGAAGCCAAGGTCGCCGACGCGGTTGACCACGAACGCCTTGATCGCGGCGGCATTGGCCGACGGCTTCTTGAACCAGAAACCGATCAGCAGGTAGCTCGCAAGGCCCACGCCTTCCCAGCCGAAGAACATCTGCAGCAGGTTGTCGGCGGTCACCAGCATCAGCATGGCGAAGGTGAACAGCGAGAGGTACGCGAAGAAGCGCGGCTGATCCGGGTCCTCTTCCATGTACGACCAGCTGTAGAGGTGGACTAGGCTGGACACGCTGGTGATGACGACGAGCATCACCGCAGTGAGGCTGTCGACCCGGAGCGACCAAAGAACATCCAGATCCCCGGACTTGATCCAGGTGAATACGGGACGAACTTCCCCACCGCCCGCGGTCGCCCAGCCAGTATCGGGGCTAGGTGTGCCAGCGAGAAAATGAAGGAAGATAACCCAGCTCAGCCCAGCGGCGATGAACAGAGCCCCGGTCGTGACCACTTTGGGAAACAGCGAGCCAAAGGCGCGATTGCTGAATCCAGCAACAATCGCAGCCAGCAATGGCAGGAATACGATGGCGTAGATGTAACCCATCAGCCCTTCATCCGATTGACGTCGTCGACCGAGATCGTGCCGCGGCCGCGGAAATAGATGACAAGGATGGCAAGGCCGATCGCGGCCTCACCCGCCGCAACGGTCAGCACAAACATCGCGAACACCTGCCCCACCAGATCGCCGAGATACGACGAGAAGGCGACGAGGTTGAGGTTCACGCTCAGCAGGATCAGCTCGATCGCCATCAGGATGACGATGAGGTTCTTGCGGTTCATGAAGATGCCGAGCACGCCCATGGTGAACAGGATCGCGCTGACGACGAGGTAATGGGTCAGGCCGATCATAGCTCCACCCCCTGCCCGACGGGCTGATTGACGTTGCGGATGGCGTCCTTCTGACGCCGGTTGATCTGGCGCCAGACATTCTGCTTCATCACCCCGCCGCGCTGACGGTGGGTCAGCACGATCGCGCCGACCATGGCGACGAGCAGGATGAAGCCGGCGGCCTCAAACAGATAAAGATAGCGGCTGTAGAGCAGCAGCCCGATCGCCTCGACATTGGGTACCTGGCCCAGCGCGGCGTCGGTCGGCGCGATCCGCTTGGCAAGGTCGATCTTGCCCGCGCTCCACGCCATGGTGCCGATGACGATCTCCGCCGCGAGTGCCACCGCGATGGCCAGCCCCAGCATCGCATAGCGCACGAAGCCGGCGCGCAGCTCGGCGAAATCGATGTCGAGCATCATCACGACGAACAGGAACAGCACCGCGACCGCGCCGACATAGACGATGACCAGCAGCATCGCGATGAACTCCGCCCCCGCCAGCACCATCAGGCCGGCGGCGTTGAAGAACGCCAGGATCAGCCACAGCACCGAATACACGGGATTGCGGGCGGTAATCGTGAACATGGCGCTGACGCACACGATCACGGCGAACATGTAGAAGGCGAATGCCTGGATCATGCGAACAACTCCGTCGCCCCGGCTAAGGCCGGGGCCGCCAGTGGCCCGCGCACGCCCCCAAACTTGGCGATCCCGGCCTGCGCCGGGATGACGGGTAAATGGTGAATCATCGTCTGTCCCACTGTTGCCGCGCGCTTAACGATAGGGTGCATCGGCGGCAAGGTTCGCGGCGATTGCGCGTTCCCAGCGGTCGCCGTTCGCGAGCAGCTTGTCCTTGTGATAGATCAGCTCCTCACGGGTTTCGGTCGCGAATTCGAAGTTCGGCCCCTCGACAATGGCGTCCACCGGGCATGCCTCCTGGCACAGGCCGCAATAGATGCACTTGGTCATGTCGATGTCGTAGCGCGTGGTGCGGCGGCTGCCATCGTCACGCGGTTCGGCCTCGATCGTGATCGCCAGCGCCGGGCACACCGCCTCACACAGCTTGCACGCGATGCAGCGCTCTTCGCCGTTCGGATAACGGCGCAGCGCATGCTCGCCGCGGAAGCGGGGCGAGATCGGGTTCTTCTCGTACGGATAGTTGATCGTCGCCTTGGGCTTGAAGAAATACTTCAGCGTGAGGGCATGCGCCTTCACGAA
>JASBRX010000013.1 GCA_030149245.1 Sphingomonas bacterium
ATTGCTTGGTGACCATAGCGTCAGTGACCCACCCGATCCCATCCCGAACTCGGCCGTGAAACCTGACTGCGCCGATGGTACTATTGCTCAAGCACTGGAAGAGTAGGTCGTCGCCAGGCATTGCAGCCGGTGGCCGTGGAATTTGGAAAAACCCATTCACAATGTCAGATACGCAAAACGCGCGTCGCGCTTCCGGCGCGGCGCGTTTTGCTTTTTGGGGCGCATGCCGCCCCAACGATGGCGCGGGGTGGAGCAGCCCGGTAGCTCGTCAGGCTCATAACCTGAAGGTCGTTGGTTCAAATCCAACCCCCGCAACCATCACAAACAGCCGCCTTCGGGCGGCTTTTTTGCGTTCAAGCCCTTGGCGCATGCGGCGGACCCGATCCGCACCCTGTCCCACACGCCCGCTCGCCGCTATCGTACCGCCAGAGCATCGGGGGCAGTGATGGATCGCTATTGGGGCAAGTATCGCGGCGTCGTCCTGAACAATCTGGATCCGATGATGCTGGGGCGGCTCTGCGTTTCGCTTGAACGACTGGGCGGTGCAGACGCGGTGAACTGGGCACTGCCTTGCGTGCCTTATGCGCCGGCGGATGCGGCGTTCGTTCTGCCGCCGATCGGCACGGCGGTGTGGGTCGAGTTCGAGGGCGGCGACCTCAACTATCCGATCTGGACCGGGCGCTACTGGCGTGAGGGCGAGGGGCCGATCCTCGCCGATCCGGCGGTGCCATGATCCGGCGCGACCGCCGCACCGTGCTGGCCGGGGCATCGGGCCTTGCGCTGCTGCCGCTCGCCGCGCGCGCGGCCAAGGACGTTCCTTATGTCCCGACACCCCCCGAGGTGGTCGAGGGGATGCTGGATATGGCAGAGCTCAAGGCCGACGAGCGGCTGATCGATCTCGGATCCGGCGACGGTCGCATTCCACGGGCGGCCGCGCGACGCGGTGCGAACGCACTCGGGGTCGAGATCGACAGCGATCTGGTGGCGCGGGCGCGGTCGCTGACCCGGCTTGAAGCGCTGGAGGAGCGCGCGCGGTTCGTGCGCGACGATCTGTTCACCGTCTCGGTGCGTGACGCCGATGTCGTCACACTATACTTGCTGCCCGCGCTGAACGAGCGGCTGAAGCCAAAGCTTCTCAACGAGATGAAAGCGGGCGCGCGCGTCGTGAGCCATGCGTTCGACATGGGTGACTGGCCGCATGATGAATTTCGCGAGATCGCGGACAAGCGCGTCTATCGCTGGACCATTCCGGCGATTGCCGGAGGCGAATGGCAGCTGATCCGCGATGACGGCACGTTGGCGCGACTGGCGATCGATCAGCGCTACAGCAAGGTTTCAGGTGTGCTGGACGGCCGTGCGATCGGATCTGCGCACCTGTCCGGGGCAGCACTGAGCTTTATCGGTGACGGCAAGGCCTATCGTGGGTTGGTGGGTCCGCGCACGATTGCGGGTGAAGGATGGCGCGCGGAGCGGATCGACTAACGCCACCCCCCGCTCTACATCCGCCCCATGCTTTACAACGCCAATCTCACCGCCGACCGTCCGACATTCGTGACCCATCTCGAATGCGGGATGACCGGGGAGCGCTACGACGCAGATATGCTGCAGGGTCTGTCCCGGGTCGGTCGGCCGCTTCTGGTGCGCTACGATCTCGATGCGGTTCGGGCGGCGGTGAGCCCCGCGGACCTTTCGCAGCGGCCCGCCGATCTGTGGCGGTATCGCGAGCTGCTGCCGGTGCGACGCACCGAGAACATCGTGAGCCTGGGCGAGATCGCGACGCCGATCATTCCACTGCGCAAGATCGGCGCGGGCGCAGGCGCGGCGAAGCTCCTCGTCAAGGACGAGGGGCGGCTGCCGACCGGATCGTTCAAGGCGCGGGGCCTCGTTATGGCGATCAGCATGGCCAAGGAACTGGGCGTCACCACCATCGCGATGCCGACCAACGGCAATGCCGGTGCGGCGGCCGCGGCCTATGCCGCGCAGGCGGGGATGGAGGCGGTGATTTTTTGCCCTGACGATACGCCCGAGATCAATGTCCGCGAGATCGCGGCACAGGGCGCGCGGGTTTATCGCGTCAACGGGCTGATCGACGATTGCAGCAAACTGGTCGCGGCGGGGAAGGAGGCCAATAGCTGGTTCGATCTGTCGACGCTCAAGGAGCCGTACCGGATCGAGGGCAAGAAGACGATGGGGCTGGAACTGGCCGAGCAGCTTGGCTGGGAATTGCCCGACATCATTTTCTATCCGACCGGCGGCGGCACCGGCCTGATCGGGATGTGGAAAGCATTTGCCGAGCTGGAGGCGCTGGGCTGGATCGGGCCGAAGCGCCCGCGCATGGTCGCGGTGCAGGCTGAAGGCTGCGCGCCGATGGTCCGCGCGTGGCAACAGGGCGAGCGCCATGCGACGCGTTGGGAAGATGCGCACACCGTGGCCGCGGGCATCCGCGTGCCGCAGGCGGTGGGCGATTTCCTGATTCTTGACGCAGTGCGCGAATCCGATGGCTTTGCGATGGCGGTGAGCGATGCCGCAATCCTCGAGGCGGTTGAGGATGCGGCTCGGCTCGACGGATTGCTGCTGTGCCCCGAGGGCGGCGCGACGCTGGCGGCGTGGCGCGCGGCGGTGGCCGATGGCCGCGTGTCGCCGGACGAGACGGCGTTGCTGTTCAACTGCGCGACCGGGTTGAAGTACCCGATGGAGGATCGGTCGCGCACGCTGGACCGGCATGGAAGCATCGACTTTTCGGCGCTGTAAGTTCCCCTCCCGCTTGCGGGAGCGGCTAGGGGAGGGCCTGTCCAAACAGGCCGCTCGCAAATTTGACAGGCCCTCCCCCGACCGCTCCCGCAAGCGGGAGGGGGACTGGGTCAGCCTTCTTTTACCCGCGTCATCGCGACCGCCGCCAGCACGAGCGTCCCTGCTGCAAAGGCCATCGTCCAGATCGGCTGATCGGGAAAGAATGCCTTCATGATCGATCCCATCACCGTCGCCACCAGCAGTTGGGGAACGACGACGAAGACGTTGAACAGGCCCATGAAAATGCCAAGCTTCGCCTGAGGCAGGTTCGAGGCGAGGATCGCATAGGGCATGGCGAGGATCGACGCCCAGGCGATGCCGATGCCGATTTCGCTGGCAATCAGCCAGTGCGGATCGCGAATCAGGAAGAAGCTGGCATAGCCCGCCGCGCCGCACAGCAAGCCGATGATGTGGGTGCGCACCTTGCCCAAGCGCGCGGCGAGCAGCGGGAGCAGCGTCAGCGCGGCGACCGCAGCGACGCCGTTATAGACGGTGAACAGCACGCCGACCCAGTTCGCGCCCTCCTGATAGCGCGGGTCGGCCGCGTCGGGGGCGCCGTAAAACGCGCCTGCGACCACCGGGGTGGTGTTGATCCACATGATGAACAGCGCCGACCAGCTGAAGAATTGCACCACCGCCAATCGCTTCATGATCGGCGGCATGCCGGCGAAATCGCCGACGATGCTGGCGAGCATGCTGGTGCCGCGCCCCGCCTTGGCGAGCTGGACCGCGATCAGGCTGGCGATGCCATAGCCGGCGAGCAGCCCGCCGAGCAGATAAACCTCCTTTTCGAGATCGAACCAGCCGACCGCCCCCGCGACCAGTGCGCCAGCGCCGATCCAGACCAGGCTGGCGAGCGGGCTGCGCGCGGCGAGCACGCGGACGCTGTCCTGCGCCGCTTCCTCACGCGCGCCTTCGAATGCGGCGAGCTGTTCAGGGCTGTATTCGCGGGTAGTAAGGATCGTCCACAACACCGCTAGGAACAAGGCGGCGCCGCCAAACCAGAAAGCGTAGCGCACGGTGTCCGGGATGCTGCCCAGCGGCGCTTCGTTGGAGACGCCGAGATGTTCGAGGCCCCAGGGGAAGATCGATCCCACCACCGCGCCCGCACCAATGAACGCGGTCTGCACGGCATAGCCCGCGCTATGCTGATCCTTGCGCAGCATGTCGCCGACAAAGGCGCGAAATGGCTCCATCGAGATGTTGAGCGAGGCGTCGAGCACCCACAACATCACCGCCGCGACCAGCAGCACCGGGGCGAGTGGCATGACAAACAGCGACAGCGCCGCAAGGATCGCACCGGCGAGGAAATAGGGGCGACGCCGCCCGAGCCGCCCGAGCCAGGTGCGGTCGCTCATATGGCCGATAATCGGCTGAACCAGCAGGCCGGTGAGCGGGGCGGCGATCCACAAAGCGGGCAAGTCGTCGATGCTGGTGCCGAGCGACTGGAAGATGCGGCTCATATTCGCATTTTGCAGCGCGAAGCCGATCTGGATGCCGAAGAAGCCGAACGAGATATTCCACAGGCCCCAAAAGCCCTGGCGCGGTTTTTCCATCATAGGTCCTTGAGGCGGTCAGGCCGGTGCGCCGCAGGAGCGGCGGACGACGAGTTTGGCGGGGAGCAGGACGTCGTGGACGCGCTCCTCACGGATGCGGCCGAGCAGGGTTTCGACCAGCATCCGCCCAGCGGCGCGGGTGTCCTGCATGACGGTGGTGAGCGGCGGATTGGTGAAGCTGGCTGCGGCGATATCGTCGAAGCCGACTACGGCGACATCCTCGGGCACGCGCAGGCCGCGCGCGGCAAGTGCGCGCATTGCGCCGATCGCGATCAGATCGCTGGCGGCGAGGATCGCGTCGAACGGCGCGCCGCGGTCGAGCAATGCGTCGGCGGCGGCGGCACCCGCCTCTTCCGAAGTCAGCGCATCGACCTGAAGCGCGGACTCTGGGGCGATCCCCGCCTCCTTCAGTGCGGCGAGATGCCCGCGATAGCGGTCGTGAAACTCGGGGTAATGGCTCGACGCATGGCCGAGAAAGGCGATGTTTCGCCGACCAAGCTCGACCAAATGGCGCGTCGCGGCGCGACCGCCACCGTGATTGTCGCACCCGACGGTTAGGCCAGCACCCTCTGCCTCGACCGATCCCCAGCGCACGAAATGGGTATTCTGCGCGATCAGCTCGCTGATCTTGGCGCGGTAGAGCTCATAGTCGCCATAGCCGAGCAGGATGAGGCCATCGGCGCGGCGCGAATCCTCATAATCCTGGTGCCAGTCGCTGCCGAGCTGCTGGAACGACACCAACATATCCTGCCCATGATCGGCACAGGCGCGCATGATCGATCCGAGCATCGAGAGGAAGAAGGGGTTGATCGCGCTGTCGTCGGCGCTTTCGTCCTGAAAGATCAATACCGCGAGTGTTTCGGCATGGCGGCTGCGCAGGTTCGACGCGGCCTTGTCGACGCGATAGTTCAGGCGGCGGGCAATCGCCTCGATCCGCATCCGCGTCGCTTCGTTGACGCCGCGTCCGCCGCGCAGCGCGCGCGACACTGTCGGCTGTGACACGCCGGCAAGATGCGCGATGTCGAACGATGTCGGCTTGCGTTGCATGGCCAGTGGCCCACTTCCCCTAAATGCCTGCGAATGTGCCCTCCGCTTGACCCGGCGACGTTGAGCGCCTTTCCGGGCGGCGTCAATGTTGCGCGGCGGACACGCAGCATGACCTTGCCCGTGAATACGTATGCCGTTCGCTGGCGCTCCGGACGACTTGCCCTGAATATTATGCACAACGCGCCGCAAGGGTGCGCCCCGGCCAGAATAGGGGGCCGGCATAGGGGAGGATATGATGCGTCACATGCTTGGCGGCCGCGCGGCCGC
>JASBRX010000032.1 GCA_030149245.1 Sphingomonas bacterium
GCGCTCTTCGCCGTTCGGATAACGGCGCAGCGCATGCTCGCCGCGGAAGCGGGGCGAGATCGGGTTCTTCTCGTACGGATAGTTGATCGTCGCCTTGGGCTTGAAGAAATACTTCAGCGTGAGGGCATGCGCCTTCACGAATTCCCACAGGGTGAACGAACGGACGAGTTGGGCGACGCTCATGCGGGAACTCCGACACGATCGATCATAAGATAACCGGAAACAAGGAACACGAAGAACAGCGACAGCGGCAGGAATATCTTCCAGCCCAGGCGCATCAGCTGGTCATAGCGGTAGCGCGGGACGGTCGCCTTGATCCACGAGAAGATGAAGAAGAAGACGAGGATCTTGATGAACAGCCAGATGATGCCCGGCACCGCGTAAAGGATCGGAATATCCAGGGGTGGCAGATAGCCGCCCCAGAACAGCACCGCGTTGAGCGTGCACATCAGGATGACGTTGGCGTACTCACCCAGCCAGTAGAGCGCGAAGGCCATCGACGAATATTCGGTCTGATAGCCCGCGACCAGCTCGCTCTCCGCCTCGGTCAAATCGAACGGCGCGCGCGCGGTTTCGGCGAGGGCGGAGATCAGGAACACCACCGCCATCGGGAACAGCAGCGGGTTGAACCCGAAGCCGTTGAAGATGCCCAGCACATGCCCCTGCTGCGCATTGACGATGCCCGACAGGTTGAACGTTCCCGCCCACAGCACGACCGCGATCAGCACGAAGCCGATCGAGACTTCATAGCTGACCATCTGCGCCGCCGCGCGGATCGCCGAGTAGAAGGGGTATTTGGAGTTCGATGCCCAGCCGGCGAGGATCACGCCATAGACGCCCAGCGACGATGCCGCGAGGATGTAGAGCAGGCCGACATTGATGTTCGCCAGCACCACGCCCGCCTGGAACGGGATCACCGCCCACACGATCAGCGCGACTGTGAAGGTGATGATCGGCGCGAGCAGGAACAGCCCCTTGTTCGCGCTCGACGGAATGATCGTTTCCTGAAGGAATACCTTCAAACCGTCCGCGAACGACTGGAGCAGGCCGAGCGGGCCGACGACGTTGGGACCGCGCCGCAGCGCCATCGCCGCCCAGATCTTGCGATCGGCATAGATGATCATCGCGACGGCCAGCATCAGCGGCAGCGCGATCAGCAGGATGCCCGCGATCGTCGCGACGAACCACGCCCATTCGAAGGACATGCCGAGGGTGTTCTGGAAGAAAGCGGTCATGCGGACTGCCCCGTCGCCCCGGCGAAGGCCGGGGCCGCTAGAAATTGAACTGCGCGCGTGCCGCGGGCGGCCCCCGCCTGCGCCGGGGCGACGAGAACAACTGCACTCATTCCGCCGCCTCCGCGAAATCCTGGCCGTGGATCAGTTCGGCCGAGCAGCGCTGCATCGTCGGCGATGCGCGGCAGATGGCGTTGGTCAGGTAGAAGTCGGCGATCGGGTAAGCGACCTCGCCCTCCCCCTTGGCGTCCAGCGCCGGCGGGTTCCACTCGAACGACGCCAGCCCTTCGCTGCCCAGCGCGGGCACTTCGGCGGCCATCGCCGCGCGCAATTCGCCGAAGCTGTCGAACGGCAGCGTCTTGCCCAGCTTTTCGGACAGCGCGCGCAGGATCGTCCAGTCCTCACGCGCGTCGCCGGGGGCCGAAACCGCCTTCTCGCTGCGCTGGACCCGGCCTTCGAGGTTGACATAGGTGCCATGCTTTTCGGCATAGCTCGCGCCCGGCAGGATCACGTCCGCCGCATGCGCGCCCTTGTCGCCATGATGGCCGATATAGACGTTGAAGCTGTTGGCGAAGGCCGAGAAATCGACCTCGTCCGCGCCGAGGAAGAAGGTCAGCTTCGGCTCTGCCGCGACGATGTCCGCGATGCCGCCCTTCGACGCAAAGCCGAGCATCAGGCCGCCCATGCGGCTCGCCGCCATGTGCAGCACGTTGAAGCCGTTCCAGCCGTCACGAACGAGGTTCAGCGACTTCGCCA
Source organism: Sphingomonas bacterium (assembly GCA_030149245.1). Classification (GTDB taxonomy): domain Bacteria; phylum Pseudomonadota; class Alphaproteobacteria; order Sphingomonadales; family Sphingomonadaceae; genus Sphingomonas. The sequence continues at coordinate 1,989 of JASBRX010000032.1, forward strand.
GCGCCAGTGCCGCGCCATGCCCGTTCTTGAGCGCCGCGCCGCCGACGATGACCATCGGGCGCTTGGCATCCTTGAACGCATCCGCCGCCGCCTGCGGCAGCTTGCCGAGCAGGCCAAGATCGTTGCCCAGCCACGTGGTCTTGTAGGTCAGGTCGGTTTCCGGCCCGATCGCGAAGACCTTCGCGCCCTTCTTGATCGCCTTGCGCACGCGGGTGTTCACCAGCGGCGCTTCCCAGCGCAAATTGGTGCCGACCAGCAGGATCACGTCCGCCGTTTCGACACCCGCGATGGTGGTGTTGAAATTGACCGCCGACAGCGACGAGGTGTCATACGCCATGCCGGTCTGACGCCCTTCGAGCAGGTCGGAGCCGAACGACTGGACCAGCTTCTTCGCGGCGAAGATCGTCTCGCAATCGAGCAGGTCGCCATGGATCGCAGCGACCTTGTCCCCCGCGCCCTTCGCCGCGACCGCGATCGCCGCGAACGCCTCGTCCCACGTCGCTTCGACCAGTCGGCCGTCCTTGCGGACATAGGGCTTGTCGAGGCGGCGAAAGCTGAGGCCGTCGACATGGTGGCGCGTCTTGTCGTGCGCCCATTCCTCGTTCACGTCTTCGTTGATGCGCGGGAGGACGCGCAGCACGCCGCGACCGCGGCTGTCGATGCGAATATTGGTGCCGACCGCGTCCATCACGTCGATCGCCAGCGTCTTGCGCAGCTCCCACGGCCGCGCTTCGAACGCATAGGGTTTCGAGGTCAGCGCACCGACCGGGCACAGGTCGACGACATTGCCCGACAATTCGGACGTCACCGCCTGCTCCAGATAGCTGGTGATCTGCATATTCTCGCCGCGATAGATCGCGCCGATTTCCTCCACGCCCGCAACCTCTTCGGCAAAGCGGACGCAGCGGGTGCACTGGATGCAGCGGGTCATCACCGTCTTGACGATGGGCCCCATATATTTCTCGGTCACCGCGCGCTTGTTCTCGGTGTAGCGCGAATGGCCGCGACCATAGGCGACCGACTGGTCCTGCAGGTCGCACTCGCCGCCCTGATCGCAGATCGGGCAATCGAGCGGGTGGTTGATCAGCAGGAATTCCATCACCCCTTCGCGCGCGGCCTTGACCATCGCGCTGTCGGTGCGGACATCCTGATTGTCGGCTGCGGGCAGAGCACACGACGCCTGCGGCTTGGGCGGCCCCGGCTTCACCTCGACCAGGCACATGCGGCAATTGCCGGCGATGCTGAGGCGCTCATGGTAGCAGAAACGCGGGATTTCCTTGCCCGCAGCCTCGCATGCCTGGAGCACGGTGGCACCTGCGGGGACTTCAACTTCGATCCCGTCTACGGTAAGCTTGGGCATCAGTTCAGAACCTGCTGCGAGATGAATTGTGCTTGAGCTTCATGCTTTTCAAACAATGCCATTGTTGCCTTCGACTCGCAGCATCCTCGCGAACCAAGGTCGATTCCGGCTGCAGCCGCCGCCACATCCGCGATCGCACCAGTAGCGGAGGGTTCAACTGAGAACTTGTTGTCGGCGACAGACCGCATTTCAAACTTGCACATTCCGATGCCGCGAATTGAGGCACCAAAGCTGTTGTCGGCATCATACTCGACGATCACAGTCCGTTGCCCACCCTCCTGGATGCTTCGGGCTGTAGCGTCAGCTAGCATTTCACGAAGCTCTGCACTCTCGCCCGCCAACTTCTCATTCCAGTAAGCAGCGGGCAGGCGACTGTCAGAGATCGACGCCTTTGCGCGCTTGTAGGACGACGGTGATTTGAGCGTCGACTTCAGATATTCCTCGCAAACAGCGACTTCGGGATGCTGCCAGTTTTGAACTTGCGCGCAACCGCCCAGTGCGAAGCCAGCGACCAGAATGCCGGACGATTTCATTCCGCCGCCTCCTGCATCGGCTCCAGCCCGCCGCCTTGCTTCGCCAGAATCCGGCGCTCCATTTCGGGCCGGAAATGCTTGATCAGGCCCTGAATCGGCCATGCCGCCGCGTCGCCGAGCGCGCAGATGGTGTGGCCTTCGACCTGCTTGGTGACGTTGAACAGCGTGTCGATCTCGCTGATGTCAGCGTCGCCGGTACGCATCCGCTCCATCACGCGCCACATCCAGCCGGTGCCTTCGCGGCACGGGGTGCACTGGCCGCAGCTTTCGTGCTTGTAGAAGTACGAAATGCGGCTGATCGCGGCGACGATGTCGGTGGACTTGTCCATCACGATCACCGCAGCGGTGCCAAGGCCCGATCCGAGCGCGCGCAGCCCGTCGAAATCCATCGGCGCGTCCATGATCTCCGCCGCCGGGACCAACGGCACCGACGATCCGCCGGGGATCACGGCGAGCAGATTGTCCCAGCCGCCACGAATGCCGCCGCAATGCTTTTCGATCAGCTCGCGGAACGGGATCGACATGCTTTCCTCGACCACGCACGGCTTTTCGACGTGCCCGCTGATCTGGAACAGCTTGGTGCCCTTGTTGTTCTCACGCCCGAAGCTCGCGAACCATTCGGGGCTGCGGCGCAGGATCGTGGGCGCAACCGCGATCGATTCCACATTGTTCACGGTCGTGGGGCAGCCATAGAGGCCAGCGCCCGCCGGGAAGGGCGGCTTGAGGCGCGGCTGGCCCTTCTTGCCCTCCAGGCTCTCGATCATCGCGGTCTCTTCGCCGCAGATGTACGCGCCCGCGCCGCGATGGCAGAACACGTCGAAATCATAGCCCGACCCGCAGGCATTCTTGCCCAGCAGCCCCTTGGCATAGGCTTCCTCGATCGCCTTGAACAGCGTCTCGGCCTCACGGATATATTCGCCGCGAATGTAGATATAGGCCGCACGCGCGCGCATCGCGAAGCCCGCGACCAGCGCGCCTTCGAGCAGCAAATGCGGGTCGTGGCGGATGATCTCACGGTCCTTGCACGACCCCGGTTCGGATTCGTCGGCATTGATGACCAGGAAGCTCAGCCGTTCCGGCGTCGGGTTCTTGGGCATGAAAGACCATTTCATGCCGGTCGGGAAGCCCGCCCCGCCGCGCCCGCGCAGGCCCGACGCCTTGATCTTTTCGATGATCGTGTCAGGGCCAAGGTCGAGCAGCGCCTTAGTATTGTCCCACGCGCCGCGCTTGATCGCAGCGTCGAGGGTCCACGGCTGATAGCCGTAGAGATTGGTGAAAATGCGATCCTTGTCAGCGAGCATGACGGACTCCGAAATACGCCGTCGCCCCGGCGCAGGCCGGGGCCGCCAGAGGATGGCGCATCGCGTTCAACAGGGCGGCCCCGGCCTGCGCCGGGGCGACGAAGATGGCGCTCACTTTGGCCCCCCGATACGCTTGTTGTCCTTGACCGCGAGATAGATCGCGACCCCCACGCCGATGACGAGCAGCGGCACGAACAGCTTCGCGGCGAGCTTCAGCGCCCAGATCGCGACGACGATGCCACCGATGATGGCGAGGACCGTGAAGATCGTGTTCTTGCTCATGCTGCGAACTCCTCAATAGCCGTCATCCCCGCGCAGGCGGGGATCCATTCGCGCTGAATGCTGAAAGAGCCGCACCGCCAGCCAGAATGGCTTCCCGCCTTCGCGGGAATGACGGTGGTGGTGGCGGAGAAATGCGGCATCACCATTCCCCCCGGTAATCGTGGTTCTCGCTCACCATCGCGGTCAGCGTGGTCGGGCCGCCCAGCGGTTCTACGGTATGGCGACCGGGCTCCTGCGTCCCCGCCTTGGGGCTTTCGCCGCGGGCCAGCGCGTCGAGGATCGCGACTGTGCGGTCGTAGTTCAGATCCTCGAAATTATCGTCGTTGATCTGGACCATCGGCGCAGAGGCGCAGTTGCCCATGCACTCGACCTCGGTCAGCGTGAACAGGCCGTCGGGCGTGGTCTTGCCCTTGGCCATGCCGCGGTTCTTGCACGCGGCAAACACCTCGTCCGACCCGCGCAGCCAGCACGGCGTCGTGCCGCACACCTGCACATGATATTTGCCGACCGGGTGCAGGTTGAACATGGTGTAGAAGGTCGCGACCTCCAGCACGCGGATCACCGCCATGTCGAGTTCGCGCGCGACGAACTCGATCACCGGGATCGGCAGCCACCCCTGCGTATCCGTCTCCGCCCCGACCTGACGTTGCGCTAGGTCGAGATAGGGGATGGTGCAGCTCATCTGCCGCCCCTCGGGATAGCGCGCGCGGATGGTCGCGGCCTTGGCGGCATTCTCCGCCGTCCAGGCGAAATCGCCCCAACGTGCGCGGAGTTCCGGCGTGTCTTCGATTGCGTTTGCGTCGGCCATTAGCGGATGAACTCCACGCGGCTCACCTTGTCGCCGCTGAAGGTGTAGATGGACATGACCTCGAACTGTTCGCCATCGGGCGCGCGCGAGACCGTTTCGTGGAGCAGCACCGTCTCACCCAGCGCATAGCTGGCGAGGATGTCGGCGCGGTTGTGCGGGAACTGGGCGAACATCGCCTTCAGCCCCGCGCGGACGCCTTCCTTGCCCTGACGCAGCACCGCACCGCGATAGCCCGCTTCACAGGCATCGTCGGTCATCAGCGCGACATAGGCGTCGGCATCCTGCGCGTTGTAGTGCGCGATCATTTCGTGCGCGGTCGCGATGCGGGCGGAGTCAGCCATTTGCAACTCGCCCCCCCGCTGCTCGCTGCAGTATCGCGAGGCCGAGCGAGGCCACGGCGCCCACCATGGCGAGCATGAAGCCCCCCGTGTGGAGCGCGCTCCGATGCTCGCCGATACCGAAGAGCCAAGTGCTCGAAATCAACATGCCAACCAAAAAGGCAGCCCACGCGATCTTGCGAAGGAGGGACCAGATCACCGGTCGCACTCCCCGAACACGATATCCATCGCGCCCAGAATCGCGGTGATGTCCGCCAGCATGTGCCCGCGCGACATGAAGTCCATCGCCTGCAAATGGCTGAACGCGGTCGGGCGGATCTTGCAGCGGTACGGCTTGTTCGACCCGTCGCTGACCATGTAGATGCCGAATTCGCCCTTGGGGCTTTCGGTCGCGACATACACTTCGCCCGCGGGGACATGGAAGCCCTCGGTATACAGTTTGAAGTGATGGATCAGCGCTTCCATCGACTGCTTCATCTCGGCCCGCTTGGGCGGCACCACCTTGCGGTCGAGCGACGCGATCGGGCCGGACGGCATCTCGTTCAGGCACTGTTTCATGATGCGCGCGGACTGATAGACTTCCTCGACGCGCACCATGAACCGGTCATAGCAATCGCCGCGCGTGCCGACCGGAATCTCGAAATCCATGCGGTCATAAACGTCATAGGGCTGCGACTTGCGCAGGTCCCACGGGATGCCGGCGGCGCGGATCATCGGGCCGGAAAAGCCCCATTTGACCGCGTCGTCGCGGTTGACGATCGCGATGTCGACATTGCGCTGCTTGAAGATGCGGTTTTCCGCGACCAGGCTGATCGCGTCGCCGAACAGCTGCGGCAGGCGCGTGTCGAGCCAGTCGCCGATATCGGTCAGCAGCTTGAGCGGCACGTCCTGATGCACCCCGCCGGAGCGCAGATAATTGTGGTGCATGCGCGCGCCGGACATGCGCTCGAAGAAGTTGAGGCAATCCTCGCGCAGTTCGAACATCCACAGGTTCGGCGTCATCGCGCCGACGTCCATGACGTGCGCGCCAAGGTTGAGCATGTGGTTGCAGATGCGGGTCAGCTCGGCGAAGAACACGCGCAGATATTGCGCGCGCACCGGCACCTCGAGGTCCAGCAGCTTTTCGACCGCGAGCACGAAGCTATGCTCCATCGCCAGCGGCGAGCAATAGTCGAGGCGATCCATGTACGGGAGCGCCTGGGTATAGGTCTTGTACTCGATCAGCTTTTCGGTGCCGCGATGGAGCAGGCCGACATGCGGATCGATCCGTTCGATAATCTCGCCATCCAGTTCGGTGACGAGGCGCAACACGCCGTGCGCCGCCGGGTGCTGCGGGCCGAAGTTGATCGTGTAGTTAGCGATCGCGGTGTCGCCCACGCTGGGGTCGGCGGCGTCGGTGCGACCGGCGATTTCGTCGAGATACTCGGACATTACGCTTCACCCTCCCCCTTCTTCGCGCGCGGCTTGGCGGGCTTGCGGGGCTTTTTCACCACATCGGGATTGGCGGGCGCAGGGCCGTCGTCTGGCGAGGCCTTGCCGATGCCGGTATCCTCAGGGCCGTCGCTGGTCTTGGGCTTGCGCACGCGTGCCTTGACCGGCTTCACCGAATCATCGGCTTCCTTGACCTGATCGGCGGTCGCCGGGGTCGGGGCACCCTTTGCCTCGGGGGCAGCGGCGGGCTTGTCCTCGACCTTCGCGGCAGGCGGCGGCGCCGGGGGTGCGGGTGGCGGCGGCGGCGCGACGTACTTCTCGTCGCCCGGCAGCACATACTGCGCGCCTTCCCACGGGCTCATGAAATCGAAATTGCGGAAGTCCTGCGCCAGCTGCACCGGCTCATAGACCACGCGCTTGTCGGCTTCCGAATAACGCAGCTCCACGAAGCCGGAGAGCGGGAAGTCCTTGCGCTGCGGATGTCCGCGAAAGCCGTAATCGGTCAGGATGCGGCGCAGGTCGTTGTTGCCCTCGAACAGCACGCCGTACATGTCGTACACTTCGCGCTCGAGCCAGCCGGCCACCGGCCAGATCGACGTCACCGACGGCACCGGCTGCACCTCGTCCGTCGTCACGCGCACGCGGATGCGGTGGTTGCGGGTGTAGCTGAGCAGCATGTAGCAGACATCGAACCGCTCGGCCCGCTCGGGATAATCCACCCCGGCGATTTCCATCAGCGCCTGATACTGCAGGCCCGCGCCGTCGCGCAGCGCGATCATCGCCTCGACCAGCCGCGCGCGATCGACGGTCAAATTGACCTCACCGACCAGATCGGTCGCCTCGACCAGCATATCGCCCAGCGCAGCGTGCGCCGCCGCGATCACGCCGTCATTGGCGGCGTATTTTGGAGCCGGGGCCTTCACCGCGTCACCGTCCCGATCCGACGGATCTTACGCTGAAGCTGCATCACGCCGTACAGCAAAGCCTCGGCGGTCGGAGGGCAGCCGGGGACGTAGATGTCGACCGGCACGATCCGGTCGCAGCCGCGCACGACGCTGTAGCTGTAATGGTAATAGCCGCCACCATTGGCGCAGCTGCCCATCGAGATGACGTATTTCGGTTCCGACATCTGATCGTAGACGCGGCGCAGTGCCGGGGCCATCTTGTTGCACAGCGTGCCCGCGACGATCATCACGTCCGACTGGCGCGGCGATGCGCGCGGGGCGGCGCCAAACCGCTCCATGTCATAGCGCGGCATGTTGACGTGGATCATCTCGACCGCGCAGCAGGCAAGGCCGAACGTCATCCACCACAGCGAACCGGTGCGCGCCCATTGGAACAGCTCCTCGGTCGAGGTGACGAGGAAGCCCTTATCGTTGAGCTCACCATTCAGGTCGTTGAAGAACGACGGATCGGGCTGCACCACCGCGCCGCCCGCCATGGGCTGGCCTTGCGCGTTCAGGATCGGAGAGGTCGTATTCATCTGGCTCATTCCCAATCCAGCGCGCCGACCTTCCACGCATAGGCGAGGCCCAGCGCGAGTTCGGCGATGAAGATCATCATGCTGATCCACGCGGCCCAGCCCAGGTCGAACACCGTAACCGCCCAGGGGAACAGGAACGCCGCTTCCAGATCGAAGATGATGAAGAGGATCGCGACGAGGTAGAAGCGCACGTCGAACTGGCTGCGCGAATCCTCGAACGCAGGGAAGCCGCATTCATATTCGGTGAGCTTTTCCGGCGTCGGCTGATGCGCGCCGGTGAAGCGGGCCGCGATCATGGGCAGGAAGACAAAGGCGCTCGACAGCACCAGCGCCACCCCCAGGAACAGCAGGATCGGCAGATATTCGATTAGGTCGACCAAGACGGCCCCTCGCGGTTGCGGAATCTTCGGGTCGCTTTAGGCCGATGGCAGGGGGGCATCAAGGGCGGAAACCGGTGAGAATCACTCGCAATATGCACTGCCCCGCGCGCACCACCCTCAGCCGCGAACGGGCGTCAAATCCGCAGCGGCAGGGATGCGCGGCTCGCGCGTTCCCGTCGGGATCACATCGTGAAACATGTGCGAGGGGATCAGCGTCAGCCAGCCTGCGCGCGGCTTCAGCCAGACCCGATCCCAGCATGGCTCGAAACCGGGCAAAATCTGGTCGCATCCGCCCAGTTCGAGCGCCCCGGCACGGCCCGCGCCCGCTCGGACACTGTCGGGGACGGCAACGTTGTAGATCGCGGTCAGATACCCGGCCTGATGGACGTGCTGGCGATTGGACGCGTCGGCGAGGAGGACGGTGGAAATGCTGTCGAGCGTCGCCGCCGTCGGTGGCCGCTCGCCCTCCAGACCGAACCGCGCGGGATCTTCGGCGGCGCGCTCCAGCTCGGCGCGGAAAAAGGCGAGCAATGCGCTCCAGGCAGGCTTTCCCGCCGCGCGTGGCGTGGTGTTGAGGTGAAACTCGGCGCTATGAGGGCTGGCGGGGGGATCGGCGACGATCTCCGCCGCCAGCATCCGGTTGAACGATTCGATCCCACCGAACTCCGCTGGCGGCTCAAACGGGATGCGCAGCGGCTGCGCATGCGGGTTGATCACCGCCAGAGCAGCGTCACGTTGATCCGCAGCGCTCAGTGCGGCGGCGCGCCACGCGCGGCCAATTGCGGTGTCGCGATAGGCGGGCGGCAGATCCTGCCAATCGGCCAGCCAGCGATTGGCAGGACGCTCGACGCGCAATGCGAACAGCCGCTCCATCGCGCCCAGATCGAACCCGGGCAGGTCGAGCGCCCGGCGATAGGCGGCGATCGCGGCTTCGGGTTGATTCTGGATGGTGAGCAGATTGCCCCAGATCCGGGCAAGATTGGCGCGGGGAGATCGATCAAGGCCGGTGCGGCACGCGGTGATGGCCGCCGCCACATCGCCCAGCCGCGCGCGCACCTTGGCCAGCTCGGCCCAGGGCTCGAACCCGTCCGGGTCAGCCGCAAGGCTGGCTTCGAGCGCAGCGCGCGCCTTGCGGGGCCGGCGCAATCGCTCCTGCAGCATGCCGATCCGGGCGAGGAGCTGCGGCGATCCGGGTTGCCGCGCGAGGGCAGCCTCAGCCAATTCGAGCTGAAGTGCATGCGGAACACGGCGTTCCCGACGATCTCGCCACTCGATCACATGCCGCCCTCATTGTTCGTGCAATGGCTTATGCGCGGATGCGGAAGCTCACAAACGCGTACAGCGCGTGGTCGACCATGCACGAAGGCATCAGCGCGTGGGTCAGGGAAGCGGAAATGCCACCAGCGTGTCAGCGCCGCGCGGCGGCTGGTCCGGTTTGCTCGCGCCCGGCCAGCCGGCATCGGCGACGATGAGCAATCGGTTGCCGTCGCGGGCGAGCTGAGTCGGGTCGGCCAGCGGCGCACCGCGCTGCACCACCGCGACATCGATCTGCGCCCCGTTGATGCGCAACCGGACCAGCGATCCCGGGCTGCTGCCATTGTGAATCGCGTAATACTCCTCGCCGACGCGGACCAGGCCGTCGAGCCCGCGCAAAGGCTTGTCGCCCGCCATGGGCAACAGCGTGCGCGCCTTGGTCTTGAGGTCGACGGTGGCAATCCCCCGGCCATAATCGGCGACCACCAGGTGCCGGCCGTCAGCGGTCAACGCCGTCCCCTGCGCCGAACGGGCCACGCCGGGGGCGATCAGCGGGTCAAGCTGGCGGCCGCGCAGCCGATACACCGCGCCGTTCAGGCCATCCGACACGAATACCTCGCCATTCGCGGTCGAAACATCGCCGGGATGGAAGCCAGGTCCGGGCGAGACTTTCGCCGTGAGCCGTCCCTTGCGGTCCACCGCGACCAGCGCGCCGGACTCGCATTTCGCGACGTCGGGAAGATCGGGGCAATCGGTCGCGATCCACAGCCAGTTGCGCCGCGCGTCCCAGGCCAGCCCCATCGGGTGCAGCGTACCCGCCGGCATCGCCATGCTGGCATTGGCATCCGCGCGGCGGATCAGGATGGTACGATCGAGCACGCTCGACAGCCAGATGGTCTGGCCGTCAGTCGCGACCCCCTCGACCAACCGATGCTGGGGCGGCGCGGAATAGATCGTCGTGGGGGCGTCGGTCGCTGCGCTCAACGCCAACAGCAATGCCCCCGCCCGGATCACCGCAGTGACGAGGCGAGCAGCTTGTGCAACTTGGAGTGGATCGCGTCGTTGGCGGCCAGGATTTCGCCCTTGGCATGGGCATTGTCGGTGCCGCGGAAATCGGTGACGAACCCGCCCGCTTCCTTGACCAGCAGGATGCCCGCCGCCGTATCCCACGGTTTGAGGCCGCTTTCCCAAAAGCCGTCATAGCGGCCCGCCGCTACCCAGGCGAGGTCGAGCGCGGCCGAGCCGAAGCGGCGGATGCCGGCGACTTCGGGCGCGACTGCGCCGAAAATGCGGCTCCACTCGGCGAAATTGCCATGCCCCATGAACGGGATGCCGGTGGCGATCAGCGTGTCGGCAAGGTCGCGGCGCGACGAGACGCGCAACCGCTGATCCTGAACCCATGCGCCCCGGCCCTTTTCGGCCCAGAAGCTTTCATCCGTGATCGGCTGATAGACATAGCCGTGCGTGATCTCGGGCTTGCCCTGGCTGCCAAAGGGATCCTCGACCGCGATCGACATGCAGAAATGCGGGATGCCGTGGAGGAAGTTCGTGGTGCCATCGAGCGGATCGATGATCCAGCGGGGCTTGTCGGGATCGCCCGCAATCTGCCCGCGCTCCTCGACCAGGAAGCCCCAATCGGGTCGCGCCTTGCGCAGTTCCTCGATCAGCGTGTCTTCGGCGCGCTTGTCGGCAATCGACACGAAATCCGCCGGCCCCTTGCGGCTGACCTGCAGCTGCTGGACTTCGTTGAAGTCGCGCCGCAACCGCGGCCCCGCCTTGCGCGCGGCACGCTCGATGACGGTGATGAGGCCGGAATGGGAAACCATAAAGCACCTATAGCCCTCTCCCCTTCAGGGGAGAGGGTTGGGAGAGGGGAATGAAGGGAGACGGCCCCGAAATACAGGCCCCTCTCCCCAACCCTCTCCCCTGAAGGGGAGAGGGAGTTCGTTAGTCCGCCCGGCGGACGTAGGTCTGTTCGTACACATCGACGACGATGCGCGTGCCGCTGGCGATGTGCGGCGGGACCATGATGCGCACGCCATTGTCGAGGATCGCGGGCTTGTAGGACGACGATGCCGTCTGGCCCTTCACCACCGCGTCGGCCTCGACGATCGTTGCTTCGATCGTGTCGGGCAGCTGGACGCTGATCGCTTCGTCCTCATACAGCTCCATGACGACGTCCATGCCGTCCTGCAGGAACGCCGCCGCATCGCCGAGCAGGTCGCGCGGGAGCGTCGTCTGGTCATAGGTTTCCTTGTCCATGAACACGAGCGAGTCGCCTTCAGGATACAGGAACTGGAAATCCTTGGTGTCGAGGCGGATGCGCTCGACCGTCTCGGCCGAACGGAAACGGACGTTGTTCTTCCGGCCGTCGCGGAGATTCTTCATCTCCACCTGCATATAGGCGCCGCCCTTGCCCGGCTGGGTGTGCTGGATCTTCACCGCGCGCCAGATGCCGTTTTCATATTCGATGATATTGCCGGGACGGATGTCCACGCCGCTGATCTTCATGGGGATCGCCTACAGTGCTGAGAAAGACAAAGCCGTCGGGGTGTTCCCCAAAGGCCAAACAACGCCGCGGCCCTTAGCGAGCTGTGCGCGATCCGGCAAGCGGTGGTGTGACTGTGGGCCGCCGACTGGTAGGCGCTAAGGCGTCCCACCGAGTGCCTGCCACAGCGCGACCCGTGCGCGGGCGGCCCGCCCCTCCGCTGCCACCGCGCGCTCGCGACTGGCGAGTGCCTGCCGGCGCGCCTCGATCAGCGCAGTCATGTCGGCAAGCCCGGCGCGCTGGCGCTGGGCGATCAGCCGGACGGCGCGGTCGAGCGCGATCAGTTCGCGCCGCGCCGACACTTCCTCGCGGTCCGCCGCCGCGATCACGCCATAGGCCGCTTCGGCCTCGCCCAGTGCCGTGTAGACCGCCCCGCGATAGGCCTGAAACGCCGCGCGTTTGCCTGCCGCCGCCGCGTCGATATCCGCCGCGATCCGCCCGAAATCGAGCAACGGCGCAGCAAGCGAGGCGCCCAGCGAGCCGACGACCGAGTCACCGTCGAACAGATTGCCCAGGCCGAATGCGAGCAGACCGAGCGACGCATCGAGCCGCAGCGCCGGAAAGCGCCGCCGCGCCGCCGCCGCCAGTTCGGCATCCTGCGCCTCCAGCGTCGCCGCCGCCGCAAGAATGTCGGGCCGGTTCTGCAACAAGGTCGCGGGCAACGCGGGCGGTGCGGGATAGGTGATCGCTGCCGCTGGCGGCGGCAGGTCGGCCGCATCGACCAGCACCGGCTGCGGCGGCATGCGCAGCGCCGCGCGCACACGCTCCGCATCCTGCGCCGTCAGCGTCGTCAGCCGCCCGATCAGCCGCGCCTCTTCGCTGGCCAGCGCCGCCAGCCGCGTCCGTGCGGTTTCCGCAAGTGCGCGTGCCTGAACCGGATCGAGGCCGGAAACGAGGCCCGCGCGCGCCCGGCTGCCAGCCAGCGCGCCCAACCGCTCGGCCGCCGCGAGATCCTCGGTCAATGCGTCGCGGCGCGCCGACAGCGTGCGCCAGTCGATCACGGACGCGGCGATTTCACCGACCAGCGCGATCCGCACCGCCTGCGCCGATGCGGTGGCGGCGTCGAGCCGCGCCTGCGCCGCGCGCCGCTGCGCCCGCACGCGCCCGAACAGGTCGACGTCCCATTGCGCAGTCAGATTGGCGGCGTAGCTCGCGCGTTCCGCCGCGATCTCGACACCGGGGGGCAGGCTCGCCCCGAACTGGTCGGGGTTGCTGCGCGTGCCGGTCACCGCGCCATTGGCACTGATGCTCGGCAGCGCCTCCGCCCGCGCCCGCCCCAGCCGCGCCCGCGCCTCATCGATCCGCGCAAGTGCCTCGCCGAGCGTCGGCGCGCTTGCGAGTGCCTCGCGCGACAGCCGCAGGAACCCCGGATCGCTGTTCGGCAACAGGTCCGCGACGGCTCCGCCCGTCTCGGGCGGGATCAGCGCGAAGCGCGCGGGCAGTTCGGGCGCTGGCGTCGCGATTTCGGGCGTAGGCCCCGCCACGCAGCCCGCAAGCACAGCACTGAGCGCCAGCGCGGCAAGGCGTTGCCCCCGGCTCATTTGCCGTCCTTGCGCGCCGGGATAAAGGCGTCGACCTGTTGCCCGACGCGGAACGCGCCATTGGTTTCGGGCAGCGCGTAGATCAGCTGAAGCACGCGCACATCGACCCGCTCCTGCGCGCTGTTGGTCAGCGATCGCTTGGGCACGATCAGCGGCTCGGCGCGGACGAAGCGCGCTTCGACCTGCCGCCCCGCAGCGCCGCGCGGCGACACGATTGCGGCGGCACCCAACGCGACGCGTGGCGCCTGTTCCTCATCGATGTCGATGCGGACATGCAGCGGGTCGGTCGCGCCCATCTGAATAAAGGGCTGGCTGGTCCCGCCCATGGTCGAGACATATTCGCCGGGGCGGATGTTGACGGTCAGGATTTCCCCCGCGATCGGCGCGCGCACGGTCAGCCGCCCGATCTCGGTCCGCGCCGTGCCGGCCCGCGCCTGTGCTGCGGCGAGGCGGGCGCGGGCGAGCGCGACGCGCTGCGCGGCGGCGCTGGCCTCACCCTCGACCCGCACGATTTCCGCGCGCGCCACGGCGGCAGGGTCATCGACCGCGCGGTACAAGGCAAGCTGACGCTCCGCCGTCGCCCGCGCGCTCTGCGCCTCCGCAATCGCGGCGCGCGCTTCGCCGATTGCGGCCAGCGCCTCGGTCAGCTGGGCGCGGACCGCGCGGTCGTCGATCGTGAAGAGCGGCTGGCCCGGCACTACGCGGACGCCGGGGCTGACTGCGACGTTCATCACCAGCCCGGACAGCGGCGCGCCGATGTCGATCGTCTCGCTCGACGGCTCGACCACCCCGGCCCCGGCCACGCGTTCGGCATTGGCGAGCGCAGGCGGGGCCTTGGCCGGTTCGCGCTGCGGCGCGCTGGGGCTGCGGTCGGGCAAACCGCCCCAGATGAACAGGGCCGCCAGCACCAGGCTCGCCACCGCGATCAGCGGCAGGATGGTCCGGGCAAAGCTCAGCTGTTTCCAGTCGGGCATCAATGGTCCTCCGGCATCTGCGCGCCGTCATGGGTGATATGGCCATCCTCCAGCCGGAGGATGCGGTCGGCGAGGTCGAAAATACGGTTGTCGTGGGTGACGATGATGCACGCGCGATCGGGGGCAACCGCCACCTCGCGCAGCAAATCCATCACGCGTCGGCCGGAGCGCGCATCGAGCGCGGCGGTCGGCTCGTCGCACACCACCAGCCGGGGGCGGTGGACCAGCGCGCGGGCAATCGCCACGCGCTGCTGCTGCCCACCCGACAATTGGCTGGGCAACTTGTCCGCCTGATCGGCGATGTTGAGCGCCGCGAGCATCTCGACCGCGCGCGCGCGCGCCTCCGCCCGTGGCACCCCTTGCGCGATTAGTGGGACGGCGGCGTTGCTCGCCGCGTCGATCGACGGGATCAGATTATATTGCTGGAAGATAAAGCCGATATTGCGCAGCCGGAATGCGACCAGCTCGGCATCTGACAATCGGTAGATGTCGGTGCCGAACACCTCGACCTCGCCCAGCGTCGGGTAGAGAATGCCGCACATGATCGAGATCAGCGTGGTCTTCCCCGACCCGCTCTCTCCGACCAGATAGGTCAGCTCGCCGGCGCGGATCTCGACATTGATGCCGTGCAGCACGGTGATCGCCTGGCTCCCCGCCATGAAGTCGCGGGTCACGCCGCGCGTGCGGATCGCGGGCTGAGTGGGGGCGGGGTCGCTCATCGAAACACCGCCGCCGGTTCGGTCTTGAGCACGCGACGCAGCGCGATCCAGCCAGTCAGCGCGAGGATCAGCACGACTGCGGCAAGGCTGATCAACGGGATCTGCCAGGGGATGTAAAAGCCCTTGAAGGTCGGGACGGCGGAGAAGCTCCAGATGAACGCGATCGTCCCGAGCACGCCGAGGCCATATCCGATCAGGCCGACCAGAGCCGCCTGCGCCGCGACCATGCGGCGGATCGTGCCATTGGCGACGCCGATCGCCTTCAGCGCGCCGAACTGCTTGATATTGTCGCGGATGAACAGGCTGAAGGTCAGCCCCACGATGGCCACCCCGACGACGAAACCCAGCGCGACGGTGATCCCGAAGTTGAGCGGAATGCCGGTATTTTCGACGATGAAGTCGATGCCGTCCTGCGCAAACTGGTCGCGGGTGCGGGCGCGCAGGCCCGTCTCGGCCTCGATCCGCGCCACCAGCTGCTGATGATCCACGCCCGGCGCGGCCCCCACCAGCACGAAGGACAGCCGGTTACGCGTCCCGGGAACGTAGCGCAGCGCCTGGCTGTATTTGGTGTAGAGCGTGACCTGGCTGGTAAAGCTCGGCACCGCGTCGGCGATGCCGCGGATCACCGCGCGCTGGTCATTCAGCTCCAGCCGCTCGCCGATCGGGCTGCGGCCATCCTCGAACATGTTGGTGGTGCCGACATCGTCGATGATCACCGTATCGGGGCGCGACAGCACATTGATGCTCCCCTCCGCCATCCGCCGCGGCAGGCCGATCAGCGTCGCGTCATCGACCCCGACGATCGCCACGCCCTCCAGATCGCCCTCCCCGGTGCGCACCGATGCGGTCGCGCGCAGGTGCGGCGCAGCCCATTCGACGCCGGGGACCGACCGCACCTTGTCGAGCGCCGTGCTCGGCATCGGATAGGCCACGTCGGTGGTGCGGCTGACCCGGTCCATCACCCAGATGTTGGCCGACGGCACGTTGAACACTGCGCTCGCGCCGCGCTCGAGCAGATTGACGAAAATGGTGAGCTGTTGGGTGATGAGCAGCGTCGAAAAAGCGATGCCGAACACCAACCCATAGAATTTCTGGCCGTCGCCGGTGAGCATGCGGATGGCAATCCAGATCATGCGACACTGCCCCCTGCTTGCGCCACGGCATCGACTCAGGCTATGTTGAACGCTGTCGTTCAAATGAACGGGACCGTTCACTCTGTCAAGCGAATCCCTTACGCGTGCGCAACGCTCAATCGACCCGGTAAAACGCCGGGCGATTCTCGACGCCGCCAGCCGATCTTTTTTCGACCATGGCTTTGCCGCAACCGCGATCGAACAGGTGGCGGCCGACGCGCATGTTTCCAAGGTCACGATCTATAATCAGTTCGGCGACAAGCGCGGGCTGTTCGCTGCGGCGATCGAACGCGAATGTGCGCGCATGGGCGAGCATTTCGCAATTCCCCCGATGCCGGAGCTACCGCTGCGGGCCCGGTTGGAGGCGATCGGAACGGCGATGACGGCCTTTATGTCGCGGCCGGAAATGATCCAGTTCGACCGCCGGATCGCGGCGGAGACCGAAGCCGATCCAGCGATCGGCGCCGCCTTTCTCGAAGCGGGGCCGCGCCAGATACTGCGCGCGTTCACCGCCATGCTCCGGTCGCTCAACGTAGCCGGGGAGATCGCTGTGACGGATCCGGAACTGGCGGCGGAACAGTTCGTCGCGATGTGCAAGGGACTCGGCGATCTCGAACGCCGCTTCGGCTGCGCGAACGATCCTGCGCAGAACGCCCGACGCATTTCCGCCGCAGTCGATACATTTTGCCGGGCGTTTGCCGTCTCCAGCGCCGACTGAACCGGCGGACGTCAGCGCGCTTGCCCGTCGCGCGTTACCGTCGAACAAGCAGCGGATAGGGGTCGACCGGCGTCCCCTGATGCCAGCGCTCGTTGGGGGCCATCCGCGACACCCCGAAATGCAGGTGGTAATTGCCCGTCCCGGCATTGCCGGTGTCGCCGACATAGCCGAGGACGTCGCCGGCCCGGAGGCTCCTGCCCTCCGCAACTCCCGGAGCATAGCCGGCAAGATGGGCATAATAGTAGATCCACCCGCCGTCCGCCGAGCGCTGATAAAGGGTGATCCCACCGCCGCCGTTGGAATAGAACAGCTTTTCCACCCGCCCATCCGCCGCCGCAATCACCGGCGTGTTGGCGGGAGCCATGATGTCGAGCCCCTGATGCGCCCGCGTGCCGCCACCACGCGCCTCCCCCCAATTGCTGCGCAGCCTATCCGCACGCACGCCCTGAACGGGGACGATCAGGCCCGGCACATCCACCAACCCGACCTGAGGTGGGGGCTGCACGGGAAGCGACGCGGGCTGAGCGTCGGCGGCGCCCGGCTCGACGACGCGGATCGTCGCGGCGAGGAAGGCGATCAGCGCAGCCGCGCAACCGCCCACCACCCACAAGACGATCCGCAACCGGCTCATTCCTGAAAGATCACCGGCGTTCCCGGCGACACCATCAGCGCCAGCCGCGCCGCGTCCCAATTGGTCAGGCGGATACAGCCATGGCTCTCACTCCGCCCGATCAGATGCGGCTCGGGCGTGCCATGGATGCCGTAATGCTCTTTGCTGAGGTCGATCCACACCACCCCGACGGGACTGTTCGGACCGGGCGGGAGCAACGCGTCGGGCTTCTTATCGCTGACGTCCCAGAACAGCTTGGGATTATAGTGAAACTCGGGGTTGGTCGCGACGCCGTTGATCTTCCAGCTGCCGATCGGCAGCGGATCGCGCTTGCTCCCGGTGGTTACGTTGAACTGAGCGGCGAGCAGCCCCTTGGCGTCGAATACGCGCAGCACGCTGTCCGACTTGTCGACCACGACGCGCGCCGCCTTGGGCTGCACCGCGTTGACGTTGAGGTCGGTCAGCGTGCGCCGCCACTCGGGCTTGATATCGGCGGGATAATCGCGCGACGCGGGAATCGCGTTCGGCACCTCGACCGGCACACCCACCGCCAGCCGCGTGTCGGCGCTGTTGAGTTCGATCAGTACCTGCGGCGTCGTGTGGAACATCTCCGCCAGTTTTTCGAGCGCGCTGCGATAGCCCATCGTCTTGAGCTTCGCCTGCGCCTGCGCATCGCGTGGCCACGGGCGGACGTACGGTCCGGCGAGCATCTCGGGGGTGAGACGCACGATCCGCGTCGGGCGGATCGCGCGATGCGGGTGCAGCGCCTGCAACGTCCGTGCGTCGGTCTTACCGGTGACCGGGATCTGGCGCGTGATCTGAAATGCCTTGAGCGCCGCGGTCAGCCCCTGCCCCTCACGCCCGTCGAGGGGACCGGGCGGAAAGCCAAGCTGGTCGAGGATCGCCTGAACATGCAGGATGTCGCGGCTTAGCGCTGGCTTGGCCGGCGCCGCTTTCTGCGTGGCCCCGTTCTGCGCCTGCACCGCCACCGCGCCACCCGACGCAATCGCAACCGCCGCGATCAATCCTGCAACACCCTTACGCACACGCACTCTCCGTCTCGTTACAGCGGGATAACGAGGCAGCATCGGCGCGGTTGCATCAATAGCGGTTGCGCAACCGATCGACGGTCGCGGCGGGATGCGCCTCCGCATCCTCGCGCACCTCGACCTCGATCCGGGCGCGGATCGCCTCGATCTCGGTATCGCTGCGATGTTCGATGCCGATAAACTCGTTGCGCGCCCCCTCGACCGCCCGGATCAGCTCGTCAAGCTTGGCCTGCAGCGCCGCTGCATCGCGGTTCTGCGAATTCTGGATCAGGAATACCATCAGGAAGGTGACGATGGTGGTCGATGTATTCACGATCAGCTGCCATGTGTCCGAATAGCCGAACACCGGGCCGGTCAGAGCCCATGCGACGATCAGCAGCACCGCGACGATGAACGTCACCGGCTGCCCCGCCAGCGCGGCGATGCGACCGGCAACGATCGTGAACACCCGGTCGAGCATCTGCCTGTCCCCTTCGATCAGCGCGCCGCGTTCAGCACGGCGTCGAATGCGCGCACCGCCGCCGCCTCGTCCCCGTTCCACACCGCGCCCGATACCGCGATAAAGTCCGCCCCCGCGCTCACCAGCGGCGCGGCAGTGTCGGGCGTGATCCCGCCGATCGCGACGCAGGGAAGCTCGAACACCGTCGTCCACCAGGACAGGATCGCCAGATCGGGGCGATGCGTGGTCGGCTTGGTCGTGGTCGGGTAAAAGGCGCCGAACGCGACGTAATCGGCGCCAGCCTCACCGGCCTCCATCGCCAGATGGCGGCTGTCATGACACGTCACGCCGATCTGCGCTGCCGGGCCAAGCACGCTACGCGCCTCACGCGGGTCGCCATCGCCCTGCCCCAGATGCACGCCGTCCGCCCCGAGACGCTTGGCCAGGCTGACGCTGTCATTGACGATGAACGCGACCTCGCGGTCGGCACAGATGCGCAGCAACGGGTCCGCCAGCCGCGCCGCTGCGTGCTGGTCGACATCCTTGACGCGGAACTGGAACGCCGCGACCGGGCCGGCGTCGAGTGCGCGTGCCAGCCGGTCGGGGAAGTCGCCATCCACGTCGAGCGGTGAGATCAGGTAGAGCTGGCAGGGCGGCCGTTTGTCGTCGCGCTTGAACTGGGCGGCGAATTCGGGGCCAAGCGGCGGGAGGTCGTCATCATCGATCATGTCGCGCTGATAGGCCGCGATGCGCCGGACGGGAAGCCCGTCAGCGCGTCCCCGCCATCACCTCTGCCTGGCGCGTGTTGACGGCATCCAGCTCAACCCGCGTCGCGCGCAATGCCTGCATCACCATGTTGAGGTGATCGAGCGTGAGCGGCGCCTGGCTGGCGCGCCTGGCGGCGGTGCGAAGTGCAGCGCTGTATCGCCCCGCAATCGCGAAACTGTCGCGATACATGCCCATCGCAGAGTGCGACTTGGTCAAGATTGCCTTGGCGCTGCGCCCTTCGGCGTCGGCCCGGGTCTCCAGCGTCAGCGCCATCAACTTGGCCTGGCCGGTCTCGACCGAGGCGTTCCCGGTGGCGATCACCTTGTCCATATCATCGGCAATGCGCAGCATGTCGGCGGCAAACACCGGATCGCGCCGACGTAGCGATACATGCTCGGTCGCAGTCATCAGGCGCGATGCCGAGCGGAAAAAGAGCTGTTCGAACTTCATCGCTTCGCGACCGGGATCGTCCGCCTCCAGCGTGGCCATCCATACGCCAGCCAAGGTTTCCTGCGCCCGGAACAGCGTCTTGGCCGACCCGACCATCTGCGTCATCGCAGTCTCTGCCGCCTTCATATCCTTGCGGGCCAGCGCCCTGAGCACCGGGGGAAAGGAATCGAGCACCGCGTCGAGCTGATCCAGCGTCCGCGCCATTTCCGCTTTCACTGCCGCCGTCTGAATCTCTGGCGCCAATTCAAGCGTCGGGAAGTCGGGACTGGGCAGTACGGCCAGCTTTTGGCGGGCTTCGGCGATGGCGCGCTTGGCTTTGGTGAGCACCGGCAGGAAGCGCGCTTCGGCGGCGACGAAATTGCCCCCCCGGGTCGCAGCCTGCCATTCGGGGCTCAGGGTGCGGGCTTCGTTCATCGCCGGGGTCACGGCGCGGTCGAGTGCCAGCACCCATTCGCCATAAGCGACGAATTCGCGGTGCGCGGTTTCGGCCTCCCCGGCCACGGCCACCTTGGCATCGCCGCGGTCGGCGGCAACTGCAGCGCCGATCGGCATCGAGACGAGGCACAGCCCCGCCGCCCATAGCTTCAACACGTTCAAATTGCCCCCGAATCGCAAGTTTCGGGGGCAGAGTGTTGCCTTGGCCGCCAAAGGTCGAGCGGAAACGTCAGGCGGTGGCCATCGCCTTGGTCGTTGACGCCGCGTGAATTTCGTCGATTGCCTCGCCGAGCGCGGCATCGAATTCGGCATCGGTCATGCCATGGCGCAGATCTTCGAGCAGTGCGCGGCTGAAGCTGGCGATCATGCCGCGGTTCTTGGCGAGTTCGGCGCAGGCTTCGGGGCGCTTGAATCCGCCGGACAGAGCGACGACGCGTAGCACCTTGGGATGGTCGACCAGCGGATCGAACAGGCCGGGGGTCGCAGGGATCGACAGCTTGAGCATGACCTGCTGGCCCGCGGGCAGGGTGTCGAGCGCCTTCAGGATCTCGTCGCGCAGGATCGCATCGGCCTCGGCCCGTTCGGGCGACTTGATGTTCACCTCCGGCTCGATGATCGGCATCAGGCCGTGGCTGAGCACTTGGGCGCCGATTTCGAATTGCTGCTTCACCACCGCCGCGATGCCCTCGGCATTGGCGAGGTTGACCACCGAGCGCTCCTTGGTCCCGAACACGCCAAGGCCTTTGGCCTTGATCAGCAGCGCGTCGAGATCGGGCATCGGCTTCATCAGCTGAACGCCGTTTTCTTCGGCCTCAAGCCCCTTGTCGATCTTGATGAAGGGCACGACGCCGCGCTTGATCAGCGCTGCCGGGGTTGGCTTGCCATCGACCTGTCCGTCCATCGTGCGTTCGAACAGGATCGCGCCGATCACCTTGTCACCCGAAAAGGCGGGCGAAGTGATGATGCGGCTGCGCATCGCGTGGATCAGGCCGAACATCTCCTCGTCGGTCGACCAGGCGTCGTCCGACACGCCATAGCCCGCCAGCGCCTTGGGCGTCGAACCGCCCGACTGGTCAAGCGCGGCGATGAAGCCGTTACCTTCGGCGATCTTGGCGGTCATCTCGGCGGTGTTCATCGCTGGCATCCCTGTTCCGACACTTTGTTGCGCGGCCTATTGCAGCGCGGCAAGCGGCTGAAAAGCCTGACAACGATAGCCAACCGGCCAAAAAAGCGCCGTCAGCGCGTCAGCGCCGCCACGCCGGGCAGTTCCTTGCCCTCCATCCACTCCAGGAATGCGCCGCCGGCGGTGGATACGAAGGTCATGTCGCCGGCGACCCCGGCCTGGTTGAGCGCAGCGACGGTGTCCCCGCCCCCGGCGACCGAGACGAGCGAGCCTTCCTTGGTCAGCGCCGCGACGGTGTGGGCGAGCGCCATGGTGGCGGTGTCGAACGGCTTGGTCTCGAACGCGCCGAGCGGGCCGTTCCAGACGAGCGTGCGGCAATTCTTGAGCACGTCCGCCAGCGCTTCGCTCGCCGCCGGACCGATGTCGAGGATCATTTCGTCGGCGGCGACCTCATGGACGTTGCAGGTGCGCAGCGACGGCGGGTTCGCGGCGAATTCCTTCGACACCACGACGTCATAGGGCAGATGGATCGTGCAATTCGCCTTGTCCGCTGCGTCGAAGATTTCCTCGGCGGTGCCGGTCAGCTCATGCTCGCACAGCGATTTGCCCACATTGACGCCGCGCGCGGCGAGGAACGTGTTGGCCATGCCGCCGCCGATGATCAGGTGGTCGACCTTGCCGACCATGGCCTTGAGCACATCGAGCTTGGTCGAGACCTTGGCGCCGCCGACGACTGCGGCGACCGGGTGGTCGGGATTGCCCAAAGCCTTGTCGAGCGCGTCGAGTTCGGCCTCCATCTGGCGACCGGCGAAGGCGGGCAGACGGTGCGCCAGTCCCTCGGTCGACGCATGGGCGCGGTGCGCGGCCGAGAAGGCGTCGTTGACGTAGAGGTCGCCGAGCGCGGCGAAGCGGTCAACCGTCGCCGGATCGTTCTTTTCCTCACCACCGAAGAAGCGGGTGTTTTCGAGCAAAGCGATGTCGCCGGGCTGGAGCGTCGCGGTGGATTCGGCGTCGCCCTCCCAGTCGATGTACCGCACCTCGCGGCCCAGAACCTGGCTGAACGGGCGGGCGAGCTGCGCGGTCGAGAGTTCGGGGCTCGGCACTTTCGGGCGGCCGAAATGGGCGAGGATCAGGACGATCGCGCCCCGGTCGGCGAGTTCGGCGACGGTCTGCACGGCGGCGCGGAAGCGATTGTCGTCGGTGACCGCGCCGTCGGCCATCGGCACGTTGAGATCCTCACGCACAAGCACGCGCTTGCCGGCGATGTCGCCCATATCGTCGAGGGTCTTGAAAGCACGCGTCATGGTTCGATCCTGATGCTGTCGCCAATGGCAATGGTGCCGGGCGTGATGACTTTGGTAAGCGCGCCGCCGCGCCAATCGGGGGTGAGTGCGGCGCGGAGGCCATCGGCCAGCGCCTCCATCCGCTCGCACGGTTCGGTTTCGCAGGTGATTTCGAGGACGACATCGGCGCCGATGCGGAGTCGGGTGCCGGGGGTCTGGGGCAGGTCGAAATCCGCGACCAGCAGATTGGCGCGGCGCTGTTCCCAAGGGATCGAATGACCGACCTGCGCCATCGCGGCGTCCCAGTCGTTCGCTTCGATCAGGCTGACTTGGCGCTTGTACGGCTGGCCCTTCATCGCGCCGCGAAAATCGCCGCCGATGCCGCCCTCCAGCGTGACGGTGGCGTGGTCGATCGTCTCCATCGGTCCCTTGGGGATCGCGTGGCGGGCGATGCCTGTGATGCGGCCGGTCATGCGATCGCTCCGATTGAGCGGGTAGCGGGATACCTGTTCCGGACAACCAGGACATATTTGCGCATGTGTGAGGGCGTGTCCGGCTGACAGTTTGGCGTGCCGGTTGGGCTCGGAAGGGGGTGACGGTGCGTCATGGTTCGACCCTAACCCAAGCGAGCGGTTGTAGGAAAGCGGGTCACCCCGCCTTTGAGACGCATCGACCTTCATTTCCCACTCCTCCCCCGGAGGGGGAGGTGGCAGTGCGCAGCACTGACGGAGGGGTAGTTTCGGCAAGCGGCGTAGCCAAGAGTTGAACTACCCCTCCACCAGCTTCGCTGGTCCCCCTCCCCCTCCGGGGGAGGAATGAGTTGCTTAGCCGAGCTTTGCCATGGTGCTGGCGGTATCGACCATGCGGTTCGAGAAGCCCCATTCATTGTCGTACCAGCTGACCACGCGGACGAGCTTGCCGTCGATCACTGCGGTCTCCAGGCTGTCGATGGTCGAGCTTGCCGGGTTGTGGACGATGTCGATCGAAACCAGCGGCTCGTCGCTGAAGGCGAGCACGCCGACCAGCGGGCCGCTTTCCGACGCGGCCTTGAGGATCGCGTTGACCTCATCCTTGGTCGTGTCGCGCTTCGGCGTGAAGGTGAGGTCGATCAGCGAGCCGTCCGGCACGGGGACGCGCACCGACGAACCGTCGAGCTTGCCCTTGAGCTCCGGAAGCACCTCACCGACGGCGCGCGCGGCGCCGGTGGTGGTCGGGATCATGCTCATCGCCGCAGCGCGGGCGCGGCGCATGTCCGAGTGGATCTGGTCGAGGATCTTCTGGTCGTTGGTATAGGCGTGGATCGTGGTCATCAGGCCACGCTCGATCCCGATGCTGTCGTTCAGCACCTTGGCGACGGGCGCGAGACAGTTGGTGGTGCACGACGCGTTCGACACGATCGTGTGGCCGGCCTCAAGCTTGTCATGGTTGACGCCATAGACGACGGTCAGGTCGACATTCTTGCCGGGTGCCGAGATCAGCACCTTCTTCGCGCCGGCATCGATATGCTTCTGCGCGCTGTCGCGGTCGGTGAAGAAGCCGGTGCATTCGAGGACGAGATCGACGCCATTAGCGGCGTGCGGCAGGTTCGCGGGATCGCGCTCCTTGGTCACCTTGATCCGCTTGCCGTCGATGATCAGGTCATCGCCGTCCGCGGACACCGTGCCGGGATAGCGACCATGCACGCTGTCGCGGCTGAATAGCCAGGCGTTGGACTTGGCATCGGCCAGGTCGTTGATCGTGACCAGTTCCAGACCGCTATCGGGGCGCTCCAGGATCGCGCGCGCCACCAGGCGTCCGATGCGTCCGAACCCGTTGATCGCAACCTTCGTCATTTGTCTCTCCTTAAGCGGCAAGCCGTGCAATAATCTGTGGGGCGATCGCGTCGGCGGTCAGCCCGAAATGCTTGTACAGGTCGTCGGCCGGACCCGACGCGCCGAAGCCGTCGATGCCGAAGTTTAGGCCATTGAGGCCGGTGTAACGCTGCCAGCCAAAGGTGCTGCCCGCTTCGATCGACACGATCAGCGCGTCGGCGGGGAGGATGTCGGCGCGATAGGCGGCGGGCTGGGCGTCGAACGCCTCGGTGCAGGGCATGGACACGACATCGGCACCGATCCCCTGTGCTTCAAGGGCGGTACGGACATCGGCGGCGATCTCGACCTCCGACCCGGTGGCGAGCAGCACGACCTTGCGCGCGGCCTGTGCCGACTGGAGGCGGTAGCCGCCCTTGGCGATATCGGCGACCTGCGCTTCGCCGACCAGCGGGCGGAGATTCTGGCGGGTCAGCACGAGCATCGACGGGCCGTCGGTGGTGCGCAGCGACAGATCCCATGCCGCCGCCGTCTCGACCGCATCGCACGGACGCCACACGTTGAGGTTGGGCATCGCGCGCAGGCTTTGCAGATGCTCGATCGGCTGATGGGTCGGGCCGTCTTCGCCCAGGCCGATGCTGTCATGCGTCATGACATAGACGACGCGCGCGCGCTGGAGTGCCGAGAGGCGGATCGCACCGCGCGCATAGTCGGAGAAGACGAGGAAGGTGCCGCCATAGGGGATGATCCCGCCATGCAGCGCCATGCCGTTCATCGCCGCGGCCATGCCGAATTCGCGGATGCCGTAATAGACATAGCGGCCGGCATAGTTTTCGGCCGTCAGAGGCCCGGTCGCCTTGGTCTTGGTGTTGTTCGATCCGGTGAGGTCGGCCGAGCCGCCGATCAGTTCGGGCAGGTTTTCGGTCAGCGGCTCGAGCGCCATTTCGCTCGACTTGCGGGTCGCGACCTTGGGCGGGTTGGCGAGCAAATCGGCGATGTAACCGTCAAGGTTGAAGGTAGGCAGGTCGCCCGCCATGCGGCGCTCAAACTCGGCGCGGTCGGCATGGGCGGCAAGGCGAGCCTTCCACTCGGCGTGCGGGGCAGCGCCGCGCTTGCCCGCGTCGAGCCAGGCTGCCGCGATGTCGGCAGGGATTTCGAACGGCGGGTGGCTCCAGCCGAGCGCTTCGCGGGCGGCGGCGACTTCGTCCGCACCCAGCGGCGAGCCGTGAACCTTGCTGGTGCCGCCCTTGTTCGGGGCGCCCTTGCCGATCACCGTCTTGCAGCGGACCAGCGAGGGGCGGTCATCGGCCAGCGCGGCATCGAACGCGGCCTTGATGCTGGCCGGGTCGTGCCCGTCGCACGACACCACATGCCAGCCGGTCGCTTCGTAGCGCGCAGGGATATTCTCGCTCGACGACAGCGACACCTTGCCGTCGATGGTGATGTCATTGTCGTCCCACAGCACGATCAGGCGACCGAGCTTCAAATGCCCGGCAAGGCCGATCGCTTCGTGGTTGATGCCCTCCATCAGGCAGCCGTCACCGGCGATCACCCAGGTGCGGTGGTCGACGATGCTGTCATCGAACACGGCGTTGAGGTGGCGTTCGGCGAGCGCCATGCCGACCGCCATCGCGAGCCCCTGCCCCAGCGGGCCAGTGGTGCATTCGACGCCGGGCAGCTCGAAATTCTCGGGGTGGCCGGCGCAAGGGCTCCCGACCTTGCGGAAATTGCGGATGTCGTCGAGCGTCGGTTCGGCATAGCCGGTCAGGTGCAGCAGCGAATAGATCAGCATCGATCCATGGCCTGCCGACAGCACGAAGCGGTCGCGGTCGGCCCATTTGGGGTCGGTCGGGTCGTATTTCAGATAATCGCTGAACAGGACGGTGGCGACATCGGCCATGCCCATCGGCATGCCGGGATGGCCCGAATTGGCGGCCTCCACGGCGTCCATCGACAAGGCGCGAATGGCGTTGGCGCGGTCGGCGAATGAAATGGTCACGGCATATCCCCTTTCGGGCCTGCGCGCGGTGCGTTGAGTCTCGCCACGGCCCGGCGAATCGAAGTTGGCGTGCCAATGGGGCGCGCGGGCGCAGTCGTCAACCGCGCGGGGTTGCGGCTTGGGTAAAGCCTCCCTATCCACCCGGCATGGCGGATGCGGAACCCTCCGCGCTCGATCGGATCGAGCGCGCGCTTACGCGGATCGAAGCTGCGGCTGCGCGCCGTGCGTTCGACTCTGAACGTCTGCAACATCGGCACGCGGTGCTGCGCGGCAAGGTCGAGCAGGCGATCGCCGCACTCGATGGGCTAATCGACGAGGAAGGTGACGACTAGTGGGTCAGGTCACGCTCACCATCGCCGGACGCAGCCATGCAATCGCCTGCCGCGACGGCGAGGAGCTGCACCTCGAACGGCTCGGTGCCTTGCTGGAGAAGCACACCGAAACCGCGGTGCGCGCGTCGGGTGGCCTCAGCGGCGAGCGGACGATGCTGTTCCTGGCGCTGATCCTGGCCGACCAGCTGGACGAGGCGGAACGCAATCCGCCGGGAGGCGTGTCGCCGGTGCTGCTCGACAATCTGGCGGATCGGCTGGAGGCGGTGGCGGCGGCGCTGGAGCAATAACGAAAATTGCGCAGTTTTTGTTATTGGGGTAGGAGCCTTGGCAAAGGAGTCGTCCGATGAACGTATCAATCGGTGAGCGCTGGGAAGGCTTTGTCGAAGGCGTCGTGAAGTCGGGCCGCTATGGCTCGGCGAGCGAGGTCGTGCGCGAGGGATTGCGACTGGTCGAGGAGCGCGAGTCCAAACTAAGGGCATTGCGCGACACATTAAATGCCTCGGTCGAACGCGGTGGTCAGCATAGTCCCGAAGAGGTCCGTCAGTCGGTCGAGGCGGCGCTGGACGAATGGGAAACCAATCGCGCAGACCGCTAGATGCGACCGCTGACGTACACGAGTGCGGCCCGGCAGAATCTGGTCGAGATCGCCTTGGGCATCGCCGAGCGCAGCGGCAGTCGCGAAGCCGGGAGCGCATTCGCGGCGAAGCTGGAAGCGCGTTGCAAGAAACTGGCCGGGCTGCCCGGCTTGCTCGGAACCGTGCGGCCCGAACTGCGCCCCGGCATTCGATCGATCGTCCACCACAACTATCTGATCTTCTTCCACTATGTCGGTGACGGGATCGAGGTGATCAACATCCTCCCCGGGCGACGCAATCTCGATCTGCTGTTTGAGGCGAACGACCCCGATCCCCATTGATCCATCGGCTCCGCGCGCCTAAATTGGCTGCGGCGGGTACTGCCCGGTGCGAGCTTTAGCGATTATCCCTGAGGCGATTCATCATCCATGGGGGCTGTCCCTGCTCAGACCCTGGTCTGTGGCACATGGTCCCCACCTGACGTAAACGGCGTCAGAGGATATTCAAGCACACGGCCCATGGTGGTCCCGCCAACCGATTTTGTCAGCGAGGCCGCGGCTTCGCATCTAGCGAAGCAGAGTTATGGCTGACGACAAACGCACGCTACGGGCACGGATGCGCGCGCTGCGCGACGAGTTCGCGATGACCATCGGGGGTGTGATCGAGCCGCCCCCTGCCCTGCTCGCGCGGTTCGGGCCGGGGGTTACCGTTTCATCTTACATCCCCGTCGGGAGCGAGGCCGATCCGACCGCGATTGCCTGGACCGCGCGGGAAGCGGGGTGCCGGATCGTGCTGCCGCACGTCACCAGCCGCGAGTCGCCAGTGCGCTTCTTTGCGTGGGAGCCCGAACATGCGCTGGTCGATGGGCCGCTGGGCCTGCGCCAGCCGGACGACAGCGGCGTCGAGTGCGATCCCGATATCGTGCTGACCCCCTTGCTCGCGTTCGATGCGGCGATGAACCGGCTGGGCCAGGGTGCTGGGCATTATGACCGGGTGTTCGAGCGGCTGCCCGATGCGTGGCGGATCGGGATTGCCTGGTCAGTGCAGCAGGTCGAGGCGCTGGCCACCGACAGTTGGGACATGCCGCTGCACGGCGTCGTCACCGAGGCCGCCGCATATGGCGAGGCCGCGGCGTGACCCCGAGCTGGCGCAAGCCCGCCGGGGCCTTCGCGATCGTCGCGCTGATCATCATCTGGTGCGTCGCGGTGGCGAGCCTGTCGCGCATTGTCGGCGAATGGCCGGTCCTCATCCAGCTGGTCTTCTATGTCTTCACCGGGATCGTATGGATCCTGCCGCTGAAGCCGCTGCTGCTGTGGATGGAGACCGGCCGCTGGCGCGTGCCGCGCGATTAAAGCGCCGGGACGCCGTAATAGGCGTAGACCTCTTCGCCATAGGCGCGGTCATAGGTCGGCTCTTCGCCTTCGCGATCGTAATTCGGCGCGTTTTCGAGCTTTTCGCGGCTGAGCGACACAACATAGCCGTCCTTGTCGGTGTCATAGGTCAGCGCCTGCCACGGCACGGGATAGTGGCGGTGGCCGATGCCGAGCACGCCGCCGAACGCCATCACGGCATATTCGGCGCGGCCCGAGACCTTGTCGACCATGAAACGCTCGACATGGCCGAGCTTTTCGCCGCTGGCGTCATAGACGCTGGTGCCTTCGACCCGGTCGGAAGCGATCAGGCGGTTGGGGCTGTCGATGGTGGTGTTCATCGCATCTCTCCTTCAGTTTCAGGGAACTACGCGACCAACGCATGAGCGCCGTGCTTGTGCCGGACGAAATCGGGTCGTAGCAGTTGCTACCATGCGTATCCTGACCCTCGCAGCCCTGCTGCTCGCCTCCGCCGCCCCCGCGCTCGCCCACGCCCAGACTGCCAAGGTGGCGCCCGTCCTGACCACGCCCGAGGCGAAGGACGTGTGGACCTATGCCCGCCCCGCCGAAGCGCGGGTGACCCATGTCGACCTCGACCTGAAGGTCGATTTCGCGAACAAGACGATCGGCGGCGTTGCCACGCTCGACATCCTTGCGGCGAAGGGTGCGAAGGAGATCGTGCTCGACACGCTCGACCTCGACATCGCGGTGGTGAGCGACGAGCGCGGGGTGAAGCTGGCGCACAAGGTCGGGCCGAGCGATCCTCAGTTGGGCGCGCCGCTGACGATCGAGCTCAACGGCACCAAGCGCATCCGCATCGTCTATCGCTCCAAGCCCGGCGCGCGCGCGCTGCAATGGCTGACGCCGGAGCAGACGCAGAGCAAGACCCTGCCCTTCCTGTTCAGCCAGGGGCAGGCGATCAACAACCGCAGCTGGATCCCGACGCAGGACAGCCCCGGCATCCGCCAGACCTGGGCGGCGACCGTGACGGTACCCGAAGGCTTCGTCCCGGTGATGAGCGCGCAGATGCTGGACGGCGCGGAGGGCCAGCCCGCGCCGCAGGGGCGCCGCAAGTTCCGGTTCAAGATGGACAATCCGGTCCCGCCCTACCTGATCGCGATCGCGGTCGGCGACCTCAAGTTCAAGGAAATCGGGCCGCGCAGCGGCGTGTGGGCCGAGGCGGGGATGATCGACGCGGCGGCGTCCGAATTCGCCGATGTCGAAAAGATGATCGACGCGGCGCAGGCGCTGTACGGTCCGTATCGCTGGGGCCGCTACGACATGCTCGTGCTGCCGCCGTCCTTCCCCTATGGCGGGATGGAGAACCCCAACCTCACTTTCTTTACCCCGACGATCATCACCGGGGACAAGTCGAACACCGATGTGCTGGCCCATGAGCTGGCGCATAGCTGGTCCGGCAACCTCGTCACCAATGCGACCTGGTCGGACAGCTGGCTGAACGAGGGTTTCACGACCTATTTCGAGAACCGCATCATGGAAGCGCTGTACGGCAAGGAGCGCGCGGCGATTTACACCGACCTGGATTATGCCGGGATGCTGCGCGACGTGAAGACTGCCGGCGGCGATGCGGCACCCGCGACTCGCCTGCATGGCGAACCGGGCGAGAGCGCTGGGCAGCTGGATTATCTGAAGGGCAGCATCTTTCTGCGCACGATCGAGGTAACGGTCGGGCGGAAGCGGTTCGATGCCTATCTGCGCGGCTATTTCGACCGCCACGCCTTCCAGCCGCAGACCAGCGCGGGATTCCTGGCGGATATCCGCACGCATCTGATCAAGGGCGACAAGGCTCTGGAAGCGCAGCTGCAGCTCGACCGCTGGGTGTATCAGCCGGGCGTGCCGTCGAACGCGGTGCAGGTGAAGTCGGACACGCTGGCCAAGGTCGATGCACAGCTGGCCGCGTTCAATGCAGGCGGGCCGGCGTCGGCGATCGACACGGCGGGCTGGCAGACGCAGCAGTGGCAGCGGTTGCTGGGCGGCCTGCCCCGCCAGCAGAGCGCTGCGCGGCTGGCCGAGCTGGACGCAGCGCTCAAGCTGACCAGCTCCAAGAATGCCTATGTCCAATCGGCCTGGTTCGATCTGGCGATTGCCAACCGCTACGAGCCGGTGATCCCGGCGCTGGAGGAGTATCTGACCCGCGTCGGGCGCAACCTGCTGGTGACCCCACTCTATCGTGGGCTGAAGGCGCAGGGCGACTGGGGCGAACCGATCGCGCGGCGGATCTTCGAGAAGGCCAAGCCGGGCTATCACCCCGTAACGGTCGGCGCGGTGACGCGGATTTTGGAGACGCGCTGACCGAATCTTCACACTCGCCGCTGTAGAACTCCGTAGGAAATGATCGACGGGGTGGGGTGGGCATGACGGTTGACGGCGAGACGCTGGGCGCAACGGCGCTGCGCGAGATGATTGCGTCGGCGAGCAGCACCGGCAGTTCGGACGCGATCATCGCCCGCGCATTGCAGGCGGTGCGTGCGCATCTGGGCCTGCAGGTCGCCTATGTCTCAGAGTTCGTCGGCAATGACTCGGTGTTCCGCGTGGTCGATGCGCCGGGTCTGGAGCATCTCGCCAAGGCCGGCGACGTCCATTCGCTCGACGATGTCTATTGCCGCCACATCCTGGCCGGGCGCCTGCCCGAGCTGATCCCCGATACCGCCGCCGAGCCGATTGCGATGGCGATGCCGATCACCGCGGCGGTTCCGATCGGCGCGCATGTCAGCGTACCGATCCGCCTGTCCGACGGGCGCACCTATGGCATGTTCTGCTGCCTTGGCCCCTTTGCAAGCCCCACGCTGAACCCCCGCGATCTGGGCATGATGCGCGCCTTTGCCGACCTTGCCGCGTTCGAGATCGAGCGCGATCTGGGCAATCGCGAGGAGGCCGCCGCGTCGCGCAGCGCGATCGAGCACGTCATCGCCGACGGGTTGATGGACATTCATTATCAGCCGATCTTCAGCCTCTCGCAGGGGCGGCCCGCCGGTTATGAAGCGCTGGCGCGGATCAGCGTCGAGCCGTATCGTTCGCCCGACAAATGGTTCGATCAGGCGGGCCGCGTGGGGATGGGCGTCGCGTTCGAGCTGTTCGCGATCGACCGCGCGCTGCAGGGCCTGTCGCAGCTGCCCCACCACGCCTATCTGTCGGTCAATGCCAGCCCCGCGACCGCGATGTCGCCCGAGCTGCCCGCGATCCTGCGTCGCGCGCCGCTCAATCGCGTGGTGCTGGAAGTCACCGAGCATGATCGGGTTTCGGACGTCGCCGTCCTGCTCGAGCGGCTCGCCCCGCTGCGTGCGGAAGGGCTGAAGATCGCGGTGGACGATGCCGGATCGGGCTATAGCGGACTGCAGCAGATCATCCAGATGCGCCCCGATCTGGTGAAGCTCGACCGCTTCCTGATCGAGGATATCCAGCACGATCCGGGCCGCCGCGCGCTGGCCGCCGGGCTGATGATGTTCGCACGCGATACCGGCAGCCGCTTGATCGCCGAAGGGGTCGAGCGCGAGGATGAGCTGGCGGTGCTGCGGGCGCTGGGGATCGATCTGATTCAGGGGTATCTGCTGGGGAGGCCACAGCCGATCGAGGCGATCCGGGGTGCGGCGACGGAGTTGCGGGCGGCGGGCTGAAGGCGGCTATTTCATCAATCCTCCCCCGCCAGGGGGAGGTGTCAGCGCAGCTGACGGAGGGGGAGGAAGGGCATGGGATTGAGTCGAGAGGACACGGCCGTCCTCCCCCTCCGTCGCCTTCGGCGCCACCTCCCCCTTGCGGGGGAGGATTAAGCTTTGCTCGCCTACGCTACAGAATTCGCTTGCCCTTGGTCCGGCCGGTCAGGTGAAAGCCGAAACAGCGGTCGCAGCGATAGGGGCGTAGGGTGATGGTCGCGGCCAATGCGGCGGCTACAGCCTCCCCTTCATCCACAAACCTGCGCTTGCGACGGCAGACGCTCAGCCGCGTAGTGCGTGCCATGCCAGCCACAGCCAGCCGATGATCAGCGCGGTGCCGCCGATCGGGGTGATCGCGCCGAGCCAGCGCGGCGCACCGAACGCCATGGCGTAGAGGGTGAACGCAAAGATCGCCGCCCCGGCGACGAACAACCAGCCCGCGCCCTTCGCACCCATCTGCGTCGCGACCAGCGCGGCGACGACATGGATCAGCTGATAGGTTGCGCCGGTGCGCAGCCATTCCGCGGCCTTGCCCTCCGCCCCATGCGCGCCGAATGCGCCTGCGCCGACGGCGATGGCGCCGGACAGCGCGGCGAGCGCCACCAGCACGTTCATCCGCAATCGCCTCCTTCGGGCCTGCCTTCCAGCGGCTCGGGCTTCGGCTTCTCCCGCCCGGCGGAAAAGCGCAGCTCGGGCTGGCCGATAATCGCTTCGCGCGCGGCGACCAGGCTGCCCGCCTCATGCTGGATCCGCAGCCGCTCGCGGTCGCGGCGGCGGTAGAGATCTTCAGTGCGTTCGATCTCCTCGATATCGACGCCGACCGCGACCATCGCCTTGCGCGCCATGACGATGGCGGATTCGAGCACTTCGCGCACCACGCCCGCCGCCGGGGTGGCCTTGAGCTTGAGCAGCGCGCGGCGGTCATAGGCGCGCACGAAGATCGATGCCTGGGGGAAGGATTCGTGGACCGCCTCGACCAGCTCGGGCTCGATCTTGTCGCCGTCGAGGCAGAACAGGATCAGCTGCGCCTCCCCCGCCCCGGCCTGGCGCAGCATGTCGATGCGGGTGCCGTCGCCATAATAGACCTTCGCCCCGAACTGGCCGGCGATGTCGATCATCTCGATGTCGGTGTCGATCAACGTCACGCCAATGCCTTGCGCATTCAGCATCTGGCCGACCGTCTGGCCGAAGCGGCCATAGCCCACGATCAGCGCGTTCGATCCGTCCGACACCGGCCCTTCGCGCTCGCCCTGAGCCTCGACCGCATCGGTGCGGAAGCGCTGGGTGAACATCATCAGGAACGGGGTGGTGGCCATCGACAGGGTCACGACCGCGCTGAACACGCTGACCGCTTCGGGGGCGATCAGCAGCGCGTTCTGTGCCTGCGCGAACAGCACGAAGCCGAACTCGCCGCCCTGGCTGAGCAACAGGCCAAGGCCCAGCGCCTGACGCCACGGCATGCGGAACGCCATGGCGAGGCCGGTGATGACGATGGTCTTGGTCGCGATCAGCGCGGCGGCCATGCCGAGGACGAACACCGGGCGCTCGGCAATGGCGGACAGGTCGAGCATCATACCGACCGAGAGGAAAAACAGGCCGAGCAGGATCGAGCGGAACGGTTCGATATCTGCTTCAAGCTCGTGCCGGTACGGGCTGTCGGCGAGCATCACGCCCGCGATGAATGCGCCGAGCGCGGTGGACAGCCCGATCGACTGCATCAGCGCGGCGCTGCCGACGACGGTGAACAGCCCGGCGAACACGAACAATTCGCGCTCGCCCCAATTGCCGATCAGCTTGAACAACGGGCGCAGCAGATAGCGGCCCGCCAGCACCAGCCCGGTGATCGCGGCGACGGTGTAGATCGCGAGCAGCCAGCCCGGAGGGCCCTGCGCATCCGCCGGATTGCGGCTGAGGATCGCGATGATCGTGATCAGCGGGACGATCGAGATGTCCTGGAACAGCAGCGTCGAGAAGGCGCGCTCGCCGAACGGGGTGCGCAGGCGCCCGGCGCTTTGCAGCATCGGGAGGACCTGCGCGGTCGAGGACAATGCGAGCGGGAGGCCGAGGGCGAGCGCGGCGGAGAGCGAGAAATTCGCGCCGAAGCCGATTACTGCGGTCAGCGCGACGCCGCACAGCACGACCTGAAGCAGGCCGAAGCCGAAAATGTCGCGCTTCATCCGCCACAGCCGCGACGGGCTGAGTTCGAGGCCGACGAGGAACAGCAGCAGGGCGATGCCGAATTCGGCGATGCCCATCTTGCTTTCCGCGCCACCGACCAGGCCCAGGACTTGCGGCCCGACCAGCGCGCCCGCGACGAGGTAACCCAGCGTCGCGCCCAGCCCCATGCGGCGGAAGATCAGGACGAACAGCAACGCGAAGCCGAGCAGCGGGGCGCTTTCGGCGACGAAACTATGCGCGGCACCGTGATCCATCAGGCGGCCTTTTCAGTGCTGGCGCGGGTCGCGGCCTCGGCCACCGCTTCGAACGCGAGGCGGATCGAGGGGTGGCGCGCGCTGTGCGGGAGTGCGGGGGTGAAGAGGTCGAGGCCGGGCCAGTCGGGCGTATCGCCCTCCCCCGCCAGCCAGCGGGTCAGCGCGGCGCGGGCTGCGTCGAGTTCCCCGGGGGTGCGACCGATTGCGTGCGCGCCCATCAGTGATGCCGCGGCCTGTCCCAGCGCGCAGGCACGGACCTGCATGCCAAGCGCGACGACGCGGCCATCCGGGCCGAGGTTGACATCGACGGTCACGCGGCTGCCGCAGACGGGCGAGCGTTTCTCGACACTCGCCATCGGGTTGGGCAAGCGCTCATGATGCGGGATGGTGGCGGCGAGCCGCAGGATTTCGGTGTTGTAGAGCGGAGCCGTCATGGCTCCGATGTAACCTGCTCCGACCCGTTCGCAAGCGCATCGGCGTCGGTTTCGTTGCCGAACACCGGTTCGCCGCGGCGGCGGCGGTCGACAAATTCGGCGATGCTGGCGCTCGTTGCGTTGAGCAAAGGATAGGTGCGGCCGGCGGTCATCCATTCGGGGCGCTGCGCCGGGCCGCCGCTGACGGTATCGACCGCGAGCGCAACGACGAGGAAGGCGAGGCTGGCGAGGATCAGCCCCTTGATCGCGCCGAAGCCAAGGCCGAACGCGCGATCCACCGGGCCGAGAAAACCCGAGCGGGTGCGCGAGCCGATCGCGTTGGCGACCACGCGCCCGCCGAAATAGGCGATGCCGCCGAGCAGCGCGAAGGCGAGCACCGCCGCCCCCTGCACCGTCCCGACCGGCTCGGCCAGCGCGGCGGCGACGGGGGTGTGGAGGAACCGGATCGCGGCGACGACGAGCAGCCACGCCATCAGCGACAGCACTTCGGTGACGAAGCCGCGCATCGCGCCGGTGATCGCCGCCGCGCCCACGCCCAGCAGCACCAAGATGTCGATTGCCGTCAGTCCCATCGCGCGCCTCCCCGCCCTGCCCGCCTCATAGCCGCGACGCGCGGCTTGTCGAAGCCCCGATTTGTGCGCATGGCCGCTTCGCACTGCCATCGGGAGCCCCGCATGACTGCCCATCACCCGCTCCGTGGCGCTTCGCTCTTCATGTTCGGGCTGTTGCTGTTCGCGTGCCTCGACGTCACCGTCAAATATCTGGCGGCGCGGTACGACGTGCCGATGATCGTCGCGATCCGC
Source organism: Sphingomonas bacterium (assembly GCA_030149245.1). Taxonomy (GTDB): domain Bacteria; phylum Pseudomonadota; class Alphaproteobacteria; order Sphingomonadales; family Sphingomonadaceae; genus Sphingomonas. The sequence goes on from JASBRX010000032.1 coordinate 38,373, forward strand.
TATGCGGGCAATCTGGTGCTGATGACCGCGCTGCTTGCGCCGCGCCGTGGTCCCGAGATGCTACGCACGCAGCGCACCGGATGGGTGATCGCCCGCGGGCTGGCGCTATCGATCGGGTCGTTGTCGATCGGACTCGCGCTGCAGCGGATGCCGGTGGCGGAGACCAGCGCGATCCTGTTCTTCGCGCCGGTGGTCGTGATCCTCGCCGCCGGGCCGCTGCTTGGTGAGAAGGTCGGCATGGCGGGCATCGGCGCGGCGGCGCTGGGGTTTGTCGGCGTGCTGTTCATCGTCCGGCCCGGCGGCGGGCTCGATCCGGTCGGGGTGATGCTCGCCGGGGTCGGGATGGTGACGACGAGCATCTACCAGCTGCTGTCGCGCAGCCTGGCGCGGACCGAGAGCACGATCGCGATGCTGTTTTATACCACGCTGACCGGGACGCTGATCTTTGGCGCGATGGCACCGTGGTTCATCCCGGACCGGATGCCCGGCGGGTTCGACCTGCTGCTGTTGCTCAGCCTGGGCGTCTATGGCGGGCTGGGCCATTTCCTGTTCACCGCGGCCTATCGCGACACGCCGGCGTCGGTGCTGGCGTCGCTCAACTATCTGCAACTGCTGTTCGTCGCGCTGCTCGGCTGGCTGATCTTCGCGCATATCCCGGATCGCTGGAGCTTGACCGGCATGGCGATCATCGCCGCGTCGGGAGTGCTCGCAGCGTTGCGCGCGCGGCGTCCGCCGGTGAAGCGGAGCGTGTGACGGGCAGATCGACTTTGGATAATGGTGCGGCGCACCCTATCTGAGGCACATGACCCTGCTTCGCCGTTTTTTCGTGGTCGCCTTCTGGGCTGCGTTGATCTTTGCCTTTGTGATGGCCGTGCTCCCCAAGCCGCCCGCTTTGCCGGGGGAGCCGGGAGACAAGGTGCAGCATATCATCGCCTTTGTCGTGCTGACCGGGCTGGCGCGGCTGGCCTATCCGCGTGCGCGGGCGCTGATCTTGCTGCTGGCCTTTGCGCTGTTCGGGGCGCTGATCGAGCTGACCCAGATGCTGCCCGCGCTGGGGCGGACGGCGGCGCTGGACGATTGGCTGGCCGATGCCGTGGCGACGATCGTCGTGCTGGCGGTGCTCGATCCCGCGCGGCACTTGCTCGCGCGGCGGAAGCGCTCAGCGCCCGAGCATATGGTCGACAAAGCCGGCGAGGTTGCGGAAGCCGGTTAGCGCGACGCTACCCTCCTTTGGCTGGGCCGAGGGGACGAGCGCGCGGGTGAAGCCGAGCTTGCCTGCTTCCTTGAGCCGCAGCGCGCCGTGGGCGACCGGGCGCACTTCGCCGGACAGGGCGATTTCGCCGAACGCGACCATATCGGTCGCGACCGGGCGCTCCGACAGCGCCGAGATCAGCGCCGCCGCCACCGCCATGTCCGCCGCCGGGTCCTGCACGCGATAGCCGCCGGCGATGTTGAGATAGACTTCGCTGGTCGCGAAGCTGAGGCCGCAGCGTGCCTCCAGCACCGCGAGGATCATCGCCAAGCGCCCGCTGTCCCAGCCAACGACCGCACGGCGCGGGGTCGCGCCGGATGCAAGTCGGACGACCAGCGCCTGAATTTCGACCAGAACCGGGCGGGTGCCCTCCAGCGCGGGAAAAACCACCGTGCCGCTGACGCTCTCGTCGCGGCTGGTGAGAAACAGCGAGGACGGGTTGCCAACCTCCGTCAGCCCCTCGCTCTGCATTGCGAACACGCCAATCTCGTCGGTGCCGCCGAACCGGTTCTTGACCGCGCGCAGGATGCGATACTGGTGGCTGCGCTCGCCTTCGAATGCGAGCACAGTGTCGACCATATGTTCGAGCACGCGCGGGCCGGCGAGGCTGCCGTCCTTGGTGACATGGCCGACCAGCACCAGCGCGGTGCCGCGTTCCTTGGCGAAGCGGATCAGCTCCTGCGACGATGCGCGCACCTGGCTGACCGTGCCGGGCGCGCCCTCGATCAGGTCGCTGTGCATCGTCTGGATCGAATCGATGATGAGCAGATCGGGCGGGGTCGCGCCGCCGAGCGTGGTCAATATGTCGCGCACGCTGGTTGCCGAGGCGAGCTGGACCGGCGCGTTGCCGAGGCCGAGGCGGCGGGCGCGCAGCCGCACCTGATCCGCCGCTTCTTCGCCCGAGACATAGGCCACGCTCTTGCCCGCAAGCGCCATCTTGGCCGCGGCCTGCAGCAGCAGGGTCGATTTGCCGATGCCGGGATCGCCGCCGATCAGCGTCGCCGACGCCTCGACAAAGCCGCCGCCCAGCGCGCGGTCGAGCTCGGCGATGCCGGTGCCCATCCGCGCGGGCAGCGGGACATCGGCGTCGAGCCCGGACAGCAGGATCATCCGCCCGCCACCCTGGAGGTTATGCTTGGCCTGAAACGGCGTGACGACCGCGCCGGCATCCTCGACCAGCGTGTTCCACTCGCCGCAATCGGCGCATTGCCCCGCCCATTGCGCGGTCAAGGAGCCGCATGCCTGACAGACATAGCGTTTCTTGGGTTTGGCCATGTGAAGTGCATAGCGGGAGCGGAACGATAAGGGAACAAAAATCCTGATCGCGCTGCTCAGGGAGATATCCCCTCTCCCCTTGATAGGGGAGAGGATAGCGTAGCTTGGCAGCTTGCTGCCTAGCGCAGCTTGGAGAGGGGTAGAGCGGAGCTTTGCTCCGCGCGGCTACTGCGTAGCCGCCCACCCCTCTCCCAGCTCCGACTAAGGCCTCGCTGCGCGAGACCAAGTCTGCGCATCCCTCTCCCCTCCTGCGGAGGGGCGAGGGGAAACACGGCTCACCCCTTCGCCGTGACCATCAGCCCGCGCTGAACCGCCGGGCGCGCAAGGCCGCGCTCGAGCCATGCCGCGACATTGGTGAAGTCGTCGAACCCGACCAGATCGCGCGCTTCGTAAAAGCCGATCAGGTTGCGGACCCAGCCGAGCGAGGCGATGTCGGCGATCGAGTAGTCGCCCATGATCCAGTCGCGTCCTGCAAGCTGCCCATCGAGCACGCCGAGCAGGCGTTTGGATTCGGTGACGTAGCGGTCGAGCGGGCGCTTGTCCTCGATCTCGCGGCCGGCAAATTTGTAAAAATAACCGAGCTGGCCGAACATCGGGCCGAGCCCGCCCATCTGCCACATCACCCAGCCGATCGTCTCGTAACGCTGGGCCGGGTCGAGGAAATTGCCGGTCTTGTCGGCGAGGTAGAGCAGGATCGCGCCGCTTTCGAACAAGGCGAGTGGGCGGCCGTTCGGGCCGTCGGGGTCGAGGATTGCGGGGATCTTGCCATTGGGATTGAGGCTGAGGAATTCGGGCCTCTTCTGGTCGTCCGCGCCGATGTCGATCAGATGCGCCTCATAGGGCAGCCCGGTTTCCTCGAGCATGATCCCCGCCTTCACGCCATTGGGCGTGTTGAGCGAATAGAGCTGGATGCGGTCGGGGTGCTGGGCAGGCCAGCGGGTGGTGATCGGAAAGGCGGACAGATCGGCCATCTGGGAAATCTCCTTTTCGGCGACATAGTAACGCCGTAATCGGATCGCTATGGGCGCGCCGATGACTCCGACCGATCTTCGCGTGGCGCTGTTCAGCGGCAACTATAATTATGTGCGTGACGGCGCGAACCAGGCGCTGAACAAGCTCGTGCGCCATCTGCTCGATGCGGGCGTGCAGGTGCGTGTCTATTCGCCGACGGTGGCGAAGCCGGCGTTCGAGCCGGAGGGCGATCTGATCAGCGTACCGGCCTTTGCCATGCCCGGCGGACGCGGTGAGTATAAGGTCGCGCTGGGCCTGCCGCGTGCGCCGCGCGAGGATCTGGAGGCGTTTGCACCGAACCTCGTCCATGTCTCCGCACCCGAATTTCTGGGGCATGCCGCAGTCGCCTGGGCGCGCAAGCAGGGCATCCCGGTGGTCGCGTCGCTGCACACGCGGTTCGAAACCTATCCGCGCTATTATGGGCTGGGCTTTGTCGAGCCATGGCTGATCCGGCGGCTGAAGCGCTTTTACAACCGGGTCGATCGCGTGATGGTGCCGGGCCAGTCGATTGCCGATCTGATCCAGAGCTGGGGCGTGACCACGCCGGTGGGCATCTGGTCGCGTGGGGTGGATCATGCGCGGTTCAATCCGCAGCGGCGCGACCTCGCGTGGCGGCGGGAGTTGGGGATCGCCGACGATGTGCCGGCGATCGGGTTTCTCGGGCGGCTGGTGCTCGAAAAGGGGCTCGACATCTTTGCCGAAGTGGCGCGCGAGCTGACCCGGCGCGGGGTACCGCACAAGGTGCTGGTGGTCGGCGAAGGCCCGGCGCGGGAATGGTTCGCGGGACAGGTGCCCGAGGCGATCTTTACCGGATTTCAGTCGGGCGACGCGCTGGGCCGCGCGGTCGCGTCGATGGATGTGTTCTTCAACCCGTCGATCACCGAAACCTTCGGCAATGTGACATCCGAAGCGATGGCGTGCGGCGTGCCGGTGGTCGCGGCGCGCGCGACCGGGGCGATGGACCTGGTGGTCGAGGGCGAGACCGGCTTCCTGGTCCCGCCGCGCGATGTTGCCGCCTATGCGGATGCGATCGAGCGGCTGGCGCGGGATGCCGCCATGCGCGCGCGGTTCGGCTCGCTGGGGCATCAGCGGATGCAGGCGCAGGTGTGGCCGCAGGTCAATCAGGCGGTGCTGGATGCGTATCTGGAGGTGATGGCGGGGCGGTGATCATTCCTCCCCTGCCCTGCAGGGGAGGTGGCATCGCGCAGCGATGACGGAGGGGCCGCCGTCGTCGGACGAGGGAATTTTGCCGAGCTGTTCACGGCCGTCTACGCGGCCGCCCCTCCACCACTCGCTTCGCGAGCGGTCCCCCTCCCCTGAGACAAGCTCAGGGGAGGAATTGATCACTCCCACTCATACTTCAGCCCGTCCTCGCGGAAGGCAAACCGGTCGAGATGCCGCTCGATCGCGCCCTTGAGCCCTTCGGCCTGTTCGGGCGCGCTGGCGTCGATGCGGATCGCGATACCGTCAGGCTTGGCGTCGAGCGTGACCAGCCCGTCGCCGGGCCAGTCCGCGCCGCGCGCATCCCTGGGAAACACGATCGTGCCGTGGTCGGCGGTGTAGTCGACCTTGAGGTTGTGCTCCCAATGCTTGCACAGCTGTTGCAGATAGCGCGACGCCTTGTCCGTCGCGGCAAAGCCGGTTGCGGTTGCGGTCATCACAGGCGCTCCACCTTGCGCGCGGCGGCGTCGATGATGTCAACGATCGCGTCGACCGTCTCCTGATCGGCCTCACCGTCGCTCAGACGCTGCATCACCGCCATTTTGAGGTTGCCCATGGCGCGGCGGACCGGGCTGCGCCCGCTCTGTTCGCGCTGCGTGCCGAGTTCGGCGAGGCGGCCCATCAGCTGCGTCACCTGCTCGGCATTCTCGTCGAGATGCGCCTGACCCGTGACGGTGATCGCGTAGAGCTTCTTCGCGCCCTCCGCCGCCTGTTCGGCGATATGGTCCATGTCGGCCAGCAAGGTGAGCGTCGGATAGACCACGCCCGGGCTGGGGGCGTAGGCGCCGCCGGTGCGCTCTTCGATCTCGCGGATCAGGTCGTAACCGTGGCGCGGCTGATCGGCGATCAGGGCGAGCAGGACGAGGCGCAGTTCGTCACCGGTGAACACGCGGCGTCGCCCGCGACCACCGCCGCGACCGCCGGTCGCTTCGGCATTGATGTCCCATTCGACCGTGAACGGTCCCCATTGGCGGCGACCGCGGCTGGCATGCATGCCGTGCGGCCCGTGGCCGCGATGATGTCCTCGAAACATTTCATATCCTTCGAATTCGAGTCGTGATGCTGCTAAGATATATCTTGAATGCATTTTGACAAGCCCCTTCGCGTTGCGGTGCTGAAATCCTATATCGGCGGTCATGGCTGACCTGTTCGGCGGGACCGCACCCGCCGCCTCCCCATCTGAAATCTCCGCCTCCGCGCCGCTGGCGGATCGGCTGCGTCCGGCGCGGCTGGAGGAAGTGGTGGGGCAGGAACATCTGACCGGGCCGGAGGGCGCGATCGGGCGGATGGTGGCGGCGGGGAAGCTGTCGTCGATCATCCTGTGGGGACCGCCGGGGACCGGAAAGACGACCACCGCGCGGCTGCTCGCCGATGCGGTGGGGCTGCGCTTCGTTGCGATCAGCGCGGTATTTTCGGGCGTCGCGGACCTCAAAAAGGTGTTCGCCGAGGCGAAGGAATTTGCGCGGGTCGGGCAGCGGACCTTGCTGTTCGTGGACGAGATCCACCGGTTCAACCGCGCGCAGCAGGACGGGTTTCTGCCGTTTGTCGAGGATGGCACTGTGACGCTGGTCGGCGCGACGACGGAAAATCCGTCATTCGAACTCAACGCCGCACTGCTCAGCCGCGCGCAGGTGCTGATCCTGCGGCGGCTCGACCACCCGGCGCTCAGCCAGTTGCTCGACCGCGCCGAGGTGATCGAGGGTCGCCCCCTCCCCCTCACCCCCGAAGCGCGCGATGCGCTCGTGGCGAGCGCGGATGGTGATGGGCGGTTCCTGCTTAATCAGGCGGAGACGCTTTACTCGGTCAGCTTCGACGCGCCGCTCGATCCGGCGGGGCTGTCGGCGTTCCTGCAGCGCCGCGTCGCGGTGTACGACAAGGACCGTGAGGGGCATTACAACCTCATCTCCGCGCTGCACAAATCGCTGCGCGGGAGCGATCCGCAGGCGGCGCTCTACTATCTCGCGCGGATGCTGGTGGCGGGTGAGGAGCCGCTCTACGTGCTGCGACGGCTGGTGCGGTTTGCGAGCGAGGATATCGGCCTGGCCGACCCGCAGGCGTTGGTCCAGTGCCTTGCTGCCAAGGATAGCTACGATTTTCTGGGATCGCCCGAGGGCGAACTCGCGATCGTGCAGGCGTGCCTCTATTGCGCGACCGCCCCCAAATCGAACGCGGCTTATATGGCGATGAAGGCGGCGTGGCGGTCAGCGAAGGAAACGGGATCGCTGATGCCGCCGCAAAACATCCTCAATGCGCCGACCAAGCTGATGAAGGAGATCGGCTATGGCAAGGGCTATGCCTATGACCATGATGCGGAGGATGGCTTCTCGGGCGCGAATTATTGGCCGGAAGAGATGACGCCGCAGACCTTCTACACCCCGACCGACCGCGGGGTGGAGAAGAAGATCGCCGAAAGGCTGGCGTGGTGGGACGCGCGGCGGGGGCGGCGCTAATTCGTCACCCCCGCGAAAGCGGGGGCCCATCTCCTGCGGGATACGTGCATAGCACCGGTGAAATTGGAGGACAGTCCGGGAGATGGGCCCCCCCGTTAGCGGGGGTGACGACCAGAGCAAGCCGGGGTTGCTACTTCACCCGATAGCGCAGCACCACATCCCCCTCACCGCGCCGCTCCCACGCGCCGGGCCACGCCACATCGGCGCGGAGCAGCAGGGCGTCGAGGTCGGCGGTCGGCCATTTCATTTCCTTGTGCGGCCAATCCTTCGCCCGGTCGCGATAGGCCGCAACGAAGTCGGTAGCTGCGCGGAGCGAGCGGCCTTTACCGTCACTCCAGCCATAGAGGTCGACGCCAAGGCACGCGGCGCTGTCGGCGACGTGATAGGCCGAGTCGATCGCGTAGATCGAATAGTGGAAGCTGCGCGTGCGGGTGAGCTCCTCGGGCATCGCGCCGCCCGGTTCGATCTGTGTCGCGATGCGCCTAGCGGGGAAGTCGGCGACGATCTTGCGAGCCAAGTCGGGGCGGCGCGCGAACAGCGCGTAGCGGGTGACCTGCGCATCATACCAGATGCCGTGATTGTTGTTCTTGGCCCCCTCGCCCTTGCCATTGGGGCTGGACAACATCCAGTCGAGATAGCGGCTGAACCAGCCCTCCAGCGCCTTGACCTCGTCCGCCGACAGCGCACCCGACGGCCCGGCGAGACCAACGGCGTCGATCACGCCGATGAACGCGGCTGTGTCGAGCACGCCCTCGGGTCGCCCGGTCGAACGGCCCGGCACCATCTGCGCATAGTTCATATTGGGGTTCATCGCCGTTGCCGGATCGAGGAACCAGGCGCGGACGATTGCGGCCAGCTTGTCGGCGTAGCGGTGGTCGCCGGTGTAATAATAAGCGAGGCCGAGCAGGTCGGCGTCGCTCGCCATCCGGCCGAGCGCCATGCGGTCGAAGCGGTCGGTATTGCGTTCCGGATTCACCTCGCCATCGCGGCGGATATAGGGGCCGGCGGGGTTGGCGGGATCGGGCCACCAATAGGGGGCGAGGCTGATATAGTCCTGGCGATCCTTCGATGGGGGCATGGTGTCCTTGTCGAGCACGCTACCCGGCTTGCGCTTGAGCGCGTCGTCCGCGCGCTTGACCAGCGTTGCAAGCGCAGCCCTGGCCTTGGCATCGGTCGGCAACGCCGCCTTGATCGCGGTGAGTTCGGTGGGTCGCAGGGTGAAGGTGCGGCGACCGTCGAACGCGGCGGCATAGCCCTCGACGCCGGTGCAGTGCTGCGCGGATGAAAAGGCCGCCGCCGGGGGTGAAAACCCCGCGGCGGCGGTGATGGCGAGGACCGAGAGAGGGATGGCCCAGCCGAGTTGCTGCAGGTTCATGGTGCCGGGTGCTCCGGGTTACGATGTGTATGACAACTCGTGCGATGGTCGTCAACTAGCCGTTAGTCGTAGTTGTATGACAAAGCCCAACTTGTTTCCAGCGTTCGCAATGGCATGTCCTGACCCGTACGCGCGCATTTGACTACAGTGGCAAAAGGTCCAGTGGGTGCGCGGTAGACCGGGTCGGTCGCGGGCTGCGCATCGCAGGCGCCATAGCCCGTGGTGGCGAAGCGTTTCACGGTGCCACGCGCGAACTGGATGCCGGTCCTGCTTTTTGCGGCGCCCTCCGAGAAACTGGCAAACTCCATGTCGATCCGCGCGATCTTGACGCCCTCAGCCGGGACGATGCGGTCGCGGCGTTCGATCCGTCCGGGTGAGAAGCGGTAATGCGTTTCGATCGACACGCGCGTGTCGAGCTGCGCGTCGTTGCCGCCCATGCGGTCGAGCGAATCCTGCCGCCAGCGCACATCGGTGACCGCGCCGCGCCGCGTGACGCGCACATCCTTGAAGAACGCCAGCGGCATCAGCACGTCACCATTGGCGAGTGTGATGCGCGGCAACAGCTGCGGGAAGGTCGCATCAGCGGAGCCTGCGAGCATGCCGGGCGAAAAGGGGATCGGGAAATAGGGGTTGTTCATATGCTGCCCCTCTGCCCCGTTGATGATCGGGAGCGCGATCATCCGCTTCCCGTCTCGGATCGTCACAAGCCCGCGATCATGCACGCCGCGCGCGAACCACGTCATGGTCGAGCGCGGCAGCGTGTCCAGCCAGCGCGCGAACCCCGCATCGGGCGCCTGACCGCGATAGCCGAGCCGGTTCCAGATCGCGTTGGTGTAGATATGCTGGCGCGCGAGGCTGAAGTTCTCACCCAATATGCGCGCTTCGCCGCGATAGACATCGGTGCGCCGTCCCTGCCCCCATAAGGTGCGGCCCCACATGTCGACCGAGCCGCTGACCGGATCGATCCAGAAATCCATGTAACGCGCGGTGACGCGGCTGGAAAAGGCATAGGCCATGCGCTCTTCGACCGGGGTCATCACCTTGAGCAAGGCGGCGGCGGTCAGCACTTCGAGGAAGGCGGTGTCGCCATAGGTGCCGATGCTGCGGCCATATTCGAACCCTTCGCCATGCAGGTTGAAACGTGGGAGCAGCAGGTCGACCGACTTGCGCAACCACGCCTTGACCTCATCGCTCGGCGTCATGCCGGTTTCGAGCAGGCGGTGTGCGATCTCGCCGATCAGCAGCACCGAATAGCGGTCGAACCGCCCCTTCCCCTCGGTCTCGTCGGCAAAGCCATATTCGCCCGAATATTTGCGATAATGGTCGATCATCCGCGCGAGCAGCTGGTCACCCGCCGACGCGTCCTCCCAGCCGAGCAAATGGCGGAAGCGCGCGATCGAGAAGGCGACGCCGTAATAATTATTGGGCAGGTTGATCAGGCTGAGGTCGGGCCGGACGAAGCGCCGCCAGTCGAGCCGCTGTTTGAGCGTGGCGAGCGTCGCCGGGCGCACCGCCCGCTCAAGCAACCCCCGCGCGTGCAGGTCGTGCAGCGCGGCGATATAATAATAAAGGCCCCAGCTTTCATTGTCGTTCGCCAGCGTGAGGTCGGCCATGTCGGCGAACTCGCGCAGCCTTTGGTCGAGACGGGGATCGTTCGGTTCGAGCGCGACGATGCGGTGCGCCATGGTTGCGGCGATCTTGCCCGGCAGGAACTTGTCGCCGCCTGCGAAGACCGCGACGCCGTCGATCTTCGTCGCCTTGCCATCGCGCAGCAGCTGTTCGACCAGCCTTTCGAGCTGGGGCGAGAGGCGCGTCGTGACGCTGGTGTCCATCGGCGCGACGGCGTCGGCATAGACCGGACCGGCTGGCGCGTCGGCGCGGCGATCGGCGGGGGCGGCCTGGGCCGCGACGGGGGCCGCGAGTGCCAACAGCAACAACGAACGCATCAACGATACTCCTTCCGCGCGAGATCGGCCATCGCGGTACCGGCGAGCAAAAACGCGCCCGCGCCATAGAATTGGGTTTCGCGCGCTGAGACGCTGTCGGGCCGGTCACCGACCTGCTGCACCCAGCCGAGCATGCCGTCGGGCTGCACCGCGCGGACGATCGCGTCCCAGCCGCGGATCGCCGCGGGCTGATAGGTCGCGCGGTCGAGCAGCCCGGCGTCGATGCCCCAGGCAAAAGCGTAGGTGTAGAATGCGGTGCCGCTGCTTTCGGGCGGCGTTCCGGGATCGGTGTCGAGCAAAGAGGGCGACCAGTATCCATCGGGCTTTTGCAGGGTCAGCAGCCTTGCCGCCATGTCGCGGAACAACCCTTCATAATATGCGCGTTTGGGATCTTTGCGCGGCATCGCGTCGAGCATGCGCACGATGCCGGCCATCACCCAGCCATTGCCGCGGCTCCAGAATTGCTTGCGCCCTTTGGCATCGCGCGTGTCGAAGAAGCGGCTGTCGCGGAAATAGAGCTTCTCAACGGGGTCGTAGAGATAGTCGGTGGTCGCCTTGAACTCTTCATGCGCGAACTCGGCATAGCGCTGGTCGCCGGTCTGGCGCGCGAGCTGCAGCAGCGTCGGCGGGGCCATGAACAGCGCGTCGCACCAGCACCAGCGGTCCGTACATTTCGACCAGCCCGCCCCCGGCGCACCGGGGATGAATTCGAGGCTGCCGGTCGGGCGGTTGGCGAGGACATGGTCAAAATAGGCGATGGTCGGCGCGAGCGCTTCCCTGCCTGCCCCGTTGCGCGCGGCCCAGATCCACGCCTGTCCGATCAGTTGATCGTCGGCGTGAAAGGGATTGTCGCCGAGTTTCCACGCCTGGTCCCGCCCGAGTTCCATCAGCGGCGGGGCGTAGCGCGCGTCTCGCTTCGCCAGTTCGGTCAGCGCGATCCAGAACGTCGCCTGCTGCCAGTCGCGCGGGTTCTGCACGCTCTTGCGCGCGGCGGGCATCGTTGCCCAGTTGGTGCGGTTGGCGAGCTGCCAGTCGGCAACGCGACGTACTTGCGCAAGGATCGCGTCCGGGCGGGGCAGCTGCGCGCGTGTCTCGACTGCCGCTGGCGACACTGTCGGAACCGCTGTAGCGGGAGCCGCCCCGGCAAGGGCGAGCAGGATCAGTGACATCTCATTTCCTTCCGGCAGCAACGCGGCACGTGGCGGTCGCGCGCCCTCTCCTGATCACCCGGCGCGTCATTCCTGTTGACACCGGTGCCATAATCTTTCCAATTGACGTCGAGCTGTCAATAAGGTTGTCACACAACTAGACAATAGTCGAGGGAGATTGGATGCCCGAAGCGCGAACAGGTCGTGGCGCCATTGCGGTTGGCGCGCTTGCCCTGCTGGCCGCGCCACTGGCGTTGGCACAGGACCGCAAGCCATTGCGCCCGGCCTCGGCCGAAGAGCAGACCGCGCGTGCGGCGGTGTCGATCGCCGATTATCGTTTCGGTGACCTGTTGTTCGAAAATGACCGGATCGCGTTCCGCATCTATGGGCGCCCGCTTGAGGCGGCAGAGCCGCCCTCCTCCTCCGGCATCGACGCGTGGGGCAAGCGCGTGCGCTGGCCGTTCATGGACCGGCAGCTGCGCACCGGCGACCAGCATCAGGATCAAGGCGAGGGGGTCGATTTCTACAATGTCGGCACCGGTCGCGGGATCGGCGGCCTTGGCATCTGGCACGACAACAAGCTGTGGACCTCTCGCAACTATGTGAACCCGCGCATCGCGAGCGCCGGGCCGGATCGCGCGGCGTTCAGCGTCGACTATCCCGCCTGGCCAGTCGATACCGCGCGCACCGTGGCGGAGACGCGGCGGTTCGCGCTGGTGCCGGGCAGCAATTTCATCCGGATGACATCCACCATCGCGTCGAGCAGCGCCGAGCCGCTGACCGTTGCGGTCGGCTTGTCCAAGCGCCCGACCGGAACTGCGTTGGGCAAGGTGACCAAGGATGCCGAGCGGGCGCGACTGATCTGGTGGGGGCCGGAGGCGCCGGACAAGGGCGCAATGGCGGGCGCGGTGATGGTCGATCCGGCGGCGTTCGTCGGCTTTGCCGAGGATGCCGACAATTACCTGATCCTCGTCCGGGTCACGCCGGGCAAACCCTTTGTCTATTATGCCGGCGCGGCGTGGAGCGGCGGTCCCGATTTCAAGCGCGAACCCGATTGGCACGCCTATGTCCAGCAGCAACAGCCTGATTTCAAACCCTAGTCACATGGCCACGGGCAATGCTATCCGTGCCGTGATGACGGTGACCAAGGCGGCATCGCTGGCCGACGATCTCGTCCAGCGGTTCGAGGAACAGATCGAACGCGGAGAGATGCCGCCCGGCTCGCGCTTCCCGACCGAGAAAGCGATTACCGAGAGTTTCGGGGTCAGCCGGACCGTGGTGCGCGAAGCCTATTCACGGCTCGCCGCGCGCGGGCTGCTCGTCTCGCGACGCGGATCGGGGGCCTATGTCGCGGAGGGCGCGCAGTATCGCGCGTTTCAGGTGACACCGGACGAGGTCAGCGCGATCGACGACGTGCTGCGCCTGCTGGAAATGCGCATGGGGTTCGAGGCGGAGATGGCCGCGCTCGCCGCCGAACGCCGGACCGAGGCGGACCTGGAGGACATCCGCGCTGCGCTGGCGGCGATGGACGCGAGCACCGAGGCGGAAGGGTCGGTCGCCGCCGACGCGGCGTTCCACGCGGCGATCGCGCGCGCGACGGGCAACGCCTATTTCGTGCGCTTTACCCAGTTTCTCGGCGTGCGGCTGGTCCCCTCACGCAAGCTGTATTTGCAGGGCAACGACCTGCGGAAGCACCAGCGCTATGCCCGGATGATCAACCGCGACCATGAGGCGATCTACTCTGCGATCGAGACGGGCGACCCGGCAGCGGCGCGGCGCGCGGCGCGGCGGCACATCCAGAAGTCGATCGACCGGCACGAGGCGCTGAAGGCCGGGCGGAGTGACGGCGAAGGCGATGAGGGGTGAAATTCAATTCCTCCCCTGTCCCGCAGGGGAGGTGGCAGCGAAGCTGACGGAGGGGCCGCCCTCGTAGAGGGCGGAATTTTGCCGAGCTGCCCACGGCTGTCTACGCGGCCGCCCCTCCACCACCCGCTGCGCGGGCGGTCCCCCTCCCCTGCGGTGCAGGGGAGGAATTAGACACAGGCGACCGAGCAGCCGGTGGCGGGGTGGATGCTGAAACAAGTTCAGCATGACGAAACTGAAGCAGGCAACAAAAAAGGGGGAGGGTTTCTCCCTCCCCCTCTTTGGAATGGCGGCGCTTCTGCGCCTCCCTTCCCTTTCCTCGGCCCCCCGGCTGGGAAAGGGGCTGGCCCGTCCACGGCCCCCCGGCTGGGACGGGCCAAGCTCAGAATGGAAAGAGTGCGTCGTAGATCTGCTGGCCCCAGCGCGCCTGCTGTGCATCGGACAGCTGGCCGCGGCCGCCATAGCTGATCCGTGCTTCGGCGATCTGGCTGTGGCGGACCGAATTGTCGCGGCCGATGTCCTGCGGGCGGACCACGCCGCTGACCACCAGCTCGCGCAATTCATTGTTCACGCGCACTTCCTGACGGCCCCGGATGCCGAGATTGCCATTGGGGAAGACGTTGGTGACGATCGCGGACATGGTCATGTTGATCGTTTCGGACCGGCTGATATTGCCGCCGCCGCCCGACTGCGACTTGCTGTCGGTGCTGGCGAGGTTCGCCGGATTGATCGACTTGGGCAGCAGCTTTTCAAGGCCGAGCAGTGAGGCGATGCTGGCGCTTTCCGAGCCGGTGCGGACGCGCGAGGTGTTGTTGCCGACCTCGGCTTTGTCCGCGATGTTGATCTTGATCGTCAGAATATCGCCCATGCGGGTCGCGCGCTGATCGCCGAGGAAGGCGCCGGCGCCGGCGCGGAACAGCGACGCCGAGGCGGCGGGCGCCTGCACCGGCACCGTGCCGGGTGCGACCGGCGCATTGGCGACCGCCGCCGCGACGCTGCCATCGCGCAGCCCGGGATTGCCGATCGAGCGTTCGCCGCCCGGCATCGCCATTTCTTCAGGCGCGCTCATCTTGGGCGCCTTACCGATGCGGCCGAGTCGGTCGACTGCGCCGCAACCCGAAACCAGCGTCGCTGCGGTGACGGCGAGAATGATCTTCTTCATGGGGTCAACTCCCTCAATAAACGATACGAACCAGCCCGTTGCCCGCGACGAAACCGTCGAGCGTGCGCTGGGTGGAGGTGGTGACGACGCGGACCGGTTCGCCCGCCCCCGCGCTGGCCAGGGCGCGACCCTGGGTGGTGATGGTGAGTGCGCCGACCTTGTAGGCGATCAGCACCGGCTCGCCCCGGCGGACCAGCCGCGGGGTGATGACGTCGCTGACCCGCACGATCGATCCGGGCGAGAGCGGGCGCACCGCCTCCAGCCCCTTGGCGGCGTCCGCCTCGATCGCGCCGCGCCCCATATTGGGCGAGCGCTTTTCGTACGCGAAGTCGTCGGCGGACAGAATCTCGCCGCGCTGGACCGGGCGCGCGAGCACAGCGACCTCGACCTGCTCGGGCGCGGCGCGGGTCGGGGCAGGCGTCTGGGCCGGTGCAGGGACCGGAACCAGCGCGGCGGCGATGAAGGCGATGCGGTAAATCATCAGCGCAGCTGGCTGGTCGTTGCCAGCATTTCGTCCGCGGTCTTCACGACGCGGCTGTTCATTTCATAGGCACGCTGTGCGGTGATCAGCGCGGTGATTTCGGCGACCGGGTTGACGTTCGACGCCTCGACAAAGCCCTGTTGCAGCGTGCCGAAGCCCGGCTCACCCGGATTGGCGATCGTCGCCTGCCCCGATGCGGCGGTTTCGAGATAGAGGTTGCCGCCCTGCGCTTCGAGGCCCGCTTCGTTGATGAAGGTCGCGAGCTGGAGCTGGCCGACATTCTGCGGCTCGGGCTGGCCGGCGAGGATCACCTGAACCTCACCGGTCTTGGAGACGGTGACGTCCACCGCTTCGGCGGGAATGGTGATGCCCGGCTGGACCGGGAAGCCGTCGGCATTGACCAGTTCGCCCTGGTCCGACAGCTGGAACGAACCGTCGCGGGTATAGGCGGTCTCGCCCGAGGGCAGCGTTACCGCGAAATAGCCGCGCCCCTGGATCGCCAGGTCATAGCGATTGTCGGTCTGGCTCATCGCGCCCTGCGTCGCGATGCGATAGACGCCGCCAGTCTTGACGCCCGCGCCGATCTGAATGCCGGTCGGCACGCGGCTGTCGGGACCGGACGCGCCGCCCGGCCGGGTCACCTGCTGGTAGAGCAGGTCCTGAAACTCGGCACGCTGGCGCTTGTAGCCGGTCGTGTTCATGTTCGCGATGTTGTTCGAGATCACATCGACATTGGTCTGCTGCGCGAGCATCCCGGTGCCGGCGATGGAGAGGGTACGCATGGGTCAGTCTCCGTTAAATGGGGGTCAGCCGAAGCGGCCAAGCTTGTCGATCGCGGTCTTGCGCATGTCGCCAAGGGACTCGGACATCTTCATGCTGGTCTGATAGGCGCGCAGGATCTCGACCATGTTGGTGGTCTCGACGATCGCCTGGACGTTCGATCCTTCGACACCACCGGTCTTGAGCTTGGTGTCGGCCGCAGCCAGTTCGCGCCCGCCGTTGCCGCTGAAGGTGCCGTCGCCGCGTGGGTCGACCATGCGTTCATCGTCGAACACCGTGACTGCGACGCGCCCGACCTGCGCGTCGCCCGCGCTGACCGTGCCGTCCTTGCCGATGCTGACCTGTCCGGCCTGTTCCGGCGGAACAGTGATCGGGCGGCCGCCTTCGCCGAGCAGGGGCAGCCCGCCCGCCGTCTGCAGCGTACCGTCCTCACCGACCTTTAGATATCCCGCGCGCGTATAGGCGGTGCCGCCCTCCGGCGTTTCGACCGCGAGATAGCCCGGGCCATCGATCATCACGTCGATCGGATTGCCGGTCGCAATGAAGGCGCCCGCGCTCTGGTCATGTACCGCGCCATAATCGAGCACCATCGACGTCGTCTTGACCGGCGCATCCGCACCGCCGCCGCTCTGCTCAACATATTCGCGGAACACCGGCGCTTCGCGCTTGAACCCGGCCGTCGAGATATTGGCCATGTTGTTCGCGCTCACGTCGAGCCGACGCCGCAGCGCCTGGTTATGACTCAGCAGCACATAGGATGAGATATCCATCGCGACCGCCCTCCGAAAAAAATCGTCCAAGTTTTTTGCGGCTAGGCAAATGTTGCCGCCCCACTCCCCTATAATAGGAACATTCCGCCGGTCCGGTCGCGGATGGGCAAAGAGATTGGGACGCGAGACATGAGCGACGACATCATCGTCGAGGCCAAGGACGGCGAGGCGGCAGCCAAGCCCAAGGGCAGCAAGAAGAAGCTGATGATCATCATCGGCGCGGCCGTGCTGGTGCTGGGCGGCGGCGGTGGCGGCGCGGCCTTTTTCCTGATGGGGTCGGACAAGGCGACGGCAAAAACTGCCGAGGGCGAGCATGCCGACGCGGAGACCGAAGCCGAACCGGAGGCCGAAGGCGAAGGCGACGGTGAGAAAGGCAAAGACGGCAAGAGCGCTGCCTATCTCGACGTGCCCCCGCTGGTCGTGAACCTGCGCAGCGCCGATGGTGCGGCCCGCTTCCTGAAGGTCCACTTCGTGCTGGTGCCCGGCAAGGCGAGCTCGGTCGAGAAGCTGCAGGGCAAGCTGCCGCTGCTGATCGATGCCTATCAGCCGTTCCTGCGCGAATTACGCCCCGAAGACCTCAACGGGTCGGGCGCGGTCTATCGCGTCAAGGAAGAGCTGCTGGTCCGCGCCACCCAGACGCTGGGGCCGGATGCGGTCAAGGACGTCCTCATCCAAGATCTGGTGCAGCAATGAGCGACGATTTCGACGATTTCGAACTGCCCGAGCCGCCCAAGTTCGATTCCGACGCGGAAGCTCTGCTCGATCAGGCGGGGATTGACGCGCTGTTCGGACAGGTCGGCGGGTTCGGCCAGCCCAAGGAAGGGCTGCGCGCGGTCATCGAATCCAACGTCATCAGCCGCGAGCGGCTGCCGATGCTGGAAGTCGTGTTCGACCGCATGGTCCGCATCTTTGCGACCTCGATGCGCAACCTCACCTCCGACGCGATCGACGTCAGCCTTGAGGAAGTGACCTCAATCCGCTTTGGCGACTATCTCAACCACATCATGTTGCCCGCGATGATCGGGGTATTCCGTGTCGAGGAGTGGGAGAATTACGGCCTGGTCTCGGTCGATTCCAGCCTGATCTATGCCGTGGTTGACGCGCTGCTCGGCGGGCGGCGCGGCGGCGGCGATCAGGTGATGATCGACGGGCGCGGGTTCACCACGATCGAAACCGACCTCGTCTCGCGCATGCTGGGCCATGTGCTGAGCGATCTGTCGACGTCGATGGCACCGATCACCCCGACCACGATCGAGCTGGAGCGGGTCGAGAGCAGCCCGCGTTTCGTTGCGATCGCCGGCACCACCAATGTGTGCGCGGTCGCAACCTTCCGCGTCAGCATGGACGAGCGCGGTGGCAATTTCAGCATCCTGCTGCCCTATGCGACGATCGAGCCGGTGCGCCATCTGCTCAACCAGCGCTTCATGGGCGAGAAGCTCGGGCGCGACACGATCTGGGAAGTGCATATGGCGTCCGAGGTGCGCAAGGTCGATGTGACGCTGGACGTCGTGCTGGGCGAGCGCGACATGCCGCTCGGCACCGTGCGCGACTTCAAGGTCGGCCAGACGATCCCGCTGTTCGCCGACCCCGACCAACCGCTCGACATGCAATGCGGCGGCGTGACTATCGGCCGGGCCCAGATCGGCCAGCGGTCGAACAAGATCGCGGTGCGGCTGGTATCCGACATCGCCAAGGAGATGCGCGCATGACCTATTCGCTGATCGCGAACGTGCTCACCATGTTGTTCTGTACCGTGGTGATCGTTCAGAGCATGCGCATGATGCGCGCGCTCAACGCCCTGAAGCGCAACGATCTGGCGCAGGTCGTATCGACGCTCGACCAGGCGACGGTCCAGGCGCGGCTGGTGCTGTCCGAACTCAAGGGGACGCTCACCCAATATGCGCGCGGCACCCATGACGCCGCCCGCGCCAAGGCAGTTGCCGACGAGTTACGGATGATGATCGAAATTGCAGATTCGACCGCCGAACGACTGGTCGAATCCGCCGCGGCCGCACGCCGCGCCGAGCCGGTGGACCGCTACTGATGCGCATCCCCTTTTTGCTGATCACCGCCGCCGTGGCGACCGTGGGCGCGGTGGCGAATGGCGTCGATGCGGCCGTGGCCGTCGGCGAATCCGTGGTGCCCAAGACGCGGCTTGGCAGCCAGATCGAGGGCGAACTCAGCGCTGCCCAGCGCAAGGAGGCCGAACGCCGCCGCGCGCTCGACCTGCGCGAACAGGCGCTCAAGGCGGCGCGGCTGCGCATGGAGCGCCAGCAGAAGGATGCCGAAGCCAAGGCCGCAGCCGAGGGCAAGCCTGACGCCCAGACAGGGGACGCAGGCGCGACGGGCACGGCACCCGCCGCGGAGGAAAAGCGTTACAGCGACCTGGCCCGCATCTTCCAATCGATGAAACCTGCAAAGGCGGCCCCGGTGTTCGAGAAGCTGAGCCCCGATGTGCAATTCCAGGTGGCGCAGCGGATGCGCGACCGCAACGCCGCGCTGATGATGCAGGCGATGTCGCCCGATGCCGCCGCGACCCTTGGCATGGCACTGGCCCGCGGTGGCATGACGCAGCCCAAATCTGCGGCTGCCACAGCGGCAAAGGGTGGCCGCCCGGTCTCAAGATGAGTCCGCAAGGCATTACTGTAATACTACAATACTGACAGGAGCACTCAGCTAAGATCATCTTGCAATAAGCGGGGTTCTTTGGCGGAGACTGCAGTGACGATCCCCGACACGGACGAGGGGCCTTTGTCGAGCGAAGATGCGCTGCGTCGAGCAGCGCTTTTTGCATCCGGCTTGCTCGCCTTGCGCGAATCGCCCCGCTTCAACGACCTGGTTCAGGATCTGAGCCGCACCATGGACGTGCCGATCGCGGGCGTCAGCGTGGTCGATAGCGGATTTTGCTGGCTGCCGGTGCTGCACGGAGTCGATCTCGACTCGATCCCCCTGTCCGAATCGCTGTGCGCCGGGGTGGTCGAAACCCAGATCCCGATGACCGAGACCGATCTTCCGGCAAACCCGAAATTTGCCGACAACCGCTTCGTCGCGGGACCGCTCGCGCTGCGTGCCTATGCCGCCGTGCCGATGTGCGGCGTGCAGGGGGCAAAACTGGGTAGCGTGTTCATCGCGGACCAGCGTGTTCGACCCGATTTCGCCAATCGCGCCATTCCGCAGCTGGAGCGCACGACCGTGCGCATTTTGGAAGAGGCATCCTCGCCGCATCATATGCGCCGCGTCGGTCGCACCACGGTCGAGGGGCTGGAATCGCTGATCCGACAGGCGACCCGCGATGGCGATGACGCGCTGGTCACCGCAATCGATCGCGTGATGCGCGACGTGCTGCCGCTGACCGGGATGCGCGGAAATTAGGTCAGGGCGCGCCGCGCGCGGGACTGGTGCGCACTTCGAGGATCAGCACGTGACCCGCCTGGGGATCGGCGGCGTGCGCGGCGGCATCCAGCATATGGGCCAGCGCCTCGGCGTCGACCGCAACGCGTGGTGACGCGTTCAGCTGGGCAAAATCGAGCAGCGCCGACAGCATCGCCGCGCGCAACGCCGGTTGCGCCGTGCCAAGCACCCCCGCATCGACCCCCTCGGCCGGGGTGATGGCCAGCTCAAGCTCGAGGTCGCCGTCGAGCCGTCCGGCATCGATGATCGGCACGCGAAACTTGCCCAGCGGAACGACGGCGGCATCCCCCCCGCCCCCACCCGCGGCGCCGGCCGGCGCGGCCACGGCAAGCAATGCGGCGGCAGCAGTCAAGCGGGCAGCGATTCTGCGCATGCGGTCTCCAATCAAAGGCGTGCAGCGGGACCGCACGCGACCCCGTCTCTCTATAATAGGTTGAAAACCGCGTGTTGGGACTTGCCCCGTTGGGATTTGAATGAGCCACGATCAAAAGCCCCCACGCGTTCGCGTCATCGGTGGCGGTGCCGCCGACCGCCGCCTGCGCGGCGGCTTTGCCACCGGCCCCGCCCCGCGCCGCGCCGCCAAGCCCCGCCCGGTCGCCAAGCCGGGCTTGGGCCGCGCCCTGATCGCATTCCTGTTTCTGTCCGCAGCGTTGATCGGCGGCGTGGCTCAGGCATGGTTGCTGCTGCGCGCATGACCCGGCCCGGATCGATCCTCGCTCTGGTGCTGCTCGCCGGGAGCGCCAGCGCCGCGCTGGCGGCGGGCGACGCCAAGCACGCCGCCCCAGCGCATGGCACGCCCCCGCCGGCTGCAGCCAAAGCCGCGCCCGGCGGCGGCGTCGCCAAGCCGCAGCCCTTTGCCGCACAGCTTGCCGAATTGCCGCGATCCGCGCCCGGCGCGCGCGCCGCGATCGACATCCCGCTCGCCTGGTCGATGATCGCGCGCAGCACGGCGGAAACGCGCCAGGCCGCGCGCTGGAAGCTGGCGACCGCGCTGATCGACGCGCGGCGCGGTGCCGACGCGCTCGGCGTGCTCGAAACGATGCTGCGCGATGACAGCGCACTCGAACTGGTACCCGCGTGGCGGCTGGCGATGGGTAAGGCGAATGCCATGGCCGGTCGCGACAGCGCCGCCCTGACCTGGTTCAATGCGCCTGAATTGCTCGCCGATCCCGAGGCCTGTGCGTGGCGCATCCGCGCCGGCGCAGTGATCGACGGCCCCGCCGGCAGCGCGCTGCTCAAATGCGCGGTGCCCGCGATCCTGGCGCACCATGGGGCGGACCGCATCGCCTTTCTGCTCGATGCCGCGGTGGGCCTCAGCCGATCGGGACATCATGACCGCGCCTTGCGCTTTCTGGCCGCGATCCCCGACCAGCATGTCGCCGCGAATCTGCAGCGCGGGATCGCGTTACTGGCCACCGGTCAGCCCGAAGCGGGCAAGCTGCGGCTGGAGCGCGTGCTGCTGTCCGGCGCCCCCGCCGAGCGCGCCGCCGCCGAACTGGCGCTGATCCGCGATGCGCTGGCGCGCGGGACGGTCAAGCCGGGCGAGGCGGTCAAGCGGCTCGACGCCCTCACCTTTCGCTGGCGCGGGGGCGAGGTCGAACGCGCCGCGCTCGAACTCAAATGGCAGATTGCCGAGCGTGCGCATGATCCGGTGACGGCGCTTGTCGCATCTGCGACCCTGTTCCGCCATTTCGACCTTGGCGCGCAGACCGGACCCACGCTGACGCGGATCCAGGCCGATCTCCAGACGCTGGTCAACGATCCCAAACGCCCGATCGCACAGGCGGCAGGGCTGTTCTGGGAGTATCGCGACCTGTCGCCGACCGGCGCGCCGGGCGACCTGCTGGTCAGCACGCTCGCCGACCAACTGTCCGCCGCCGGACTGCATGTCCGCGCCGCCGAATTGCTGCAGCATCAGATGCAGAACCGCGCGATCGACATTGCCAAGGGGCCGCTGTCGATCCGCATCGCGCGCCTACTGCTGCTCGCCGACAAGCCCGATCAGGTGCTGACGACCCTGCGTCGCAGCGACGGCCCGGACTATCCCGCGCCGATCGCGGCGGATCGTCAGCGCATGCAGGCGATCGCCACCTGGCGCATGGGCCGGCGCGGCGACGCGCTGGCGATGCTCGATCAGGTGGAGGCGGCGGACGATCTGCGCGCCGAAATGCTGTGGCAGGCACGCGACTGGGCGCGCTTTGCGCAGGCCAATCGCGCCGTGCTCGCCCCCGCCCGCACGGCGGCGGTGCTGCGTCAGGCGGTCGCGCTGGTGATGCTGGGCGACGAGCCCGGCCTTGCCGCGCTGCGCAAACGCTACCTCCCCGCCCTGCGCGGGACCAAGGCGGGCGAGGCGCTGGGCGCGCTCGCCTCGCCCAACGGCGCGGTGAACCCGGTCGCGCTCGACGCGGCCATGGCGGGCGTGTCCGAGACCGCCGCCGACGGCGACCTGCTGCTGCTCGCGCGCGGCTAATTCAACGGACCTGCTGCATTAGCGCTGTTCCCTGAATGGGAGCGGGCGTGCGCCTGCGCGCGTCCGAACGTCCTCATCTTCGACGGACAAAGAAAAGCGGCGGTGCCGGGGAGGCACCGCCGCGAAGGTCAAACCGTCCGGGGGGAATGTCCGGCCGGCTCGGGGATCAGAATTCGTCCCAGGCGTCGTTCTTGCGCACCAGCGACGAGATCGCGGCAGCTGGCAGCGGCTTGATCGGCGACTGATAGACATGCTCGCTCGACTGGCGCTCGGACTTTGCCGCGACCTTGGGCGCGGGCGCGGCGGCGCGCGGCTTGGCCGGAGACTTGGTGACCGGGCGCGGCGCGCGGACCGGCGCCGATGCGGGCGTTGCCGCGCTTGCCGACGTGCGGAAGCTGTCGGCGCGTTCGCCGAGCAGGCGGACTTCGGAGTTGAGGCTGCGCGCCGCTGCCGAGGTTTCCTCGACCATCGCTGCATTCTGCTGCGTCGATTCGTCCATCGTGCCGATCGCCGATGCGATCTGCTGCACCGCTGCTGCCTGTGCCTGGTTGTCCTGCGCGAGGCCGTTCAGCATTTCATGCACCGCCGACACATCGGACGAGATGCCGACCAGCGCGCCATCGACGCGTTCGACCGCGCCGACCGCGATTTCGACGTCGTTCTGGGTCGCGGTGAGCTGTTCACGCGCGCGCTTGGCCTCTTCTTCCGAGCGCATCGCGAGCTGACCGACCAGATCGGCGACGACCGCAAAGCCACGGCCCGCTTCGCCGGCACGACCGGCTTCGACCGCTGCGTTCATCGCGAGGACGCGGGTCTGGAAGGCGATCTTGTCGAGGCCCTCGATGACGCTATCGATGCCCTTGGCGCTGTCGGCGACGCGACCCATGGCCGAGACCGCTTCCTCCGCCGTACCGCGACCGGTGCCGACCGTGACCATCGCCTGATCGGCGCGACCGACCGTGCGGGTCGCCGCTTCGGCGCTGTTGCGCAGGCGATCGTTGATCTGAGCGACGGCGGCCGAGGTTTCCTCAAGCGACGCAGCGGCGCTTTCGGTGCGACGGGCAAGGTCTTCCGACGCCGCCTCGATCTCGGTCGAGCCCGAGCTGATCGCGCGGACGCTTTCCGTGACCGACTGGATCAGGTCGCTGAGCGACTTGAGCGCGCCGTTGAAATTGTCCTTGAGCACCGCATAGGAACCATTGAACTCGGCGTCGATCGGCCGGGTCAGGTCGCCCTGCGCCAGTGAGTCGAGATGGCTGGACAGGGTGTCGATCACCATCTTCTGCTCGGCATCGGCCGCTGCCTTGGCAGCAGTCAGGCGCTCCTGTTCCTGGGCATTGTCGCGGAAGACGAGCACCGCCTTGGCCATCGCGCCGACTTCGTCACCGCGATCGGTGCCGTTGACGTCGATGCGGTTATTGCCGTCGGCCAGCGTGCGCATCGCGCCCTCAAGCCCCATCAGCGGTGCGATGATCGTGCGGCGGGCGACGAAGATGCCGAAGCCGACTGCAAGGACGACGCCGAGCAGGCCCGTGACGAGAATCGAGCTAACTGCGCTGGCCGCCATTTCGGACAGCTCGGCATTCTTCTTGCTCGCCGCGTCGGAGCGTTCAGTGGTGAAGCGCCGGAGCTCGGCACGGATTGCCTTGGCCTTCGGATCCGCCGCGGCCAGCGCCTTGCCCGCTTCTTCGTTGCGATCGGCCTGGCCCAGTTCGATCGCGCCGCGGGTAAGCTTATGCAGCTCGTCGAGATCGGCCAAGATGGGATCAATCGACTTGGCGGTATCGGGTTCCGACTTCACAATCGCCGCAAGGCGCGCCTTCGCGGTCTTGTAGGATTCGAGTTCTGACGCGATCGCCTCGCGGTTTCGCGCGCTGCCGCCGGGATAGTACATCACCTGATAGCCGGAAAGGCTCATGTCGATCACGCCCTGATAGGACCGGGCGAGCTCGGTATTGTTGGGGAGAGCGGTTTCGGCGAGCGCGCCGTACTCCTTGTCGATATGCTTGAGCGTGCTGACGCTGTTCAGGACAAGGCCAAGAGTCACGGCGCCGAGCATCAGCATCAGCGCCGCAATCTTGTAGGCGATTTTAAGGTTCGTGAAGGCCTTCATGTCGGTCCCCATTCGGTTCGGATGTGTAATTATAGATGCTGCGTCGGCAGCGTGGGCGCGCCGCGCCGTCAACGCATGTAATTGAGCAGGCTGAGTTCATTGAGCTGGGTGAAGACCGAGTAGCTGGCCTCCAAGGTGGTCTTGTGCATCGCCAAATCCATCGCCACCTGGGCAAGATCGGCGTCTTCGTTACGGCTGATCACGTCTTTGAGGACGAGCGCACGCTCATTGGCGCGCGTGACCAATGTATCTGTTTGCGCGAGCCGCCGACCATTTTCGGCGTTCAGGCGACGAATGCCGCTCACCGCGTCGTCTAGCTGAATTTTGATATCGGTCAGCGCCGTCTTCTGCGCATCGGTCAGCATCTCGCCGAACGGGCCGGCTTCGACCAGACTGCGATAGACCTTGGTCATTTCGAGACCGAGTTCGGAGGCGGTGATGCCATAGTTGAGGTCGAGCCCGTCGCCCACGCGCGCGCGCGCGATCGCCTCGCCATCGTTGAACTGCGCCGATGCCGCGACGCCGACCAGATCCTCGATCTTCGTCGGCGTGTAGGGCTCGGTGGAAATCCCACCGCCGAACAGGGGCAGCCCGCCCTCGCTGGTGTTGAGCATCGAGCGGAACTGGTCGAACGCAGCGGAAATGGCTTCGCCAAGTCCAGCCGCCTCGCCGGTTCCGACCGCCAGCGATAGGCGGTTGCCGAGGTCCATCGAACCGTTCTCGATCGCGGTGATCGAGGTTTCGTACAAGCTGAGCGTCGTGCCGAGCCGCGTCGCGGTCTGGGCGTGTGCCTCCTGCTTGGCGAGCAAGGTATGGGCCGACAGCGTGCGCACCGCTTCGCTGCCCAGCGCGGCGAGATCCGGTGCCTTTTTGCCGGTCGAGAGCTGAGCCTGGGTGACCGACAGCTTTTCCTGCGCGCGCTGGATCGAGATCGCAGTGGTCTGTTGCAGGGGGATGGTGGCGACGCGCATCTATTCGATCCTCAACCCACGGTCCCGAGCAGGTCCTGGTACATTTCATCGGCCACGCGAATGACGCGGGCGGCGGCGGAGTAGCTGTTCTGCAGGACGATCATCATCGACAGTTCCTCGTCGATATTGACGCCGGAATAGGAATCGCGCCGGGTGATCGCGTCCTGGCTGCGCGCGGTGGCGTCTTCGTAGCGGGTCTGGGCGTTGGCCGCGCTGGTGCCGGTCTCGCCGAGGATCAGCGAGGCGTAACGCTCCAGCGAGATATTCCCTTCCTTGCCAAGGTCGTTCACCTGGCCGAAGCTGTCGGTATAGAATTGCGCGGCACGGGTGTCGGAGGCGAGCACGCCACGTTCGCCGACGGCAGCACCCGTGTTGAAAATGGCGAGCGGCAGCTTGCCAGGGCTATTGCGCAGGTCCGGCGCGACACCCCCCGCCGCCAGCCCGCTGACGCTGCCGGTCAGGCCGGAAAGCGCGGAGAAGGAGATGCCGGTGTCGTAGCGGCCCGTCGAATCCGACGGAATCGAGATCGAGGTACCGGTCACGCCGGCGGCTTGATCGAAGCGGAAGCGACCGCTCGTGTCGATCGAGAAGGTGCCAAAGCCGCCGAGGTCGCTGGCGTTGAGCTGCGTGACGAGGTCGCCCATCGTCCCGCCCGCTGACGCCGTCATCGTCGTGCGGGCAATCACCCGGCCCGAAGAATCGCGCAGCATGATGTCGCTGGTGCTGCCTGCGGCAAAGCCGTGCGGATCGCCAGCCGCGAAGCCCGGAGGCACCATCAGTGCGCCTTCGGTCCGCACCACGTCGTTGAGGCCGAAATACTGGCTGAACCCGACTCCGCCGCGATTGGACGGGGCCACGGGGTCATCGCCAACCGCGACGCCGCGACCGACGCCCACCGCATCGATCGTCAAGCGCCCATCGGCGAAGCTGGCGGTGCCCGCGCCACCCAGGCCGGCGTTGATCGCAGCGACCGCGTCCGCAACGGTCGCGCCTGATCCCAGTGCGTCGAAGTCGACGCGGGTCCGCGCGACGATCGACCCGTCCGATCCCATCACCGCGAACACGGCGGCCCCGGTAAAGCCCAGCCGGTCGCTGGTCGCCAGCGCCGTGGTCGATCCGTTGAGCCGGTTCGGCGGCGGCATCGCGCTGGCGGCATTGGATGCGCCGTTGATCGCGCGGGCGAGACCCGTGAACAACGTGCCGAGCTGATCGCGGAACCCCGGCAACGTCCGGTCGCGCAGCTCGAGCAGCCCGCCAAGCTTGCCCCCGACCGCCGAGGATTCGATGCGGTCGCCGGTCGCTGCACCCAGTGCGCCCGAGTCCGTCGCGAACCGGATATCGATGCCGGGATATTCGGCCAGCGCCGCACCCGACCCCGATTTCGACGTCGGATAAGACAGCAGCCGCATCCGCGTATCGAGCAGCGGCGCGCCGCCGGCGGTTTCGATGAGCAGGCGCCCATTGGGCTGTTCGCGCACGTTCACCGCGATCAGGCTGCTGAGCTCCTGCACGGCATTGTTGCGCTGATCGGCGGTGCCCGCCGCGCTGCGCCCCAATCCGTCGAGCCGCGAGACCGCGTCGTTGAGCGAGTGGATCTGCTTGAGCAGCGCATTGATGCGCTCGACCGTCAGGCCGGTTTCGGCGTCGACGTCGCCGGTCAGCATCGAGATATCGGTGTCGAGCCGCTGCAGCGTGCCGATCGCGTCGGTGGTGCGGGCGATGAAGTCCGCCGCATTCTGTTCGGCACCGAGCGCGCCGGTCATGGCGATCGCCGCGCTGTTGATCGCGTTGAGCCGAGCGGGGATGCCCGATTCCGATCCCGGCGCACCGAGCAGCGTCTGCATGCGGTCGAGATAGCTGGCCGTCACCTCCGAATTGCCAAGGTCGTTGGCGCGGCGATAGACGGCAGCTTCGAGGAACTTGTCGGCGATCCGGGTCGGCTCGCCGACCACGACGCCGGTGACCCGGCCGCCATGGACGGCGGCAGACTGGTTGGCGCGCTCGCGGGCATAGCCGGGGGTGCCGACATTGGCGATGTTGGTCGACACCGTCTTGAGCCCGGCCTGCGCCGCGCTCATGCCGGATACGGCAGCCCCCAAAATCTCCCCGATCGACACGCCTAGTCCCCCGCCGTCTCAGCGATCAGCGCTTGAGGTTGCTGACTTCGGCCAACATGTCGTCGACCGTGGTGATGATCTTCGACGCCGCGCTGTAGGCGCGCTGGAAGCGGATCATGTTGCTGAACTCCTGCGCAAGATCGACGGTGGAGGCCTCCAGCGTGCTGGAGCGGATCTTGCCCGCGCCGAGCGCACCCGCGATGTCGATCGAGGCATTGCCCGACCGGTCGGAGAGCAGATAGGCGTTGCCCGAAATGCGGGTCAGGCCATCCGGGTTCGGGAAGGTCGCGACCGGGAGCTGGAAGACCGGGCGGGTCACGCCATTGTCGAACACCGCGCTGAGCACGCCGGCTTCCGACACCTGGATCGAGGCGATGTTGCCGAGCACGCCGCCATCGGTGGTCGCCGCGATCATCGCCGATTCCGAACCGAACTGGCTGAGGCCGCTGATCGTGCCATTCTCGCCAAGGCCGAGGCGCAGCGGAACCGACCCCGCGCCATTGGACCAGGTGATCGCAACCGGATCGAAGAAGCCCGAGGTGTAGACCGAATCGTCGCGGATCAGGCTGCCATCGGGGTTGAAGCGCAGTTCGCCGCTGGCGAGCACGCCATTGGCGGCGGTGACGTCGGTCGCCGGCTCGGCGTACAGCTCACCCTGCCACGTGTTCGCGCCGGTGCGGACATATGCCATGGTCACGCGGTGCGACGTGCCCTGGGCGTCATAGATGTCGAACGAGCGGCTGAAGCTCGGCTCGACCGTGCCGTTGGCGATATCGCCCGACGCATAGGCACCGGTGTGCAGCGGCGCGGTCGACTGAAGGTTGGCGCGAATGTCGATTTTGGTCGACGGCGCGGCGGCACCGGTCAGGTCGCTCACGCGCACCGGGGTCAGTGCCGCGACGTTGCCCGTGTTGGTGAACTCGCCAAAGCTGTCGAGACGCCAACCCTGCAGATACATGCCGGCGGCATTGCGCAGAAAGCCGAACTCGTCCGGGCGGAACGAACCGGCGCGGGTGAAGGCGACGTCATTGCCGTCCAGCGTTTCGCGCACGACGAAGAAGCCGCCGCCCTCGATGCCCAGATCGGTGGTGTTGCTCGACGCCTGCAGCAGGCCCTGTTTCGAGATCAGCGCCTGCGGCGCCGCCATCACGCCGCCGGCGGTATAGGCCGACCGGGCGCGCCCGTCGCTGACCAGCGTGCGGAACTGAATGTCGTTCCCCTTGTAGCCGATCGTGTTGATGTTGCTGATGTTGTCGGCAACGACGGCCATCGCAGTCGCTTCGGCGCCGAGACCGGCGACACCGGCATAAAGTGCGGAATAAAGGCTCAAGGACTGTCTCCGGTTCGTGCCCCTGTGGGCTGACATGGCCATGATAGGAGAGCGGCGACCCTATCGGTCCGCAGGGGCGCGCAATTTTTGCTGGGCGGCAATTTTTTCCGGGTGCGGGACCGCGCCCTCCCCCGCCCTTCTATGAAGCAGCAACGCATTAGATGAGGACGTGACGATGCTGCGAATTTCCCTGCGCGATGGCGAGGCGCTGGTGGTCAACGGGGCGATGCTGCGCGCCAAGGGCCGCACCGAACTGGTGATCGAGAACAAGGTCGCGCTGCTGCGCGGACGTGAGATCATGGCGCCGGAAGAGGCGACGACCACCGCGCGGCGCCTCTATCATGCGACGATGATGGCGTATCTCGGCGACGATCCCGAAGCGCACAAGAACCAAGTCATCGACGAGCTGACGCTGCTGATCCCGGCGATGGCGACCGACGCGGGCCGCGCCGCATGCGTGCGCTTTGCCCGGCAGGTTGCCGAGGGCAGCTTTTACCGCGGTCTCATCACCTGCCGTGCCCTGATCGAGCTTGAAGACGCGGCCACCGCCCCGGCGAACGAAGCGGCCTGAGCGCAGACCGGTGCACAGCCTGTCCTCCACCGCCCGAACGATTGCCACGCTGCCGCTGGAAACGCGCTATGGCCGCGTGACGGCGGTGCGCGGCGCGCTGATCGAGGTCGAGGGCCTGGCCGGCGCGGCACAGATCGGCGCGCGGATCGACATCGACACGCCCGACGGGATGATCCCATCGGAAGTGACGGGCATCGAAGCCGGGCTGGCGCAGTGCATGCCGTTCCGCGAGCCACAAGGCTTGAAGTCGGGCACGATCGCGTGGCTGCACCCCGGCGCGCTGTCACTGCGCCCGTGCGATGGCTGGCTCGGCCGCATGGTCGATGGCCTTGGCCGTCCGGTCGATGGCAAGGGCGAATTGCCGCTGGGCGCCACCCGCCAGCCGATCAAGGCACCCCCGCCCCCGGCCGCGTCGCGCGCGCGGGTTGGCGACCGGATCGAAACCGGCGTGCGCGCGCTCGACCTGTTCGTGCCGCTGTGCACCGGCCAGCGGCTCGGCCTGTTTGCCGGGTCGGGCGTCGGCAAGTCGGTGCTGTTATCGATGCTGGCGCGTTGGACCGAGTGCGATGTCGCGATCATCGGGCTGATCGGCGAACGCGGCCGCGAGGTGCAGGAGTTCGTCGAGGATGATCTGGGGCCGGAGGGCTTGGCGCGCAGCATCGTCGTCGTGGCGACGTCGGACGAACCCGCGCTGATGCGGCGTCAGGCGGCCTGGACCACGCTCGCGCTGGCGGAGCATTTCCGCGACCGGGGCCTACGCGTGCTGTGCCTGATGGACTCGGTCACACGTTTTGCGATGGCGCAGCGCGAAATCGGTCTTGCCAATGGCGAGCCGCCCGCGACACGCGGCTATACCCCGACCGTCTTTGCCGAGCTGCCGCGGCTACTCGAACGTGCCGGTCCCGGTCTGCCCGGTCAGGGATCGATCACCGGGCTGTTCACCGTGCTGGTCGATGGCGACGATCATAATGAGCCGGTCGCCGACGCGGTGCGCGGCATTCTGGACGGTCACGTCGTCATCACCCGACGCATTGCCGAGCGCGGACGCTATCCCGCGATCGACCTGCTCAAATCGGTGTCGCGCACCCTGCCCCGCTGCTTGAACGAGGATCAGAACGCGACCCGTCTCGCCGCGCGGCGCGTGCTCGGCACCTATGCCGATATGGAAGAGATTGTCCGGCTCGGCGCGTACAAGGCCGGATCGAACGCCGAAGTCGATCGCGCCGTCGCGATCGCCCCGCAGATCGAGGCGATGCTGACCCAGACCAAGGGCGATCGCGGTCATGCCGACCAGGCGTTCGCGGATCTGGCCGCACTGGTGGAGGAAGCGCATGCGCACGCCCTATGACGCCGCGCTGCGCGCGCTCGATCGCGACATGGACGCGCTCAAGACGCTGATCGTCGATGCGACGATCCGGCTCGACGAGATGCAGTCGCTGCACGAAGCACTAAGCGCGAAGATCGCGCGCGAGCGTGAACTCAGCGCGATGGACTGGCAACTTTATGCCGAATCCTATCTCGACCGCGCGCGCGCCGAGCGCCGCCGGCTGGAACAGCTGCGCCACGATGCCGAAGTCGAACTGACCTTGCTACGGCGTCAGGCGGCTCAGCAATATGCGTCGATGAAAGCGATCGGCAATGCCGCCGACCAGTATCGCGCCGACGCCGAGCGCGTCGCGCAGACCGCCGAACAGGCGATGCTCGACGATCTGACCGCCGCGCGCTTCGTACGCCGCGCCCGCGACCTGCGCAGGAGCAATCGCACATGACGATCCAGACCCGTCCGCTCGGTTCGCCCGATACCGCCGCAACCGCCGCCGCGATCCATCGCAACGCGCTGGGATCGGCGCAGAAGCGTTTGTGGCAGGCCGCGATCGGGACCATGGCCCCGGACGCCGAGGCCAAGCTGCCGCAGAATCCCGATATGGAGAGGCTGGACCTCGATACCCTGCTCGAACTGTCGGGTCAGGCGACGCAGCCGCGTCCAATGGCAGCGATCCTGCACAGCCCGGAATTCCGCGACATCGACTTGCGCAGCCTCGAAGCCAGCCAGCCTGCCCCCGGCGCGGTGACGCTCGATCCGGCACGGCTTGGCGCCAATGCGCGCCATGCGCCGGCGTTGGAGCGCGCGGCCGAGCGCACGGGCATCCCCGCCACCGCGCTGGCCGCCATCGTCAATGCCGAGGCGGCAAAGGATTCCGCCGGCCAGTGGAACGTCTATTCGCGCAACAGCCGCTCGTCGGCCGCAGGCCTGGGACAGTTTCTCAGCCGGACGTGGGAAGGCATGGCAGAAACGCGCGGCACCTGGCTTAACCAGACGGCACAGGCCAAGGGCTGGCTCGACCGGTCCGGTCAGGTGCGAACGGCGGCGCGCGCCGAGCTGCTACAGCTACGCTACAACGCAACCGCGTCGATCGAGACGACTGCCGACTATGCACGCTTTAACCTGAAGACACTGCAACGCTCGGGCGTGCCCACCGGCGAGGATCCATCCGCCGTCGCGCGAACCGCCTATCTCGCTCACCATCTGGGCGCGGGTGATGCGATCAAATATCTCAAGACCGGATTGACCGACGAACGCGCGAGCATGCTGCTGCGCGCCCAGATCGGCGGCGGCCGCGCCAGTCAGGCCATCGCCCGCACCGGCGACGCCAGCGCCGCGCACCGCGCCTGGCTGGACAATTATGTCGGCGCCCGCGTCCGCCCCGAACGCTTTGCTTAAAGCGTACGTAGGAACACCATAGCGACCGGTCCTCCCGTATTTCTCCTATATGGGTAAGGAACGAAGTTGGGATGGAAGGTCCTGCCATGAGCGTCAGTGCCGAACTTGTCGAACGTCTTGCCTTTGCCGGTTTCACGGACAGCCAGCGCGCGACATTGACCAAGTTCGGCCCCACGCTCGAGCGCGAGCTGCCCGGGATTCTCGACAAATTCTACACCAACCTGCGCGGCTGGCCGCAGCTGGCGGCGATGTTCAAGGGCAGCGAGGCCATGCCGCGCGCCGCGAACGCACAGGCGGCACATTGGAAGATGCTGTTCAGCGGCCGGTTTGACGATGCCTATGTCGCATCGGTCAAGAAAATCGGCCTGATGCACAGCAAGATCGGCCTCGACCCGCAATGGTATATCGGCGGCTACACCTTCATCCTGCGCCATTTGTTCGAGCTGGCTGCACAGAGTTGCGGACGCAGCCTCAGCCCTGCTGCCGCGCGCCGCACGGCGGAGCTGTGCACCGCGATCAACATGGCGGTGATGATCGACATGGACCTCGCCATCTCGGGCTACATTGTCGAAAACAAGGTCGCCTATGACGAGAAGCTCGCCAAGCTTGCAGAGGATTTCCAGGCGCAGGTCGCCGGTCTCGTCGAGCAGCTGAGCGTTGCGTCGAACGAGCTGGAAGCCAGCGCCCAATCGATGACGAGCAATACCGGTCAAGCCAATCAGCGCGCGCTGGCGGTCGCTGCAGCGGCGGAACAGGCGAGTGCCGGGGTGCAGACCGTCGCATCAGCTGCAGAGGAACTGTCGGCGTCGATCCAGATGATTGCTGGACAGGTGACCGAGTCCGCACGCACCACCGAGCGCGCGGTGACCGACGCCCAGCAGACCGACCAGACGGTCCGTGCGCTCGATGAGGCTGCGGAACGGATCGGTACGGTCGTCGGTCTGATCGGCCAGATTGCGGGCAAGACCAACATGCTGGCGCTCAACGCCTCGATCGAGGCGGCCCGCGCGGGCGAAGCGGGCAAGGCGTTCGAGGTCGTCGCCGCCGAGGTGAAGGCGCTCGCCAGCCAGACCGAACGGATGACCGAAGAGGTCGAGGCCCAGGTGCGCGAGATTCAACAAGCGACCCGGCAAGCGGTCACAGGCCTGAGCAACATTACCGAAACGATCAGCCAGGTCGCCGAGATCAGCAGCAGCATCGCGAGCGCCGTTAACCAACAGAACAGCGCCACCGCCGACATCAGCCGCAACATTCAGCAGACCGCGCAGGCGGCGCATGAAGTGTCCGCGAACATCGTCGGGGTCAGCCAGGCGTCGGAAGCCACCGGAAGCGCGGCGAGCCAGATATTCTCATCGGCCAGCGCGCTGTCGGGACAGGCAAGCACCCTCTCCGATCAGGTCCATCGGTTCGTCGATCAAGTGCGCGCGGCCTGAGACAGAATCACCGTAGATTTACCATATTGTGGAATTACGTATAGGAGTAGTTTAATCCTATTTACCGCAATCGGCGATCATTCCCCTGCAGCCGGAGCAGACATCGCGACGGCAAGACGATCGAGGGGACGATCATGTCGAACACCACTGCCGCGCTTGAAGTTGCCGTTGCCGCCGTTATCGAGAACATGGCGAAGGACGGCCAGTCGCAGACCAACCGTCAGCGCGTGTATGGCGAGCGCGCCTTCGCCCAGGTGCTGAAGCTGCTGGCGCCGCGCATCCGCCACTTCATCCGCCAGTATGGCCTTGCCGCCCATTGGGACGACGCCGAACAGTGCTGTGCGATCGGTGTCCACCGCGCGATCCAGGCCTATGACTCCGAGCGCGCGCAGTTCACGACCTTCGTCAACTGGCAGCTGCGCGGCGAACTGCAGAGCCTGCGCTTCCGCGTCATGACCGACCAGCGCCCGTCGGCGAAGAAGGTCGAGGCGACCACCGTCTCGCTCTATGCGATGAGCCTGGGCGCGGAAGGCGAGGCCAATACGCTGGAGAGCATGATCGAGGACGAATATGCTCTGGAGCGCACCGAAGCGGCGGCCGGCGAGCATCTCGCGGTCAAGACCCGCGAAGCGCTGCTCGACGCCTATGTCGATCATCTGCGCGGCGTGGCGATGGAGCAGCTCAAGCGCCGTGCCCGCAACACGCGGTCGGTGCAGGTGCAGGACCCCCGCCTCCCCCGCTACCGCGCCGGTGCCGCGATCATCGATCCCGCCGAGATCGCTGAGCTGGAGGAGAAGCTGGAGGCACAGCGCCGCACCGTCGCACGCCGCCTGTCCGATGATGCCGCCGATATCGAGCTGGAGGCCGATCCGCAGGAGCGCGAGCGCCAGCGTCAGGTGGCCAAGCGCGCCGCCAAGGCGATCGCCGACATCGCCGCCAACGACCCGCGCTTCGGCGGGATGTTCGAACGGCCCAAGACGACCCCGCGTCGTCGGGCGACCGATCTTCCCGCCGCTGCGCCGGTCGGCGTACTTCCGGATCACAACGCACCGCATAATCGCCTGAGCCGCGTGATCGCGGTCGATCCGGTCGCAATCGAGGAGACCCCGGCGGTGGAGCAGGACGCGCGCGAACCCGCGCTGGTCCGCGGCACCACCCGTTCGCACTGAGCATCACCCCGTGATCCGCGAGAGCATCATGACCGCTCAGAGCAGCGCCGACGGCCTTATGCCGTTCATCGATCCGGGCCTGGACGACCTGACCCGGGAATTCTGTCACGCCGCCCGTTACTGGTTCGACCAGTCGGGACATCTGGTCGCCGTTTGGGGCGTCGGGACCAATGGACATTTCGGGGTCAGCTGGGACCGCTGGCTGAAGCGCCAGGACATCGCCCCGCTGCGCGCCGCGCGGAGCTGTGAGCGCCTTGCCGGGCAATTGCTCGAACGGGTGCGCCAGCGTTGGCCGCTGGGCATGGCACCGCACAGCATCGGGCTGATCACCGATGGCAGCGGCGTTGCCGTCGCGCCCGAAGACCCGTGGCCGCTCGCGCCCGGCTGGCTCGACCGGCGCATCGCGCGTCCCGGCAGCCTGGTCGCGCTGCGCCGTTTCGATCCCGCCGGCAACTGGGCGCTGATCTCCCAGCCGTCGCGTTCGGTCGCGGCACGCCGGGCGAGCTGACCACGGCGCGGCTAAAGGGCTGGAAATATTCAGGATGCATGCTATCCTATACCAAAATGGGTATAGGAGATCGGGGCATGGACGCGCCCGTCATATTGCGGCCTGGCGTTGCGTCGGGGTCTGTCCCGATCGACCCCTACCGTGCGTTCATCTTTCCCAACGCGATCCGCGACCTGCGTCGGCGGGCAGGGTATCAGAAGCTGATCGGCCTTGCCCACCGCCTTCCGGGGCTGACCTATATCCGGCTGTCCAAGATCGAGCGCGGCGAGGTTACGGCCCGCGCGCATGAACTGACCGAAATCGCTGCGGTGCTTGGCGTCGCGCCCGAAGCCCTGCTGGTCGATGTCGATGCGCCGGGATTCTCGATCGAGCAATGGGCAACGCCCTTCGTCAGCGCGCCGATGCTGGACCTGGAGCGCGAAGAGTTCGCCGTCCTGCTGGCCGCCGCCGTGCGTCACCTGCGCTCCACCGACCGCGCGCTGACGATTCAGGCGATCGGTGAACGGCACGGCATCGCTCCGGTCAATCTGTCGCGCATCGAAAATGCACAGCGCAGCTTTGAAGAGTGGAACGCGCCGACCCGGTTGGCGATCGCCGCGCTGTTCGGTGCCCCAACCGAAGCGGCGTTGCGCGCACGGATCGACCAGCTGCACCGCGCGGGCGATCTTGGCCCGTGGATGGCGTCGGTCAGCGATCCTGAAGCGCGGATGCAGCGGACGCGCGAGCGGATCGCGGCGTTGCGCGCTGAGCTGCGCGGCGAGGCGACCGTTGTTCCGACCGCGCCAACCGCGATTGCCATGGTCGGCGATCCCGCCGCAACCATTCCCGTCCGCGGGGTCGCCGGGCCCGATGGGCTGGTTATCGACCAGGAAACCGGTGAGCGCATCCTGCCCCCGCCCGGATGCGGTGCACAGGTCATCGCGCTGCGGCTGTGTCGCGCCACGCTCGGCGCCGGGCTGCCCGGTCAGGCAATCCTGTTCGTCGACCCGGATCGTTATCCCGTCGCAGGCGGGCTTGCCGCAGTGCGCGAACCAGGTGGCTTTCGCATCCTGGCCGTTGCAGTGGGCATGGACGGCGCGCTGGTGGGACATAGCCAATCGCCGCAGAAGTCTCTGCCGCTCAATGACATGACGCAGGATGAGGTGCATGCGGTCGTCGCCGCGCGTTTCGTCTAACCGGTTGTAACGTCATTCATTATGGGTAAACTCGGTATTAGGAACCGGGTAGCGGCTATAATGGGGGGAGCGTGGCACCAGGCCGTCTCTGGTTTCCGATGGAATCGATCCGCGGACGACTGGCCGCCAGTTGCTTCACCCTGGCCGCGCTGGTTTGTCTGGCCGGTCTCCTTGGCTGGGTTCTGAACTACCCGCCCCTGCGCACTACCCTTGTTGGCTTTCCGTCAGCCTGGCCGCCTACCCTTGCCGCAAATCTAGTTCTCGCCGTGACGCTGGTTGCCGCCAGCCTGCCCCGCGCGTTGCCCCGGCGTCGTGCCGCAGTCGTCGGAAGCGGCGTTGCGGCGGTCGCGTTGGCCCTGCTCGCGATGTCGATGTTGAGCGAGCAGGGCGGCAGCCCGGTGTCGTGCCTGCTCATTCTGCTGCTGGGAATTACCACGCAAATCCTGTTCCGCAGCGACCGCGATGGCGCACCGATCGCGGCGATGATTGCGGCGCTGGTGATCAGTTTTTCGCTGCTGATGCTGGCTGGCCAGATCCTGGCCACCGAGGTCCGCGGCGGGGCGGTTCAGCCCTGGCACATTCCGATCCTGACCAATGTTGCCGAGCTGCTGCTGGGACTCGGCCTGCTATTGACCGCGACCGACCGGACGCTGGCGGAATATCGGGCCAGCGGCGAAGAACGCTGGCCGATGCCGCTGCGCGCAGTGCCGGCGCTGATGGTCGCGCCGGCCCTGGTGCTCGCTGCCGACCTGATCCTGTTCGGCAGTCCGGAGTTTCCCGAGACGACCGAAATCTGGGGCATGCTGGCGAACACCCTGATCGTCGGGTCGGTGCTGTTATGGGCGATCGCGCGGCTGACGCGTCAACGCTCGACGCTGCGCATCTATGCCGCGACGCTCGACGCCCAGCCGATCGTGATGACCGACCGCGCGGGGCGGATCATTCACTGGTCGCGGGGCTGCGCGGACCTGTTCGGCTTCACCGCCGAAGAAGCTTTGGGGAAGGTCAAGGCAGAGCTGCTGCAAACCCGGCCCGTCGAGGGTGTTACCGAAGATGCGCTGGCCGCAGACACGAGCGGCGTCTGGCGCCAGCGGCGGTGGGTCGAAACCGCGCGCGACGGCGGCAGGGTACAGGTGCTCGAGCACGCCCATGAGGTCGAGGACCGGGAGCATGGCAGCGTCACCGTGCTCTCCATCACCGACCTTGGCCCGATGCTGCGCGCACAGAGTGCCATTGCGGAGAGTGACGATCGCCTGCTCCTGGCCGCCGAAGCGCACAAGATCGGCATCTTCGAATGGGATGTGGCGTCGGGCAAGCTGACCTGGTTTGCGAATACGGAGCCGCTACTGGGCGTGCCGCTGGGCACGCTCACGGACTATGCGTCGTGGCAGGAGTTCGTATTTCCCGAAGATCGCGACCTGATGGCCAAACGGATCGACGCGGCGGTGTGGAGCAAGGCCGACCAGATCAGCCTGTCCTACCGTTTGCGCCTGCCCGACGGGTCGATCCGCGCGATCGAAGGATCGGCGCGCTGTTTCTATGACGATTCCGGGGCGCTGATCCGTACGGTCGGCGTCAATATCGACGTGACCGACCGCGTGCAGCAGACCGCGCAGCTGGCCGCGCGAGAGGCGCAGATGCGCTCGATCCTCGAAACCGTGCCCAGCGCGATGGTCGTGATCGACATCCATGGGCGGATCCTGAGCTTCAGCCCGGCGGCCGAACGGCTGTTCGGCCATAGCGCCAATGACGTCATCGGCTCCAATGTCTCGCTGCTGATGAATGACGAGTTCGGGCTGCGGCATGACGGCTTTCTGGCCCAGTATCTGCGCACCGGCCAACGGCGGATCATCGGACGGCCACGCATGCTGACCGCGCGGCATGCCGATGGCAGCGAATTTCCGATCGAGCTGCATGTGGGTGAAGCGGTGTATCAGGACAACCGCGTCTTCACCGGCTTCATCACCGATCTGTCCGAACGGCTGCGCAACGAAGAGCAGCTGGCGCAATTGTCGAGCGAGTTGACGCAGATCGGCCGGATCAATGCGATGGGCGAACTCGCCGCAGCGTTGGCGCATGAAATCAATCAGCCGCTGTCGGCGATCGCCAACCATATCGCGACGGCCGAGGTCATCCTGGAGAGCGAACAGATTTCGGATCCGCTGCACGAGCGGCTGTTCAACCAGTTGCGCGCAACGCGGGAACAGGCGCTGCGTGCCGGCGAGATCATCCGGCGTCTGCGCGATTTCGTGGCCCGCCGCGATATCGATCTACGCGTCGAGCCCGTCGAAGCCGCGATCCGCGAGGCCAGTGCATTGGTACTTGTCGGAGCACAGCGATTGGACGTATCGATAGACTATGATCTTGCACCAGAGGCGCCCTTCATGTTCGCCGACAAGATCCAGATCCAACAGGTTCTGGTCAATCTGATGCGCAACGCGCTGGAAGCCCTGCGCGCGATTGCGGCAGACCAGCGCACCATCCGCGTCGCGACCCGCAAGCTGGACGGCGACCGGATCGAATTTTCGGTGTCCGACAATGGGCCAGGTCTGGCCAAGCCGATCCTCGACCGCATGTTTCTGCCGTTCAATTCGAGCAAGGGCGAAGGCAGTATGGGGATCGGCCTGTTGATCTGTCGCCGGATCGTCGAGGCGCATGGCGGCAAGATGTCAGCGGAGAATAATGAGCAAGGCGGTGCGACGTTCCGCTTCACCGTTCCGGGTGCCGAGCGGACATTGGGGGAGTACTGATGCAGAGTGTGTATATCGTCGACGATGACCAGGCGGTCCGTCAGTCGCTCCACGGGCTACTGTCCGAGCGCCCCAATCTGGTGATCCGCGTCTTCGCCTCAGGGGATGCGTTTCTCGACAATATCGAAGCCAGCGACGGCGGCGTGCTGTTGCTCGATTTCCAGATGCCGGGACGCAACGGGATCGAAGTGATGCAGGCGCTGCAGCAACGCAGTGCCAAATTCCTGACGATCATGCTGACCGGTCAGGGCGACATTTCGCTGGCGGTGCAGGCGATGAAGGCCGGGGCAACCGACTTCCTCGAAAAGCCGTACGACCCCCACCACCTGCTCAACCTGCTTGACGAGGCGTTCACGCGGTTCAGTGAGACGAGCGGGATCGCACAGCGCCGCGAACAGGCACGCGAACGGATCGCACGCCTCTCCCCGCGCGAGCATGAGGTGCTGATGGGGTTGATCGAGGGGCGCCCGAACAAGGTCATCGCCCACCAGCTCGACCTGTCGCCGCGCACGGTGGAAATCTACCGCGCCAACATGATGGAGAAGCTGGACGTCAGCAGCCTGTCGGAGGCGCTGCGGCTCGCCTATGCGGCGGAGGTTGCGGTGCCGGTCTAGGCAGCCGGCACGGACATTCAGGCGGCCATGCGGCCTTCACCCAATCCCTCAAGCAACGAGCGGTTGACCTCGATCAGCGGATCGATTTCTTCACGGCCCTTCATCACCTCGCTGGCGTGACGATTGACCCACAGCGCGATCGAGATGATCGACGCGCGCAATGCATCGGGCAGTTCATTGCCGGGCGCCCCACAGGCGCTGGCGAACGCATCCCACATCTCGCGATTCCAGTGCAGCGCTTCCATCAGCCGACCGCCGGTATAGGCCAGGTCGCGC
Organism: Sphingomonas bacterium; assembly: GCA_030149245.1. Lineage (GTDB taxonomy): Bacteria > Pseudomonadota > Alphaproteobacteria > Sphingomonadales > Sphingomonadaceae > Sphingomonas. The sequence continues at coordinate 78,737 of JASBRX010000032.1, forward strand.
GCCTCCATCAGTGCCGCCGTCACGTCCCGGATCAGTCGCTGTTCCGTCGCACGGGGCGTTTCGACGAGCGTGCGGGCACGTTGGTAGGCGTTGAGCGACATGCTGGTTCCTCGTTCGGGTTTACACTTATCTAGGATGGTCTTCGCCGGTCCGGTCGCGCGCGCATCGACCCGGCAAACAAATATCGAAAAGACGAGCCCCGCGTCCGCCGCCTCTCCGCCCCGCCTATAATCGACGGGACCATCATTACCGGCAGGGGACCGCCAACGTCATGATTAACGGCGTCGGATTCATCATCATCATGATCTGCGTATTCGGCAGCTACATCATGGCCGGCGGCAAGATGGAGGTCATCCTTCACGCGCTGCCGCACGAGATGATGGCGATCGGCGGCGCGGCGATCGGTGCGTTCCTGGTGTCCAACCAGATGTCGGTGGTGAAGGCCGCCGGCAAGGGCATCCTCAAGTCGTTCAAGGGCAGCCGCTGGAAGGACAGCGACTATCGCGACCTGCTGACGCTGATGTTCGGCCTGTTGTCGGCGTTCAAAAAGGGCGGCGCGACCGCGATCGAACCGCATCTGGACTCGCCCAAGGACAGCCCGATCTTCAGCCGCTACCCGCGCCTGATCGCGGACCATCACCTGACCGAGTTCATCTGCGACTATCTGCGCATGATGACGGTCAACTTCGAAGACCCGCATCAGATCGCCGAGGCGATGGAAAACGACATCGAGGCGCATCAGCATCACGAGATGCACCCGCAGCACGCGCTGCAGCAGATGGCCGACGGCCTGCCCGCGATCGGCATCGTCGCCGCGGTGCTGGGCGTGATCAAGACCATGGGGTCGATCGACCAGCCGGTCGAAGTGCTCGGCGCCATGATCGGCGGCGCGCTCGTCGGCACCTTCCTGGGCGTGCTCCTGTCCTACTGCTTCGTCGGCCCGCTGGCCGCCAAGCTCGGCCAGGTCATCGAAGCGGACGGCAAGCCGTTCGTCATCGCCAAGACCGCGATCGTCGCGCATGCCCAGGGCATGCCGACCCAGGTCGCGGTCGAGATCGCCCGCCGCGCGACGCCTTCGGACAAGGCGCCGACCTTCCAGCAACTCGAAACCGCGCTCGAGGAGGCAAAGAGTGACTTCGCAGCCCAACCCGCCTGAACTGGCACCGTCGCCGGGAGGGATCATCGAACTCCCGACGCACGGCGTCACCGTGACCGCCGAAGAGCTGAAGGTGCGCCTCGTGCTCGCCGCCGACGCCCGGGACGACATCGTCGTCGATGCCGGGGCGGTGGAGAGCGTCGGTCAGGCCGTGCTGCAGCTGCTGCTGGCCGCCCGCATTGAAGCCGAAGCGCATGGCCATCGCTTCATCATCCAAAACCCCAGCCCCGCCTTCCTGGCCAGGACCGAGGCGCTTGGTCTGACCGACCGACTGGGCCTGAGCCACCAAGAGGAACTGCAATCGTGAGCAAGCTGATTCTTACCGTCGACGACTCCGCCAGCATGCGCATGCTGCTCAAGGCGTCGCTCACCGCCCAGGGGTTCAAGATCGAGGCGGCCAATGACGGCCGCCATGGTCTGGAGCGGATGCAGGAGGTCAAGCCCGACCTGCTCATCACCGACATCAACATGCCCGAAATGGACGGCTTCGAGCTGATCGAAGCGGTGCGCGGCCTGCCCGAATTCCGCGGCACGCCGATCCTGGTGCTGTCGACCGAATTCTCGGACGAGAAGAAGGCGCGCGCCCGTTCCGCCGGCGCTACCGGCTGGATCACCAAGCCGTTCGAGGCCGAAAAGCTGGGGGCGGCGATCCGCCGCGTCTGCCCATGAGCGACGATATGGACGATATCCAGGCGATCTTCTTTGAAGAATGCGCCGAGGGTCTGGCCGCTGCCGAGCAGGGCCTGTCCGCGATGCAGGCGGGCGACGTGTCTGCCGGCACGATCGCGGCGGTGTTCCGCGCGGTCCATTCGATCAAGGGCGGCGCGGGCGCGTTCGGCCATGTCGCGCTGACCGCCTTTGCGCACAAGTTCGAGAATTTGCTCGACGAAGTGCGCGCCGGTCGCATCGACCCGACCCCGGCCACGGTGGGCGTGATGCTCTCCGCGCTCGACATCCTGTCGGATCATGTCGGCGCGTCGCAGGGCACCGTTCCCCTGCCCGACGACAGCGCGTCGCTGGCGGCGATCCAGGCAATCCTCGATGCCGATCATTCGGCCCCTGCTCCTGCCCCCGAAGCGCCCGTGGCGCAGCCGGAAGCGGCGGTTGAAGCGGAGCCGGATCCGTTCGGGTTCGAGCCGGTCGCGGTCGCGCTGGATTTCGACTTTGACACGCCGGAAGAGGCAGCCGCCGAGCCCGAAGAGCCCGCCGCCGAAGCGGTGTGGCGCGTCGAATTCGGCCCGTCGCGCGACGCGATGGCCGCCGGGGCCGAGCCGGTGCTGGTCATTCGCGAGCTGGAGGATAATGGCGGACGCGTGGTCGCGGTCGATTGCGACGCCCTGCCCCCGCTGCGCGACCTGGACCCCGAACAAGCCTATCTGCGCTGGACGATCGAACTGCCCGGCTGGACCGCCGAGGCGCGGATCAACGACGCGTTCGATTTCGTCGCGCCGGACTCGCATATCGCGATCACCCGCGTCGAGCCGAGCGCAGTCGCGGCAGAGCCCGTCGAAGCCCGCACCGAGCGTCTCGACGATGCGCGTGCGCTGATCGAGCAGGTTGCGGCAGCCACCACGGCTGCGCCGACGCTGACCGCCGTGCCGTCCGCGCCTGCGCCGACGGGCGACGGTGGAGCGCAGACGATCCGCGTCGACCTGGTCAAGCTCGACATGCTGCTCAACCTGGTCGGTGAGCTGGTCATCCGCAACTCGATCCTGTCCGATCGCCTGAGCGCGAAGGATCAGGAGCGCGTCGAACTGCCCGAACTCGCCCGCCTGACGCGCGAGATTCAGGACAATGTGATGAGCCTGCGCGCCCAGCCGATCAAGCAGGCGTTCAGCCGCGTGCCGCGCATGCTGCGCGATCTGATGGCCGAGACCGGCAAGCAGGTGAACCTGCAGACGCATGGCGAGATGACCGAAGTCGACAAGGGCGTGATCGAGAAGATCGGCGACCCGCTGACCCACCTCATCCGCAATGCGGTAGATCACGGTCTGGAAAGCACCGAAGATCGCCTGCGCGCGGGCAAGTCGCCGCAGGGCACGATCGTGCTGTCGGCGGAGCAGAAGGGTGCACGGATCATCGTCACCGTGTCGGACGACGGCAAGGGCATCGACCGCGCCCGCGTCCGCGCCAAGGCCGTCGAAAAGGGCATCATCCCCGCCGATGCGGTGCTGAGCGACGAGGAAATCGATCAGCTGATCTGTGCCCCCGGCTTCTCGACTGCGGCGACGATCTCGAACATCTCGGGTCGCGGCGTCGGGATGGACGTGGTCCGTTCCAACGTCGAAGCGCTCGGCGGCCGCGTCGAGATCGCGTCGGTCCCGGGCAAGGGCACCAGCTTCACGCTCGTCCTGCCGCTGACCCTTGCGATCCTGGACGGCATGGTCGTCCGCCTTGCCGGACAGCGCTTCGTGCTTCCGCTCGCCACCGTGATCGAGGCGATCCGCCCCGAGCCGGGTCAGGTCAGCGCGACCACGCCGGGCAGCGAAGTGATCGAGATCCGTGGCGATTACCTCCCGGTGCGCCGCCTGACCCAGGTGTTCGGGCTGCATGCCAATGAGGATCGCCCGGTGCACGAAAGCCTGGTGATCATCGTCGAGAGCGAGAGCGCCGGCCGCGTTGGCCTGTTGGTCGACACGATCGACGACCGCCGCGAGGTGGTGATCAAGAGCCTGGAGCAGAACCTCCACCCGATCCGCGGTCTGGGCGGCGCCACCATCCTTGGTGACGGTTCGATCGCACTCATCCTCGACGTCGAGGCGCTTGTCGCCCCGGCCGGACAGACCCGCAACCTCCTGAGAGGAATCGCAGCATGAACGAGCAAGAGACCCCCGTCGACGAGATCAAGATCGTCACCTTCACCCTGGGCAGCCGCCATTTCGGCATCGACATGCGCTCGCTGATCGAAATCCGCGAATGGGCCGAGCCGACCCCGCTCCCCAGCGTGCCGGGCTATATCCTGGGCGTGACCAACCTGCGCGGCACGGTGGTGCCGGTGATCGGCCTCGCCGACCGGCTGGGCTGGACGCCGAGCGAGATCCATGCGCGCTCGTGCGTGCTGGTCGTCAACATTGCGGGCAAGCAGGCCGGCTTCCTGGTCGACGAGGTCGATGACATCGTCGCGATCCAGGAAAGCGCGATCCAGCCGGCCCCGGATGTCGAGCTGCAGGAAGCGTCGGTGATCTCGGGCCTGGTCCAGATCAACGCCCGCTCACGCGATGGCAGCGAGCCGAGCGCCCAGATGGTGCTGCTGCTCGACCTCGACGCGCTTTCGATCACCCGTCACCTGGACCTGGCCGCATAATGAGCATGTCGCTGGCGCCTGCGCCCATGAGCCCGCTGCTGTCCGACGGCGCCCCGCCGCTCGGCGACAGCGAGTTCGCGGCGATCGCGCGGATCATGATGACTGAGGCACGCATCAGCCTGCCGACGACGAAGAAGGTGCTGGTGCATTCGCGCCTGTCGCGCCGTCTTCGCGAACGCAGACTGGCGTCGTTCAAGGACTATATCGCCTTTGCCGAGAATGATGCGGAAGAGTTGCGGCTGCTGGTGACGGCGCTGACGACCAACCACACGCATTTCTTCCGCGAGAGCCATCACTTCGACCATCTGCGCGACGTGCTGATGCCGAAGCTGAAGAGCGACCCCAGCCGCGCACCGGTGCGGATGTGGTCGGCCGGCTGCTCGAGCGGCGAGGAAGTCTACACGCTGGCGATGACGCTGCTGGGCACCGACCGCCAACAGGCGGAATGGATGCGCAACCGCGACGTGCGCCTGCTCGCGACCGATATTTCGGAGCCGGTGGTCAACGCGGCAGCGGAAGGCTTCTACGCGGCCGGTGGCGTCGACGGCGTGCCCGAGGCGTATCGCAAGGCGTGGATGGTGCCGGAAGGCAATGGCTATCGCATGGCCGAGGCGGCCCGCGCGCTGGTGACGGCGCGTCCGCTCAACCTGTTCGGCGAATGGCCGATGCGCCAGCGTTATGATGCGATCTTCTGTCGCAACGTCATGATCTATTTCGACGACACCGCGAAGGAAGAGCTGGAGGCGCGACTGGTCGATCTGCTCAAGCCGGGCGGCTACCTCTACATCGGGCACAGCGAGCGGCTGATCGGCCCGGCGGTGTCGCGGATGAAGAGCTGTGGCAACACCATCTATCAGCGCACGGACGGTGCCGCATGAGGCCCGTTCGCGCCCTCATCGTCGATGACAGCCCGTCGATGCGGGCGGCCCTGACGCGCATCCTGTCCGGCGATCCCGAAATCGAGGTGATCGGTGCCGCGCCCGAGCCGCACACCGCGCGCGAGATGATCAAGGAACTCAATCCCGATGTCCTGACGCTCGACGTCGAGATGCCGGGGATGGACGGCCTGTCCTTTCTCGAGCGGATTATGCGGCTGCGCCCGATGCCGGTCGTCATGTGCTCGTCGCTGACTGCGGCGGGCGCGGAAGTGACGATCGAGGCGCTGCGCCTCGGCGCGGTGGACTGCATCGCCAAGCCGTCGGGCGGCCCGGTCGAGCTTGCGCTGGGTGCCGAACAGCTGCGCGCCACGGTCAAGGGAGCGGCCCGTTCCCAGGCACGGCGCGGCCTGTCGTCGGCGGCTCCGGTGTCCCACACCCCGGCTCCGACGGCGAGCCAAGCACCGTTCCGCGACGTCGTGATCGCGATCGGCGCATCAACGGGGGGCGTGGAAGCCTTGTTCCGCGTGCTCGGCGAACTGCCGGCCGATTGTCCGCCGGTGCTGGTGGTCCAGCATATGCCAGCAGCCTTCACCGCCAGCTTCGCCGCCCGGCTCGACCGCGGCTGCGCGGTCCGCGTGGTGGAGGCTACCGACGGCGCCCGTCTCCAGCGCGGCACGGTCTATATCGCGCCCGGTGGGTTGCATCACATGGTGCTCGACGGCGGCACGACCGGCCGGATCAAGCTGGTCGCCGCCGACCCGGTCAACGGCCACCGCCCGTCGGTCGATATGTTGTTCGATTCCGTTGCCAAGCTGGGCAAGGGCGCCGTCGCCGCGATCCTGACCGGCATGGGCAGCGATGGGGCGAGCGGCATGCTGGCGATGCGCCAGGCCGGCGCACGCACCTTTGGCCAGACCCGCGAAGATTGCGTCGTGTGGGGGATGCCGCGCGCGGCCCTTCAGCTCGGCGCGGTCGAAACCGAAACCAGCCTGTCAGCCATGGCAGGTGCCATCCTCGCCGCTTCGCGCGGCAAGTATCAGGAGCGTTAAATGCCCGCCGCGTCAGCTATCCGCGTCATGGTCGTTGACGACCAGACCAGTATGCGCGCGATGATTCGTCGCGCCCTTCAGGATTTCGGGTTCAAGGACATTCGCGACAAGGCGACCGCGCCCGAAGCGCTGTCGGCGATGCGTGTCGATCGCGTCCACCTCATCATCTCGGACTATAACATGCCCGAGATGGACGGACTCGAGTTCCTGGAAACGATCCGCAACGATTCCGTGCTCGCCAAAACCGTGTTCATCATGCTCACCGGCTCGTCCGACCGCGAGGTCGTGGCGAAGGCGGCGGCATTGGGCGTCAACAACTACCTCGTGAAGCCGTTTGCGCCCGCCGCGCTCAAGGAAAAGATCGAGCGCGTCTTCGGTGATCTGTCATGAGTGTTGCGACCGCCGGCAAGATTTCGATCATTCAGGGTGAGTTCGCCGTGATCGCGAAGCCCGACATGGTGATCTCGACCCTGCTGGGGTCGTGCATCGCCGTGTGCCTGCACGATGCGCGCGCACGGATCGGCGGTATGAATCACTTCCTGCTGGGGGAGCCGAGCCCGGACCACAAGGTCAGCCAAGCCGAGCTGCAGCGCTATGGCGTGCACGCGATGGAACTGCTGATCAACGGCATGATGAAGGCCGGTGCAGAACGTTCGCAACTGCGTGCGCACATGTATGGCGGCGCCAATATCATCGCCGGGCTTGGCGGGATCGGCACGGCCAATGCCGCCTTTGCGCTGCGCTTTCTGCAGACCGAAGGCATCGCCATCGGCCACAACGACACCGGTGGGACACAGCCGCGCAAGGTCGAGTTCCGCCCCTATGACGGGAAGATCCGATGCACCTATGTCGCGGAGCCGCCACCCGTCACCGTCCCGCCGAAGATGCCGGCGCATGGCGGCGAAATCGACCTGTTCTAAAGGGGTTAGCAATGCAAGAACACAACGCCCCAGCCTCCGGAACCGACCCGCTGGTCGGCGCGCTGCACAGCGCGGTCGCCGGCGAGCTGCGTCATGTCCGCGCCATGATTGAGGAACTCGCCGAGGTGCTGGTCGGCGACGAACATTTCGTCGACCGCTATCTCGACAAGCTGCAGGCATTCGATCTGCTCGTCCAGTGCACCGAAGAAAGCGCTGCCGTTCTCGACCGTCTCGCGGCGGGGGCCTGCACGCACACCGCGATCGCGCCGGTGCGCCTGGGCCAGATCCATGAGCGGCTGCACACGGCGCTGAAGGCGGCGCACTGACCATGGCCAGCCAGGCACCCAACGCGCGGCCCATCGTGATCCGCAAGGTCAAGAAGGTGGTCGGCGGCCATCATGGTGGTGCGTGGAAGGTTGCCTATGCCGATTTCGTGACTGCGATGATGGCGTTTTTCATGCTGCTCTGGCTGATCAGCAATCCCGACAAGGAAACGCTGAAGGGCTTGGCCGACTATTTCTCGCCCGGCCCGCCGATGGTGGGCGCGGCCGGTAATGCTGCCGGCGGTGCCCAGGCAGGCTCGGGGGGACACGGCCGCGCGAAGAATGCCGATCAGGCGCAGGCCAAGGGCGTTCCCGCGATGGACGCGCAAAGCGTCGGCACCGCGCGCGGCGGGTCGGCGACGATCCCCGACGCGACGCTGCGGGTCCTGGCGCAGGAGCTGCGCGTCTCGCTCGACGCCATCGCCAGCGACACGAGTGCCCAGCAGAAGATCGAGTCGGACGAGGACGGTCTGCGCATCACGCTGATGGACAGCGTGCGTCAGCCGATGTTCCGCCCCGGCACTGCGCAGCTCAACGATCTTGCCCGCCGTCAGCTCAACACGGTTGCCGAGAAACTCGCCCGGTCGGGCGCACGGCTGACGATCGAGGGGCATACCGATGGCGCGGGCGGGGACAATGAGGCCAATTGGCGGCTGTCCGGAGAGCGCGCGCTGGCCGCGCGGTCGACCCTGCTGGGGGGCGGCATCACCGCTGACCGCATCGCCGGCGTCATGGCGCGCGGCGCGAGCCAGCCGCTCTATCCCGGCGAACCGGGCCGGGCCGAGAACCGTCGCATCACGATCATCGTCAAAGGCGAGTCCCCCGCCACCCCCGCCGATTCAAGCTTCAAGCTGTGAGCCGACGACCATGAAGAAGATCCTCTTCCCCCTGATCCTCCTGATCACCGGCGGCGCGATCGGCGCCGGCAGCGGCTATGCGACCAACTTCTTCCTCGGCACGCCGGCCGGCGCCACCACGGCAAAGCCCGAACCGGTCGAGGAAGAGCCGGGCAAGTTCGTCACCGTCCCGCCGATGACGGCCCCGCTGGTGCTCAAGGACGGCAAGCTGTCGGGCTATGCCACGTTCGAAATCCAGCTGGAGGTCGATGAAAGCCAGGTTGACGCGGTCACAGCGCGCCTGCCCTTCCTGCAGCATGCGATCAACCTGCGCACGTTCAAGGTGCCGCTCGCCGCCGGCAATGACGGGATGCTGCCCGACCTCGACAATTTCCGCCGCGTAGTGATCGAAGCCGCGCGCGAGGCGATCGGCCCCGACCAAGTGCGCAAGGTCGCGATCACCAAGGCGGAGCCGGCCTAATGTACAGCGAACATCCAAGGCGCTGGGAGACCGCGCCAACGGCGATCGACGATCGGCGTAGTGGCGGGGAAACCCGCCTCGTCACCACCCTGCTCGTCGGGCGTCTGGTGACACCGCATGGCGACGTGGTGTGCCGGGTCCGCAACATTTCGGAAAGCGGTGCCCGCGTGGAATGCCCGATCGCGCTGGCGCGCGGCGATACAGTGCAGCTCGAACTGCGCGGCGCCCCGCTGCTCGATGCAGAAATTGCATGGTCGCAGGGCGGGGCTTCGGGCCTGCGCTTCCTGTCCCAGGTTCCAGCAGAGGTCATTCTCAAGCCCACGCCGTGCAAACAGGGCTGGCACAACCGCCTGCCCCGGCTCGACGCCGAATGCGGGGTGCTGGTGACGTGCGACGGTCGGCGCATCGCCGCAACGCTGCGCGACATCAATCAGCGTGGGATGCGGATCGACGGGCTGAACCGTCCGCTGACTCAGGGCACGCTGTCGGTCCACATCCCCCAGCTGGGAACGGTGAACGCCGCAGTGCGCTGGCAACGGGAGGATGCGGCGGGACTGCAGTTCCTCACGCCGCTGCGCTTCGAGACGCTATCGGCCTGGCTGATCGACCCGACAAGCCGGTTCGGTCGGCGACCTTGAGCTAACCCGATCCGAAACTTCGGATCAGGCTGCCCGCGACCAGCGCCCAGCCGTCGACCAGCACGAAGAAGATGATCTTGCACGGCAAGGCGATCGTCGTCGGTGGCAGCATCATCATACCCATCGCCATCAGCACCGCCGACACGGCCAGGTCGATGACGAGGAACGGCAACAGCAGCAGAAAGCCGATCTCGAACGCGCGGCGCAGTTCGGAGATCATGAAGGCCGGAATCAGCGTACCCAGCGGCACTTCGGCCCGCGTCTTGGCGGGCTGCGCGGCAAGGCCGTTGAACAAGGCGATGTCGTCGTCGCGCACTTGGCTCAGCATGAACTTGCGGAACGGCGCGGCGGTCTTTTCAAAGGCTACGTCCTCGCTGATCTTGCCCTCGGTATAGGGCTTGATTCCGGCGGTCCATGCCGCCTCCAGCGTCGGCGTCATCACGAACATCGACAGGAACAGCGCCAGGCTGATGATCACCGGGTTCGGCGGAACACCCTGCGCGCCAAGGCCGGTGCGCAGCAACGACAGCGCGACGACGATGCGGGTGAACGACGTCACCGTCATCAGGATGCCCGGCGCCAGGCTGAGCACGGTCAGCAGCGCGACCATGCCGATCGCCTTGCCGCTCAGCGACCCGCTGACCGCCTCCAGTGCCGATCCCCCTGCCCCGTCGGCGCCCGTTGCGGCCGCAGCCGTCAGCGGGGCAAACAGCAGAACAGCGGTAAGGCCGTAGCGCAACAGCTTAGGCATGACGCGCGATCCGGGCATTGGCGAAGCTGTGGAACCGTTCGAGGTTGCTGAGGAATGCGGTCGATCCGGCGGTGTCGCCGCCGTCGCGCGCTGCGTCGAACGCCGCGACCGGTTCGGGCTCGACCAGCGCCGCAAAGGCGGGCGCGGCCTTGGGCGCAGGCGTATCGATCACGCGCAGCGCCGGCGCATCGGTGCGTGCTTCATGCAGCACGACATTCCCCTCCGGTGCCATCAGCACCAGATGTTCGACATTGTCGCGGCGCACGAGCAGCAGCGAGCGCTTCTGGTCGACGGTCAGCCGTTCGACCACTTCGAGCCGTTTGTCGGGCGCGCCACCCGCGCCGAGGCGTCCGGGCAAGCGAATGTCGAAGCGGCGGACCGCCCACAGCGCGCCGGCCAGCAGGCCGAGCACGATCGCCAGCGCACCGAACATGCGCAGCAGGGCAAGGATCGTCATGCCACGGCACTCGCGGGCAGGACTTCGGAGATTTCGATCGACATATGCTCGCCGCTCACGATCACGCGGCCCTTGGCGACCAAGGTATCGTTGACATAGATCAGCGTCGGGTCGGCGTCGGTACTGTCGAGCGCGACGATCGCGCCGCGGCTCATCTTCAGCACCTGTCGGATCGGCAGCCGGGTGGAGCCCAGCACGATCGACAGTTCAACCATGATATCGTTGAGCACGGCGTTCCCCTGCGTGGTCGTCATACCGTGTTTATAGGGGGCAGATTTTGCCCCCGGTCCGACCGACCCGGAAAAACTTGCCTATAAGAAAGCTGTCGGGGGCAATTCCTGCCCGCCGCGCCGGATTTGGGATCATGGACCTCAAAACTGCTGTCTCGGTTTCCGCCTCGGGCCTGCGCGCGCAGTCGCTGCGGATGCGCGTGATTGCGGAGAACCTCGCCAATCAGAGTTCGGTGTCGCAGACGCCGGGCGGCGACCCCTATCGCCGCCGCGTGGCAACTTTTGCCGCCGAGGTCGACCGCGCAACCGGCGCGACCAAGGTGTCGGTCAAGGGTGTCGCCACCGACAAGTCGGCATTCCAGCGCGTCTATCAGCCGGGCAACCCCGCTGCCGACGCCAAGGGCTATGTGAACATGCCCAACGTCAACGGCCTCGTCGAGACCGCCGACCTTAAGGCCGCACAGCGCTCCTACGAAGCCAATCTCAGCGCCATCGAAGCCGCCAAGGGCATGACGATGCGCACCATCGACCTGCTGAAATAAGGGAAGCATCCATGTCCATCGGAGCACTTGACGCCGCCACCGCCTATGGCCGGGCCGCCGGCGTATCGCCGCTCTCGCGCGGGCCCGGCATTGGTGGCCCCGGCGCGACCGAGGCCCCGGCTGCGGGCGGCTTCGGCCAGCTGGTCCAGGGGATGGTCGGCGAGGCGTCGTCGAGCCTGAAGGCCGCCGAAACGGCGTCGACGCGCCAGATCGCCGGCAAGGGCGACCTGATCGACGTGGTAACCGCGATGGGCGCCGCCGAAGTCGCGCTCGACACCGTCGTCGCGGTGCGCGACCGCGTGGTCAACGCCTATTCCGAAATCATGCGCATGCAGATCTAGGCCCGCCCGATGGACGCCAATTCCGCCATCGAACTCGCGCGCGCCGCGCTGATCCTGACGCTGACCGTCGCCGGGCCGTTGCTGTTCGCCGCGCTGTTCACCGGCCTGATCATCGGCCTGCTCCAGGCGCTGACGCAGATTCAGGAACAGACACTCACCTTCGTGCCCAAGATCATCATCATGGGCATCACGCTGCTGCTCAGCTTTCCGATGATTGGCGGAGCGCTCGGCGATTTCATGCGCGTGGTCGGCGACAAGATCGTCCAGGGCGGCTGACGATACCATGATCGAAGACCTGCCGCTGCACGCCACCGCCTTTCTGATCCTGTTCGCACGGGTCGGGTCGGTGCTGATGCTGCTGCCGGTGTTTTCCGAAGATGCGGTCCCCGCCCAGATCCGCCTGTTCGCGGGGCTTGGCATGACGTTGGGTCTGTGGAGCTTTCTGTCGGCCAAGGTCATCCCGATGGCCGATGTCACCGACATTCAACTTGCCGGCATTCTGGTCGCCGAGTTGGTCGTCGGTATCGCGCTCGGCCTGATCATGCGGATCATGTATCAGGCAATCTCGATCGCCGGATCGTTGATCAGCCTGCAGATCGGGCTTACCTCGGCCATGGTGTTCGATCCTGCCCAGTCGGGCCAGGCGCCGGTCCTGTCAAAGTTCGTCGGCGTCGCCGCCGCCGTGGTGTGCTTCGCGATGGCCGTCCACCATCTGTGGCTGGGCGCGCTGATCAAATCCTATGGCCTGTTCCCGGTCGGGGTCATTCCGAACACACAGGATTTTGCCCAGCTGGCGGTGCGGGTGGCGGGCAATTCGCTCGCCCTCGGCGTCTCGCTCGCCGCGCCGCTGCTGGTCTATGGCATCGTCTTCAACACCGTCCTGGGCCTGGTCGCGCGCGTCGCGCCGGCGCTGCAGGTCTTCTTCATCGCCCAGCCGCTGAACCTGCTGCTGGGTGTCACCATCACCGCGGCGACGCTGGGGGCGACGCTCGTCACCTTCGCGAACAGCATCGCGACGTGGCTGAACATGGGCTGGAGCTGACGCGATGGCCGATGAGTCGGAGGACAAGGACTCCAAGACATTCGCCCCGTCCGAAAAGCGCATCGAAGATGCGCGGAAAAAGGGCGATGTGCCGATGGCGCCGGAGATGCGTCAGGCGGCGATGTTCGTCGGCCTGATCATCGTCACCGGCGGCCTGGGCGCACAGGCAGCGTCCGCCATGGCCGGATCGCTCGCCCGCATCTGGGGCCGCGCCGATGACTTCATGTTCAACCCGGACGGCGCGCAGGTGTTCGGCGGATATATCCTGGCCGAGCTGGCCGCCGCGCTGCTGCCCTTGCTCGGCGCATTGTTCGGCTGCGCGCTGATCGGTGGCTTTGCCCAGGGCCGGCCGATGCTGAATTTCAGCCGCATCAAGCCCAAACTATCGAAAATCAATCCGGTGTCGGGCCTGAAGCGGATGTTCGGCGCGCAGGGGCTGTTCGAATTCGCCAAGACGCTGGCCAAGCTGATCGTGGTCGGCACGATCGGGACGATCATCCTGTGGCCCTTCCTGCCGGGCTTCGAGACGATGGTGGGTGTCGGCCCGACGACCATCGCCGATCTGTCGCAACAGATGATCATGAGCGTGCTGACCATCGTCGTGGTGCTGGTCGCGGTGATCGCGGGCGCCGACTTCGTCTATCAGCGCTACAGCTGGACGAAGAAGAACATGATGTCGCTCAAGGACATGAAGGACGAGCACAAGGAGCAGGAGGGCGACCCCAAGATCAAGGGGAAGATGCGCCAGATCGGCCTCAAGCGCTCGCGCCAGCGGATGATGCAGGCGGTCCCGTCCGCAACGGTCGTCATCACCAACCCGACCCACTATGCGGTCGCGCTGAAATATGACCATGGCGCAATGAACGCGCCGATCGTGGTGGCCAAGGGCACCGACGCGATCGCGCTGAAGATCCGCGAAATCGCGACCGCCAACGGCGTGCCACTGGTCGAAAACCGCCCGCTCGCCCGCGCGCTGCACGCCAGCGCGGAGATCGATCACCCGATCCCGCTGGAACATTATCAGGCGGTGGCAGAGGTCATCAGCTATGTGATGAAGCTGGCGAAGGGCGGGGGATGAACCGGCATCGCCATTCCCCTCCCTGGAAGGGAGGGGCAAGGGGTGGGTTTAGCGCCGTGCGGGGGGCCGTGCCCCGCCCCGCGGGTTGGGCCGAGCGGGCCCCGAGGGGGGTTGGGGGCCCCGCCCGCGCCCCCCCCCCC
>JASBRX010000022.1 GCA_030149245.1 Sphingomonas bacterium
GCCCCTTCTTCGGCGAACTCGTCGATTTCATGATCAGCGGCCCGGTGGTCGTCCAGGTCCTCGAGGGTGAAGACGCGATGCAGCGCAACCGCGACATCATGGGCGCGACCAACCCCAAGGATGCCGCCCCTGGCACGATCCGCAAGGAACTGGCCGAGAGCATTGAGGCGAACACCGTCCATGGCAGCGACAGCGACGAGAATGCGGCGATCGAAATCGCGTACTTCTTCAAGCCGGAAGAAATCGTCGGCTGATCGATTCGATCATCGGACCACAACGAAGCGGGCCGGGGGCAACTCCGGCCCGTTTTGTTTTCGGGGCCAATCAATCGTCCCTTGGCGAGGGAGGATTTGAGCTCTCAGTGCCAGATCGCCGACGCCGGATAGAGCGCGATCAGCCAAATCAGGCACGCGATCACCACCGGCCGCTTGCGCACGAAGATCGCGATCAGGCTGACCGGGAAAAAGGACAGGCTCAGGATCGCGCTGCGCAGGTCGAGCACCGGGGACAGCAGCCAGTACACCAGCCCGATCAGCACCGCGTTGCAGAACAGCAGCGCCCCCATCACGGTGCGGTAATTGCGCTCGAAATGCGCATCGAGGTCGCTGTCGCGATCGACCGCATCGGGAAACACCAACGATGCCGCGACATAATAGACCGCGGTCACCAGAAATCCGCCGAACATCACCGGCCAGCTCAGCGGCAGCTGGTCGCGCATCGCCCAGCCATACATCCAGAACGTCACGACGTCGCACGACACGAACAGACCAAGCAGCCCGGTCGACCAGCCGATCGTACGAATCCCCCGCGCCTTGATCGCCCGCGTCAGTCCGCCCAGCCCCTCGGCCAGTGCGAGGCCCAGGATCAGCCCGAACAGCGAAAAGATGAATTCAAAGCCGCTCATGCCACGTCCCCCGAACCGAAATTCCTCCCCCAGCTTGCCGGGGGAGGGGGACCGCCCGCGCAGCGGGTGGTGGAGGGGCCGCTGCGCGCAGACGCAGCGGTGCCGCTTGAGGCAACGTAACCGCGCCCTTGGCGCGGCCCCTCCACCACCGCCTGCGGCGGCGGTCCCCCTCCCCGAGACAAGCTCGGGGAGGAAGAGTCAAATCTTAGCGCCCCGGCAGCGTGATCGTCGCGCACAGCCCGCCGCCGTCGCGATTGGCCAGAGTGATGTCGCCCCCCGCCTCACGTACGATCGCGCGCGCCAGCGTCAGGCCAAGGCCAACGCCCCCCGTCGTCCGGTTGCGCGACGGGTCGAGCCGGGTGAAGGGATCGAACACCGCCGCGATCTGCTCCGCCGGAATGCCCGGCCCGCGATCGCCGACCTCGATCCGCACGCCGCCCGCATCCTGGATCAGCTTTACCTCGGCAGCGCCGGCATATTTGATCGCATTCTCGATCAGATTGCGCAGCGCGCGGCGCATCAGCGACGGGCGGATGCGGCGGATCAGGCGATTGCCATTTTCATACTCCACCGCCGCGCCCAGATCGCGGAAATCATCGACCACCGCATCGATCAGCGCCGACAGATCGGTTTCGGTCGGCGGCTCGCTCGGCCGCCCCAGCCGCGCCAGCGACAAGATGTCGTCGAGCGTGCGGTTCATCTCGTCGATCGTGTCGGCCATGCGCGCACGATCCTCGTCATCCTCGACCGATTCGATCCGCACGCGCAGCGCGGCGAGCGGCGTGCGCAGGTCGTGCCCGATCGCGCCGAGCATCTGGTCCTTTTCGTCCAGCATCGCGGTCACGCGGCCACTCATCAGATTATAGGCGGCAATCACCGCGCGCACGTCGCCCGGCCCGCGTTCGGCGATCGGCTCGGTCGCGCCCGGCGTGAAGTCGCGCGCAGCATTGGCGAGCGAGCGCAGCGGCCGGTTCACCCGCGCGCCGACCCACAACACCGGCACCAGCACGATGCCATAGATGATCAGCGTCTGCAGGATCAGCCGCCAGATGATGTCGACATCGCTGCGTGGCCAGGCCGAGGTCAGCACCAGCCACCCCTTGCCCGGCAGCTCGACCGCGACCATCAGCTCGCCGCCCAGCCGCTTCATCCGCTCGGCGCGCAGCGCGTTCATCCGCGCAAAACGCGGGTCGGTTGGCGACAGCCCACGCACCCCGGTGACGATCCGCCCGACCGGAATCCCCGCTTCGGCGAGCGAGGTACGGATCCCTTCCTCGACATCGGGTTTGCTGCGCAGGCCAGGCGGGATCGGGTTGGTCGGCTCCAGCCGCAACCGTGCCTTGCGCCCTTCGGGCGGTTCGCGGAAGCGGCCGTCGCGGATGCGCTCGGCGGCATCGACCACGCGGGTGATCGCCGGCGCAGTCACCTGTTCGAAGCGCAGCGAGCGCCGCTCGCGCAGGATCAGCGCGAAATTGATCGCCTGCGCCACGAACAGCGCGAGCGCGACCAGCAGCGCGATCTGCCCGGTCAGGCTGCTCGGAACCAGCCGCTTGAGGACGCGCGATGCAGTCACAGCTTGGTGACGTCGCTCGCCAGCGTGTAGCCGCCGCCCCACACGGTCTTGACCAGCGTCGGGTTCTTGGCATCCGGCTCGATCTTCTTGCGCAGCCGACTGACCTGATTGTCGATCGCGCGGTCGAATGCCGCTGCCTCGCGTCCTTGGGTCAGGTCGAGCAGCTGGTCGCGCGTCAGCACCGCGCGCGGGCGCATCACCAGCGCGAGCAGCAAATTATATTCGCCGGTCGACAGCGGCACCGACACGCCCTCGCGGTCGACCAGCGCGCGCTCGCCGGTCTTGAGCACCCATCCGGAAAAGGCATAGCTGCCCGTCTCCGGCGCGGCGAGGCGCGTTCCGCCCGCCTGCATCCGGCGCAGCACCACTTTGATCCGCGCCGCCAGTTCGCGGGGACTGAAGGGCTTCACGACATAATCGTCCGCGCCCATTTCAAGTCCGACGATCCGGTCGGTCTCCTCGCTCCGCGCGGTCAGCAGGATCACCGGCACTTCGCTGGTCGCGCGGATATGGCGGCAGAGGCTCAGGCCATCCTCGCCCGGCATCATGATGTCGAGCACCACCAGATCGATCGCATAGGCCGACAGCCGCGTCCGCGCGGCTTCCGCATCGGCGACCTGGGTCACGCGAAAGCCCTGCTTGGTCAGATATTGCGCCAGCGGCTCACGGATCGAACGCTCGTCATCGACGAGCAGCAAATGCGGGGTCTCGTTGGTCATCTCGATTGGGTTAGCAGATTCCGCCCGCTCGGGAAGTGCCGGGCGGGCGCGGAGGAGGTCGCGGATCCCGCCCGGCATCGCCGTCACGCGCCCTGGGGGGAGGGCGGGGGCGGCGGTGTGTTTCCGCGGCGCTCGCGCATCTTCTTCATGGCGTCGCGCGCCTTGTCGCGCTGCGCCTGCATCTCGGTCGCGTCGATCTTGCCGTCCTTGTTGGTGTCGAGCTTGGCGAAGCGCTCGGCTGACTGCGCGTCAAATTCGGCGCGGCTGATCGCGCCGTCACCATTGGTGTCGGCCTTCTTCATCGCCATCGCCGGGCCGCCGGGGCCGCCCGGACCACCCGGGCCGCGACGGTCGCCGCCGCGCTTCCACTTGGCCTTGCCCATGCCCTTGCGGCCTTCGCCAGCCTCGACGCTGCCGTCCTTGTCGGCGTCCATCCGGGCAAAGCGCGCCTCGACCATCGCGCGGTGCTCCGCCTTGCTGATCAGGCCGTCGCCATTGGTGTCGACGCGCGCCAGCATCCGCTCGCCCATGCCGCCACCGCCGCCGCGACGCGCGCCGGGGACAAAGTCCTGCAGCTCGCCGCCCTTGCGTTCGGCCATCGCCTTGCGCGCGGCTTCGGCACCGGCCTTGCGCTCTTCGGCGCTCAGCTGGCCGTCCTTGTTGGTGTCGAGACGGTCGAACCGCGCATCGGCGCGGGCGAGCATTTCGGCCTTGGAAATCGGTTGCTTGGGCGCGGTCGGGGCCTGGGTCTGCATCGCGACCGCGGCACCCGCAGTCAGCATCGCGCCGATCGCGGCGGTGGTGAGGAAAGTCTTCATACGGGCTCCTGTCACGCGGCAAGGGGGCGCCGCAGTGATGCCCTTCTGAACCCCGCCTGTCGCACGTGTTTGTCAGGGCGCCAGGAAGTTGTCGCAAATTGTGTCGGGGCTTGTCTCATTCCTCCCCTGCGCAGCAGGGGAGGGGGACCGCCCGCGAAGCGGGGGGGGGAGGGGCGGCCGCGCAGACGGCCGAATACAGCTCGGCAAAATTCCGCCCTCTACGGGGCGGCCCCTCCGTCATTGCTGCGCAATGCCACCTCCCCCAGCGAGCTGGGGGAGGAATGATTGGGATCACCCGAAAATCGCCACCCCCTGCATCCCCTCGGCCACCAGCGTTCCGTCCGCGGCCCACATCCGCATCGTCTGGCTCGAATAGCCATCGCGCGCGCTGTCGGTCTCCGCCTCCAGCAGCCACCAGCCATCGGTCGTCACCGGCGCGGGCTGGAGGATATTCACCTGCCAGGTCAGCGACGACAGCGGCGTCATCTTGGCGAACAGCTTGAACGCCGCGGGCGGCAGCGCGTCGCCCAGCGCCATCAGCTCGACCTCCGGGTCCAGCCCCGCCCGGTCGATCAACCGCCCCCAGCGCAGCCACTCCGTCGGTCCCGCCTCGGCCTTCAGGTCGAAGAAGTTGAAATTGCCGGTGAAAAACTCCTTCGGCCCGGTATAGAGCTCGGCATCGGCAGGCGGCGGCGCATGCACTGCCCGCGCCGTCGCATCATGGTCGATCGCCGACTCCAGCCGGCTCATGAACACAAAGTTCGTGCGCAGCCCCAGCCCCGCCTCGCTCACGATATCCGCCTGAATGAACGCCGCATTGCGCCCCCGCCGCAGCTTGGTCGCGATCACTGTGACCGGCCCCGCCAGCGGCCCGACAAACGCCACCTGCGCCGACCGCAGCGGCGGCAGATCCGGCTCGACCTGCTTCGCCGCCGCCAGCGCCAGCGCCGAGGACAGCCCGCCATAGGCCGTCCGCCCCTGCAACCAGTTGGACGGAATCTCGGTCGTGAAGCCCGTCTCGGTACGCTGCGCCGATGCCAGCAGGTCGATAAGCGAAGTCATGGGCGGTTCTCCACATACAGGTCGCGCAATTCGCGCTTCAGCACCTTGCCGATCGCGCTGCGCGGCAGTTCGTCGATCGCGATCAGGTCGGACAATCGCTGGGTCTTGCCCAACCCGGCATTGACCGCCGCCAATATCTCTCCCGCCGGGGTCGCATCGCCGGGAACATAGAACCCGACTGGTGTCTCCCCCCATTGCTCCGACGGCACGCCCACCACCGCGCAATCGCGCACGCCGGGATGCTGGCGCAGCACCGCCTCCAGGTCGCTCGGATAGATGTTGAACCCGCCCGAGATGATCATGTCCTTCTTGCGGTCCATCAGGATCAGGAAGCCGTCTTCGTCGAACCGCCCGACATCGCCATGCCGGATGAAGCGGTTGCCTTGCCCATCGAACCACTCCGCCTCGGCGCTCGCCTGCTTGCGCCCGTGATAGCCCGACATCATCGCCGGGCTGCGCCCGACCACCTCGCCCATCTCGCCGCGCGCCACTTCGCGCCCCGCA
Source organism: Sphingomonas bacterium (assembly GCA_030149245.1). GTDB lineage: Bacteria > Pseudomonadota > Alphaproteobacteria > Sphingomonadales > Sphingomonadaceae > Sphingomonas. The sequence goes on from JASBRX010000022.1 coordinate 5,581, forward strand.
TCGTCGATCAGCCGGATGTCATGCCCCTCGACCGGCACGCCCACGGTGTGCAGCTTGTCGGGATGCTGGTTGCACACCAGCACGCACGTGCCCCCGCCCTCGGTCATCCCGTAATATTCGACCAGCAGCCCCGGCCAGCGCGCCAGTATGTCGGCCTTCAGCGATGCCGCGAACGGCGCGCTGGTACAGGTCTTGAGCCGGAACGCCGACAGGTCGAAGCTGTCGAACTCCGGCACCGCCATGATCCGCTGATATTGCACCGGCACCAGCATCGCATGCGTCGCGCGATGCTTCGCCGCCGCCTCCAGAAAGCCGCGCGCATCGAACTTGCCCAGCAGCACCGCGGTCCCGCCCCAGGCGATCGTCGGGATGAAGCTGACCAGGGTCGTATTCGAATAGAGCGGCGTCGCGACCATCGTCACCGCATCGCCGAACCCCGCGCCCGAATTGCGCGCGATATGCGCCCAGCGCATCGCGTGCGGCTGGACGATCCCCTTGGGCGTTCCCGTCGTCCCGCTCGAATAGATGATGTTGAACGGATCGTCGGGCCCGATCGCGACGGGGGAGGGCGCCCCTGCGCCGGCGATCCACGCGTCGACCGCCTCCAGCATCACCCGCCGCGCCGCCACCGCCCGGTCGTCCAAAGTCGCCGCAGCATCAGAATCGAGAAACACCACCCCCGCGCCGCTATCCGCGATCATCGCCGCCATCTGATCCCCCGTGGAGGACGGCGCGATCGGTGCCGGAGCCCCGCCCGCGCGGATCGCACCCAGGAAGATCGCGGCATAATCCAGGCTCATCGCTCCCACGATCGCGACCGCCTGTCCGCGTGCCAGCCCGTCGCGCTGCAACGCCGCCGCGATCGCATCCATCCGCGCATCGAGCTGCGCGTAGCTCAGCGCCGCATCGCCATGCACCACCGCCGGCTTGTCGCCCCGCTCGCGCGCATGGGCGGCAATCAGCGCGGGCAGCGTCCCGAATGGCTGGCCCAGAATTTCGAGCGCCGTTTGCATTCTCTCTCCTCGATTCGATCAAGTTGCTATGCGAAACCGGCCCGCGCTGCCATAACCGATCTTCGAAAAAGTATCAGGAGAGGGTGATGATCTTCTACGATTCGGCAATGCCTGCCCCCAATCCGCGCCGCGTGCGCATCTTCGCTGCAGAGAAGGGCATCGATCTCCCCCGACAGGACGTGTCGATCCTGAAGGGCGAGCACAAGAGCGACGCCTTCAAGGCGATCAACCCGCTCGGCCAGACCCCCGCGCTCAAGCTCGACGAAGGGACCTGCCTGTCCGAAAGCGTCGCGATCTGCCGCTATCTCGAGGCACTGCACCCCGAACCCCCGCTGTTCGGCGCCACCCCGACCGAAATCGCCCAGATCGAAATGTGGAGCCGCCGCGTCGAGCTGCGGCTGATGGTCCCGACCGGCATGATCTGGATCCACACCCACCCCTTCACCGCGCAAGTGAACCCGAACCAGTATAAGGACTTTGGCGAGAGCAACCGCCCGCTCGTCGCCCGCGCTCACGCGCTGTTCGACGACGCGCTCGGCGAAACGCCGTTCGTGGCGGGGGAACGCTATTCGATGGCCGACATCCTGCTGCTCACCACGATCGATTTCGGCACGTTCATCGGCCTGACGATTGCCGAGGAGCACGCCCGGCTCAACGACTGGCACCGCCGCGTTACCGCCCGCCCGAGTGCTGCGGCATGAGCATGGAGGGCTTGGCCGCGATCGTCACCGGCGGCGGCACCGGCATCGGCGCAGCGGTGGTGCGGCGGCTGGCGGAGCGCGGTGTGCGCTGCGTCATCAACTATGCCAACAGCCGCGATGCTGCCGAGGCGCTGGCGGCGGAACTCGCCAACGGATCGATCGTGGTCCAGGCCGATATCGCCGACGACGCGCAGTGCCGCGCGCTGGCCAAGGCCGCGAGCGACGCGTTCGGCCGCATCGACCTGCTCGTCAACAATGCCGGCAAGACCAAATTCGCCAATCATGAGGATCTGGAGGCGCTGACCGCCGACGACTTTGTCGACATCTACCGCCTCAACACCATCGCCCCATTCCAGATGATCCGCGCCTGCGCGCCCGCCATGCGCGACGGCCCGGCAAGCGCGGTGGTCAACATCGCCTCGGTCGCGGGCGTCTTCGGCAACGGCTCCTCGGTCGCCTATGCCGCGTCAAAGGGCGCGCTGGCGACGATGACCAAAAGCCTCGCCCGCGTGCTCGCCCCCGCGATTCGCGTCAACGCCGTCGCGCCGGGCTATGTCGGCACCGGCTGGTTCAGCGAGCGGATGACGCCCGAAGCGTTCGACAAGTTCGAAGCGTTCATCGCCAGCCAGACCCCGATGCAGCTGGCCGCGCATGCCGAGGACATCGCCGGGCCGATCGTCAACCTGCTCGATCCCGCCAGCCGCGTGATCACGGGCGAGATCCTGCTGCTCGACGCCGGCGCCCATCTCGATGTGGGATTGTCGCGCAGACCGGGTAAAGGGTAACGGTGGCCCACAGGAAACTGAACCTGCCAACCAAGATCTGCGTTGCCTGCGCCCGCCCGTTCGCCTGGCGCAAGAAATGGGAACGCGACTGGGAACAGGTGAAGTTCTGTTCCGACCGGTGCCGCATGAAAGGTGCAGCGGATGGCCGATGATTATGATCGCGGTAGGCGCGACGGCCTGCGCCTCGCGCTCGAGATTCTCGCAACCGAAGAAGCCAAATGGCTGCCCTTGCTCGGGCAAAGCAGCGCATGGCGCACCAATCTGGCCCGCGACGTGCGGTACAAGACGCTGCAGGTCGCGCAGACCCGGGTGCAGACGGCCCTGAACCGGCTGCGGCCCGCCGACGATGTGTCCGCCGCCAACGAACTCGCCCGCGCCATCGAAAAGGCCGGCTTGTGATAGGCCGGGGGGAAGACCTCTTCTTCTTAGCCCTCTCCCGCTCGCGGGAGAGGGTTGGGTGAGGGTCTTCTTCTTCTTCTTCTTCTTCTTCTTCTTCTTCTTCTTCGCCCCGCCACCATAGCAAAAAAAGAAGAAGACCCTCCCCAACCCCTCCCGCAAGCGGGAGGGGCTCAAGAGTGCAGAGGGCTCACGCCTGCCTCACCCCTTGGTCACCGCCGCAGTCTGCCCGAACAACACCTTCTTCTGCTCATCGGTCATCACCGGATTCCCCGGGCGAAGTTCCTCGCCCTTGGCATAGGCCCGCACCGTCGCGGGTCGCGCCCCCACCGCCTCGAACCAGCGCTTCACATGCGCGAAATCGTCCAGATTCTGGCTCTGCGCCTCGTACGGCACGATCCATGGATAGATCGCCATGTCCGCGATCGAATACTCCTCGCCTCCGACGAACGGCTTGCCCGCCAGCTGCCGGTCGAGCACGCCGTACAGCCGGTTGGTCTCGTCGATATAGCGCTTCTGCGCGTACGGAATCTGCTCGGGCGCATAGCGGTTGAAGTGATGGTTCTGCCCCGCCATCGGGCCCAGCCCGCCCATCTGCCACATCAGCCACTGCATCTGCACGATCTTGTCGCGCTGCTCGGGGCCAAAGAATTTGCCGGTCTTGTTGGCGAGGTAGAGCAGGATTGCCCCGCTCTCGAACACGCTGATCGGCTCGCCGCCATCGACAGGATCATGGTCGACGATGGCGGGCATGCGGTTGTTGGGCGCGATCTTCAGGAAATCGGGCTTGAACTGCTCGCCCTGACCGATGTTCACCGGAACGATGGTGTAGGGAAGGCCGGCCTCCTCCAGAAACATCGTGATCTTGTGGCCGTTCGGCGTGGGCCAGTAATGCAGGTCGATCATGGGTGCGCGTCTCCAGCGTGAAGCCGCACAAATGGGGTGGCGCGCCGCTTACGCAACCGGCTCCGCAACGTGCGGCCGCCGCAGCACGAAGACCAGCACGATCCCCGCCGCAACCGTCGTCAGCACCGCCGCCAGCGCGAACGCCGCGCCCGGAAAGCCATGCTCCGCGCCATAGGCCAGGGTCTGCGTCAGGCTCAGCGGCCCCAGGATCGCGGCGATGCTGGCGATGCTCGCCATCCCGCCCTGCAACGCCCCCTGATTGGCGGCATCGACCCGCCGGCTCAGCATCGCGTTGAGCGCGGGATAGGCCAGCATCTGCAACGCCCCGAACATCAGGATCACGTAAACCTGCCACCCCTGCGTCGCGAAGCCGTAGGCCGTGTAGGCAAGGGTGCCGACGATCAGGCCGATCATCAGCGTCTTCGCCTCACCCAGTCTGGCAATCGCACGTCCGGTCACGAAAATCTGCGTCAGCGCCATCGCCGTGCCCGACGCTGCCAGCGACCAGCCGATCGCGCGGCTGTCCCAGCCATGCGCCAGCTCGGCATAGAATGCCCAGGTCGCGGGATAGACCTGATGCGCCAGCTGCCAGATGAACGCGACCGCGAGCAGCGGCAGCGCCCCGGTCATCGCGAACAACGGGCGAAAGGTGCCGAGCGGGTTGGCGCGCTTCCACTCGAACGGGCGCCGGTTCTCGGGTGCCAGCGTCTCGGGCAGGATGAAGAAGATCCAGGTCGCGTTGATCGCCGCCAGCGCTGCCGCCACCATGAACGGCGTGCGCGGCCCGAAATCGGCGAGCAGCCCGCCAATCGCCGGGCCAACCACGAACCCGATCCCGAACGCCGCGCCCATGAGGCCAAAGGTCGCGCCGCGCTTGTCCGGCGGGGTTACGTCTGCCAGGATCGCATTGGCCGGGCCATAGACCGCGCCCGCAATCCCCGCGACCAGCCGCCCGGCGAACAGCCACGCAATCGTCGGTGCAAACGCCATCAGCGCATAATCGACCGCAAAGATCAGCATCGCCGCCAGGATCACCGGCCGTCGCCCATATCGGTCGCCAAGGTTGCCCAGGATCGGCCCGGCAAAGAAATGCGCGACCGCGAACACGATGATCAGCATGCCCCCGATCCGCGTCGCCTCGGGCAGGCTCTCCCCGGTCAGCTCGACGATCAGCGTCGGCAGGACGGGCAGCACGATCCCGAACCCGATCGCGTCGATCAGCACCGCCGCCAGCGCAATCGGTATCGCGCGATGGGAAAATGTCATGCCCGCCCCCGGATTAGTGTCGGGAAAAGGGGGGAGTTGGTGACGCAGGTCAAGGCATATTTGAACTAAGCGAGTTTCTTACTTAGGTTTGATCTGGACTCGTGCCCCAATGAGGTCGTTCTTTACCTCGATGCCTTCGCGGATCTCGAAAAGGTAATCCACGGCCAATACTTCGAAGCGGCTGTCCGCAATTTGCGACGGCCACCGAATCGTGATTGACTCACCGACGCGCGGGACGATGGGCATTTCTGTGTCGTGAATGATCAAATCGTTCTCGAAAGGGCCCTCAAAGAAGCGGACGAGAGGCATGATCAGCAGACTCCAGTGTTGTTGCCCATTTAGCTCTTCTACCGCTTATCGCGTATCGTTCTAGAATCGATTGCTTCGGGCGAAAGCATGCGCGCCACCCCTTGCGCCGTCCCGCCCCTTCTCTTTCGTCGCCCCGGCCTTGAGCCGGGGCCGGGCTGCCTTCCCCGCGAAAGAAGCCCTGCCCCGGGTCAAGCCCGGGGCGACGAAAAGGGGCGAGGGGGTGTTCTTCGATCCGAGCGAAGCACTCTGTGCCCTTTGCGCTGGCGGAATGTCCTCAGCCACCCGTGAAAAATGGCGCGTTTTTCCGCGACATGTTCGCATGTGACGATTCTGCGCGCTTTTGCCGCGACATGTTCGCTTCCATAACGCGGCTTGACGTAGCGTCATCCATACCGCAGTTTCGAAACCGCCGCGATAGACGGTTACGGGAGAGATGCGGATGGCGACGACGCTCGATGGAGGCGTTGGGGAAGCAGTGCGAGGGACGCCGGCGATTACGCTGGGCACGCGGGTCAGCTATGGCGCGGGGGCGATCGCCAACGGGATCAAGAACGCCGCCTTCACCACCTATCTGCTGTTCTTCTACAGCCAGATCATCGGCATTCCGGCGGGCATCGTCTCCGCCGCGGTCGCGCTGACCCTGCTGGTCGATGCGGTCGCCGATCCGCTGATCGGCCGCTGGTCGGACCTGACGCGCAGCCGCTGGGGGCGGCGTCACCCCTTCATCTATGGCGCCGCGCTGCCCACCGCCTTCTTCTTCCTGCTCGCCTGGTTCCCGCCACAGGGGATGAGCGATCTACAGGCCGGCATCTGGATCTTCGCCACCGCATCGCTCACCCGCGTGTCGATCAGCGCGTTCGAGATCAATACGTCCGCGATGACGCCGGAGATGACGCAGGATTATCGCGAGCGCACGCGGTTGTTCAGCCTGCGCTGGTGGTTCGGCTATGCCGGCACCTACCTGTTCACCGCGATCTGCCTCACCACCTTCTTCGCCGCGACGCCCGAATATCCGCGCGGCCAGCTCAATCCCGCCGGCTATCCGGGCTTTGCCATTGCGGGCGCGGTGACGATCCTTGCCGCGATCCTGATCTGCGGGCTCGGCACGCATAATCGCATCCCGTATCTGCGCCAGGCGGAGGTGCGGACCGAGCGGACCTCGCTAATCGGCCATCTGCGCGAAATGGGATCGGCGCTCGGGAACCGCGCCTTCCTGTCGATCTTCGGCTTTGGCGTGCTCAAATATTCGGCGATCGGGCTGTACAGCGCGACGACGCTGTTTTTCCTCACCTATCTCTATCAGCTCAACGCGATCCAGGTCGCGATTCTGACCGTCGACAGTTTCGTCGCCGCGACCATCGCCGCGCCGCTCGCACCGATCATGTCGGCCTGGCTCGGCAAGCGGACCAGTTCGATGGTCTTTGCGGTGGTCGGGGTTTCGATCGGTCTGACGCCGCTGTTCCTTGCCTATAATGGCTGGTTCTTCGCGCCGGGCGATCCGATGCTGGTGCCGACCCTGTTCGCGATCGGCGCACTCTATGGCGCGATGGTCGCGATCTCGCTGATCAACACCAGCTCGATGCTGGCCGATGTGGTCGAAGACAGCGCGCTCAAGACCGGGCGGCATGAGGCGGGGACCTTCTTCGCCGCGTCCAGCTTCATGCAGCAATGCTCGACCGCGATCGGCATCTTCCTTGCCGGGCGGTTGCTGGTCTGGTCCGACTTCCCCGCCAAGCCCGCGCCCGGGACGGTCAGCGACGAGGCGATCCGCAGCCTGGTCATCCACTATATCCCCTGTTCGATCGGGCTGTGGACGCTCGGCGCGCTGATCCTGCTCTTCTACCCGATCACCCGGGCGAAGCACGAAGCCAACGTCGCGGCGCTGAAGGCACGCGAGGCCGAAGCGCGCGCGGTGGAGATGGACAATTCGGCGCTGCTCGGCCCCGCGCGCTGAACAGGGATTGACGCGACTCGGCCCATACCGCAAATTCAAATCGGATGTCGTGGGAGTCGCTTTGACGGTGTGTGCAAACGGCCGGAGGCCGAGGGGCTGAAAACGGTCGAAAGCGAACATGTCGAGGAAATTCGCACAAAGTGAACACAAGTGAACATGTCGCTGAAGAATGCGCCGTGGAGCCACGGGCCGCTGTGAATTTTGAGGAGAGAAGATGTCTGTAGTGGAGGATGTAAGGGTCGATCTCGACACCTTCCGCACCGAAGTCCGCGACTGGCTGGCGGAAAACTTCCCCGCCTCGCTCAAGGGCAAGGACAATAGCATGTCCGCGGTCGAGGGGCCGACCAACGAGACCCCCGAACAGGCCGCGTGGCGCAAGGCAATGGGCGAAAAGGGCTGGGGCGTCCCGACCTGGCCCGCCGAATATGGCGGCGGTGGGCTCAGCCGGGCGCAGGCCAAGGTGCTGCAGGAGGAAATGGCGCGCGTCGGCGCATGGAATCCGATCGGCGGCATGGGCGTGATGATGTTCGGCCCGACGCTGCTGGAATATGGCAGTGAGGCGCAGAAGAAGGAGCATATCCCGGCGATCGCGCGCGGCGAAGTGCGCTGGTGCCAGGGCTATTCGGAGCCGAACGCCGGATCCGACCTCGCCAACCTCCAGACCTTTGCCGAGGACAAGGGCGACCATTATGTGGTCAACGGCCAGAAGACCTGGACCAGCGGCGGGCAATGGGCGCACAAATGCTTCTGCCTGGTCCGCACCGACAAGACCCAGAAACAGGGCGGCATTACCTTCCTGCTGATCGACATGGATTCGCCCGGCGTCGAGGTGAAGCCGATCCAGATGATCAGCGGCATGTCGCCCTTCTGCGAAACCTTCTTCACCAATGTGAAGGTGCCCAAGGAAAACCGCGTCGGTGAGGAAGGGCAGGGCTGGACGATCGGCAAGCGCCTGCTTCAGCATGAGCGCACCAATTTGTCGGGCGGCGGCTCGGCCTTCCGCATGTCCGGGCCTTCGTTGGCCGACATCGCCAAGAAATATGTCGGCGTCGATGCCGAGGGGCGCATCGCCAATCCAGATCTGCGCGCGCGGATCGCCAAGTTCGAGATGGACTGGCGCACTTTCCTGCTCACGGCCATGCGCGTGCAGGCGGAAAGCAAGAGCGGCGGCGTGTCCGAAGTCTCGTCGATCCTCAAGACCGTCGGCACCAAGCTCGGCCAGGAACGTGCCGAGCTGCTGATCGAGATCCAGGGGATGGAAGGGCTCGGCTGGGAAGGCGAGGGCTTTACCGAGGCGCAGATCCACGGCGTGCGCGCGTGGCTCTTCGGCAAGGCGACGACCATTTATGGCGGCTCGACCGAAATTCAGAACAATGTGATCGCCAAGCGCATCCTGGGGATGCTGGATCATCAGTAACAATAGCCCTCTCCCCTCCGGGGAGAGGGATGGGAGAGGGGCAGTCCTGTAATTTCATATGATCGGGCCGGGTTGGAGGACTGCCCCTCTCCCCGGCCCTCTCCCCTGAAGGGGAGAGGGAGTTTGATATGGCCGTTCTGACCGAAGAACAGACGATGCTGCGCGACATGGCGCGCGATTGGGCGAGCAATGAAAGCCCGGTCACGGCTTGGCGCAGGATCCGCAATGCCAATGAAGCGACGGGATACGACCCCGCCGCCTATGCGACGATGGCCGAAATGGGCTGGACCGGGGTGATCATCCCCGAAGCCCATGGCGGCAGCGATTTCGGCTGGCTGAGCCTGGGGCTGGTGATCGAAGAACTGGGCAAGACGCTTGCTGCCAGCCCGATCGCGGCATCGGCCGTTGCGGCCTCGGCAATCCTGCTCGGCGGGAGTGATGCGCAGAAGGACAAATATCTGTCGCGCATCGCCAGCGGCGAACTGGTCGCGACGCTCGCGGTCGATGAAGGGCCGCGGCATGATCCCGCGGCGATTGCCGCGACGGTCGAGGGCGGCAAGCTCAGCGGCACCAAGGCGTTCGTCGCCGAGGGCGACAGCGCCGGGCTGTTCGTGGTCGCCGCGACCGATGGGCTGTATCTGGTCGAGGCGGGGGAGGGCGTGAGCGTTTCGCGCCGTCATCTGGTCGATTTTCGCAGCCATGCGCAGGTGACGTTCGACGGTGCGCCGGCGGACAAGCTCGCATCGGGCGGCGCCGATCTGCTCGACGCGGTGCTCGACCGCGCTGCCGTGCTGACGGCTGCCGAGATGCTGGGCATGGCGGGGCAGGCGTTCGACACCACGCTCGCTTACCTCAAGCAGCGCGTGCAGTTCGGGCAGATCCTCGCGACCTTCCAGGCGCTGCAGCACCGCATGGCGAACCTGTTCAGCGAGATCGAGCAGATGCGCTCGGCGGTCGAGGCTGGCCTCGCCGCGATCGACCGGGGCGGCGATGTGCGTCAGGCGGCATCGCTGGCCAAGGGCAAGGCCAATGAAATCGGCCATTTGATGAGCCGCGAGCTGATCCAGCTGCATGGTGGCATCGGCATGACCGAGGAATATGATGCCGGCTTCTACCTCAAGCGGATGCGCGTGCTCGAGCAGATGTGGGGGAATACGGCCTATCACCGCGACCGGTTTGCGCGGTTGAGCGGGTTTTAGAGGCATACTAATCCTCCCCTGAGCTTGTCTCAGGGGAGGGGGACCGCTCGCGAAGCGCGTGGTGGAGGGGCGGCCGCGCAGACGGCCGTGAGCAGCTCGGCATCCGCCGTCTGACGACGGCGGCTTGCTCTGCAAGCCGGCTCCGCTGCTGCGATATGCCCCCCGGCATATCGCCGATCGCAGCTACGCCCCCTCCGTCAGCGCTTCGCGCTGCCCCCTCCCCTGCGGGGCAGGGGAGGAATTATATTGCTCGACGCAGGCCTTCTTTGCTCGCTCCCGCGAGCGGGGAGGGGATTGCGCGCAACTCCTCGGGCCCCCTTTTCGCATCTGCGGTATAAATCGACCGACTTAGAAGATCGGTTCAGCATACCCCCGTATAATCACGCCCGGTCGCGGCATCAGGCCTTCACCCTCTTAACGCTACGGATAAGTGGCGTTTCGCAACGCTTTTCTCGCCTTGACCGCGAACCCGGAACTCGCTTTATTCGAGTTTACGGTATGGAGCCGCAAAGTGTTCCGGCCGAACGGGAGTGGATCTATGAAGAAGCAGCTTTTGGCGGCGTGCGGTGTGTCGGCGCTCGTCCTGGGGGGCGCGGCGCCTGCTTTTGCGCAGGACAGCGGAGAAGAGTCCGAAATCGTCATTACCGGATCGCTGATCGCGGGTACGCCCGAGGATGCGGCGTTGCCGGTCGACGTGATCGGCGCCGAGGAACTGGCCAAGCAGGGCAATCCGACCGTGCTGGATCTGGTCAAGGCATTGCCGAGTTCGAGCGCGTCGCTGGGCGACGCCAACCAGTTCGACAGCCGGTCGCAGGGGGCCGAGGGGATCGCGACGGTCAATCTGCGCGGCCTGAGCCCGCAACGCACGCTGGTGCTGCTCAATTCAAAGCGCCTCGCGACATCGGGCAACGGCGTGCCGGCGGTCGACATCAACCTGTTGCCCCAGGCTGCGATCGGCCGGGTCGAAGTGTTGAAGGACGGCGCAGCCGCCACCTATGGCTCCGAAGCGATTGCGGGCGTGGTCAACTTCATCACCCGCACCAATCAGCGCGGCTTTCAGGGTTCGGGCAGCTATCGCTTCATCGACGGGTCGGACGGCGACATCGATGCGTCGCTGAGCTTTGGCCATGTCGGCGAGAATTTCCGCGTGCTGATCGCCGCGGGATATCAGCAGCGCGGACAGCTGATGGCCAAGGAGCGCGACTGGGCGATCCGGCCCTATGCCGAAAACCCGCAGGGCGGCTGGACCGGTGGCGGTAATCCGGCGAACTTCCTGTTTCTGGGAGCGACTGGCGCGCCAGTCAGCGGCATCGCAGCGGACTCGGCCTGCGCCCCGCTGGGCGGCTTCGTCGGGACCGATGCGCGCTGCTACAACCAATATTCGGTCTATGACAATCTGGTCGAAAAGGAGTCGCGCGGCCAGGCGTTCATCGATTTCGAATGGGATGTGGGCGAGAAGACGACGCTGCAGGTAACCGCGCTCTATGGGCGCACCACGGTTCCCCATTACCTGACCTCGCCATCCTATCTGCTGACCCAGCCGCCGTCCGGCGTGGCGATCGCGGGGACGCCGTTCGCGCCGTTCGCCGCGCTGCTCAACAGCGGTTTCTTCGTGCCCAGCGCCAATCCGGGCCTGGTTGCGTATCGCGCAGCCAATACCACACCGGCGGGGGCGGGCGTGCTGTTCCCGACCCTGTTGTTCCGGCCGTTCCTGCTGGGCGGCAATCCCTCGACGCTGGACAATGACTTCGCGCCGGGATCGTCGACGGGCCTGCGCAAGGGGGAATCGTCGCGCTTCACCGCCGAACTGCGCGGCGAAGTGGCGGATGGCCTGAACTACAACCTCAACGCCACCTATCACAATTACTACCGCTACACCGACGGGTACGATTCGTTCGGTGACCGGGTGCAGCGCGCGCTGCTCGGCTTCGGCGGCCCCAACTGCACCGGCAGCACGCCGGGCGCCAATGGCTGTCAGTGGTTCAACCCGTTCGGCAACGCCGTCTCGGTCAATCCGGCCACCGGCCAGACCAACCCGGTCGCCAATGGCCCGAGCAACAGCGCGGAGCTGGTCGATTGGTTCTTCGTCCGCTCGAACACGCGGGTGACGACCGATCTGCTCGTGTTCGAAGGATCGTTGAGCGGCGGCACCGGCTTCAGCCTGCCCGGCGGTGAAGTGCAGTTCGGTGTCGGGGCGCAGTATCGCGATACATCGATCAAAGGGCGCTATGGCGCGGCCAGCAACCTGGCGGTCAATCCGTGCCGCGAAACCCCGCTCAACGGCAACACCAATCCGGCGGCCTGCTCGGGCGGGCGCGCGGCGGCGGGTGCCTATGGCTTCCTCGGCACCAACCTGGATTATGACCTGTCGGGCGATGTCTGGGCGGTCTATGCCGAAGCGCAGCTGCCGGTGCTCGACACGCTGAACCTGCAGCTCGCGGCGCGGTTCGAGGATTATGGCGGGGCGACCGGATCGACCTTCGATCCCCAGATCCGTGCACGCTGGCAGGTGACCGACTGGCTCGCGCTGCGCGGCGGGTTCGGGACGACGTTCCGCGCGCCGACGCTCAACCAGCTGGCGCCCGGATCGATCACCGCGCTGCAGATCATCGACACGACGTTCCGCCCGATCGATGTGTTCGGCAACCCGAACCTGGTGCCGGAAAGCTCGAAGAATTACGGCGCGGGCGTGTTGTTCAATGCAGGCGGGTTCAGCGCCAGCGTCGATTACTACCGCTATGATATCGCGGACGTGATCGTGTCCGATCCGCTGATTTCGATGGTCAACACGCTGTTCCCCAGCACGGGCGGCAATACCTGTGCGACCAATGCCGGGCTGGCGGCGCGCTTCACCTTCTCGACCGGGCCGTGCACCGCGACGACGGCGCGTACTGCCATTTCGCGCGTCCGGACGCAGAACCAGAATGGCGCGTCGATCACCAATGAAGGCATCGACGTCACCGCCAGCTATCGCGGAACCGACATGTTCGGCAGTGGCTCGCGCTTCGGCATCGGCGGCAACGTCACCTACACGCTGCAGAACCGGATCAGTGACATTTTCGTCGAAGGCACGCTGGTGCAGGCGGGGTATGACGGCGTCGGGCTGCTCAATTACCAGACGACGCTGTATCCGGTGCCGGAGTGGAAGGGGCAGGCTTTTCTGGAGCTTGGTGCCGGGCCAGTCGATGCACGGCTGACCGTGACGTACATCGACGGGCTGTACGATCAGCGCGCCGATATCACGGCGGCGGGCGTCTATGGTCCCAATCCCGCGCTCGGCGGGGCACGCGTGACCGAGGGGGCGTATATCGACAGCTTCACCACGGCGGATTTCACGATCCAGTTCGAGATTACCCAGAGCGTGACGCTGTCGGGCAGCATCTACAACATCTTTGACAAGGATCCGCCCTTCGCACGCGAAGACTATAACTACGAGCCGTTCGTCGGGAATCCTCTGGGCCGCAACTTCAAGATTGGCGTGTCCGCCAAGTTCTGAAGCCGGCACCTGAGGGCCTGAACTCAACCGGAACGGAGATCGAGATTGCCAGAGCGAGGCCACCGGCAAGGAGTGCAGCGCAGTCGCGTAGCAGAGCTACGCGCAAGCAAGCGACGCCGTCCGGTGGCCTCGCTCTGGCAACCGCAGAGCGGCGGGCGGATTTTGGCGCAGGGCTTCGTCGCTTGTCGGTCACGATGCTTCAGCATCGCTCCCTCCGCGCTCCTCGCCCTGCGCCAAAATCCGCTCCGTCTCGACCCCGTTCCGGTTGAGTTCGGGCCCTAAGGGGCTCCGTCGCGCGGGGAACGCGACGGAGCCTCGATTTTATCGGGCCACATGGGCCGCTTGAAGGAGTAGCGTATCGATGGCGACCATCCCCGCGACGTCCGCTGAGGACGCGCTCGCGATCCGGCGGCGCACCGCCACGCTGATCCTGCTCACCGCCGCCTATTTCTTCAGTTACATGGACCGGCAGATCCTCGCGATCCTGCAGGAGGACATCAAGAAAGAGCTGTTGCTGTCCGACACGCAGCTCGGACTGCTCGCGGGCTTTGCCTTTGCCATCTTCTACGCGACGTTGGGCCTGCCCGTCGCGCGCTGGGCCGACCGCAGCAATCGCGTCAACATCATTGCGATCGCGCTGTCGCTGTGGAGCGCGATGACCGCCGTGTGCGGGCTGGCGCAGAATTTCGTGCAGCTGCTGCTCGCCCGGATCGGCGTCGGCATCGGTGAGGCGGGGTCGAGCCCGCCGAGCCATTCGATCATCGCCGACCTCTACCCGCCCGAAAAGCGCGCCGGAGCGATGGGCATCTACTCGCTCGGCGTCGTGCTGGGTGCCGCTGGCGGTACGATCATCGGCGGCACGCTGGCGCATTATTTCGGATGGCGCGTCGCGATGTTCGCGGTCGGCATCCCCGGCATCTTGCTCGCGATCATCATCAAGCTGTTCGTGGTCGAGCCGCGTCGCGGCCTGTCCGACCCCAGCCATACGCCCGCCGCGCAGGGCGCGATGCCGAGCCTTGGCGACGGCTTTCGCTCGCTGTTCGCCAATCGCGCCGCGGTGCATCTGGTGCTGGGCGTCACCATCACTTCGCTGATTGGCTATGGCCATACCGCGTTCGGCTCCAGCTTTCTGATCCGCACGATCGGGCTCTCCAAGATCGAGATCGCGTCGATCGTCGCGCCGGTGGGTGCGGTGTGCGGCACGCTGTCGGCGGTGCTCGGCGGCTGGCTGGCGAACAAGGCGGCGGTGCGCTGGGGGCTGCACAGCCAGGCGTGGCTGGTGCTGGTGATGAAGGGGGTGGGGCTGCCCTTGTCCTTCCTGTTCTTCGCCTCGTCCGATCCGTGGATCGCGATTCCGATTTACTGGGTGTCGCTGCTGCTGGTGAACTCCTATCTCGGCCCCAGCTTCGCGCTGATCCAGGGGCTCGCGCCGCTGCGGATGCGGGCATTGTGGGCGGCGGTGACGCTGCTGGTGATCAACCTGATCGGGCTTGGCCTCGGCCCGACGATGATCGGGGTGATCTCCGATGCGCTGAAGCCCAGCTATGGCGAGGCGGAGGCGCTGCGGCTGGCGATGCTGACCTTCGCTGCGGCGACGCCATGGGCGCTGTTCCATTACTGGCGCGCGGGGGTGTGGTTGAAGCGGGGGGCGGCTGCGGGCTGACGCCGTCCTTGCCAAGCGCAATCCCCCAACTTAGCCTTTCCGTTCTGTGTGTTGGCGGTGACGGGGGCGTATATGTTGGTGCTGGGCTTGATGTTGGCCGTTCCACAGGCTGCCCCGGCGCCCAAGCCCGCGGACTCCCAGGATATCGTTGTGGTCGCCAATCGCATGGGCGCGGCGCTGAAGCGCTGCCTTGAGCGCAACTGCCCGCCCGAGGAGGAAGTCGAGGCCGCGATGGAGGCGGGGGCGGAGAGCTTTGCCGCCGGGCGTTATGAAGAGGCGAAGAAAACGCTGCGGCTCGCCATTTCCCGCAACGCCAAATATGCCAAAGTCATACCGACCAAAATTTCCGACCTTTATGCCACCTATGCCGATGTCGCCGAACATGAGGGCGACGAAACTGCGTTCATCGATTCGACCCGCAACAGCGTGACCGTATTGCGCCGGGCGCTGGGCGAGGGGCACCCCGCGGCGATCCGCGTGTCCGCGCGCCTGGGCGACATGTGGGCCAAGCTGGGGCAGCCGCAACGCGCCGATGGCGCCTACCAGCGCGAGGCCGAACGCGCGGCGCGGTTCGGACGGCGCGACCTTGCCGGCATGCTGACCTTTCGCCGTGCCTGGCTGGCGCTGGCGGCGCGGGACAAGCCGCATGCGCGCAAGATGCTCGCCACTCTTGAACGCGAATATGGCGGCGAGCCCGTATTCAGCCCGGCGCTTGCGATCCTGAGGGCACGGCTCGCGCTGGGAGACGGGAAGGATGACGGGACCGATGCGTTCATCGCCGCGATCCGGCAGGCGGGAATGGCCGATCCGCTGCTGATGCGGGAGCCGAAATACCCCGAGTTCGACCCCGCGCCGATGGTGTTCGGCTCCAGCCGTGATATTGTGTGGGCCGATATCGGGTTCTGGATTCAGCCCGACGGCACGACCGCCGGGATTGAAGTCCTGCGACCGGCGGAGGATGGCGCGTGGGCGAAACGCCTGTTCAAGCAGATCGCCGGTCGCCGCTATTCGCCGGTCGAGGGTGCCGAAGCGGGATCGATGGGCGTGTATCGGGTCGAGCGCTATACGCTGCGCCCGGCCTATAAGGTCGATATCGGGACGCGGATTCGCCAGCGCGTCGGGCCGGTCAGCCTGCACCAGGTCGACATCACCAAGTTGGCCGCGCACACCGAGGCCAGCGCGACGCCCTGATCCCCAATCAGAAGTCCAGCACCCGATCGTCGAACAGGCCGAACACGATGGTCGAGGCGTAGAACGCCACCGCGCGGTCGCGCGGCATGGTGCTGGCCCATTTGCGCATGTCGAACGCGGCGTTCTGCAGCGCCATCATCGTCTGGCTGGCGACGAGCGGGTCGATCGCGCGGATCGATCCTTCGGCGATGCCGTCGGACAGCATCCCGGCATAGCGGCGCGCAATGCGGTTCGACCGGTCGATCAGTGCGGTGCGGACACGTGCGGGCAGGCCCGACAGCGCGGTGGTGCGCAGCAGCGGGCCGCGCTCGGAAAATTGCACGTCGAGCAGAGTGGCGATGATGCTGGTCAGCTTGCGCCAATGGTCGCCCGGCCCCTCTTCCGCCAGTCGCTGGGCGTCGGCGATCAGGTCGAAGCTGCGCTTGTAGCATTCGATCACCAGCTCGTCCTTGGCGTCGAGATGGTGGTAGAAACTGCCCTTGGTAACGTTGAGCTCGCTCGCGATCTTTTGCACCGACGCGCCGCGATAGCCGAGCTCGTTGATCAGCCGCGTCGCCGCGAGCAGGAATGCCTCGCGCCCCGGCTCGGCCTCGTCATGCGTCAGGTCGAGCATTGCCGGCTTCCACACATCGCCCGGGGTGGCAATGCCGTGGCGGAACACGTCCATCAGCCGGCTTTCGACGCGCGGATATTCGTCGACTTCGTAACGCGTGATCCAGGCGGGGAGCCAGAAGGTGTTTTCGAGCAGCACATGCGCCCGCCCGCCGCGCAGATCGGTTTCGGCGCGCGTGCCGCCGTCGCCCCACAGGGCGCGGGTCTTGCGGAAAATCTGCTGCCAGCGCTGCATCAGGCGGGTGCGCAGCTCGCCCTCCATCGCGCGCAGGTCGGACAGGATCGCGAACGCCTTTTCCTCGCCGCGATGGATGCTGGCGAGGCGCGCCATGTTGATCGACAGATAGCGGGCGACGCGTGCCTCCGGCGTCGCTTCGCGATGCGCTTCGTCGAGCATCGCGTCGAGCCGGTCGAGCGTCACGTCGAACGCGGCGGCCGCCAGATCTTCCTTGCGCTTGAAATAATAGGTCACGCTGGTGGTGTTGAGGCCGACGCGCTGCGCGACATCGGCGAAGGTCATGCCCTTCGCGCTCTGATCGTTGATCACGTCCGCTGCGGCCGCGAGGATCGCGTCGCGCTTGGCGCGGAACCGTTTTGTTTCACCCCGCGCCTCTTCGGGCGCTGCATCTTCGGCGTTCATCGCGCCAGATTAGCAAATTTGATTCGAACGAACAGTCCTAAACAGCAACAATGCGATGCGCAGGGAAGCGCAGCGGAAAAATGCTGCGTCGCCCACTTTACCGAATATCGGGTATGGCCTAATCGAGTCGAAATGGATTCAAGAAGGAGAGGCCCATGGATTTCACGCTGACCGAGCGCGAGACCTATTTCCGCGACCGCGTGAAGGGGTTCATCGACCAATATATCACCCCGCGCAACGACGAGTATCGCCGCCAGGCCTATGAGGGCGAGCGCTGGAAGGTGCTGCCGGTGATCGAGGAGTTGAAGCCGGTCGCGCGCGCACAGGGGCTGTGGAATTTCTTCATGCCGCCGCATTCGGGCCAGACCCATGTCGACGACACATTCGAGTTCGAGGGGACGCAGCTCACCAACCTCGAATACGCCCTGTGCGCCGAGGAAATGGGCCGCGCGGGATGGGCGAGCGAGGTGTTCAACTGCTCCGCGCCCGACACCGGTAATATGGAGGTGCTCCACCGCTACGGCACGCGTGAGCACAAGGAGCGTTGGCTGAAGCCGCTGATGAATGGCGAGATTCGCTCGGCGTTCCTGATGACCGAGCCGGACGTCGCTTCGTCCGACGCGACCAACATCCAGACGTCGATGGTCCGCGACGGGGATCATTATGTGATCAACGGCCGCAAATGGTGGTCTTCGGGCGTGGGCGACCCGCGCTGTGCCGTCGCGATCGTGATGGGCAAGACCAACCCCGACGCCTCGCGCCACGCGCAGCAGAGCCAGATTCTGGTGCCGATGGACACGCCCGGCGTCAGGATCGAACGCATGCTTTCGGTGTTCGGGTATGATCACGCGCCGCACGGCCATGGCGAGGTGGTGCTGGAGAATGTGCGCGTGCCCGTCGAGAATATCCTGCTCGGCGAAGGGCGCGGGTTCGAGATCGCGCAGGGCCGCCTGGGGCCGGGGCGCATCCATCATTGCATGCGCTCGATCGGGGTTGCCGAAATGGCGCTGGAGCTGATGTGCAAGCGGCTGCTGAGCCGGGTCGCATTCGGCAAGCGCATCGCCGACCATTCGATCTGGGAACAGCGGGTGGCCGAGGCGCGATCGAACCTCGAGATGATGCGCCTGCTGTGCCTCAAGGCGGCGGACATGATGGACAAGGCGGGCAACAAGTCGGCGCAGGGCGAGATCGCGATGATCAAGGCAATGGGCCCGCGCATGACGCTGCAAATCCTGGACGATGCGATCCAGGCGTTTGGCGGTGCGGGCGTGTCGGGCGACACGCCGCTCGCCAGCGCCTGGGCGAGCATGCGCACGCTGCGTTTTGCCGACGGGCCGGACGAGGTGCACAACCGGGCGATCGCGCGGTCTGAGTTCGGCAAGTATGGCGAGTTCAAGGCTGATCGCCCGAGCAGCGGTGACTTGGCGGTGTCGCGGTAAGGACGGCGTCACCCCAGCGAAAGCTGGGGTCTCGTGTGGCTTGAGACCCCAGCTTTCGCTGGGGTGACGGAGGGAACAGTGAAAGCAGCAGTGTTGTTCGAGGCGGGCAAGCCGCTCGAAATCCACGACATCCGCATCGACAAGCCCGGACCGCGCGAGGTGCTGGTGCGCACCGCGGCGTGCGGCGTGTGCCGGTCGGACCTGCATTTCGTCGATGGCGCCTATCCGCATGCGATGCCGACCGTGCCGGGGCATGAGGCGGCGGGCGTGGTCGAGGCGGTGGGGAGCGAGGTCACGCGGCTGAAGCCGGGCGACCATGTCATCACCTTCTTCACCGTGTTCTGCGGGTCGTGCGAGTTCTGTATCTCGGGCCGCCCGTCGCTGTGTCTGGACAATTCGACCCGCCGCCCGGCCGATGCCGCGCCCAAGCTGAGCCTAAGCGATGGCACGCCGGTCAACCATTTCCTCAACCTGTCGGCCTTTGCCGAACAGATGCTGATCCACGAAAATGCGTGTGTCGCGATCAGCAAGGATATGCCGCTCGACCGTGCCGCCTTGCTCGGCTGTGCGGTGCTGACCGGGGCGGGATCGATCTTCCGCGACAGCAAGGTGACGCCGGGCGAGACGGTCGCGGTGATCGGGTGCGGCGGCATCGGCCTGTCCGCGATCAACGCCGCGAAGATCGCGGGCGCGGGCAAGATCATCGCGATCGACCCGGTCCCGGAAAAGCGCGCGCTCGCGCGGAAGATGGGCGCGACGCACGACCTCGACGCCATGGCCCCCGATCTGGTCAAGCAGGTGCTGAAACTCACCGATGGCGGCGTGCATTACGCGATCGAGGCGGTCGGGCGGCCGCAGACTGCGGAGACTGCGTGGCACGTGCTGCGTCGGGGCGGGACCGCGACGATCCTGGGCATGATCAAACCGGGTGAGTCGGTCAGCATTCCGGGCCCGACCTTCCTGTCGGGCAAGAAGCTGCAAGGGTCGCTCGCCGGGTCGATGCAGTTCCCGATCGATCTGCCGCGCCTTGTCCAGATGTATCTCGACGGCGTGCTCGACCTCGACACGATGGTGGCCGAGCGGATCCGGCTGGAGGACATCAACCATGCCTTCGACAATCTGCGACAGGGGGACGCGGTGCGATCCGTGATCGAATTCGCATGACCCCGCCGGCGGGACATCGCGGTGGGCAGCCGATGGAGCAGGTCGACGACCTCGACACGGTGCGGCTCACCGCATGGATGGAGGCCAATGTCGCGGGATTCGAAGGTCCGCTGACCTACGCCAAATTCCCCGGCGGGCAGAGCAACCCGACCTACCGCATCGACGCGGCGAGCGGCGCCTATGTGCTGCGGCGCAAGCCGTTCGGGCCGCTGCTGCCATCGGCGCATGCGGTGGATCGCGAATATCGGCTGATCGCGGGTCTGCACCCGACCGGCTTCCCCGTCGCCCGACCCTATGGGCTGTGCGAGGATGATGGCGTCGTCGGATCGGCTTTTTACATCATGGAGCTGGTCGAGGGCGCGACCTATTGGGACGGGGCGCTGCCCGACAAGACGCCGGCGCAGCGCACCGCGATCTATTATGAGATTTGCGACCGGTTGGCGCAGTTGCATGAGACCGATTACGTCGCGGCGGGCCTCAGCGATTACGGCAAGCCGGGCAGCTATTTCGAGCGGCAGGTGGGGCGCTGGACCAAGCAATATCGGCTCGCCCAGACCGATGATCTGGAGGATGTCGAAAAGCTGATCGAGTGGCTGCCGCGCACCTTGCCGCCGCAGACGCGGACGAGCATCGTCCATGGCGATTATCGCATCGACAATATGATCTTCGACGCCGATGCGCCGCGCGTGAAGGCAGTGCTCGACTGGGAGCTGTCGACGCTGGGCGATCCGATGGCGGACTTTTCGTACCTGCTGACCAACTGGATGATCCCCGCCAATGGCGCTTCGGCGATTGGGGGGATCACCGGGGCGGAGGCGGGTATTCCGACCGTGGAGCAGATGGTCGAGCGCTATTGCGCCGCGACCGGGCGTGACGGGATTCCCGACCTCAACTGGTATTTCGCGTTCGGCCAGTTCCGGCTGATGAGCATCGTCCAGGGGATCAAGCGCCGCCTGCTCGACGGCAATGCCAGCAATGCGCATGCCGAGGAGACGGCGGCGCGCGTGCCGGGGCTGGCGGCGAGCGCGTGGGAGTTTGCGCGGAAGGCGGGGGCGGAAGTCAATAGCCCTCTCCCCTTCAGGGGCGAGGGTTGGGAGAGGGGGAGTCGGGCGAGGGTGGGGCGCATCGATATGCCCCTCTCCCCGGCCCTCTCCCCGCAAGCGGAGAGAGGGAGTTTTTGATGAGCCTGTTCGACCTGACCGGTAAGGTCGCCATCGTCACCGGATCCTCGCGCGGGATCGGCAAGGCCAGCGCCGAGGCGCTCGCCGATCAGGGCGCGCGGGTGGTGATTTCCAGCCGCAATCAGGATGCGTGCGAGGAGGTCGCCGCCGCGATCAACGCCAAGCATGGCGACGGCACCGCGATCGCCATCGCCGCGAGCATTTCGCACAAGGATGCGCTTCAGTATCTGGTGGACGAGACGCGCCGCGTGTTCGGGCGCATCGACATCCTCGTCTGCAACGCCGCGTCCAATCCTTATTACGGGCCGCTGGCGGGCATCGCGGACGAGCAGTTTCGCAAGATCCTCGACAACAACGTCCTGTCCAACCACTGGCTGATCCAGATGGTCGCGCCCGAAATGCGCGAGCGGAAGGATGGCGCGATCGTCATCATCTCCTCGATCGGGGGGCTGCGCGGGTCGCCGGTGATCGGGGCATACAACGTGTCCAAGGCGGCGGACTTCCAGCTCGCGCGCAACTATGCGGTCGAATATGGCCCCGACAATGTCCGCGTGAACTGCATCGCGCCGGGGCTGATCAAGACCGACTTCGCCCGCGCGCTGTGGGAGAATCCGGAGGCGGAGAAGCGCGTGAACCAGCAGACGCCGCTGCGCCGGTTGGGCGAGCCGGAGGACATCGCCGGGGGCGTGGTGTTCCTCGCCTCGGCGGCGGGGCGCTACACCACGGGGCAGGCGCTGGTGATCGACGGCGGGGTGACGATCTGACTCTATTCGTTCGTGCTGAGCTTGTCGAAGCACAGTCCTCACTTGAACGGCGAAAAGAAGAACGGCCCTTCAACAAGCTCAGGGCGAACGGAGGTAAGGGATGCGCTTCACCGACAAATCGATCATCGTCACCGGTGCGGGCAGCGGCATCGGCCGCGCTGCCGCGATCCTGTTCGCCGCCGAAGGGGGCCGGGTGATCGTCGCCGACAAGACCGAGGGCGCGGACGAGACCGTCGCGCTGATCGCCGCCGCCGGGGGCGCTGCCAAGGCGATCCGCATGGACGCGGGCAGCGAGCCGGACGTGATCGCCACGGTCGATCTGGCGGTCGCCGAATATGGCGGGCTGGACGTGCTGTTCGCCAATGCCGGGATTTCGGGCGGCATGGCGAACCTGTTCGACACCACGCCGGAGCTGATGGCCGAGGTGCTGCGCGTGAACCTGATCGGGCCGTTGCTCGCGATCAAGCACGGCGCGCCGAAGATCGCGGAAAGAGGGAAGGGTGCCATCGTCCTCACCGCCAGCGTCGCGGGCATCCGGTCCGGCGCGGGCAGCCCGGCCTATTCGGCGTCCAAGGCCGGGGTCATCAACCTCGCCGCCGTCGCCGCGCAGCAGCTGTCGGGGTCGAACGTCCGCGTCAACGCGCTGTGCCCCGGCCTGACCGAGACGGGGATGACCAAGCCGACCTTCGATTACGCGCGTGAGGCGGGGAAGATGGACCGTGTCGGCCGGTTGAACCCGCTGCGCCGTGGTGCTCAGCCGGAGGAACTGGCGCGCGCGGCGCTGTTCCTGGCGTCGGATGATGCGAGCTATGTCAACGGACAGGCGTTGGCGGTCGATGGCGGGCTGTCGTCGAGCCATCCGGTGACGCGGCAGGAGTTTGGGAAGACTGTGGTTTAGGGCCCAGGTCCCCCTCCCTGAAGGGGAGGGGCTAGGGGAGGGGGTAGCACCGGGCGGGGCTAGATGCCCCGACCAGTGCTTTCTGCGAAGCCGATGAGAGTCATTGGAACGCGCAGACGCGCGCCCCTCCCCCAACCCCTCCCGTTCCGGGAGGGGAGTTGAGCTGTTGAAGGTAATGCCTTGATCCAGTAACAAAAAAGGCGGACGCTGCGCTCCATGCTGACGCTCCTCGCCGCCGCCGCCCAGACTGCGACCATTGCCGTGCCTTCGCCGCCGCCGCCGCGATCTCCCACGCATCTCGCGGCGCCCGTTATTCAGACGCCACCCTATCGCCCGCATCTGGTCGACTATGAGGGGGCTACCGCGCAATGCGGCGGGCGCATCGTCACGCCGCTGGCCGCCGTCGCGCCGTTCACCCAGGTCGCCCGGCTCGGGGTCGATGCACCGCGTTCCTATGAGATGGGATTCACCATCGGCGAGGATGGCCGCCCGCTCGGCATCACGCAGCGGGTCGCGGCCACGGGCCCCAAGGGGTATGTTCAAGTCACCGATCTGGCCCCGGCGCTCAGCCTGTGGCGCTTCCCGGCGAGCGCGGCAGGGGCCGCCTGCACCATCACGTTTACCGGGCGCAGCGTTCCGCTGGACCGCGCGGCTCCGGCCGATCTCTATCGCGTGGCGGCGCTGCGCATGGCGAACCCGTCGGAGTTCACGACGGTGATGCAGCAGATCCGCAAGTCGGGCGACTGCGCCGGGCCGGGGCGTCCGCGCATCTTGCTGCGCGCGTACATCGACGATCGCCGCATTCCCCAGACGCCGGGCGTGCCGTCCTACGCCGTCGCCAGTTTCGATGTCGATGCCGATGGCGTGCCGCACAATCTGGGCATCGTCGCCAGCGACGGCAACCGCGTGCTGGAGGCGGCGGCGAGCGATGCGGCGAGCCGCGGGCGCTATGTCGGCAACGCGCCGCGCACGCGCTGTACCATCCCGTTTCGCCGCGCCGCGACCGCGCCGGTTCCTGCCCCCGCGATGCCGCCAAAGGCCGAGTATCCGGCTGGCAACTGCCCTGAGCCGGTCCGCTGGGCACGCCCGCTCAGACAGGAATTCCCCGACGCGTTTCGCCGCCGGGGAATCGAGGGTTGGGCGATCGTCCGCTACGACCTCGCCCCTTGGGGTGCGACCGGGGCGGTCACCGTGCTGGCCAGCGAGCCGGCTGCGGACTTTGGCGAACAGGCGCGGCGCATGATCATCGCGGCGCGCGCTGAGGCCTCACCCAGCGGCGCGCAGGGGTGCATCGCGCGGGTGCAGTATCGCATGGCTGCAACCGATGAGACCGACGACGATGCACCGGGTTTCTGACGCGTCCTGACAGGCAGTTGACCCCGCGCAGGCAAAGTTCGACGCTGCACCCGACACAAGCGGGAGCAAGACGATGCGGATCATTCGGGCACTGACGGCGGCGGCACTCATGGCGGCGAGCATCCTGCCCGCTCCGGCACAGGAAATCGTCGTGACCGGCACCCGATCGTCGAGCAACCGCGACGGCTTTCAGGGCACGTCGATCCCGATCATCACGCTGCGCCGTACCGCTGATTTCGCGGTCCAGCGCGTGTCGATCACCGGCGACACGCGCGACGAGGCACTGCGCCGCAAGGAGATCTACGCGATGGTGCGCAGCGCGATCGAGCAGGCGGGCAAGCATGGCGTGGAGCTCGCGACCGGCGACTATGTGGTCGAGGCGCTGACGCTCGCCAACTATGGCGACCTGTTGCTGAGCCGCGATGGCCGCCCGGATTCGGAGCGGACCAGCTTCATCATCAAGGTGAAGCTGGAGCCGGGCATGGACGCCCGCGCTGCGCTCGACCGGATCGCCAAGTTCATCAAGGCGGTGCCGCCGACCGGCCGTGCGCAGATCGAGAAGAGCGGCGACATGACGCTCTCCGTGCTCAACCCGGATCAGTATCGCAGCAAGATCATCGAGATGATTGCCGCCGACGCGGCGACGACTGCCGCGCGGTTTGGTACCGGCTATGGGGTGGAGGTGCGTGGGCTGGACCGACCGGTCGAATGGTCGCGGGCGAGCTTGACCGAGGTGTTTCTGTATTTGCCGGCGGCGTATGTGGTTCGGCCGAAGGAGTGAGGCTAATTCCTCCCCTGCACAGCAGGGGAGTGGGACCGCTCGCGCAGCGAGTGGTGGAGGGGCGGCCGCGCAGACGGCCGTGCACATCTCGGCAAAATTCCGCCCTCTACGGGGCGGCCCCTCCGTCAGCGCTGCGCGCTGCCACCTCCCCCAGGCAGGCTGGGGGAGGAATTGCTCACCCCTCCCGCATTCGCATCAGCCCTTCCTGCGCCACGCTCGCCACCAGTCGCCCGTCGCGGCTGTAGATCCGCCCGCGGTTGAACCCGCGCGCATGGCCGGCCCAGGGGCTGTCGGTGGTGTAGAGTAGCCAGTCGTCGGCGCGCAGCGGCTCGTGCAGCCACACGGCATGGTCGAGGCTAGCGCTCTGCAGCCCGCGCGTCATCCAGTTGACGCCGTGCGGCATGGTCGCGGTGCCGAGCAGCATCATGTCGCTGGCGTATGAGAGCACCGCGCGGTGCAGCGCCGGATCGTCGGGCAAGGCGGCGGCGGTGCGGAACCAGCTATGCTGCACCGGTTCGCGCTTTTCCGGCTTGAACCAGTTGCGCGGGTTGCACGGACGGATTTCGATCGGGCGCGGGCGCAGGAAGAAGGGGCGGAACTTCTCCGGCACATGCTCGCGGATTTCCTCGCGCAGTTCGACCTCGGAGCGCAGGTCGTCTGGCCCCGGCACGTCGGGCATGTCGGCCTGATGGGCAAGGCCGCTCTCGGCGCGCTGGAACGATGCGATCATGTTGAGGATCGGCACGCCCTGTTGCAGCGCGATCACGCGGCGATTGGCGAAGCTGCCCCCGTCATAATCGCGCACGACGCGATAGATGATCGGGAAATCCTCATTGCCCGGCCGCATGAAATAGGCGTGGAGCGAGTGCGCATCCTTGCCCTCGACCGATCGCTGCGCCGCCTGCAGCGCCTGCGCGATCACCTGCCCGCCGAACACGCGCCCGACCCCGCCGGGCTGGCGCGCGCCACGATACAGGTCGACATCGATGGTCTCGACGTCGAGCAGGCTGACGAGTTGGGTCACCTGCTCGGCAGCGGTTTCCGCGCGTTTTTCGGTCATTGGTCTAACATCCGTTCGTGCTGCGCTTGTCGAAGCACCTGCAACTCCCCTTCGTCCTAGGCGCTTCGACAGGCTCAGCGCAAACGGATGGCAGGATCAATATCCCGCCGCCCGTGCCAACGCATCGGCGTGATAGTTGGTATCGCCGAACAGCTCCGCCAGCACGCGCCCGCGCTTCATGTAGAAGCCGATATCATATTCGTCGGTCATGCCGATGCCGCCATGCATCTGCACGCCTTCCTGCACCGCCAGCGTCGAGGCCATGCCGGCCATCGCCTTGGCGACCGACACCGCTTCCTCCGCCTTGGCGTCGCCCGCGTCGAGCAGCTGCTGGGCCTTGAGTACCGCGGCGCGCGCGACTTCGAGCTCCGAATAGAGGTGCGCCGCGCGGTGCTGGAGCGCCTGGAAGCTGCCGATCAGCACGCCGAACTGCTTGCGCTCTTTCAGATACTGGACGGTCATGTCCATCGCGCCGCCGCCGACGCCGAGCATTTCCGCCGCGGCGCCCGTGCGCCCGGCTCCGAGTAGCGCGTTCAGCACCGCGCGGCCGCCATCGACCTCCCCGATCACCGCATCGGCATCGACCTCGACCCCGTCAAAGGTCATGCGCGCGGCGAGGCTGGCATCGGCCAGCCGCTGTGGATCGGCGGTGAGGTTCGCCGCATCCTTGGGCACCGCGAACAGCGTCACGCCCTCGGCATCTTCGGGAGAGCCAGCAGTGCGCGCGGCGACGATCAGCAGGTCGGCGACATGGCCGTGCGCGACGAACTGCTTGGCGCCGGTCAGTTTGAAGCCGTTGCCCGAGCGTTCCGCTTTCATCGCGATCGCGTCGCTATGTTTGGCGCGTTCATCGATCGCCAGCGCCGCGACGGTCTCGCCCGACAGGATGCCGGGGAACCAGCGCTCGCGCTGCGCGGTCCCCTTGAGCGCCGCCACCGCCGCGACCGCGGTGGTGAGGAAGGGGGAGGGGGACAGGTTGCGCCCGATCTCCTCCAGCACCACCCCCGCCTCGACATGGCCGAGGCCGAGGCCGCCATCGCTTTCGGGGATCAGGATGCCGGTGAAGCCCATTTCGGCGAACTGCTTCCACAGGTCGCGGCTGAACCCGGTCGCGTCGTTTGCGTCACGCAGCGCGCGCATATGGCTGACCGGGGCAGCTTCGGACACGAATTGCTGGGCGCTCTCGCGGAGCATCGTCTGTTCTTCGTTGAGGTAGAGTGGCATCGAAATCTCCGTCGCCCTTTTTACGTCTCCCCAGCGAAAGCTGGGGTCTCGTGCGGCAGGGGAACCGCTTCGCAACTGGAGACCCCAGCTTTCGCTGGGGTGACGGTGAGCTAGGCAGGCAGCTCCAGGATCCGCTTGGCAACGATGTTCAGCTGGACCTCGCTGGTCCCGCCCTCGATCGAATTCGCCTTGGTCCGCAGCCAGGCGCGCGGCTTGGCGCCGCCGTTGGAGCGTTCGCTTTCCCATTCCAGCGTGTCGGACCCGCCGCTCGCCATGATCAGCTCATGCCGGTCCTTGTTCAGCTCGGTGCCGTAATATTTCATCATCGATGGCTGGGCGGGGTGCGCCTGCCCGGCTTTGAGCTGATCGATGAACCGCTCCGACATCGCCGAGAACGCCTTGCTCCGCACCTCGAACAGCGCGAGCTGCGCACGCAGGATCGGGTCGGCGAGGCGGCCTTGCGCATCCAGCCCGATCGTCGCGATCGCGCCTTCGATCAACGGATTGCCGCCGGGGGAGGCGAGGCCCATGCCGCTGATCATCTCGCGCTCATGGCCGAGCAGATATTTGGCGACGTCCCAGCCCTTATTCTCCTCATGCACGCGGTTCTTCTTGGGCACGCGGACATTGTCGAAGAAGGTTTCGCAGAAGGGCGAATAGCCGCTGATCAGCAGGATCGGCTTGGTCGACACGCCCGGTGAGTCCATGTCGAACAGCAGGAAGCTGATCCCGCCCTGCTTGCTGTCCTTGCTGGTGCGGACGAGGCAGAAGATCCAGTCGGCCTTGTCGGCATAGCTGGTCCACACCTTTTGCCCGTTGATGATGTAATCGTCGCCGTCGCTGACCGCGCTGGTGGCGAGGCCGGCGAGGTCGCTGCCCGCATTGGGTTCCGAATAGCCCTGGCACCAGCGGATTTCGCCGCGGGCGATCTTGGGCAGATGTTCCAGCTTCTGCTCCTCGGTGCCGTATTTCAGCAGCGCCGGGCCGAGCATCGAGATGCCGAAGCTGTTGAGCGGGTTGCGGCAGTTGAGCGCCGCCATCTCTTCGCGCAGGATCTTGGTCTGCGCCGGGGACAGTCCGCCGCCGCCATATTGGGTCGGCCAGTCAGGCACGGTCCAGCCGCGTGCGGCCATCCGGTCCATGTACAGTTTCTGGTCGGGGTTCTTGCTGTAATCGGCCTTGCGCCCGCCCCAATTGGCGTCACCCTCGCCGCGCATCGGTTCGCGCATCGATGCGGGAACATTGGCCTCCAGCCAGGCGCGGGTTTCGGCGCGGAATTGATCGAGATCGGTCATGATGGGTCCTCGTCCAGCAAAGCGGCGATGCGGCGCGCGGTCGCGATCGCGAGATGGTCGTGATGCAGGTCGGTCAGCACCTGCACCCCGGTCGGCAAGCCGTTGGCGGTCCCGACCGGGAAGGTGGTGGCGGGCAGGCCCGGATAGGTGGCGAGCCCAGCCCAGGCGAGGTGCGCGTCATAGCCGCGTTCCACCCCGTCGATGGCGAGTGTCCGCTCGGCCTGCGGGCGGCTGTCGTGCGGAAAGGCCTGGGTCGCGGCGGGCGGCGCGATCACCGCATCCACTTCTGCGAACAGCTTTGCCCAGGCCCGGCTGTTGCGCGCCTGCGCGTCGAGCATCGCGAGATAGGGGAGCAGGCGCGGGAGCGTATCGTGCAGCGTCGGGTCCGAGCGCGCGAACACGGTGCCGAGCAGCGCGGTGTATGCTTCATGCTGCGCCGCCAGATCGGGCAGGGCAGGATGAGTGCGGATCACCTCCACCCCATCGCGCGCCAGTGCGTGCGCCGCGCGCTCCACCCCGGCGATCACCGCCGCAGCGGTGGCAGTCGCCGGATGCGCGGTCAGCACCAGCACGCGCCGGGCGGGCGCTGCATCGCGCGGCAAGGGCAGGTCGGCGAGCAGGTCGAGCAACAGCGGCAGGTCGCCGCCATGCCGCGCCATCGGCCCGATCACGCCGAGCACCGCCTCCGCGCCGTCGGTGCCGGGGAAGCGGTGGCCGTACCCGTTCAGCGTACCATAGCTTGGCTTGTGTCCCCACACGCCGCAGAAATGCGACGGTACCCGGATCGACCCGCCAATGTCGCTGCCTAGCTCGATCGGGACATAGCCCGCCGCCAGCGCCGCCGCTGCCCCGCCTGAACTGCCGCCGCAGGTGCGGCTAGGATCATGCGGATTGCTGGTGCGGCCATAGACGGAGTTCACGCTCTGCCAGTCGCCCAGCGCCTTGGGCACATTGGTCTTGCCGAGAATGATCGCGCCTGCCGCCTTTAGCTGCTGCACCGCGAATGCGTCCGACGTCGCGATGTTGCCAGCCGCGTGTGAGAAGCCCCAGCTGGTCGGAAGGCCCGCAACGTCGAATGCTTCCTTGACCGTGATCGGCACGCCCAGCAGCGGGCGGCGCTCGCCGCGCGCCACCGCCGCATCGGCCTCGTCCGCTGCGGCCAGCGCGCGGTCGAAATCGCGCACCACCACCGCGTTGATCGCGCCGTCCCCGGCGTCGATCCGCGCGATGGCGTCTTCGCATTGCGCGCGCGCGCTCGTCTCGCCCGCCGCGATTGCGGTGGCGATGTCGATTGCGGACGCGCGCGTCAGCGTCATCCCGGTGCTCCGGTGCGCTGGATCAGCTCGATCTCATGCCCCTCGGGGTCGAGCAGGAAGGTCAGCCGCGCGCCCGGCAGTTTGTGGGGCCCATGCAGCGGACGCGCGCCGTGCGCGATCGCGCGCGCCGCCGCCGCGTCGAGATCGGCGGTGGTCAGGCCGACCGGACCATGCCCGTTGCCGACCGTCACCGCGCGGCCATCGGTGTGATGAAACAGCACCAGCGTGAAGGGCTGGCCGGGCAGGTTGAGCATCGACTCTTCCAGCCCGGGCAGCACCACGCGATTGCTCACCGCGAACCCAAAGGTGTCGCAGTAGAAGCGCTCCATCGCGGGGAGGTCGCGCACGACCAGCTTGAAGAAGCCGAGGCGGAAGCGCAGCGCCTCCACCTCGCCCGTCTCCGCGCCGGCCAGTGCGGCATCAGCCATTGAAGCGCTCGCCCTTCTCGGCCTTGTCCTTGAGCAGCTGTGCGACCGGGAACCCATGCTTCTCCAGCCCCGCGACGATGGTCTTGAGGCCGACCGTGTCCGCCCAGAACATCGGGCCGCCGCGATAGACCGGCCAGCCATAGCCATAGATCCACACCACATCGATGTCCGACGCGCGCTGCGCCATGCCTTCCTGCAGGATCAGCGCGCCTTCGTTGACCATACTGTAGAGCGTGCGCTCGATGATCTCCTCGGCGGTCACGTCATGCTGCACCGCGCCGGTCTTCTTGCGGAAATCGTCGATGATCTCGGCGACGCGTGGGGACGGCGAGGGGTTCCGCTTGTCGTCGTAATCGTAGAAGCCAGCCTGCTTCTTCTGGCCCCAGCGGCCCTCGGCGGCGAGCGCGTCGCGGATGCTCTCGATCCGGGTCGGGTCGCGGTGCCAGCCGATGTCGACGCCGGCGAGGTCGCTCATCTGGAACGGCCCCATCGGCATGCCGAATTCGACATGGACGCGGTCGACCTGTTCCGGCGTTGCGCCTTCCATCAACAGCTTCATCGCCTCGACCTGACGCGGCATCAGCATGCGGTTGCCGATAAAGCCGTGGCACACGCCCGCGACCACCGCGACCTTCTTGATCTTCTTGGCGACG
The DNA here is from genome assembly GCA_030149245.1 of Sphingomonas bacterium. Lineage (GTDB taxonomy): Bacteria > Pseudomonadota > Alphaproteobacteria > Sphingomonadales > Sphingomonadaceae > Sphingomonas. The sequence continues at coordinate 36,688 of JASBRX010000022.1, forward strand.
TCCATGACGGTCGCCAGCACATCCTTGTCGGTCTTCGCGCCGCGCACGATTTCCAGCAGCTTCATGACGTTGGCGGGCGAGAAGAAGTGCATGCCGACGACATCGCCCGGGCGGCTGGTCGATGCCGCAATCTCGTCGATGTTAAGGTAGCTGGTGTTCGACGCCAGGATCGCGCCCGGCTTGCAGATGGTGGAGAGCTTGCCGAAAATGTCCTTCTTGACGTCCATATTCTCATAGACCGCCTCGATGACGAGGTCGCAGTCGGCGAGGTCGTCCATGCTCAGCGTCGGGGTCAGCAGGCCCATCGCCTGTTCGACCTGCTCGGGCTTGATCCGGCCGCGCGCGGCGCTGCCCTCGTAATTCTTGCGCATCACGCCGGTGCCGCGGTCGAGCGCTTCCTGCTGCATCTCGACGATCGTCACCGGGATGCCCGCCGACAGGAAGTTCATCGAAATGCCGCCGCCCATCGTGCCGGCGCCGATGACGCCGACCTTCTTGATGGCACGCAGCTGCGTGTCTTCCGGCACATCGTCGATCTTCGCGGCCTTGCGCTCGGCGAAGAAGATGTGGCGCATCGCCGCCGACTGCGTGCCCATGATCAGCTTCATGAAGCCGTTGCGCTCACGCTGAACGCCCTCGGCATAGGGCTTGTCGACCGTCTCCTCGATCACCTTGATGATCTCTTCGGGCGCGTCATAGCCGCGGAAGCGTTTGCCGTTGGTCTTGCGGAAATTGTCGAACACGCCCGGCTCGACGCTCACCGGCTTTTCGCTGGCGCGGGGCAGGGGGCGGGTGTCGGCCACTTCCTTGGCATAGGCGATGGCGTCGGCAGTCAGGCTGTCCTCACCGGCCAGGCGATCGACCAGCCCGGCGGCCTGCGCCACCTTGGCCGGGACCGGATCGCCCTTCGCCGCCAGTTCGAGCGCGAATTCGACCCCCGCGACGCGCGGCAGGCGCTGCGTGCCGCCCGCGCCGGGCAGAATGCCGAGCTTCACTTCGGGCAGGCCGAACTTCGCCGAGGGTACGGCGATGCGGTAATGGCAGGCCAGCGCAACCTCGCACCCGCCGCCAAGGGCAGTGCCGTGAACGGCGGCGACGACCGGCTTCTCGCTCGCCTCGATCGTGTCGACTACGGTCGGAAGGCCCGGCTCCTGCATCGGCTTGCCGAATTCGGTGATGTCGGCCCCGGCAAAGAAGGTGCGCCCGTCACAGCGGATCACCGCGGCCTTGAGGCTCTCGTCGCTGTTCAGCTCCTTGATCGCCGCATCTAGCCCCTGCCGCACCGCCGCGCCCAGCGCGTTCACCGGCGGGTTGTTCGAGGTGATGACGAGGATATCGCCCTGCTTTTCGGTGGTGATGGGGCCGGTCATTGGTCTTCCTCTCTCTAGATCGTCATCCCCGCGCAGGCGGGGATCCATTGGCGCTGACGCTGCGGCTCATGCCGGACCGTCAGTCCTGAATGGATTCCCGCCTGCGCGGGAATGACGGGGTAAGGGTTGCGTTCGAACTCATGTCAAAGCCGAATAGATCATCGTCTTCAGCTCGCGCCGGATCGGGTAGAGCCCCGACGGCGACAGCTGGGTCATGAACACCATGGTGATCCGTTCGACCGGATCGACGAAGAAGGCGGTCGAGAACATCCCGCCCCAATAGAACTCGCCAACGCTGCCCGGGATCATCGATCGCGCGACATCGATGTTCATCGCAAAGCCCAGGCCAAATCCGGTCCCGGCATTCTGCGTCTCACTGAACAGCGACCGCGACAAGCTCGACAGGTCCTTGCCGCCGGGCAGGTGGTTCATCACCATCAGATCGAGTGTCTTGCGCCCGATGATGCGTTCGCCATCCAGCGTCCCGCCATTGAGCAGCATCGTGCAGAAGCGGTGATAGTCGAGCGCGGTCGAGACCAGCCCGCCACCGCCCGAGAGCAGCGTCGGCTTGCGGCTCCACGCCGACTCCGCCCCGCGATCGTACATCACCCGGCCTTCGCCCTGCTTGAAGGTATAGCAGTCGGTCAGCCGGTCGGACTTGTCCTGCTGCACCCAGAAGCCGGTGTCGTGCATCCCGAGCGGCGCGAAGATATGCTCGGCAAAATAGGCGTCGAGCTTCTGCCCCGACACCCGCTCGACCACCGCGCCCAGCACATCGGTCGACACCGAATAATTCCACGCCTCTCCCGGCGAGAATTCGAGCGGGAGCTTGCCCAGCGCCGCGACGAAGCCGTCAAGGTCGAGATGGCCGTGCCAATTCTCGATCCGCCCCTCGCGATAGGCCGCATCGACATTGCCGCGATTCTGAAAGCCATAGGTGAGGCCGGAGGTGTGCCGCAGCAGATCGATCATCCGCATCGGCTCGGTCGTCGGCCTGGTCACGAACGGCACCCCGCCGCCGCCGCCATTATACACGCCCAGCCCCTTGAACTCGGGCAGGACGTGGTGGACCGGGGTGTCGAGCGCGACACTGCCCTGTTCGACCAGCTGCATGAACGCGATCGACGTCACCGGCTTGGTCATCGACGCGATGCGGTAGATCGAGGTTTCGTCCACCGCCGCGCCGCCCTCCCGCGCCGCACCCTGATGGCTGAAATGCGCGATTCTGCCGTCGCGGGCGATCAGCAGCTGCGCGTTGGGCAGTTTCCCCGAGTCGAGGTAGCGCGCCTTGACGAACGCATCGATGCGGGCGAGCCGGTCCGCATCAAAGCCGCTTTCCGTAGCGGTAGCGAGGGTGCTTGAGTCCATACCTCTAATTCGAATCCTCGTTCCGGGGCGTTCGCCTTTGTGTCGCTTCCCTATTGCGTTGAGCGGCTAATGAATCAAGAATGAAGTGTGAAACCGGTCAGCGGAATCGCCAAACCGGACATTCAACAACGAATTTTGGAGAGACCCGCCTTGGCCCCCGAACCGCTCATCCCGCTCGACCCGTCCTGGCCGAAGATGACGCTGGCGCAAGCCCAGGCGCTGATGACCGCGCCCGGCCAGAAGCTGGAAATGGACGAAATCGAGATTCGCGGCATCAAGACGCGGGTGTGGAAGAATGCCCCGCCGCACCTTGCCGCGCTGCTCCAGCTGTCGCGCACCCATGGCGAGCGGATCTTCACGATCCATGAGGATGAGCGCGTTACCTACGAGGCGAATTTCCGCGCCACCGCGGACCTCGCGACCAAATTGCGCGAAATGGGGGTGGTCAAGGGTGACCGCGTCGCGCTGGCGATGCGCAACACGCCCGAATGGCCGGTGATCTTCTTCGCCGCGGTCAGCATCGGCGCGATCCTGGTCCCGCTCAACGCGTGGTGGACCGGCGGCGAGCTGGATTATGGGCTGCGCGATTCGGGGTCGAAGGTGCTGTTCCTCGATGGCGAGCGCTATGCCCGGCTGCAGAAGCGGCTGTCCGATTTGCCCGATCTTGAGCGCACTATCGTCAGCCGTTGGGACGCGGAGCTTCCGGAGGGCGTCGACAAGCTTGAGGAGCTGATCGGCGCGCCCAATGACTGGGCGGCGCTGCCCGACGTGCCGCTCCCAGCCGAACCGACGCTGGTGCCGGAGGACGATGCGACGATCTTCTACACCAGCGGCACCACCGGCTCGCCCAAGGGCGCGCTGGGCACGCATCGTAACCTGTGCACCAACATCATGTCGGGCGGATATGCCGCCGCACGCTCGTACCTGCGCCGGGGCGAAATGCCGCCCGAGCCGCAGCCCAAGGTCGGCCTGCTGGTCATTCCGCTGTTCCACGTCACCGCCTGTTCGGCGAGCCTGATGGGCACGCTGGCGGCGGGCAACACCGCCGTCTTCATGCGCAAATGGGATGTGGTCGAGGCGATGGAGATCATCCAGCGCGAGAAGGTCAACCTGACCGGCGGCGTGCCGACGATCGCATGGCAGATCCTGGAGCATCCCGACCGCGCCAAGTACGACCTCTCCAGCCTGGAGGCGATCGCCTATGGCGGCGCGCCGTCCGCGCCCGAGCTGGTCAAGCGTATCTTCACCGAATTCGGCGCGCTGCCCGGAAACGGCTGGGGCATGACCGAGACGATGGCGACGGTCACCAGCCATTCGAGCGAGGATTATTTGAACCGCCCGACCAGCGCTGGCCCGCCCGTGCCGGTCGCCGACCTCAAGATCATGGATCCCGAGGGCGAGCATGAGCTGCCCGTCGGCGAAGTCGGCGAGCTGTGGGCCAAGGGGCCGATGATCGTGAAGGGATATTGGAACAAGCCCGAGGCGACCGCCGAATGCTTCCGCGACGGCTGGGTCCGCACCGGCGATCTGTCGAAGCTGGACGAGGAAGGCTTCCTCTACATCGTCGATCGCGCCAAGGACATGATCATCCGCGGCGGCGAGAATATCTACTCGTCCGAGGTGGAAGACGTTCTCTACGCCCACCCCGCCGTCACCGACTGCGCCCTGATCGGCATCCCGCACAAGACGCTGGGCGAGGAGCCGGCGGCGGTGGTCCACCTCGCGCCGGGCATGGAAGCGAGCGAGGCCGAACTGCAGGCATGGGTGCGCGAGCGGCTGGCGATCTTTAAGACTCCCGTGGCGATCAAGTTCGTTGCGGAGACGCTGCCGCGGAATGCGAACGGGAAGATCTTGAAGAAGGATCTGAAGGCGTTGTTCGTGGAGGAAGGGGTGGCGTAAAAATGCGGCTCGACTTGCCGCGGCGAAGCAGTGGCTGGAAGCGCTTCGCCGATAGCATGACTCTGACGTTCGGCCGAGTGCACAATGGCGAGAGCTACGACCTGTCGGCGCTGGACGAGATGACTCCGGCGGAGCGCGAGCTGATTGAGCAGACGCTGATCGCTCGTCCGCAGGATTGGCGCGATACGGAGGCGCTGCTTGTTCTCGGCACGCCCGCAGCGCTCGCCAAGGTGCGCGTGAGCTTGCACGATGATTATCGCGCTGTCCGGCTATTCGCCGCCGAGGGTCTCTATCTTCGCGGCGAAACCGGCCATTTGGAGCAGGCCATCATCGAAGGGCTGCGCAATGCCGATCTGGGGACGGACCTGACCGTAGCAATGCACCTTGCGAAGAAATATCCAACGCCGGCAATCAAGCGGGTGCTGATCGAGGGGCTACGCGACCATTCCGGCCGCGTTGTGTGGTTCGGAACGCTCCTGTTCGATGGTTGGGGGCTGATCGAGGGGGAGTTTGATAACAAGGCTACGGCATATTTTCATAAATTGAGTGCAATGCCCAATGCTGAGCGATTCCAAGCATTTCTGGAATACTGCAGGGAGATCGGGGTGAAGGACCCGCTTCTCGACGAATTCTAGCGCGCGACCATCGCCGAGTTTGGGGCCGTTTGAAGCGTCGCGAACGCATGGAGTTGCGAAATCTTTTGAGGATCGCGCCGCACACCGAGCCAGTTAATCCGCATTGTGACCGCGCTCGGGAAAATGGCGCGACCTAGCCACAGTCGTCACCCCGGGCTTGACCCGGGGCCCATCTCCGGGATTTTCAACACATTCGACAGCGAGGCAGGCGCTACCGGTTCAAGTCGAACCACAAATCCCGCCAGTCGGGATTCGACTCCTCGATCAGCGCAACTTTCCATGCACGCCGCCACTTCTTTATGCGCTTTTCTCGAACGATTGCGGCGTGGATGTCTCCGTGAAACTCAACATATACAAGGCGCATCGCCCGATGCTCGGCAGCGAAGCTGCTGCCCGTGCCGTCGCAATGTTGCCCGACGCGCTGGGCAACGTCTGCGGTCACCCCGGTGTATAGCACGCCGTTCTTGCGGTTGGTGACGATGTAGACATATCCGCTTAACGACCGTCTCCCTGTACCGCGCGTGCGGGAGATGGGCCCCCGCTTTCGCGGGGGTGACGACGGATTGGCTCGCCATCACCCCCGAGGCAGCATTCAGCTCAATCCCCTCACCAAATCTTCACCCGCTGCTCCGGCGGCAGGTAGAGCGCGTCGCCCGGCTTCACGTTGAACGCGACGTACCACGCGTCGACATTCCGCACGATGCCGTTGACGCGATACTTGGCCGGGCTGTGCGGGTCGGTCAGCAGGCGCTGGCGCTCGGCGTCTTCGCGCACCTTGGCCTGCCATGCGTGGGCATAGGACAGGAAGAAGCGCTGGTCGCCGGTCAGGCCGCCGATCACCGGCGCCTTGCCGTGCTTGGCCTGATAGCGCTGATACGCGCCATAGGCCATTTCGATGCCGCCCAGATCGCCGATATTCTCGCCCAACGTCAGCTTGCCGTTGATCTTGGTCCCCGGGATCGGCTCATATTGGTTGTACTGCTCGACCAGCGCGGCGGTGCGTTTGCCGAACGCCGCCTTGGCCTCGGGCGTCCACCAATTGGCGAACTTGCCGTCGGCGCCGAACTGGCTGCCCTGATCGTCGAAGCCATGGCCGATCTCGTGCCCGATGATCGCGCCGATCGCGCCATAATTGACCGCTGGGTCCGCCTTGGCATCGAAATAGGGCGCCTGCAGGATCGCCGCCGGGAAGGTGATCTGGTTCATCAGCGGGTTGTAATAGGCGTTCACCGTCTGCGGGGTCATGTCCCACGCCGCGCGGTCGACCGGCTTGCCCAGCTTCGACAGCTGGTATTGCTGACCCCATTCGCGCGACGCCATCATGTTGCCCAGCAGGTCGCCACGGCTGATCTTCATGCTCGAATAGTCGATCCACTTTTCCGGATGGCCGACGCGCGGGTCGAACGCAGCGAGCTTGGCCAGCGCCTTTTCCTTGGTCGCCGCGTCCATCCACTGGTTCGCCTTCAACCGCTCCTCCAGGCTCGCGCGCAGATCGACGATCAGCTCGTTCATCTTGGCCGAGCTTTCGGGCGGATAGTGGCGCGCGACGTAAATCTCGCCGACCGCCTCGCCCAGTGCGCCGTTGACGAGCTGAATGCCGCGCTTCCAGCGCTCGCGCTTCTGCGGGGTGCCCGACAGCGTCTTGGCGTAGAAGTTGAACGAGGCATCGTCGAACGCCTTGGGCAGATAGGCCGCGTTGGACGAGATGAAGTGGAAGGTCATCCAGTCCTGCCAGGTCGATACCGGCACTTCGGCAAACATCTTGCCCAGGGCAGTCAGCGCGGTGTCGTTGCCCATGATCATCTTGGGCATCGCCGCCAGCCCGGCGGTCTGCATCATTGCCGGCCAGTCGAATTCGGGGGCGAGCTTCGCCATCCCCGCCCGGTCCATCGGCTTGTACAGCGCCATGATGTTGCGGTTCTGCTCGGGGCTCCAGTGGACCTTGGCCATCGCGGTTTCGAACGCGACGATCGCGTCAGCCTTCTTCGCGGCATCGGCGATCCCGGCGAGCGTCAGCACCTCCTCGACATAGGCGCGATAGGCGGCGCGGAACTTGTCGTATTTCTCGCCTTCCAGCAGATAATAGTCGCGCGCCATGCCGAGCGTGCCCTGGCTGGCAAAGGCGGTGTACTGGGTCGGGTCGGCAAGGTCGGGGATGATCCCGATATCGACCGGGCTGGCATAGCCGACCGTCGCGAACAGCGTCTGCAGCTTGGCGCGGTCATTCGCCGCCGCGATCTTCGCGAGATAGGGCTTCAACGGCGCGGTGCCGCGTGCCTCGATCCCGGCCTCGTCCATCCAGCTGGCGTAGAGGTCGCCGATCTGCTGGCCCTTTGCGCCGAACTGGCCGGGGTTCTTGGCCATATCGTCGAGGATCGCGCGCACCGACACTTCGGCCTCGTCGGTCAGCTTGACGCCATAGCCAGCGGAAGAACGGTCGGCCGCGATCTCGACCGACTTGTTCCAGCCGCCATTGACGTAGGACCAGAAGTCATCGCCCGGCTTGACGCTTTTGTCCTGCGTGGACAGCTCAAGGCCCACCGTGCCGTAACGCGGCCCGCTCGCGGTCTGCGACAGCGCGGGGCCGGTAAGTGCGAGCGCGGCAACGCCCAGCGACAGGCGCGCGAAAACACTGATCTTCATGGAAAAATCCCCCCAGAGAGTCGATGGTGTATTGTGTTACCATAACGGTGGGCAGGGGGTGGCGCAATCGGGTGCGAACAACATTCTTCGTCGCCCCGGGCTTGACCCGGGGCTGGGCTTTTCTTGGCCGGCGTTGAGAAAGAAGAAGCCTGCCCCGGGTCGAACCCGGGGCGACGAGGGGGGAGGGGGCTAAGCGAGCACCCCTGCGACCGCCTTTGCCCAGCCGTTCAACCGCGCCTCCCGCGCACCGGCATCCATCACCGGCTCGAACATCTCGACCCGTCCGCGCATCGCGGCGGCATCCTCCAGCCCGGAAAACTGCCCGCACCCGACGCCCGCCAGCATCGCCGCGCCCAGCGCGGTTGTCTCGGTGAAGGCGGGGCGTTCGACCGTCACGCCGAGCAAGTCGGCCAGATCCTGTGCGATCCAGTCGTTCGCGACCATCCCCCCGTCGATGCGCAGCCGCGACCAGTCGCAGCCATCGGCGGCGAAGGCGGTCTTGAGGTCGTGGCTCTGGTGGGCCATCGCCTCCAGCGCGGCGCGCACGACGTGCGCCTTGCCGCTGGCCAGACTGAGGCCGCTGATCGCCCCGCGCGCTTCCGGCTCCCACCACGGTGCACCGAGTCCGGACAGAGCGGGGACGAAATAGACCCCGCCATTGTCGGCGACGCTGCGCGCCAGTGCCTCGGTCTCGCCCGCGTCCGCGATCAGGCCGAGCGAGTCGCGCAGCCATTTGACCACGCTTCCCGCGACGAACACCGATCCTTCGATTGCATAGCTGCGTTTGCCGCCGAGCTGGCACAACACGGTGGACAGCAAGCGATGGCGCGAGGTCGGCTGGCGCTCCCCGGCATTGGTCAGCATGAAGGCGCCGGTGCCATAGGTCGCCTTGGTCTCGCCTGGCGCCAGGCATGCCTGGCCGATCGTCGCCGCTTGCTGGTCGCCCGCAAGGCCGCAGATCGGGATGCGCCCGCCGAACAGGGTGGTCGATCCGAACCGCCCTGCACAATCGACGATCTCGGGCAGCGCCCCGCGCGGGCAATCGAACAGGTCGAGCAGCCCGTCGCTCCACGCCCCGCTGCCAAGGCCCATCAATAGGGTGCGCGAGGCGTTGGTCGCGTCGGTGACGTGGAGCCCGCCGGCTAACTTCCATACCAGCCAGCTTTCGACCGTCCCGATTGCCAGCCGATCGCCCGCCGCGCGCAATTGCGGCCAGTTGGCCATCGCCCAGGCGATCTTGGTTCCGCTGAAATAGGGGTCGAGCAACAGGCCGGTGCGCGCCTGCACCCCCGGCTCCTCGCCGCGTTCCTTGAGCGTACGGCACAGATCGGCGCTGCGCCGGTCCTGCCACACGATCGCGGGAGCGAGCGGTTGCCCGGTTTCCTTGTCCCAGAAGACAATCGTCTCGCGTTGATTGGTGATGCCGATCGCGGCGATCCGGTCCGGTCCGCCCGCGCGCTCGATCATCGTCGCTGCGCAATTGGCGGATTCGGCCCAGATCTGCTCGGCATCATGCTCGACCCATCCCGGTTGCGGATAGGATTGCAGCAAAGGGACGGCGATGCTGTCGAGACAGCGGCCGTCCGGGGCGAACAGCATCGCGCGGGTCGAGGTCGTCCCCTCGTCGATGACCAGTAGAATCTCTCCCATCGAAACAGGTTAGCCGGGATTACATCGCACGCAAATCGCGCTAGGATTCGCTCGAGAGGTACAGCGAGTGGACGAAGCTTTCGGGAATGATCGGCGTGGCGAAGGGGAGGGCGATACGCCCGACTCGCCGTCGCATTTTGTCCCCGTCGTGCCGCCCGCCGATCATGAGACCGAAGCGGAGAATCGCCGCGACCGCCTGCTCGCCGGGCTGACGCTGATGGCCGGGATCGGCCTCGTCCTCGCCATACCGTTCGCGCTCAAGGCCGGGTCGCCCTTTTTCCTCCCGCTGACCGCCGCGATCGTCATCGCGATTGCGCTGGTGCCGATCCTGGAATGGCTGGAGCGGCACCGCGTCCCCGCGCCGCTCGCCGCGCTGATCTGTCTGTTGCTGTTCCTCACCGCCGCCAACGCGGCGCTGGCGTCGATCGTCGTGCCCGCCTGGGGCTGGCTGTCGATCCTTCCCGAGCGGATCGACAATATCCAGTCGAACGTGAAGCCGCTGATCGATTTCTATTCGAACTTCGAAAGCTTCGTGAACAAGACGATCCAGGACCTTGCCCAGTCGCGTCCGATCCAGCCGGCCGAGACCGCGGGGCAGGCGCCGCCGCGCTCGATTCTCGAACTCGCCGCGACCAGCGCGCCGACTGCGTTCATCGAAATGTTCTTTGCGGTGCTCGTCATCTTCTTCTTCCTGTCGGGCTGGACCCGACTGCGGCGCAACGCGATCACCAGCCGCACCAGCTTTGGCGGCGCGATGGCGACGGCGCGGGTGATTCAGGACGTGGTCGACGACACCTCGGCCTATCTCGGCACGATCACGCTGATCAACGTCACCCTCGGGCTGCTGGTGGCGGGCGCCTTGTGGCTGATCGGCATGCCGACGCCGTTGATGTGGGGCGGTATCGTCGCGCTGCTCAACTATATCCCCTATCTCGGCCCCATCTTCGCCGCCGGATTCCTTGCGGTGGGTGGGTTGATGACGTTCCAGGACGTGTGGACCGCGCTGCTGCCCGCCGCGATCATGGTCGTGCTGCATATCATCGAGGCGAATGTGGTCACGCCACTGGTGGTCGGGCGGCGGCTGACGATCAACCCGATCATGATTCTGATCTCCTTGTCCTTTTGGGGCTGGGTGTGGGGCACGCCGGGCGCGCTGCTGGCGGTGCCGCTGCTGATCATCATCCAGACCGTGCTCAACGCGGCGGGCAAGCCGGACATCGCCGGATTTCTGTTCGAACACGGCACGCTGGTCGCGCGCGGCAACCCCGCTGCACCCCGCCCGCAAATTATGCGCGAAAGCGGAGTTGACAGCCCCGGACCGCCCGGTTAGGTGCCGCGCTCTCGCAAGGGACGGCGCTTCGGCGCCAGGGTCATGCGGGTGTAGCTCAGTTGGTTAGAGCGCCGGCCTGTCACGCCGGAGGTCGCGGGTTCGAGCCCCGTCACTCGCGCCACCCCCTATCGGGTGGCCATCCCCTCACTCCACATCACCGGTGGTCAGCGGCACCAGCGCGCTCTGCTTGTGCACGCGCTTGATGAAGCTGGTCTCATAGCGCCGCACTGCGGGATCGTTCTGAAACAGCCGCTCGGCCAGGGCATTGTAATCCGCCATGTCCCGGACACAGACCAGCACCGCCAGATCGTCCGCCCCCGCGACATCCAGGATCATCTGCACCGCATCCTGCGCAGCGAGCGATGCCCGCAGCGCCGCGATCCCGCGTTCCTCGGCATGTTCATGCACCTGCACCCGGACCAGGGCGCGCAACCGCCGTTCGGTCAGTTTCGGCGCGAGCAACGCAACGTCCGCCGAAATGAACCCATCTGCGCGCAGCCGTCGCACCCGCCGCGTGACCGCCGACGCCGACAGCGGCACGTCGCGCGTCAGTTCCTCTGCGGTCGCCAGCGAATCGCGCTGGAGCAGGTTGAGCAATTGGATGTCGAAGGCGTCGAGCTTGCTCATGTCCGGCGCGAAGCCACTCCCCGATGACGATTTTCGGCACATAGCGCGCCGTAATCGACTGCAAAAGGCGTGTTAGTCAAATATAACACCTTGAGCAGTTCAAGGAGGTTTCACGAATGCGTACCCGGTTTCTCGCGGCAGCCAGCCTGATGATGGTGTCGCCGCTGACCATGGCCCAGACCGCGCCCCAGCAGCCGGCGGCGGAGGCTCCCGCCTTCACTCCCGCACTGGGCAAGGAAGCGATCGCCAACCTCGCGGACGAGATCGAGGCGAACTTCGTCTTCCCCGATGTCGCAAAGCGCTACGCCGCCATGCTGCGCAAGAACCTCGCCGCCGGTGTCTATGATGCCCCTACCGACGCTGAGGCGTTGGCGAAGCAGGTGACGATGGATCTGCAGGACGTCGCTCCCGACGGCCATCTGCGGATGTACGCACCGGGCCTGCCTCAGCCTCAGCGTGTAGGCCAGTCGTCGGCGCAGCGGCCGGTCGGGCACGTCCCGCCGCCGCCGCCAGCGATGGAACAGGCCGGGATGATCGCGCCGGGAATCGCGTTTGTGCGGTTCAACGCGTTCATGGGCGACCCCAAGGTGGTGAAGGACTTCACCGACTTTCTCGACGCCACCGCCGGTGCAAAGACTCTGATCATCGACGCGCGCACCCATGGCGGGGGCGGGCTGACCGAGATGGACGTGCTGTTCCCGCGTATCTTCGACAAGCCGCAGACGGTGATGGTGATGGATACGCGTGCCTCGGTCGCCGAACGCGGCGGCCCGCTGCCCTTCCCCTCGCTGGTCAAGGTCGATGCGCCCAAGGAACTCTATCGCTCCGAGCATCGTGTGACCCCGGCCAGCCCCGTTTCGCCCTGGGCAAAGGCCAAAGTCTATTATCTGACCTCGGGTCGCACCGGATCGGCGGCGGAGCATCTGGCGTCGGTGTTCAAGGGGACCGGGCGCGGCACGCTGGTCGGCGGCACCACCGGCGGCGCAGGGCATTTCGGCGGGACGCTTGGCCTGCCCGGTGGCTTTGCGGCGTTCATCCCATTCGGGCGCAGCTATTTCCCCGACGGCAACGGCTGGGAGCAGGTCGGCGTCGCACCCGACATCGCGGTCGCGCCGGAACGCGCGCTTTATGAAGTGCTCGTGCGCGAAGGCGTCCCCGCCGAGCAGGCGGAAACCCTGTCGGCGTCGCATATGCCCAAGGGGTCGATGGAACGTCGCAAGCTTGGTCGCCGCTGACGCGCGACCCGCAGGGGGGCGGCGGCGCTGATGGATCACCCCTAATCCACAGCGCGCTTTCGCCGCCCCCTTGCACCCCCGGGCACAGCCGCTAAACGCCCCCGTTCACCATCTATGGAGCGGGATATGAGCGACTCGATTTCGGCCGAGCAGCTGCGCCTTCTGATCGAGCGGATCGAGCGGCTGGAAGAAGAGAAAAAGGGCATCAGCGACGACATCAAGGACGTCTATGGCGAGGCCAAGGCGACCGGGTTCGATGCCAAGATCATGCGCACCATCATCCGCCTGCGGAAGATGGAGAAGCACCAGCTCGACGAGCAGGACGCGCTGCTCGAAACCTACCGCGCCGCGCTGGGGATGCAGTAAGCGCAATTCCTCCCCCAGCTTGCTGGGGGAGGGGGACCGCCGCCGCAGGCGGTGGTGGAGGGGCGGCCGCGCAGACGGCCGTGAACGCCTCGACAAAATTCCGCCCTCTGCGGCCAACGGCTTGCTGCGCAAGCCGGCTTCGCTGCTGCGATATGCCCCCGGCATATCGCTGATTGCCGCTACGCCCCCTCCGTCAGCGCTACGCGCTGCCACCTCCCCTGCGGGGCAGGGGAGGAATGTTGCCTTCACTGTGCAGTCCCGCCGCCCTAACATGCCCCTCCCAACCGGAGCCCTCGCATGATTCTCACCACCACCAGCACCGTCGATGGCGTCACCGTCACCCGCTATCACGGCATCGTGACCGCCGAGGTGATCATCGGCGCGAACGTGTTTCGCGATCTGTTCGCCGGCATCCGCGACATCGTCGGCGGTCGTTCGGGCAGCTATGAGCGCCCGCTCAAGGATGCGCGCAAGACTGCGCTCGCCGAACTTCAGGACGAAGCCCGCGCGCTGGGCGCGAACGGCGTGATCGGCATCGACTTCGATTATGAGGTGATCGGCAAGAACGGATCGATGCTGATGGTCTCCGCCTCGGGCACTGCGGTGACGCTCAGGGGAGTCTGACGTTCGAACATGGGGCGGCGGCTTGCATGCCGCCCCTCGGCTCGCCTAGAGACGCGCATCCAATTCCATAAGAGCGACCCATGGCAGGCCATTCCAAGTTCAAGAACATCATGCACCGTAAGGGCGCGCAGGATAAGAAGCGCTCGGGCATGTTCAGCAAGCTCAGCCGCGAAATCACCGTCGCGGCCAAGATGGGCCTGCCCGATCCAGACATGAACCCGCGCCTGCGCGCGGCGGTCAACGCCGCCAAGGCGCAGTCGATGCCGAAGGACAATATCCAGCGCGCGATCGACAAGGCGAGCAAGGGCGACGCGGAAAATTACGAGGAAATCCGCTATGAGGGCTTCGGCCCCGGCGGCGTGTCGCTGATCATCGAGGCACTGAGCGACAACCGCAACCGCACCGCGACCAATGTCCGCACCGCGGTGTCCAAGAATGGCGGCAATCTCGGCGCGTCGGGCTCCGTCAGCCATGCCTTCGACCGCGTCGGCCTGATCACCTATCCGGCCAGCGTCGGCGACGCGGAAAAGGTGTTCGAAGCTGCGCTCGAGGCCGGTGCCGAGGACGTGACCTCGTCCGAGGACGGCCACGAAATCTGGACCGCCAGCGCCGACCTGCACGAAGTCGCCAAGGCGCTCGAACCCGTGCTGGGCGAGGCCGAGGGCGCCAAGCTCGCGTGGAAGCCGCAGACGATGGTCGAGGTCAGTGAAGACGACGCCGCGACGTTGTTCAAGCTGATCGACGCGCTCGACGATGACGACGACGTCCAGACCGTGTGGGGCAATTACGAAGTCTCGGACGAAGTGATGGCCAAGCTGGGGTGATGTCTCGTTCCTCCCCCAGCGCGCTGGGGGAGGGGAACCGCCGCCGCAGGCGGTGGTGGAGGGGCGGCCGCGCAGACGGCCGTGCAACAGCCCGGCAGAACTCCGCCCTCTGCGAGGGCGGCCCCTCCGTCAGCACTGCGTGCTGCCACCTCCCCTGCGGGGCAGGGGAGGAATTCAATTAAGCCGCGCGATCGTCAGCGCCATCCATGCCCAGCATCGCGCGGATCCGCCACGCATCGGCCGCCCAGTTGGTCCCCTGCGAAAACGGCACCGATGCCAGGCGCGGTGCATCGTCCAGCAGAGGAAACAACTCGCGCTCCTCGCGGGCCAGCCGATCCTCCATTTCCGCTGTGCGCAGCCGCACGGCAACCGCATAGGCGCGCCAGTCACGCACGACGACATCGGGCGGAAAGCGCTTGGTGTGCGCGGCGAACCGCTCATAATCGGCGGCGGTGGACTGGCAGAACCGCTCGGCAACCGAGCGTGCGGCGGGGTCCGCGTGCAACCGCAACCGCGGATAGATCATGCGGTCCTTTAATGTCAGTGTGCGCAGCAGGCTACGGCTGAAACGCCACCGCGCGTCGTTCAGTTCTTCGATGTCGGGCGGATCGAACCGCCGGGCGATCGCGGCCATTTCGACGGTGCATTCCCGCAACCGGCGATGTTCGGCGAAAAACTGATCGAGATTGGACACGGCGAAATCCGCTTTCTTGGCTCCGAAGCGACAGGGCGGCATCGGGTCGATACCGGGACGGGCTGGCGCACCGTCCTTTTGTCTTTTAGGGCGTGGGGATGGTTACAGGTCGGACAACCAGTAGAAATACGTTACGGCATGCGGCGTGCCCGGTAATGCGGTGGCCATGACCCGCCTGATCCTCGGCCTCGACCCCGGCCTTGGCACCACCGGCTGGGGCCTGATCCGTGCCGAGGGCAATCGTCTGAGCCATGTTGCCAATGGCCAGCTCAAGACCGATGCCAAGGCACCGCTGCCGCAGCGGCTGGCGCATCTCGACGCGATGCTCGCCGCGCTCGTCGCCGACCACGCCCCCGATGGCGCCGCGGTCGAGGAGGTGTTCGTCAACTCCAACCCGCAATCGACGCTGAAGCTTGCCCATGCGCGCGGCGTCGCCATTGCCGCCGTCGCGCGCGCAGGGCTCGACGTCGGCGAATATGCCCCGCGGCTGGTCAAGAAGGCGGTGGTCGGCACCGGCACTGCCGAAAAGGCGCAGGTCCACGCGATGATCGCCCGCCTGCTCCCCGGCGCGAAGATCGCCGGAGCCGACGCCGCCGACGCGCTCGCGGTCGCGATCTGCCACGCGCATCATCTGGCGAGCGCACGGGCACTGGCGCGCTGATTATCGCTTCCCTCGCGCCCGCCGTTCCGCTTATGTCCCAACCATGATCGCGCATCTCAACGGCCATCTCGCCGCAACCGGCATCGACCATGCAGTGATCGACGTGAATGGGGTCGGCTATCTGGTCGGCGCATCGGCGCGGACGCTGGCGGCGCTGGGCGCGATCGGCGAGTTTGTCACGGTCCACACCGAAATGCTGGTCTCGGAAGATTCGATGCGCCTGATGGGCTTTGCCAGCGCGGAGGAGCGCGACTGGTTCCGCCTGCTCACCGGCGTGCAGGGCGTGGGGGCCAAGGTCGCGCTGGCGATCCTGTCGATCTTGTCCCCGGCGGAGGTCCAGACCGCCATTGCCCGCGCCGACGCCGCGATGGTCGCGCGCGCCAATGGCGTCGGCCCGAAGCTGGCGCAGCGCATCGTCAACGAGCTCAAGGACAAGGCCGGCGGCGTCGCGGTCGGCACCGGTGGGGCAGGGGCGACGACTCCCGCCAGCGGCGCGGCGAACGACGCGGTCTCGGCCCTGCTCAACCTTGGCTTCAAACCCGCCGAAGCGAGCAATGCGGTGAATGCGGCAAGCGATGAACTCGGCCCGACCGCGACGCTCGATGCGCTGGTGCGGCTGGCGTTGCGGAAGGCGGCGAAGTGAAGTGGGCGATACTTGGCGGGCTGCTCGCATGCGGCCTCGCCTCTCCCGCACTTGCGTGTCGCGTCGAGCGGCACACGCTATCTCAGGATCGCCCGCTCCCTCGCCCGGGGGAGACCGTTTTGCTGCTTGAGGCGGAGTCGGTTCTACTTCGAAGAGCAGGCGGAGGCGAACCGATCGCCTTTCGCATGCGAGTGCTCAAGGGGAGCCGCAGCTTGCCCCCCGGGCGCCGCATCACCGTGCCCGCTCCAAATTGGGATGGTTGCATCTCTGCAATGGGAGTACCCGACCAAAATGGTCGTGTCCGCGGGTATGCGCGCGTACGAACCATGGTTGGCAGGGCAGGCATATTTGAGATTGGTCCCTCGTCGCCAGCCAACGTGAAGCGCCTACAGTATTGCCTGGCTTCGCCGCGACGCTGTGTCTGGGGTCGAGTGCGCTTCAAGCGGGTTCCGGACGGGATCATGTAAGCGCCGCCCCGCGCTCAACCCTTCTGCTTCCATCAAGCCCAACTTATCTCAGTATGACGGATAAGGTTGCAAGATAGCGCTACCAAAATCTCGTTGCGCTCTGAATTGATAGCGCTACCATCGCTCCACTGGACACGGGTCCGGGCATGCAGGCCCGCAAACGGGCCGCGAGGAGGAGAGAGAGGATGCGGTCCCTTACACGTCGGGAAACCCTTGGCCTTGCCGGAGCGCTGGGCCTTGCCGCCTGTAGTGGCGGCGGATCGGGCGGCGGCGGCACCGTCTCCACGCCGTCACCGACCCCGACCCCAAGTCCGTCTCCAAGCCCGACGCCATCGCCCAGCCCCAGCCCCACGCCGACCCCGACCAGCACGCTCAAGGCCGCGGCCGCATCTAAGCGCATGCGCTTCGGATCCACCTTTGCCTGGGCCCCGCCCGGTGCCGATGCCGGGTCGTTCAACAACCCGTCTTACGCCGCGCTGCTCGAACGCGATTGCCAGCTGCTCGTCCCCGAAAACGAGATGAAGTGGGAATATCAGTCGAGCGCCCCGAATGTGTACGACTGGACCCGTGCCGATCAGATGCTCGCCTGGGCCGAGTCAAAGGGCATCGAGATGCGCGGCCATTGCCTCCTCTGGTACATTCAGGAACGGCTGCCCGCCTGGCTGCGCAGCTATGACATGGGGTCAAACCCCCGCACCACCGCCGAAAGCATCGTTCGGGCACATGTGCGACTCACCACGCGCCATTTCGGAGACCGGATCAAGAGCTGGGACGTGATCAACGAGGCGATCGATCCCGCGACCGGCAATGTCCGCACCAACATCCTCCATAATGCGGTCGGCGGCGACAATTATCTCCTTGACCTCGCCTTCCGCATCGCACGGGAGGAGCTGCCGACGGCGGAGCTGGTCTATAACGACTATATGGACTGGGGCTCGACCACCCACCGCAACGGGGTGCTGGCGCTACTTCAGGGGTTCCGCGCGCGCGGGGTGCCGGTCGACGCGCTGGGCATCCAGTCGCATATCGGATTTTACTCCAGCGGCACCGCGCAGGACATCGCCAATGCCCAGATTCCGGCGATGCGCGCCTTCCTCGATCAGGTCGTTGCGCTGGGCTACAAGCTGATCATCACCGAGTTCGACGTCAACGACCGCAACCGCACTGGGACGGTGGCGCAGCGCGACGAGGATGTCGCGGTGTACGGCCGCGCCTGGCTCGACCTGTTGTTCAGCTATCCGCAGCTCAAGGATGTGCTCGTCTGGGGCATGAACGACAAATATAGCTGGCTGCAGAATTTCGGCACCCCGCGCCCCGACGGCCAGCCGCTGCGCCCGCTCCCCTATGACGCGAGCGCACAGCCCAAGCGGCTCTATACTGCGATCGGCGACGCGTTTGCTGCGACGACCGCGCGTCCGGCACCGACCTGACCGGGAGGGGATTGGCTTGCCCGAAGCGAACGGATAAGGAACGTTTGTGGCGCGCATTATCTCCCGATCTGATCGTAGTCGCGAGGCGGCGAAGTGAAACCCGTTGCCTCTCACTTCCGTCATGCTGAACTTGTTTCAGCATCCACCGCGCCCCGAGCGACGACCCCAAGGCTCCATCGCAAAGGGCGCAGCCATGCCCAAGCAACCCTGCGTCTATATCCTTGCCAGCCAGCGGAACGGCACGATCTATGTCGGCGTGACCTCCGATCTGATCGCGCGCCTGCACCAGCATCGCAGTGGCGAAATCCCGGGCTTCACGCAGCGCAACCACGTCCACATGCTCGTCCGCTACGAATTCTTCGCGACGATGCCGGAGGCAATTGCGCGCGAGAAGCAGCTCAAGCGATGGCACCCGTCATGGAAGATCAATCAGATCGAATCCGAAAACCCCGACTGGCTGGATCTGGCTGTCGGGCTCGGGCTGGAGCCGTTGGCGCATCGCCCGCCGCACAGTGGATGCTGAAACAAGTTCAGCATGACGGAGTTGGGGGAAGCCGCGCATGACCGACCCCGACCGCATCCTCACCGCCACCCGCCGCCCGGAGGACATCGACGCCGCGCTGCGCCCCAAGTCGCTCGACGAGTTCGTCGGCCAGCGGGCTGCGCGCGATAACCTGCGCGTATTCATCGACGCGGCGAAGCAACGTGGCGATGCGCTCGATCACGTGCTGTTCTTTGGCCCGCCGGGGTTGGGCAAGACCACACTGGCGCAGATCATCGCCAAGGAAATGGGCGTCGGGTTCCGCGCCACGTCCGGCCCCGTCATCGCCAAATCGGGCGACCTTGCCGCGCTGCTCACCAATCTCGAGGATGGCGACGTCCTGTTCATCGACGAGATTCACCGCCTCGCCCCCGCGGTCGAGGAAGTGCTCTATCCCGCGATGGAGGACCGCGCGCTCGACCTGATGATCGGGGAGGGGCCGTCGGCGCGCAGCGTGCGGATCGATCTGCCGCGCTTCACCCTGGTCGGCGCGACCACGCGACAGGGACTGCTGACCACCCCGCTGCGCGACCGCT
The DNA here is from genome assembly GCA_030149245.1 of Sphingomonas bacterium. GTDB lineage: Bacteria > Pseudomonadota > Alphaproteobacteria > Sphingomonadales > Sphingomonadaceae > Sphingomonas. The sequence goes on from JASBRX010000022.1 coordinate 56,231, forward strand.
TCGGCATCCCCGTGCGCCTGCAATTCTACACGGTCGAGGAATTGACCCGCGTCGTCACCCGCGCCGCCAACCTGCTCGACCTTGCCATTGCCGAGGATGGCGCGGCGGAGATTGCGCGCCGGTCGCGCGGCACCCCGCGTATCGCCGGGCGGCTGCTGCGCCGGGTGCGCGACTTTGCCAATGTCGCGGGTGAGACAGTGGTGCATGCCAAGGCCGCGGACGCCGCGCTGACTCGGCTCGAAGTCGACGCGCTCGGCCTCGATGCGATGGACCGGCGCTACCTCACCATGATCGCCGACATCTATCGCGGCGGCCCGGTCGGGGTGGAGACGCTCGCCGCGGGCCTCAGCGAACCGCGCGACACGGTCGAGGAGGTGATCGAACCCTATCTCATCCAGATCGGCATGATCGCCCGCACCGCGCGCGGCCGCTGCCTCAACGCGGCGGGTTGGAAGCATCTCGGCCTCAACCCGCCCGCCGGGTCGCAGGACGGATTGTTCGACGGGTGACGAAGCAAGCCGTCACCCGGCCCAGTTAGCTGAAAATTTCGGGCGCATCATAATCCGGCGCGCCTTCGCCCAGTCGCGGGTCGAAGCCATAGTCATTCTCGCCGCGCGTACCGGGCAGGAAGCCGAACACGATGAACAGGATGAACCCGATATAGGGGATGCAGGTCAGCAGATACATCCACCCGCTCTTGTTGCTGTCGTGCAGGCGCCGGACGGTGACCGCGATGCTCGGAAGCAAACAGGCCAGGATCCAGAGAACTACCGGGATGTAGATGAGCGAGAACTCGTCACTCTCCGCCGAGTCTTGCAGTGCCGTCCCGCCGAGCACGACATCCGTCACGACGAACGTCGCCGCGATCACGCCGTAAAAGATGATGAAGAACAGCCAGAATTCGGTCCGCGTCGATCGCCCGCTGAAATCGACATAGTGGCGCCACGGCCGCAGAATCTTGTCCATCATTTCCCCCATTTGAGTCGCAAACGATCCTATCCGATTGCAATGGCTTGGCAATTGCCGCGTGGCAGGGGCGCAAGCGAACTACGGATATGCGGGCTATCGCTGCTACCGCTGGTTGGACTATCGGGTAATACCGATTTTGTGGAAACGACGCCTTGACCGACCAGCCTTCCGCCGACCGTCTGAGCGAGGCCCGCGCCGCTCTCGCCACCGCGATGGCGCTGCACGAACAGGGGGATTTGGAAGGCGCGGAGGCGGGATATCGCGCGGTGCTCGCGCTTGAGTATCGCGCGACCGATGTTCTTCCGTTGCTTGCCGGCCTGCTAGGGCGGCTGTCCCGCGCGGAAGACGCGCTGGTCGCCTGGGAGCAGCTCCTCGCCATCGCGCCCGATCATGCCGTGGCGCTGCATGAAAAGGGGCTGACGCTGCACTGGCTGGGCCGCACAGGGGAGGCGGTCGCGGCGCTGGAGCAGGCCTGTGCGCTCGATCCGCATAATGCCATTGCGATCGGCAATCTCGCGGTGGTGCTGGCCGATGCGGGTCGCAATCATGCCGCGATCGGCCAGTTTCGCCGCGCGCTCGCGTTGCAGTCGGACAATCTGCACCTGCGTCATCAGCTGCGTCGGCTCGGCGCGGCAGCGGTGCCCTTCTGGCACATCCCGATGATGAACGACGCGCCCCGCAACGATGCGTTCGAGGCGGCGATCACGGCCGCGATTGCCGTCGCTGGCCCGGACGCGCGCGTGCTCGATATCGGTGCGGGCAGCGGCCTCTTGTCGCTGATGGCGGCGCGGGCCGGCGCGCAGCATGTGGTGGCGTGCGAGATGGAACCGCTGATCGCCGAAATGGCACAGCAGATCGTCGCGCAGAACGGCTATGCCGATCGCATCACCGTCCATGCCAAGCCGTCCACCGACCTTGCCGTCGGGGTCGAACTCGACGCGCCGGCGCAAATCCTCGTCTCCGAAATCCTGTCCAGCGACTTGCTCACCGAAAAGGTGCTGGACACGTTCGAGGACGCACATCGGCGCCTGCTCGCCCCCGACGCATTGGTGATCCCGCGCGCAGCCACCGCGATGGGCTGCCTCGTCGCGAGCGAGACGCTGGCCGATTACGCGTTTGTCGGCGAAGTGTCGGGGTTCGACCTGTCGCCCTTCACCGACTTTGCGCAACAGCGGCTGCCGATCCATGGCACGATGACTGCGTGGCAGCGATTATCCGACGACCACGAACTGGTTCGCCTCGACCTGACCCAGGCCAAGCACGACGCGGTGCTGACCCGCCTGCGCATTCCGGTAACCGCGAGCGGCCGGGCGATCGGCATCGTCCAGTGGATGCATATCGACCTGTGGCCCGGCGTGACGTTCGACAACCACCCCGACCGCTACACCGATGGTGGCTGGCTGCAGATTCTGCACAGCTTCCCCGCGCCGGTCGATGTGGTGGCGGGCGAAACGCTCGACATCGCCGTCGGACACGACCGGATCACGCTGATCCTGCTGCCGCTTATGCCATAGGGCGGTGCCGGAGGTAATGCCCCCGGCACCGTAGCCTTACAGCCCGTCGACCGCCTTGCTGACTAGGATGTTCACCGCCACGCGGCGGTTCTGCGCCTTGCCTTCCTCGGTGCTGTTGTCGGCCAGCGGATCGGCTTCGGCCATGCCGGTCGGGGTCAGCATGCGATAGGGCTTCCACCCGCACGCCTGCTGCAGATGGTTGACCACCCGGCTCGCGCGCTTTTCGCTCAGCTCCTGGTTGAGCTCCTCCGGGCCGGTCGCGTCGGTGTAGCCGACCACCAGCAGCAGCGCATTTACCATCGCCCCCGCCTGGCTCGCCGCGCTGCACAGCTCGGCCTTGGCCTGTTCGCTCAGCACCGCCTTGCCGGTGTCGAAGTTCACATTGGTCGTGCCCTTGACGTTATACTGGTCGATATCGCCGACGCGGCCCTTCAGCGCCTCGGTCGCCGCGGTCTGCTCGGCAAAGCCCTGATCGGTGCCGGTGCGGATCATCGCCGCGGTCTTCAGGTCCTTGTTGGCAAGCTTGACCTGGCTTGCGACCAACCCGCCTTCAAAGCTGCGCGTCTGCACGCTCACCGGCAGGCCGTTGAGCAGCGCGTCGCTCCCGCGCTTGGTGCGCCCAAGGCCGAGAAAGCCGCCGGTCGAGCGAATTTCGGTCTCGCCGGTCACCGCGATCACGGTCGGGGTGCCGTCGGCGCTGGTCACCTGAATCTGGTTGCCGCGCCGTGCTGAGATCATCCCTTCGACCTGGGGCCCGGCCGGCAGTTGCGCGAGCGGCGGTAGCGGTTGGCCCTGGATGGTCACATCGCTTTCGGAAGATGCGGTGACTTCCTGAGCGGCAAGGCCGACGGGTGCGGCGGTGGCCATCAGCGCGGCGAGGGCGAGGGTCTTGGGGTGGATGGAACGCATGAACATACTCCTGAAACTGGTCGGCCCGTTGCGGGGCCGGAAGAGCAAATCCGGCGTTTTGGGCTTGGTTCCGGCTCCCCGGGGGCGAGTCCGGACGGCCAGAGCCATCCGCGCGGCGGGCTGAGCAACCGGGGAGGAGGAGGGTGGCGCGCAGGTGCCTGGACGCAATGCGATCAGCGCAAGAGAAAGGCGCCGGAGTCTCCACCGGCGCCTTCCCATTCAACCTGGTGTGAAACCCCTCAAGCCGCCTTGGCGCGGCTTGCGCGCTTGCGCTCATGCGGGTCCAGGTGGCGCTTGCGCAGGCGGATCGTCTTCGGCGTCACCTCGACCATCTCGTCATCATCAATGTATGCGATAGCCTGTTCCAGCGTCATCTTCTTGGGCGGGGTCAGGCGGATCGCGTCGTCCTTGCCCGATGAGCGGACGTTGGACAGCTGCTTGGCGCGCATCGGGTTGACCTCAAGGTCGTCCGGCTTCGCGTTCTCGCCGATGATCATGCCTTCGTACAGCGCTTCGCCATGGCCGACGAACAGGATGCCGCGCTCTTCCAGCGTGTTGAGCGAATAGGCATTGGCCTCGCCCGCGCCGTTGGAGATCAGCACGCCATTGGCGCGGCCCTCGATATTGCCCTTGTAGGGGCCGTATTTCTCGAACAGCCGGTTCATGATGCCGGTGCCGCGCGTGTCCGACAGGAACTCGCCATGGTAACCGATCATGCCGCGGCTGGGCGCGCTGAAGGTGATGCGCGTCTTGCCGCCGCCGCTCGGGCGCATGTCGGTCATCTCGGCCTTGCGGATGTTCATCTTGTCGACGACCGTGCCCGAATATTCCTCGTCCACGTCGATGATGACCGTTTCATACGGCTCCATCTTCTGGCCGTCTTCTTCCTTGAGCAGCACGCGCGGGCGGCTGATGCCAAGCTCGAAGCCTTCGCGGCGCATCGTTTCGATCAGCACGCCCAGCTGAAGCTCGCCGCGCCCGGCGACTTCGAAGCTGTCCTTGTCGGCGGCTTCGGTCACCTTGATCGCAACGTTCGATTCGGCTTCGCGGAACAGGCGGTCGCGGATCATGCGGCTGGTCACCTTGGTGCCTTCGCGGCCCGCCATCGGGCTGTCATTGACCGCAAAGCGCATCGAAAGGGTCGGCGGATCGATCGGCTGCGCCTGGATCGGCACGCTGACCGAGGTGTCGGCGATGGTGTTCGACACCGTCGCGACCGCGAGGCCGGCCAGCGAGATGATGTCGCCCGCCTGCGCCTCGTCGGTCGGCACGCGGTCGAGGCCGCGGAAGGTCATGATCTTCGACGCGCGGCCGGTCTCGATGATGTTGCCGTCCATGTCGAGCGCGTGGATCGGCTGATTGACCTTGAGCTTGCCGCTGGTGACGCGGCCGGTGAGCACGCGGCCGAGGAAATTGTCGCGGTCGAGCAGCGTGACGAGGAAGGTGAACGGCGCATCGACGTCCAGCGCGGGGGGCGGGACATGGTCGACGATCTTCTGGAACAACGGGGCCAGTGTGCCCTCACGCCGGTCGGGATCTTCGCTGGCATAGCCGTTGCGGCCCGATGCGTAGAGCACCGGGAAGTCGAGCTGGTCGTCATTCGCGTCGAGACTGACGAACAGGTCGAACACTTCGTCCAGCACTTCCTGAATGCGCTGGTCGGGGCGGTCGACCTTGTTGACTACGACGATCGGACGCAGGCCCAGCGCGAGCGCCTTCCCGGTCACGAACTTGGTCTGCGGCATCGCGCCTTCCGACGAATCGACCAGCAGGACGACGCCGTCGACCATCGACAGGATGCGCTCCACCTCACCGCCGAAATCGGCGTGGCCGGGCGTGTCGACGATGTTGATGCGGATCGAATTTTCTTCGGTGCCGTCGGGCGACCAGTCGACCGAGGTCGGCTTGGCCAGGATGGTGATGCCGCGTTCCTTTTCCAGGTCGTTCGAATCCATCGCGCGCTCTTCGACGCGCTGATTGTCGCGGAAGGTGCCGGATTGACGGAAAAGCTGGTCGACGAGCGTGGTCTTGCCATGATCGACGTGTGCGATGATCGCCACGTTGCGAAGATTCATACGAGTTCCTGGATGTCGCTGAAATGCGGTTCGGGCGCGCCAATAGCGGAAATTGTGCGGCGCGGGAAGAGCTTCAGTCTTTTCTGCGCGGCGCCCATTTCTCGACAATGTCGACCCGGACGTCCTTCAGCACCAGGCTGCGGCCGGTAATCGCGAACTCAAGCAGCGCTTCGCCGCCGCTCGGACAGCAATTACCGTCCTTGTCGCGCCACAGCTTGCTGGACGCGCCCATCCCCTCGAAATCATAATCGACGCCCTTCCAGATGCCGAAGCCCTTGGGCAGTTTGGACGGCAGCGCGTCGCGCCAGCTCTCCAGCTCGATATCCTGCCAGCTTTGGCTGGCGTCATCCCATCTGAACAGCAAGTCGGCGTTGCCATTGCCGGTTCCTGCAACGCGCCCCGGCACCCAGATCATCCCGTCCTGCGTCATGCGGGGCGGTTCGTAGACGACGCCGTCGAACGACCATCCGATCAACTTGGCGGTGCCAAAGCCGCTGCCCGCCCATAGCACGATCCCCGCGCCGATGCCGTCTTCGCCCGACGCGCCGTCCATCATCTGCCAATAGACCGACTGGCCGGTCTTGCTCCACAAGATGCCGGAGGCGGTGACGCGGCACCCCTGATCCAGCCAGGTCGCCATGCAGGTTTCGCCGCGCGCCGACGGGGTCTTGACCATCGTGCGGACGCCCTTGGCTTGGGCTAGTGCCTTGTCATACTCGTCGATGGCGGAGCGGAACGTCTGCTCGAGCTCGACGTCGCTCATCGGCTTGTCGTCATAGTTCAGCGCGGCGCGAATCTCGCTCAGCACGGCGTCGTGGCGCGCCTGCCAGGTCGCAGTGCGGTTGCCGAGCGCCATCACGGCGGCGAATTTATGCGCCAGCTCTGCGCGGAGCGGGGCGAGCGCGGTGCCCTTGCAGGCGCGCTGGCCATAAGTCTGTTGGCAGAGATCCGCTTGCGATGCCGAAGCGGGAACGGCGAACGCGGTCAGAAGTACCGCAACCAGGCTAGCGCGCATGATCCTCCAGGACGGGGGACACATTCGTCGCAGGCAGGGCCTTCAGGCGATAGAGTTTCCCCGCATCGACAGCGGCGGGGCGTGCTTCGGAGGCTGAAGCCACCGGCACCCAAACCGCGATCGAACCGGCGATCATCATCCTGAGCCTGCGTTCCATTCGTCCTCCCTAACGCCGATATGTTAACAGCCCGCGTATCGCCAACCACTGACATATGCAGTCAGTTGCACCATGGCCAGAGTGTATTATATTTGCGATACACTTGAAGGCGACGCGGTTCCCGTTCATCTAGGGGGGAACCGCTGGAGGGATGGGATGTCGACCGAGACTGCGACTGCCGAAAAGACCGACGATCTGGTGCTGACCGCGCCCGAGCCGTTGAAGGAACGCCCGATCGAGAAGATGGCCGGACTGGTGCCCGTCGATGAGGGTAAAAAGTCCGAGCTGGTCACCCGCGTCGAGAGCTTCATCGACGATCTGGTGGCGCAGGACGTCAACTCGCCCGAGTTCGGCAAGCGGGTCGATGCGATCACCGCGATGGGATCGAAGGAAATCCGCGACGCTGCGGGCCAGTCCAACCGCTTTCTGGATCGCCCGGTGCGCGCGATGGACAAGGATGTCGGCGTCGGCAAGGACCTGGCCGAGCTGCGCCGCGTGGTCGAGGATCTCGACCCGGGCAAGCGCGGCAGCCTGACGCAGCGCAAGAAGCTGTTCGGCATCATCCCGTTCGGCAATTCGCTGCGCAATTATTTCGACAGCTACAAGTCGAGCCAGGGGCATATCGCCGCGATCCTGAAGAGCCTGCAGTCCGGCAAGGACGAGCTGTTGATGGACAATGCCGCGATCGATGTGGAGCGGCAGAATCTGTGGGCGGCGATGGGGCGGCTCGAGCAGATGATCTATATCTCGAAGGAGATGGATCAGCGGCTGGAGGACAAGGCCAATGAGCTGGATCACAGCGATCCGGCCAAGGCCAAGGCGATCCGTGAGACCGCGCTGTTCTACACCCGTCAGCGCACCCAGGATCTGCTGACCCAGATGGCGGTGACGGTGCAGGGCTATCTAGCGCTTGATCTGGTCAAGAAGAACAATGTCGAGCTGGTGAAGGGCGTCGATCGCGCCAGCACCACCACCGTCGGTGCGCTGCGCACGGCGGTGACGGTGGCGCAGGCGCTGACGGCGCAGCGGCTGGTGCTCGACCAGATCACCGCGCTCAACACCACGACCGCGAACATCATCGATTCGACCGGGAAGCTGCTCAAGGACAATACCGGCCGCATCCACGAACAGGCCGCGTCCGCGACGATCCCGATCGAAACGCTGCAGCGCGCGTTCCAGAACATTTATGACACGATGGATGCGATCGACACGTTCAAGGTCAAGGCGCTCGATAACATGAAAACCACGGTCAACGTGCTGTCGACCGAGGTGGAAAAGTCCAAGGGCTATATCGCCCGGGCCGAGGGCGCGGCGCAGAACCAGATCGGCGGCGCCAACGACACGTTCAAGCTGGAGGCTCTGTAAACACCCGTGCCGACCGAGATCGACCGCCAGATTGACCGCGCGAGCGAAGTCCTCAACCGCTCGCGCGAGCGCTATACGACGCTGAGCTCGCGCGCGAAGAAGCGGCGCGAGGCCGAGATTCTCGGGCGGATCGGACGCATCGCTGCGGCGGACGGCGCGATCCTGGTCGGTGCGCTGGTGGTCGGCTTGTTCATCCCGCTCGGCATGGGCGGGGCGTTGCTGGTGATGGCGGCGCTGATCGCCGCGACCCTGTTCTTCGGATTGATGCCGACCAGTCGGGAAGCGGCGCCCGAACGCTTCGGCGAGGTGTCGCTGGCGTCGCTGCCGTTGCAGACCGAGGAGTGGCTGGATCGGCAGCGCCCGAGCCTTCCCGGGGCGGCGATGCCGCTGGTCGACGGGATCGGGGTCAAGCTGGACGTGCTGGCCGGGCAGATCAAGTCGCTGAATGAGGCGGAGCCGGCGGCGGCGGAAGTGCGCAAGCTGGTGGGCGAGCAGCTGCCCGAATTGATCAAGGGCTATCAGCGCGTCCCTGAAAATCTGCGCCGGGTCGACCGGTTCGGCCAGTCGCCGGACAAGCAGCTGGTCGATGGGCTGGCGCTGATCGATCAGGAAATCGCGCAGATGTCGGCGCAGCTGGCGCAGGGCGATCTCGACGCACTGGCGACGCGCGGGCGGTATCTGCAAGTCCGTTATCGCGGCGATGACGAGGTTACCGGATAGGTTTCCCAAGCGCCTCCACCGCCCTTGGCCGGAGATGGTCGGCTGCGGCGGCGTGGATGCCGGGGGTGGCGGCGAGCAGGCCGAAGCTTTCGCCGCGTGGGGTGTTGAAGCGGATTTTCTTGCCCAAAGCGTCGGTCACCGTCGCACCGGCCTCGCGCGCGATCAGGACGGCGGCGGCGATGTCCCAGTCTGCGCCCCAGCGGAATGTGGCGAGCAGGTCCGCGTCGCCCGCAGCGACCATCGCCATGCGCAGCGCGATCGAATTGGGCTTGTCGACCGTGACCAGATGGCGGTCGATCTTGGGCAGATCGTCGGCGGGGACGCGCGCGCCGGTCAGGTCGGTGCGGTCGGATACCGCGATAGCCGCGCCGTCGCGCATCGCGCCCTGACCCTTTACCGCCAGCCAATGTTCGCCGCGCACCGGGGCGTCGAGCACGCCGATCACCGGCTGGCCATCTTCGACCAGTGCGATCGACACGGCCCAGCCTGGGCGCTTACGGAGGAAATCGCGGGTGCCGTCGATCGGATCGACCACCCAGACGCGGCGGCAGGAGAGGCGGGCCAAGTCGTCGGCGGTTTCTTCCGACAGCCAGCCAGCATCGGGGAGGAGCGCCGAGAGGCGGTTGCGGAGCAGTTCGTCGACTGCGAGATCGACCTCGCACACGAAATTGTTGGGCGATTTCTCCCACTTCTCGACGGCCGTGCCATAGCGGCCGAGCGCCAGCCGACCCGCTTCGGCGGCGATGGCGCTGACGGCGGCGGCGAGATCGTCAGCCACTGGCCACCGTCATCCCGTCGATCCGCAGCGTCGGCACGTTGATGCCGTAGCGGAAGTTCAGGTCATTGGCCGGGACCAGTTCGCGGAACATCGCTTGCAGCGTTCCGGCGACGGTGAACTCGCTGACCGGCGTGGTGATCACGCCGCCCTCGATCAGATAACCCGCCGCGCCGCGGCTATAGTCGCCGGTGACGAGGTTGATCCCCTGACCGATCAGCTCGGTGACATAAACGCCATAGCCGATATCGGCGATCAGCGACGCGACCGGCGTCTTGCCATTGGCGAGATAGAGGTTGCTCGGCCCGACGCTGGGCGCGCCGCCGACCCCGCGCACGGCATGGCCGGTGGGTTCAAAGCCGAGCTGACGCGCGGCGGCGCTGTCGAGCAGCCAGGTTTCGAGCATGCCGTCGGCGACCAGCTTCATCGGCGACACCGGCAGCCCTTCGCCATCGAACGGCCGCGAGCGCAGGCCGTGGGGGCGGTGGGGGTCGTCGATGATGTCGATGCCGGGTGCGAAGATGCGCGTGCCCATCGCTTCGAGCAGGAAGCTGGTCTTGCGCGTGATCGCGCTGCCCGAAATCGCGCCGCTCAGATGGCCGAGCAGGCTGGATCCGACGCGCGGGTCGAGGACGATCGGCATCGCGCCGCCGCGAACGCGACCGGCGCCGACGCGGGCGACGGCGCGCTCACCGGCGCGGCGGCCGATCTCTTCGGCCGAGTCGAGCCGGGCCGCGTGGCGGGCGCTGTGATAGTCGTAGTCACGCTCCATTGCCCCGGCGTCCCCCGCCAGCACGCTGGCCGAGATGCTGTGGTTCGATGAGGCATAGGCACCGGCGAAGCCGTGGCTGGTGGCGAGCGCCCAGATGCTGCGGCTGGCACTGGCCCCCGCACCCTCGCTGTTGGTCACGCCGGGGACCGCGCGGGCGGAGCGCTCGGCGATGAGGGCGGTTTCCTTGAGCGCGGCGGGATCGCCGAGCGTGCCGTCGTCCAGGTCGAGTTGCGGCACATCGCCGTGCATCAGCCGCTCGGCGGGGGCGAGGCCGGCCCATTCGTCCTCGGGCGCTTCGCGCGCCATTGCGACGGCGCGCTCGGCGAGGATGTCGAGTGCGGCGGGGGTCAGGTCGGTGGTCGAGATGCTCGCTGAGCGCTGGCCGCAGAACACGCGCAGGCCGAGTTCAAGATGCTCGGCGCGGTCGACATCTTCGAGCGCGTCGAGCCGGACCGAGACCGACAGCGATTCGCCGGCGGAGAGCATCGCATCGGCGGCGTCGGCTCCGGCGCGGGTGGCGCGGGCAATGGCGTCGTGGACGCGGTCACGGGCTTGATCGGGGGTCAACATCGACGCGATCTAGGAAGTGCGGGGGCGAAGGTCAAAAGGCGCCGGTTCAAAAGGAGGTGGTCCCCACGACGAAACAGGCGGCGAACATCAGCAGCCCGGCATTGCGATTCGAGCGGAAGCGGTGGAGCGCGTTCGCGCCATCGGCAGGGGCGAGCGTCGCGACCTGCCACCCCAGATGCAGCGCCATCGGCGCGAGGGCGGCGAGGACGAGCGGGTCGGGGCGGACCTGCCACAGCGCAGCGCTCCACAGGCCGAGGGCGAGGGCGTAGAAGAGCGCGACCCCGGCCTTGACGTTGCTGCCGAGGCGGCGGGCGGAGGAGCGGACGCCGACCAGCGCATCGTCCTCGACATCCTGTAGCGCGTAAATGGTGTCGTATCCGATCACCCAGAATATGCACCCGGCATAGAGCAGCAGGCCGGGCAGGGGCAGCTCGCGCGCGACCGCGGCCCAGCCGACCAAGGCGGCCCAGGAGAAGACGAGGCCCAGCCATGCCTGGGGCCACCAGGTGATCCGCTTCATGAACGGATAGGCCGCGACCAGCGCAAGGCTGGCGACGGCGATCCCGGCGGCGAAGGGGTTGAGCTGGACCAGCACAACAAGCCCGATCAGGCACAGGAAGCCGAGCCACAGCCATGCGGCCTTCAGGCTGACCGCGCCGCTCGCCAGAGGACGGCTGCGGGTGCGGGCAACTTGTCGGTCGAGGTCGCGGTCGACGATGTCGTTATAGATGCACCCCGCGCCGCGCATCGCGATGCTGCCGAGCAGGAACCACAGGATCAGGTCCCAGCGCTCGACCGCGCCGCCGGACAGTGCGATTGCCCAGGCTCCGGGCCAGAACAGCAGCCACCAGCCGATCGGCCGGTCGAAGCGGGCGAGCAGCGCATAGGGCCGCGCGGCGGCGGGGAGCAGCGCCATCAGGCCGCGATGCTCGGTATCGGGGACGATCTGTGCCGGGTCAGTCATGGGTGAACCTGACAACAAAGCGGACAAAGCGGACAAAAAATGCGGGTTGTATGCGCGGTGTCAGGCTGGGGGAGGGGGCCATTTCGGTCATGCCCTCTGCTGCCACAAGGGGCCGCGTGTAGGACAGCGAAAAGACGCCGGGTGACGAAGCATTTGGGGCGCGATATGGCTCGGCGATGATCGCCACCCCCGCCTGGCCGCCGCAATCCACCCCGCGCCTGTTCGTCGAGCCCGCGCTGACGCTGGGCGAGCAGCGCCGCATCGATGGCCAGCAGGGCCATTACCTTGCCAGCGTGATGCGGCTGAAGGTCGGCGACCCGGTGAAGCTGTTCGACGACGCGACCGGCGAATGGCTGGGCGTCGCGAGCGAGGTGCGCAAGCGCGATGTGGTGCTGGAGGTGCGCGAGAGGCTGCGCGAACGTGAGGCGGTGCCGGACCTGTGGCTGTGCGCCGCGCCGATCAAGAAGGGGCGGATCGACTGGGTGGTCGAAAAGGCGTGCGAACTGGGCGTCGCCCGCTTCGCCCCGGTGCTGACGCGGCGCGCGGTGGTGGACAAGCTGAACCTAGACCGGCTGCGCGCGCATATGATCGAGGCGGCGGAGCAATGCGGGCGCACCGCGCTGCCCGAGTTGGTCGAGCCGGTGAAGCTGACGGCGATGCTGCGCGGCTGGCCAGTGGGGCGGACTTTGTTCTTCGCCGACGAGACCGGCGGCGCGCCCGCGCTGGAGGCGATGAAGGCGCATCCGGGGGCGGCGGCGATCCTGGTGGGGCCGGAGGGCGGATTCGACGCCGAGGAGCGCGACGCGATCCGGGCGGTGCCGGGGGCGGTCGGCATATCGCTGGGGCCGCGGATTTTGCGCGCGGAGACGGCGGCGGCAGCTGCGGTGAGCCTGTGGATGGGGGCCGTGGGGGATTGGTCGTGAAATTCCTCTCCTGAGCTTGCTCAGGGGAGGGGGACCGCCCGCGTAGCGGGTGGTGGAGGGGCGGCCGCGCAGACGGCCGTGAACGGCTCGGCAAAATTCCGCCCTCTGCGGGGCGGCCCCTCCGTCAGCGCTGCGCGCTGCCACCTCCCCCAGCAAGCTGGGGGAGGAATGTGAAATCCCATCCCGATTTGGGTGTTTCATCCCCCCTTTCGCAGATCGTTTCGCGCGCCTAAATGCGCGCGATGAGCACAAAGACGGTTTCAAACAGCAACGCGCCTGTCATCGAGAGCCGTCAGATGCTCCTCGACTATTTCGCCGGGGGCGAGAAGCCGGCGGAGCGCTGGCGCATCGGCACCGAGCATGAGAAGTTCGTCTATGCGATCGGCGACAATCACGCGCCCAGCTATGACGAGCCGGGCGGCATCCGCGATTTGCTTGCCGAGCTGACCCAGTTTGGCTGGTCGCCGGTCGAAGAGCGCGGCAAGGTCATCGCCCTGTCGGGTCCGGACGGCACGGTCAGCCTGGAGCCTGCCGGTCAGCTCGAACTCTCCGGCGCGCCGCTGGAGAATCTGCATGAAACCTGCGCCGAGACCGGCCGGCACCTGCAACAGGTGAAGGCGGTCGGCGAGAAGCTGGGCATCGGCTTCCTTGGCCTTGGCATGTGGCCGGACAAGACCCGCGCCGAGCTGCCGATCATGCCCAAGGGCCGCTACGGCATCATGCTAAACCATATGCCGCGCGTCGGGTCGCTCGGCCTCGACATGATGCTGCGCACCTGCACGATCCAGGTGAACCTCGATTATTCAAGCGAGGCGGACATGGCGCAGAAGTTCCGCGTCGGGCTGGCGCTGCAGCCGCTGGCGACCGCGCTGTTCGCCAATTCGCCGTTTACCGAGGGCAAGCCGAACGGGATGCTTTCGTACCGCTCGCACATCTGGTCCGACACCGATCCGCACCGCACCGGCATGCTGCCGTTCGTGTTCGAGGACGGGTTCGGGTACGAGCATTATGCCGACTATGCGCTCGATGTGCCGATGTACTTTGTCTATCGCGATGGGCGTTACATCGACGCGGCGGGGCTGAGCTTCCGCGATTTCCTCAAGGGCGAGCTGTCGGTCCTGCCGGGCGAAAAGCCGACGATCGACGACTGGGCCGATCATCTGTCGACCGCCTTCCCCGAAGTGCGGCTGAAGACCTTCCTCGAAATGCGCGGGGCCGATGGCGGGCCGTGGGGGCGGATCTGTGCGCTGCCCGCTTTGTGGGTTGGGCTGCTCTACGATCAGGGCGCGCTGGATGCCGCATGGGATCTGGTCAAGGACTGGGACATGGCCGGGCGTCAGGCGCTGCGCGACAGCGTGCCCCGGCTCGGCCTCGACGCGCCGCTACCGGGTGGCGGCACGCTACGCGACATTGCCGGACAGGTGATCGACATTGCCGGAGCGGGACTGACGGCGCGTGCGCGGCTCAATTCGGCGGGGGACAGCGAGAACGGCTTCCTCGATCCGCTGCGTGAGATCGTGCGGAGCGGCAAGGTGCCGGCGCAGGCGCTGCTCGACCGCTATCATGGCGAGTGGCAGGGCGATGTGACGCGGATCTACGCAGAGACGCGGTTTTAGGGTTTCGCTGCCGCCAGCTGCCACGCCGCGCGGACCTGAAGCGCATAGACGCCGGAGAATTGCTTCAGCTCACGCTGCGCTGCCGGGCCATAGTCGGCAAAGGCGGCGGCGCGCTCCAGCCCGGCCTGGCCGACCGCGCGGAATTGCGACCGCGCGGTCGCCGGGTCGCCGCTCAGCAGCTTGAGCATTCCCCAGGTCAACTCCGCCTGGACCCGGTCGATATGCGTCGGGGCGAGGCCGGCGCGGATGATCGTCAGACCGCGTTCGATCGTCGCGATCGATTGCGGATCGCCCTGGCGCAGCTGCGTCATGCCGGTGAACAGCAGCACCCGGCCATATTGCGGGTGCTTTTCCCCGACCGAATCGCGCACGGAAAACTCGGCGGTGCTTAGCGCGCCGGCGGCTTCTTTGAGCTTGCCCTGAAGCAGCAGATTTTCGCCATAGCGCAGCCAGGCGGCCGCGGTTTCGGGGTGTTGGGCAAAGAGCTTGCCCCGCAATGCCCACGCCCCCGTACGCCGCAGCGGTTCTGCCTCGGCGTAACGGCCCAGCGCCTCGAGCAGCGTCGCAATTGCGAGTTGCGCGCGGGCGGTGTCGACATGCTTCTCGCCCAGCTTTTCGGTGCGCAGTGCCAGCGCAGTGCGGGCGAAGGCGAGGCCGTCCTCGGGTGCCACCACGGCCGCAAGATCGAGATAGACGCGCGCGGACTGGAGCGGGTCGGCGCGGCTCGCAGTGAGGCGGCTAAGGAGGTCTCGACCCAGCGCTTCGGCTTCCTGACGGCGGTCCATTCGGGTCAACAGCTGCATGATACGCGTGTCGGCATCGATCCGTGCGGCCGGATCGCGCAGCCGCGCACGCGCATCGCGATAGAGCGGCTCCGCCGCGTCGAACCGACCGAGCTGCGTATGCGAGTCGGCAAGTGTCAGCGCCAGTGAGACGGTGAGCGGGTCGGCGGGGCCATAGGCGGCCAGTGCCTCGTCATAGGCCTCGCGCGCGGGCTTTGCCCCTTCGTCGGGAGACGGGGAGTCGGTGAATGCCGCAGCGTGCTTGCCCTTGGCGCGCGAGCGCCAGCGCTTGTCGGCATCACCCCGGCCATGTTCTTCGAGCAGCGCGACAGTGCTGCCATAATTCTCCGCAGCCTCACGATAGATACGGCCCGAGGCGAGGGCCGCGTCGCCGAGCACTTCGCTGGCCTCGGCAAGGTCGATCCAGAGGCGGCGGACCTGTTCCTCGCCACGCACAAGTGCCGCTGCATCCGCAGGGGTGATGGTGCCATTGCGGCGACGGAAATCGAGCGGCGCAACGCGGTCTTCCGCAGCATCATGCGCGCCTGTAACGGCGCGGCGGGCTGCCTGAGCGAGGGTGTGCGCGGCGGCGGGGTCGGTGGCGAGCAGAGCGCGGGCGCGGGCGAGCTGGAGCGCGAAACAGCGGTCGGCTGGTTCCGGCTTTGCGAGGCACGCGTCGAGCGCCGCCTGAACCTTGTCTGCAGCTTTTGGAACTGGCGCGCGTTCGGACGCCAGCGCCGGGGCGGTGACAAGCAGCAGGAAAAGCAGCATGCGCATGCGGGGCAGACTATCAGCCTGTCCCGTTCATGCCAGTGACAATCCCTGTCAGCCGATGCGCAGCCCCATCGCCTGCTGCACGTCGCGCAACAGCGGTGCGGCGAGGGTGGCGGCGCGTTGCGCGCCGTTGCGCAGTTCGGCATCGACCGCGCCCTTGTCGGCGATCAGGCGGACCATTTCGTCGCGGATCGGCCCGAGCTTTGCGACGGCAAGGTCGGCGAGCGCGGGCTTGAAGCTGCCAAAACCCTGCCCGGCATATTCGGCGACGACATCCTCCGGCGTGCGGTCGGCGAGCGCGGCGAAGATGGTGACGAGGTTCTTTGCCTCGGGCCGGTCCTTGAGCGACTCCCAGGTCTCGCCCATCGGCTCCGGGTCGGTCTTCGCCTTGCGGAATTTCTGGGCGATCGCGTCGTCGTCATCGACGAGGTTGATCCGCGCCGCGTCGGACGGGTTCGACTTGGACATTTTCTGCGTCGCATCGCGCAGCGACATGATGCGTGGCGCGGCCTTGCTGATCAGCGGTTCGGGTTCGAGCAGCAGGTCGGTCTTATAGTCGAGGTTGAACTTGGCGGCGATGTCGCGCGCCAGCTCCAGATGCTGTTTCTGGTCCTCGCCGACCGGAACGTGCGTCGCGCGATAGAGCAGGACGTCGGCGGCCATCAGCACGGGGTAGTCGTACAGTCCGACGCTCGCGCCCTCACGGTTCTTGCCCGCCTTGTCCTTGAACTGGGTCATGCGGTTGAGCCAGCCGACGCGCGCGACATTGTTGAGCAGCCAGGCCAGCTCGCTATGCGCGGGGACGCGCGCCTGGTTGAACAGGATCGAGCGGGTCGGATCGATGCCGCTGGCGATCATCGCGGCGCTCACCTCGAACGTGCTGTCGGTGATCGCCGCCGGCTCGCTCCATTCGGTCAGCGCGTGGAGGTCGGCGATGAAGTACATCGACTCGCCGCCCGCCGCCTCGACATCGGCCTGCATGCCGACCCATTGCTTGATCGCGCCGAGATAGTTGCCGAGGTGGAGATTGCCGGTTGGCTTGATGCCGGAAACGACGCGCATGAGAGAGTCCAAACCTTAAGTTGCTTTGCGGCGCACGAGCGCCTTGATGTCACTCGGCCGGAATGCGCCGGTGAGGAAACATGCGGCTGCGTAAACGATGCAGCCTGCGCCGACCAGTATCAGCATCGCGGTGGTGCGGATCGTCCAGGTGCCGCTGGTGTAGGGCGTGAACAGGTCGTTGAGGAAGAACATCACCGCGCCCATCGCGACCGCCGCGCCGACCAGCCGCCAGACGCGGCGGCGCAACTGCGGATCGGCGTCGAAATGGCCGCGCTTGACCAATGTGCGGTAGAGCAGGGCGACATTGACCCAGGCAGCGATCGCCGTGGCGAGCGGCGGGCCCATATGCTTGAGCGGGACGATCAGCGCGAGGTTGAGCACCAGATTGATGCCGATCGAGATCATCGCATAGCGCACCGGCGTCTTGGTATCCGACCGCGCATAGAAGCCCGGCGTCAGCACCTTGACCAGGATGTAGGCGGGCAGCCCGACCGAGAAGGCGGCGAGCGCCTGTGCGGTGGCGCGGCTGTCCTCGGGGGTGAAGGCGCCATGCTGGAACAAGGCGGCGACGATCGGCACGCCGCACACCACCAACGCGACGGTGGCGGGGAGGGTGAGGAACAGCGCCAGCTCCATCCCGCGATTCTGCGTGTGCATCGCCGCGCCGTCATTCCCTGCACCCAGCTGGCGCGCGATGGTGGGCAGCAGCACGGTGCCCAGCCCGATCCCGATCAGCCCGAGCGGGAGCTGGTTCAGCCGGTCGGCATAATAGATGTACGACACCGACCCCTCGACCAGCAGGCTGGCGGCGAGCGCGGTCGAGATGACGAGATTGATCTGATACGCCCCCGCACCCGCCGCAGCGGGGCCGATCAGCTTGAGCAGCTTCTTCACGTCCGGGGTCAGGCGGGGGAGGCGCAGCTTCAGCTTCACGCCTGCGGCGCGGCAGGCGAGGATCAGCCACAGCAGCTGGAGCACGCCCGATACGGTCACCGCAATCGCCTGATTGCGCGCGGTCAGCAGCGTGTCGTCGGTGTGGAAGAAGAGCAGCGCCACGATCAGCGTCGCGTTGAGCAGGATTGGTGCTGCGGCATTCACCCAGAATTTGTTGAGCGAATTGAGGATGCCGCCGAGCAATGAGACGAGGCTGATCAGCAGCAGATAGGGAAAGGTGATCCGCGATAGCTCGACCGCATAGGCGAACTCGCCGGGGCTGGCCTCATTGAACCCGCCCGACAACGCCCACACCACCGGGAACGCGGCGATTTCCATCACTGCGGTGATCAGGATCAGGATCGGCAGGAGAACCGACAGCGCCTCTTCCGCGAACGAGAGGGCGGATTTGGTGTCGCCACCCGCTTCGCCGACCTTCTTGCTGAACATCGGCACGAAGGCGGCGCTGAACGCCCCTTCGGCGAACAGCGCGCGGAACAGGTTCGGGAGGCGGAAGGCGATCAGGAAGGCGTCGGACGCGAAGCTCGCGCCGACATAGCGCGCGAAAAGCGAGTCGCGGACCAGTCCCAGCACACGGCTGACGAGCGTCAGCCCGCCGATCGACCCGAGTGCCTTGACGAGATTCATCTGACTGACACCGCCACGTTCGTCATTCCCGCGAATGCGGGAATCCATTCAGGCTGCCTTATCGGATCGAGTCGCGCCATCACAGTCAATGGATCCCCGCCTTCGCGGGGATGACGTTGAGGGAATCGGCGGCTCGTCCGGGATTACGCCTGGCCGGCCTCGCCGCCGAGCTGCGCCTGCGCGTCGTGCTGCGCGCGCTGCTGTTCGTACAGACCGTTGAAGTCGATCGGCTCCAGCATCAGCGGCGGGAAGCCGCCGTCGCGGACGGCATCGGCCAGCACGCGGCGCGCAAATGGGAACAGCAGGCGCGGCGCTTCGCCGAGCAGGAAGGGCTGAAGATGTTCGTCGGGGACGTTGCGGATCGCGAACAGGCCCGAATAGGACAGGTCGACGATGAACGCGACCTGCTCTTCCATCGTTGCGCGGACATCGATTTTCAGCGTCACTTCATGGACGTCCTGTGCCACTTCGGCCGCGCCGATGTTGAATTGAACGTCGAATGCGGGCTGGCCCTGCACCTGGTAAATTGCCGGCGAGTTCGGATTCTCGAACGAGAAGTCCTTGATATATTGCGAGATCACGCCGACCGACGGGGCGGTATCGGCGCCGTTCGCCTGGGGTGCTGCGGTGTCGGGCGTATCCATGGTCGTGAAACTTCCTTTGCCTGTTCGGGATATTTGTCGCGGCGACCCGCGTTGCGATGACGGTCGCGACTAGCAGGGGCGCTTGAGCGTTTCAACGGGCGTGCACCGCGCAACAGACCGGATTTGAAACGCGGCGGTTTCCCGCCTATGTTGGAGCGAAGAAAGAAGGTGCCCAAGTGTATCTAGTGATCCTGTTTGCCGCGATTGCCGCGTTCCTCGCGCTCCGCCTCTACTCGGTGCTGGGCAAGCGCACCGGGCATGAGCAGCCGCTGCCCAAGCCGGCTGAAGAACGCGTCGGCGCGCCGCAGATGCCGCGCACGATCGACATGCCCGCCGAAGTGCGTGACGCGGGTCCCCGCCCGCTTGAGAGCGGTGCCGAGGGCGGCCTTCGTGCGCTGGTCGCCGCCGACCCGTCGTTTGATGTGGGGCAGTTCGTCGAGGGCGCGAAATCGGCCTACCGCATGATCCTCGAGGCGTTCTGGAAGGGCGACCGCGAGACGCTCGACTGGCTGGTCGATGACAATGTGCGCCATGACTTCATTGCCGCGATTGACGCGCGCGAGGCGGCGGGCGAGACGCTCGACAACCGTCTGATCAGCATCGAGCGCGCGACCATCTCCGACATCGCGCTCGACGGCCGCGTGGCGCGGATCACGGTCCGTTTCGACGCCGATATCGCGGCGATCACCCGCGACAAGGACGGCAACGTCATCGCCGGGTCGCTGAGCGATGCGGTGCAGACGCATGACGCATGGACGTTCAGCCGCACGCTCGGCAGCGGCGATCCGAACTGGAAGCTGAGCGACACCGACGAAGTTTGATCGGGCATAGAGGGGTTAGGTGATGCGCGCTTGGGGGGTAGCGGCTTGCGCCGCGCTGTTGGGCGCGTGTTCGTCCGGGGTGGTTCCGGCGGGACGGCCCGCGACGGGCGGGGCGACACCTGCGCGCCCCGCACCTTCGTCCGGCGTTCCGGTGCGCCAGCCGGTTGCGGCGACACCGCTGACCCCGGCTCCCGCCGCACCCGTTCCGGCGGGCGTTACCACCGCTGCCGCCGCCGGGTTACTCGCAGGTCCGGCGGTCGAGGACCTGCCGATCACAATGGCTGCCGCAGCGCGTGCGCTCGGTGCATTCAAGCTGAGTTGCGCGACGCTGGTGCGGCGCACGGATGCGAGTGGGTTGACGCGCGGTGCGGACTGGCAACCGGCCTGTGATGCCGCGCGGACCACTCAGGACCGTGATGCCAGCCCCTTCTTCGCGCGGTATTTTGAGACGGTGCAGGTCGCCGACGGCAAGGCATTCGCGACCGGCTATTACGAACCCGAAATTGCCGGATCGCGCACCCGCCGCCCGGGCTATGAGGTGCCGGTCTATGGCCGTCCTGCCGATCTGGTCGATGTCGACCTGGGCAGCTTTACCGACACGCTCGAGGGCAAGTCGATCCGTGGCCGCGTCGATGGCACCAAGTTGGTCCCCTATCACGACCGTACCGCGATCGAGCAGGGCGCGCTCGCCGGGCGCGGGCTTGAGATTGCCTGGGCAGCGGACCCGGTCGAGCTGTTCTTCCTCCAGATCCAGGGTTCGGGCCGCCTGCGCCTGCCCGATGGCGGGGTGATGCGCATTGGCTATGCCAGCCAGAATGGGCGTGACTATACCGGGATCGGCAAGCTGATGCTCGACCGCGGGCTGGTGCAGCGTGGCCAGGCATCGATGCAGGGCATCATGGCGTATCTGCGCGCCAACCCCGAAGAGGGGAAGGCGATCATGCGCGAGAACAAGAGCTATGTGTTCTTCCGCGAGTTGACCGGGGCCGGGCCGCTCGGCGCGCTGGGGATTCCGGTGACCGCGCAGGCGACGGTCGCGACCGACCCGAAATTCGTGCCGCTGGGCGCGCCGGTGTTTCTGTCGATGGATCGCCAGGACGCCAATGGCCTGTGGATCGCGCAGGATACGGGCGGGGCGATCAAGGGCTCCAACCGGTTCGACACCTTCTGGGGTGCGGGCGACGATGCCCGTGCGATTGCCGGCGGCATGGCCGCGCGCGGCACCGCGTGGCTGTTGCTGCCCAAGGGGACGCTCGAGCGCCTCGGCGCCGCGCGCGACTGATCCATGGCCCGCCCACCGCGCGCGCTTTCGCCCGAGGAACGGGCGCTGTGGCAGCGCGTGATTTCCAGTGTGACGCCGATTGCGCGGGCCAAGCCGGTCCCAGCCCCGCCCGTCGTGCCCTTTGCCGCACCGGTGGCTGCGCCTGCACCTGATCCAGAACCGTCGAAACGGGTGAAGGGCCGGGTCCCGCCGCCGCGCCAGCCTGCTCCGCCACCCCCCAAGCCGCCGCGCGACACGCTGGACGGCGGTTGGGACCGGCGCCTGTCGCGCGGGCTGGTGGCGCCGGAAAGTTCGATCGACCTGCACGGTCATACGCTGGCCAGCGCGCATGCGCTGCTCGACCAGGGGCTCGCGCGCGCGATTGCGCGTGGCGACCGGGTGTTGCTGCTGATCACTGGCAAGCCGCCGCGTCCGGAGTCGGAGCGGCCGCACGCGCGCGGTGCGATCCGGGCTGCGGTGGGGGACTGGCTTGCCGCATCGCGCCATGCCGACGCTATCGCCGCCGTGCGCCCCGCGCACCCGCGCCACGGCGGTCAGGGCGCGCTCTATATCATCCTGCGTCGATTTCGGTCGCCCGCTCGAAATTTTTAACTCTTTGCCTGCATACCCATTTCCAAGAAGCCGGATGGTCCGGCTGGCGTGGGGGATCGCGCAACCGCAATGGACGGATTTTCGCTCAAAAGCCGCGCGATTGCGTTCGCGCTGTGTGCGGGGGCGTTCGTCTTCATTCTTGCGCTCGCCGCCACCACGCGCGGACCGTTCGACGTGGCGAGTGCGAGCCGCGCACTGATTGCAGCGATCATCTGTGCCGCGATGTGCTGGGCCTATGCCGAGCGCACCATCGCCTCGACTGCGGCAGCGATCGACGCCGCGATCGAGCGGCTGACCCGCGCCGCCAATGGCGACCTGCAAAGTGAAATTCCGGAAGAGGTGGAGCAGTGCGTCCCGCCGCTGGCGCGGGCGATGGACGGCCTGTTCCGCCAGCTGCACAGCAATCTGGACAGCGTCCAGCGACTGGCGCTGTACGACCCGGTCACCGGCCTGCCCAACCGCACGCATTTCCGCCGCAGCTGCGAGCGGATGCTGGCCGAGCTGCCGCAGGATGCGATGGCGGCATTGTTCTTCATCGATCTCGACCGGTTCAAGGCGGTCAATGATACGCTGGGCCATGCCGTCGGCGATCAGCTGCTGGGCATGGTCGCGAACCGGCTGCGCGCGGTGGCCGACCGCTTCGCGATCGAGGGCGATGCGCGTCAGCCGCTGATCGGCCGCCTGTCGGGCGACGAGTTCACCATCTATTTCCCCGAGCTGGGCCATGTCCGTGACGCCGATCGCGTCGGGCGCGGCATCCTGTTTGCGCTGTCCGAACCCTTCGATCTTGCTGATCAGGAAGTGTCGATCGGCGCGTCGGTCGGCATCGCGATCCGGCCCGAACATGGCACGTCGCTGACCGACCTGATGCGCGCCGCCGACGCGGCGATGTACCACGCCAAGGCCAAGGGTCGCGGGCGCGCCGAGCATTTCACCGACCACATCGCCAACGAGATCGCCGAGCGCGCGTTGCTGGAGAGCGACCTGCGCATGGCCGTCGAGCGCGACCAGTTCACTCTGGTCTATCAGCCGCAGATCAGCGCGATGGACGGCCGCATCGTCGCCGCCGAAGCGCTGTTGCGCTGGCAGCATCCGACGCGCGGGCTGTGCCTGCCGGGCAGCTTCATCGGGCGTGCCGAGGAAACGGGCCTGATCGTCGAGATCGGCGAATGGGTGGTCGAACATGTCGCCGCGACCATCGCGCGCTGGGGTGCGTTGGGGATCGAGCAGCGGATGGCGGTCAATATCAGCCCGCGCCAGCTCGATCACGCGGCCTTTTTCCGCCGGTTGCGTGAGGCGATGCAGGCCGCTGGTGCGCCCGCGCGGCTGCTGGAGCTGGAGATTACCGAGACGCTGGCGATGCACTGCTCGCGCGAGGTGATCGATGCGATCGCGGCGCTGCGCAGCGACGGCGCGACGGTGGCGGTGGACGATTTCGGCACCGGCTATTCGAACCTCGCCCGCCTGCGCGACCTTCCGCTCGACCGCGTGAAGCTCGACCGCAGCCTGGTCGAAAATGTAGCGACCAGCGCCGAGGCGCGCACCATCGCGCACGCCGTGATCGGCCTGATCCACGGCATCGGGTGCGAGGTCGTGGCCGAGGGGATCGAGACCGAGGCGCAGCTGGAAGTGCTGCGTGTGATCGGCTGCGATATTCTGCAGGGCTATGTCATCGCCAAGCCGATGGCTGAGAATGCGTTTCTCGAATGGGCGAGCGCTGCGCCGCGACTGGCATTGCGGGCGTAAGCCCTACCTGAACACCCGCCCCAAAATCCCCGCATAGATCCGCGTCAGCGTGTGCAGGTCGTCCAGCGCGACCGCTTCGTCGAGCTTGTGCATCGTCGCGTTGAGCAGGCCGAATTCAACCACCGGGCAGATGCGCGACAGGAAGCGCGCGTCGGACGTGCCGCCGCTGGTGGATAGCTCCGCCTCGACCCCGGTTTCCACGCGGATCGCATCGGCGACCAACGTGGACAGCGCACCCGGCTGGGTCAGGAACGCTTCGCCATAGACGCGGCCGCGCACGATGCCGGCGGGGGCATGCGTGTGGACGATGTCCTGCACCCGCGCGATCAGGTCGTGGCCGCGATGCTGGTCGTTGAAGCGGATCGAGAGCCGCGCCTTGGCCCGGCTGGGAATGACATTCGTCGCTGGGTTGCCGACCTCCAGGTCGATCACCTCGATATTCGACGGCTGGAACCAGTCGGAGCCTTCGTCCAGTACGATGGCGTCGATCTCCGCCAGCGCGCGGACGAGGCGGGGGATCGGATTGTCGGCGAGATGGGGGTAGGCGACATGGCCCTGCCGCCCCGGCACCTCGATATCGATCACGGTCGATCCGCGCCGCCCGATCTTGATTGTGTCTCCAAGGCGATGGGCGGAGGTCGGCTCACCGACGAGGCACAGGTCTGGGGTCAGCCCGCGCGCCGCCATCCGATCCATGATCGCGAGCGTACCATAGGTCGCCGGTCCTTCCTCATCGCCGGTGATGATCAGGCTCACCGTGCCGGCAGCGGGCAGGGGGGCAAGCGCCGCCACGAACGCCGCGATTGCGCCCTTCATGTCCACCGCGCCGCGTCCGTAGAGCAGGTCGCCGCGGATCTCCGGTTCGAACGCGCCGCTTGCCCAGCCTTCGCCCGGCGGCACCACGTCGAGATGCCCGGCAAAGGCAAAATGCGGCCCCGGCCCGGCGCTGCGGACAGCGAGCAAGTTTTCGACCGGACCATCCGGGGCCTCACCCGCCACGAACCGCTCGACGTCAAAGCCGAGCGGCACCAACGCCGCCTCAAGCACATCGAACACGGTGCCCCGCGCGGGGGTGATGCTGGGCGCGGCGATCAGCGCCTTGGTCAGGTCGACGACATCGGGCATAGTTGCTCCTTCAATGGAGGCTCCTTTGCCCAAGCTCGACCTCGACACAATCCCGCAGACCAATGCGACCGGCTATCCGCCGGAATATGCCGATGTCGTGCAGGGCCGCTGGTACCGCCGCCTGGCGCCCGCAGCGGGGCTGACCGATTTCGGCGCGAGCCATGTGACGCTGAAGCCCGGCGCATGGTCGGCGCAGCGTCACTGGCATCAGGGCGAGGATGAGCTGGTCGTGATGATCGCGGGCGAGGCGGTGCTGGTCGACGATGCGGGCGAGCATGTCATGCGCCCCGGCGACGTCGCGGCCTTCCCCAAAGGCGACGGCAACGGCCATGTGCTGCAGAACCGCAGTGAGGCCGACTGCGTGTTCGTCGCGATCGGTCGCCCGGCGGCGAGCGACTGCCACTATCCCGATATTGATATGCACCTGACGAACGGCGTCGGGTTCAGGCGGAAGGATGGCAGCGGGTTCTAATTCTGGTCCGACGTGCCGGATCCCCCTGACGTCAGGCTCAACGCTACGCCAACCCCGACGCCGACTGCGGTGCCCAGCCCGGCATTGCCCAGAACCGTCCCGATGACGGCGCCGAGCGCAATTCCGGCCGCCAGCATCCAGCCCGACTTGTAGGTATAGAAATTTCTCAAGCCGGTGCCTGCTCGAACTGTTCGATCACCCATTCCTCTTCCTGCGCGCCGGCGATCCAGTCCTGCATGAAGGGGTGCTGGAGCACCGCGTTCATGTACGCCGGGGCAAAGCGCGCGACGGGGAGGGAGTAGGTGACGAAGCGGGTCACGACCGGCGCGAACATCACGTCCACCGCGCCAAACTGGCCGAACAGGAATTCGCCATCGCCGCCATAGCGCGCGCGGGCTTGAGCCCAGAGCTCCATGATCCGCTGGATGTCGTGCATGACATCGTCGTCGGGGGTCTTGGGCGGATAGACCTGGCGGATGTTCATGCTGTGCTTGCGGCGTAGCGCGGCATAGCCCGAGTGCATTTCCGCTGCCATCGACCGCGCCATCGCGCGCGCCGTCGGATCCGTTGGCCAGAATTTGTCGCCGCCCGACTTCTCGTTGAGATATTCGACGATGGCGAGGCTGTCCCACACCACCGCGTCGCCATCCCACAGGATCGGGACCTTGCCCGATGACGGCGCGAACTCGTCGCCCTCGCGGCGCTGGTCCCAGTCCTGATCGTAGAGCGGGACCACCACTTCCTCGAACGGCAGGCCGGAGAGCTTGCACGCGAGCCAGCCGCGCAGCGACCAGGAGGAATAGGCCTTGTTGCCGATGAAGAGCTTGAGCATGCGGCGGGGATAGCGGCGGGGCGGGGATGGGGCAACC
This sequence comes from Sphingomonas bacterium, assembly GCA_030149245.1. Lineage (GTDB taxonomy): Bacteria > Pseudomonadota > Alphaproteobacteria > Sphingomonadales > Sphingomonadaceae > Sphingomonas. The sequence continues at coordinate 82,324 of JASBRX010000022.1, forward strand.
TGTCCGCTATGGTCCCTGCACCGACGGTGGTAGAGGGGCGCGATGACCGACGTCACCATCTGGTACGACAGCCAATGCCCGCTGTGTGTGCGAGAGATCGCACTGATGCGGCGGCTGGACCGGCGCGGGCGGATCGCGTTCGTTGCGATCGAGGGGCTGGGTGACGGGGCCTGCCCGGTCGATCGGGCCGCGTTGCTCACGCGATTCCATGCGCGGGAAGATGGCCGGTTGCTGTCGGGCGCGGCTGCCTTTGCCGCGATGTGGCGAGCGATACCGCTGCTCCGCCTGCTCGGCTTGGCGGCGCGCAATCGCGTTGTGCTGGCGGCGCTGGAGCGTGGCTATCGCGCGTTTCTCCGATTCAGGCCGCGGCTCCAGCGCTGGGCGCGCCGCTTTCCGCCAGCCTGACCATTTCGCTTGCGCAGTGGCCGATGACGCGACAGGTTGCGCGCCGGGGCCGTTGGGCGGGGGGAAGTAATGTCAGGCAAGTTCATGATCTTGGCCGTTGGCCTTGCGACGATCGGTGCCGCGCCGCCGATGCAGGAGCGCCCGGCGACACCGCCTGCTGCGGCCCGCCCGGCCGTGCCCGCGCCGCTGCCGGTGGAGGTGTTTGCCGAACTGCCGCAGATCCAGAAGCCGGCGATCTCGCCCGACGGAACTCGGCTGCTCGCGCGGCTGGCCCGCAACGGCCAGATGCTGCTCGCGCTGATCCCGCTAGATGGCAAGAGCGCCCCGACCTATTTCGACCCGGGCAAGTCGGACCTGAGGTGGTGGCGCTGGGTCAATGACGAATGGGCCGTGATCGGTGTGGGTATCGAACAGCCGTTCGAGGGGGACGAATTCTATTTTCGCCGCGCGATCAGCCTGAACGTCAAGACCGGCGCGATGGCGGTGCTGGCGGGGAAGGAAGCCGCGCAGGGCGGCGACGATGTGATCTGGATCGCGCGCGACGGCACCCCCCGGCTGATGCTCGCCTATCAACGCTCGATCTATACGGACACGATCGATTTCTGGGCGCGGGTGGAGGAATTCGACCTCTCGACCGGCAAGAGCAAGCTGATCCAGGGGCCGCGCGAAGGCGTGCTGGACTGGTATGCCGACCGCGACGGCGTTGTGCGCATGGGGATCGGCGCGTCGCTCGACGGCCGGACCAGCCGCCTTCTGTATCGCGAGAGCGCCGATGCACCGGTACGGACCATCGATCGCTCGCGCGGTCCCGATGATCGCATGACCATCCCCACGCTGTTCCTGCGCGACAAGACCAAGGCGCTGATCATTGAGGATGACCCGGACGGTTTTTCGGCGCTGTACGAACTCAATCTCACCAATTTCGAGCGGGGCAAGCAGCTGTTTGCCACGCCCGGCTATGACATTGGCGGCGTTATCCCCGATCCGGCCGGCGACGGGTTTCAGGGCGTTGCGGTCGAGGAGAACCGGCCGACGACGAAATGGGTCGATCCGACCATGGCCGAATTGCAGTCCCGCCTGGCGGCGCGAGTGAAAGGTGCCAATGTCGATATCTGGTCGATGAGCCGCGACCAGAGTGTGGCAGTCGTGCGGATCAGCGGCGCTGATTCCCCAGGCGCCTGGTTGCTCTATCGGCGCGAGGGCGAGGAAATCACGCCGATTTCCAACGACAACAGCGTGATCGGGCTGAAGCGGCTGCATCCGGTGCGCACGATTCGCTACAAGGCGCGCGACGGCGTCGAGATTCCCGCCGTGCTGACCACGCCGAAAGGCCGGACTGGCGCATTGCCCCTGATCGTCCTGCCGCATGGCGGTCCCGCGGCCCGCGACAGCGAAGTGTGGGACTGGTGGCCGCAGTTCCTTGCCGATCGCGGCTATATCGTCGTGCAGCCCAATTATCGCGGGTCAACCGGCTATGGCACAAAGTTCGAGGAACTTGGCACCGGCCAGTGGGGTCGCGCGATGCAGGATGACCTTGATGATTCGGTGAAGGCGCTTGCCGATCTCGGGCTGGCCGATCCCAAGCGCGTATGCATGGTGGGCGGATCCTATGGCGGCTATGCCGCACTGCGCGCGGCACAGCGCGACAGCGACAAATATCGCTGCGCCATTTCCTTTGCCGGGGTGTCCGACCTCAACCGCATGATCCGCTATCAAAGCAATTTTCTCTACGCGAAGGCGAGTGGTGACTGGCTGCGGCGTCAGGCCCCCGATCTCAAGGACGTGTCGCCGGTCAATTTCCCGTCCGCCTTCAATATTCCGGTGCTGCTCGTCCACGGACAGGAGGATCGCGTCGTGCCGATCGTCCAGTCGCGGGTGATGGCGCAAAAGCTGAAGAGCGCGGGGAAGGACGTGACCTATATCGTCCAGCCGCTGGGCGACCACCACTTCTCGCGCCAGCAGGACCGGCTGGAATTTCTGAAGGCGATGGAGGCGTTCCTGGCCAAGCATAACCCGGCCTGAGCCGGGCCGGGGCGGTCAGACGCTGACCGCCTCGATCACCGCCGCACGCAGTTCGGCGATGCCGTCACTCTTCTCGCTGGACGTGGCGAGGATGTCTGGGTGCGCGGCGGGGCGCTTGCGCGCCTCGTCGATCGTGCGCTGGGTCACCTCGGCGAGTTCGGCGGGCTTGATCTTGTCGCTTTTGGTCAGGACGATGCGATAGCTGACCGCCGCTGCGTCGAGCATGTCGAGGATCTCGCGGTCGACATCCTTGATACCGTGGCGGCTGTCGATCAGCACCAGCACGCGCTTGAGCACGTCGCGCCCGCGCAGATAGTCGTTCACCAGGAAGCGCCATTTCCGGACGACATCCTTGGGCGCCTTGGCAAAGCCGTATCCGGGCATGTCGACCAGCCGGAATTTCAGCGGATCGCCGATGTCGAAGAAGTTGAGCTCCTGCGTCCGCCCCGGCGTGTTCGATGTGCGCGCCAGCGCGTTGCGCCCGGTGAGCGCGTTGAGCAGCGAGGATTTGCCGACATTCGACCGCCCCGCGAACGCCACTTCCGGCACCGTCGCATCGGGCAGGAAGTTGAGCGCAGGCGCGGATTTGAGGAACACGACCGGACCGGCGAAAGTCTTGCGCGCGCTCTCGATCAGCTCGGGGTCGAACTCGGTCACTTCTTCCCCTTGGCGGGCTTTGCCTCGATCACCGCGCCGGATGCCGGCAGCGGCTCCTTGAGCGCCGGGTGGCGCATATACAGGAACTTCTGCTGCGCGATGGTGAGCAGGTTCGAGGTGATCCAGTAGAGCTGCAGACCCGCCGCGAACGGCGCCATCACGAACATCAAGATCCACGGCATGATCGCGAACATCTGCTTCTGTACTTCGTCGGTCGGCGCCGGGTTCAACTTGAACTGCGCCCACATCGACACGCCGAGCAGGATCGGGAACACGCCCAGCGCCAGGAACATCGGCAGCTGGATACCGGTCAGATAATGGACCAGGTTGACGAGGTTCGCCGGGTCGGGCGCGGACAGATCCTTGACCCACAGCACCAGCGGCTGGTGGCGCATTTCGATCGACAGCATCAGCACCTTGTACAGCGCGTAGAGGATCGGAATCTGGAGCAGGGTCGGGAGGCAGCCCGCGAGCGGGTTCACCTTCTCGTCCTTGTACAGCTTCATGATCTCCTGCTGCTGGCGCGGCTTGTCGTCCTTGTAGCGTTCCTGCAGCGCCTTCATCTTCGGCTGGAGCGCGCGCATCGCGGCCATCGACGCGAACTGCTTCTGCGCGATCGGGAACAGCAGCAGGCGGACGGTGACGGTCAGCAGGATGATCGCCACGCCGAAATTGCCGACCATGCGGAACAGCCAGTGGAGGTAATGGAAGATCGGCTTTTCAAAGACTTCGAACCAGCCCCAGTCGATCGCCTTGCCGAACTGGTGGATGCCGCCCTTTTCCTCATAATCGTCGAGCAGGTTGATGTCCTTCGCGCCCGCGAAGAAGCGCGTGGTCTGAGTCATCACCTGGCCTGGCGCGATCTGGCGCGCGGTGGTCGGCTCGAACTGCGCTTGGGTCGCGGTACCACTGCCGGGGCGGAAGCTCAGGCTGACCGGCATCCCCTGATCGGGCACCAAAGCGGTCAGCCAGTAGATGTCGGTATAGCCAATCCAGCCGCCCTTGGCGTCGAAGCGCTGCGGACCTTCGTCCTTCACCGTGTCGTAATTGACGCCGTAATCGACTGCACCGCCATAGGATGCGACCGGGCCGGCATGGATCGTCCAGGTGTCGTGATCCTTGCCGGGACCATAGCGGTAGAGATAGCCATAGCCGGCCGCGGCGACCGCCTTCTGCCCCAGGTTCGCGACCTTCTGGCGGACGGTGAACATATATCCGTCATCGACCGACAGCTCGATCGCGAAGCGCTGCGTGCCGCTGGTCGCGGTCAGCGTGACCGGGGTGGTCGGGGTCAGCTTCGACCCGCTTGCCTGCCATACCGTGTCCGGACCAGGGGCGTTGAGGCCCTGACCCGTCCAGCCAAAGCCGGCGAAATAGGCGTCGCGCGTGCCGCTGGGCGAGAGCAGGCGGATCGGGTCGCTATCCTTGGCGATCGTTTCCTTGTGCTTCACCAGCACCAGATCGTCGATGCGCGCGCCCTTGAGGTTCAGCGAGCCGCGCACCGTCGGGGTTTCGATCGCGATGCGCGGCGTTTCGCGCAGCACGCTGTCGCGGTCGCGGATCGCCTGCGGCGTGTCGGCGGCGGGGTCCGCGCCGGGGTTGGGAACGACCTTGGGCGTGCCGTCCGCTGCCTTGGTGACCGTGGGTGCGGGCGGGGTGGGGAACAGCAAGTTGGTCAACGGCGTCCACGCGAACAGCAACAGCCCGGCGATCACCGCGAACAGCAGGAAATTCTTCTGGTCTTCTTTCACGTCATTCCCCGGTCAGGACATCAGGGCACGGGATCATAGCCGTGCCCACCCCATGGATGGCAGCGAAGGATGCGCCGCAGCGCGAGCCATCCGCCCTTGAGCGCCCCATAGCGGGAGAGCGCCTGTATTGCATAGGCCGAACAGCTTGGCGCGAACCGACAGCTGGGCGGCAGGACGCGCGACGGGCCGATCTGCCAGGCGCGCGCAATCAGGATGAGGATGCGGGCGATCATGTGATCTCTCCGTCGCCCCGGCGGAGGCCGGGGGCGCCCGATGGTGCGGGATTCGCGCCCGACATGGTGGCCCCGGCCTGCGCCGGGGCGACGGGAGGCCGCTTCACCTTCGCCAGCGCCTTGGCCAATTCGGCCTTGAGCGCCGCATAGTCCCGCTCGATCCCGCTTGCGCGGCCGATCAGGACATGGTCGGCACCCGCGACGCCCTCGACTGGCAGCACTTCACGCACCAAGGCGCGGAAGCGGCGCTTCATGCGGTTGCGGGTGACGGCGTTGCCCACCTTCTTGGACACGGTGATGCCGATTCGCATCGTCGAGTCCGCGTCGCCGCGCGGGCGGACGATCAGGACGAAGCCGGGCATCGGTGCGCGCTTGCCGGCATTGGCGGCGAGGTAATCCTTGCGCTGAGTCATCCGCGCAAGTGGGGCGGGTGAACGCAAACAGCCCGCTTCCTCGGTCGAGGAAACGGGCTGGTTCGACACCAGCGATGCTGGCGTCAGACTTACGCGCTCAGCTTGTTGCGGCCGCGGGCGCGGCGGGCGCGAATCACATTGCGACCGCCGGGGGTCGCCATGCGCGCGCGGAAGCCGTGCCGGCGCGCTCGCACCAAGTTGCTCGGCTGAAAGGTCCGCTTCATCGCTCATTCCCTGAATTCTAGAAACTGAAAAGGCCGCCGCGGGGGCGACCAAGTGAAGGGGGCCGTTAGCCAAAGCCGCGCCTGAAGTCAATTCGCAGCTAGCCCTTTTGCCCGAGTCCGGCGGCGTTTGGCGCTTCCGCGCACCAATATCCGGTCGATGAACGCCCCGACTCGCGGCCAGCGCGCCTTTAATCGCACGAATCGATGCCGCGCCCAGCGCGAATTGCGCAGGATGAGGATCAGGCCGAACGCGGCGATGACCGTGCCGCCGGGGCCGGGCAGGGGCGATGCGAGCGGCGCGATCACCAGGAACAGGGTCCAGCCGGTCACCAGCAGCGCGATTCGCAGGAGAGGATGCGGCGTTCGCATGGGGTCGAGATGGGGGCGTGTGTTGCCGATGCAAGACGCAGGCGCGATGAACCGTTTCCCTGCCGCGAAAAGCCGCTACAACCCCGTGAACAAAAGGGGGAAACATGGTCGCGAGCGTATCGACGGTTGCGTATCTGGGGCTGGAGGCGCGTAGCGTCGAGGTGCAGTGCAACCTTGTCCCCGGCCTGCCCAAATTCATGATCGTCGGCCTGCCCGACAAGGCGGTGGCGGAAAGCCGCGAGCGGGTGCGCGCGGCGATGGCGGCGATTGGCCTGGCGATGCCGCCCAAGCATATCGTCCTCAACCTGTCACCCGCCGACCTGCCCAAGGAAGGGTCGCATTTCGACCTGCCGATCGCGCTCGCCCTGCTGGCGGCAATGGGGGTGACCGATGCCGAGGCGCTCAGCGATTATGTCGTGGTCGGCGAACTGGCGCTCGACGGCCGGATCGCGCCGTCCCCGGGCGTGCTGCTCGCGGCATTGCACGCGGCGGGAGAGGGTAAGGGGCTGATCTGTCCTGCCGCGCAGGGGGCTGAGGCGGCATGGGCCGGGACCGGTGCGGTGCTGGCTGCGCCCGACCTGATCGGGCTGCTCAACCATTTGAAGGGTCAGCAATTGCTGGGCGCGCCCGAACCGGGCGAGGCCGATGCGCCGGGCTTCGGGCCTGACCTCAAACAGGTCAAGGGACAGGAAACCGCCAAGCGCGCGCTCGAGATCGCGGCGGCGGGCGGGCATAATCTGCTGATGGTCGGCCCGCCGGGCGCGGGCAAGTCGCTGATGGCAAGTTGCCTACCCGGTATCCTGCCGCCACTGGATGCGGCCGAGGCGCTGGAGGTGTCGATGGTCGCGAGCGTCGCGGGGACGCTTGAAGGCGGGCGGCTGACACGGACGCGGCCGTTCCGCAGCCCGCATCACTCGGCCTCGATGGCCGCGCTCACCGGGGGCGGGCTGAAGGTCAAGCCGGGCGAGGTCAGCCTCGCGCATCTGGGCGTATTGTTCCTCGACGAACTCCCCGAGTTTCAGCGCGCAGTGCTCGATTCGCTCCGCCAGCCGCTGGAGGCGGGAACGGTCAGCGTCGCGCGGGCGAATGCGCATGTGACCTTTCCGGCGCGGGTGCAGTTGGTGGCGGCGATGAACCCGTGCCGCTGCGGCCATCTCGGCGATCCCGCGCTCGCCTGCGCCCGCGCGCCGCGTTGCGCGGCGGATTATCAGGCCAAGGTGTCGGGGCCGTTGCTCGACCGCATCGACCTGCATGTCGAGGTGCAGCCCGTCACCGCCGCCGACCTCGTCCTCCCCCCGCCCGCTGAAGGGTCGGCAGAAGTTGCGGCTCGCGTCGCAGCCGCGCGGGTGGTCCAGCGCGCTCGCTATGGCAGCGACGGCCCGCGCACCAATGCCGAAGCGGACGGCCCCGTGCTGGACAGGGCTGCCACCCCCGACGAACCGGGCCGCAAGCTGCTCGCCCAGGCCGCAGAGGCAATGCGGATGAGCGCGCGCGGCTATACCCGCGTGCTGCGCGTCGCCCGCACCATCGCCGATCTGGCAGGGGCGGAGACGGTCGGCCGCATCCATATCGCCGAGGCGCTGAGCTACCGCCGACAGGCGCCGCGCGCCTAGACGCTCTCCCACGCGTCGATCAGCGCTGGGATGATACGTCCTGCAATGGCGCTGGTAAAATCACTTTTCGTTGATAAAAGACGAGGATTGGCATAGTCGCTGTCCGACCGCTTTAGCTTGGCGCCGTTTTGCCTAGCGAACGGCGTCTAGCTCGACGCCCGTCGTCCCCAACCCCGGAGTACTCGAATGCCCATGGCGCTGAAGACCGCCCCGTCTGACGATGTCGTGACGATGCTGGAGGCTGGCGCTGCGGGCGATTGCGTCGATTATGACGGCGGCAGCCTCACGCTGGCGCAGGCGGTGGAGCGCGGCCACAAAGTTGCGCTTCGACCGATCGCAAGCGGCGCGCCGGTGCGCAAATTCGGGTTTCCGATCGGGCGAGCCAGCCAGCCGATCGAGGCTGGCGAACATGTCCATTCGCAGAATCTGGTAACCGCGCTGGATGGGCACGGCAGCTATGCGTTTGCGCCGGACACCGCACGGACGGCAAATCGCCCGGCACCGGCGGCGACCTTCATGGGCTATCGCCGCGCCGATGGGCGGGTCGGTACGCGCAACGAAATCTGGATCCTGCCGACCGTGGGCTGCGTCGCGCGCACCGCCGAGCGGATCGCGCGCCAGGCGGGGGAGCGGGTCGCGCATCTGGTCGATGGTGTGCACGCCTTTTCGCATCCGCATGGCTGCTCGCAGCTGGGCCATGACCTTGACGGAACGCGCGCGATCCTCGCCAGCCTGGCGTGCCATCCCAATGCCGGCGGCGCGGTCATCATCGGACTGGGCTGCGAGGAGAATCAGGTCGCGGCGCTGATGGAGCAAATCCCCGAAGCGCGGCGTGGGTCGGTGCGCTTTCTCGTCGCGCAGATGAGCGCGGACGAGGTCGCCGAAGGGGTTGCGCTGGTCGAGGAACTGGCACAGGCCGCTACCGCTCAGCGCGCCCCGGTTGGTCTCGACGCGCTCGTGCTGGGCGTCAAATGCGGCGGATCGGACGGGCTGTCGGGGCTGACCGCCAACCCGCTGGTTGGGCGGATGGCCGACCATGTGACGGCAGCGGGGGGCAGCGCGATCCTGACCGAAATCCCGGAGATCTTCGGGGCCGAGCATCTGTTGATGGAGCGCGCTGCATCGCGTGAGACGTTCGATGCGATCGTGACGCTGGTGAACGGGTTCAAACAGCATTTCATCGACCATGGCGAACCGGTTTCGGAAAACCCCTCGCCCGGAAACGTCGCTGGCGGCATCACCACGCTGGAAGAAAAATCGCTCGGCGCGGTGCAAAAGGGCGGGACGAGCGCCGTGGTGGATGTGATCGACTATGGCGCGCGGATCGCTGCGTGCGGCCTGACGCTGCTGGAGGCGCCCGGAAATGACGCGGTGTCTTCCACGGCGCTGGCGGCGGCGGGGGCGACCGTGATCCTGTTCACCACCGGGCGCGGCACGCCGCTCGGTTTTCCGGTGCCCACGGTCAAGATCGCGTCGAACCACGACCTTGCCACGCGCAAGCCCGGCTGGATCGACTTCGACGCCGGCATGGTGCTCGACGCCGGGATGGATGCCGCCGATGCGGCATTGCTGCAGCGGATCATCGCCATTGCCTCGGGCGAGGAGACCGCCGCCGAACGCAATGGCGAGCGCGAGATCGCAATCTGGAAACGTGGAGTAACCTTGTGACCGTCCTGTCCCGTGCCACCCTGTCCGTTCTGCCCGCGACCGTGGAGACGCCGGCGGGGCGGCCTCCGCTGCAAACCGGGATCGTCCATTTTGGGCCGGGCGCATTCCATCGCGCGCATCAGGCGGCCTATATCGATCGCCTGCTCGCCGATGATCCGCGCTGGGGGATTGCGGCAGTGTCGATGCGGACGCGCGGGACTGTGGATGCGCTGGCGGCGCAGGACGGCCTCTACACGCTGGCGATCCGCGATGCGGCGCCGTCCTTGCGCGTGATTGCTGCGCACAGCGCGTTTCTGGGGCCAGAGGATGCGGCGCGGACCGCCGCGTTGCTCGCCGATCCGGCGGTGCGGCTGGTCACGTCAACCGTGACCGAGAAGGGCTATTGCCTCGCGCCCGACGGGACGCTCGATCTGTCGCACCCCGACATTGTTCACGATCTGGCGGGGGCGGGGACGCCGCGGTCGGTGGTCGGCTGGATCGTTCAGGGGCTTGCGGCGCGGCGTGCGGCGGGCGTTGCGCCGTTCACGGTGATGCCGTGCGATAATCTGGCGGACAATGGACGCAAGCTGCACGCCGCGCTGGTCGATTATGCTGCGCAGGTCGATGCCGAACTGGCGGCGTGGATCACGGCGGAGGTCGCCGTGCCGTGCACGATGGTCGATTCGATCACGCCGGCGAGCGATGCGGCCTTCCTGTCCGACCTGAGAGCGCAGCTGGGCGTCGAGGACACGGCGGCAGTGCAGCGCGAGGCGTTCGCGCAATGGGTGGTGGAAGACCTCGGCATCGACTTCGGCCCCGATCTCAAGGCCGCAGGGGTGATCCTGACCAGTGACGTTGCCGCGTGGGAGCGGGCCAAGCTGCGTATCCTCAACGGCGCGCATTCCAGCATCGCCTATCTCGGCCTGTTGCGCGGGGCGGCGTCGGTGGCGGAAGCGATGCGCGATGCCGCACTGGCGCGCTTCGCCGACGAGATGGTGCGCGATGAAATTCAGCCCTTTGTCGGCACGGTGCCGGGGCTCGATCTCGACCAGTATCGCGCCGATGTGATGCAGCGCTTTCGCAACCCGGCGATCGTCCACCGGCTGGAGCAGATCGCGATCGATGGGTCGCAGAAGATCCCCTATCGCCTGGGCGATTCACTGGCGGCGAACCGGGCTGCGGGCGTGCTGCCGAGGCATATCGTCACCGCGCTGGCCGGGTGGATCGTGTTTCTGCACGAGCGCGCCCGGGCCGGGACGGCAATCGCCGATCCGCATGCGGCAACGATGGCGGAACTTGCCGCAGACCGTGACGCGCCGATCTTCGCCCGCGCGCTTGCGGAACGGGACATCGGCCTGACCGCCACGATGCTAGGCGATGGCGCGCTGATCGCGGCGCTGGAACAGGCGGTGCGCGACGTTGCCGACCGCCGTTGGGAGGCAACGCCGCTGGCTGGCTGAGGTTAGCCGGCGCGCGCTGCGATCGACCGATACAGCGCCCGGATTCCGACAGTCCAGGGGGCCGCGTCCTTTGACGTGGTGACGGTGTTGGTCAGCGTGCCCAGCCGGGGCGCGTGGATGCGCACCATATCGCCGACCTTGTGCGTAAAGCCACGGCCCGGCTCGTCGCGGTCCTGCACCGGCGCGAACAGGGTGCCGAGGAACAGAGCGAAGCCGTCGGGATATTGATGTTCGCTCAGCGTCTGGGCGACCAGATCGAGCGGGTCGCGGCTGATCTGGTTCATCGAACTATGCCCTTCGAGCCGATAGCCTTCCGGCCCGTCGATCGTCAGGTCGAGCTCGGCGTTGCGCACATCGTCGATGGTGAAGTCCGCGTCGAACAGGCGCACGAACGGCCCGATCGCACAGGACGCGTTATTGTCCTTCGCCTTGCCGAGCAGCAGCGCGCTGCGCCCCTCGAAATCGCGCAGATTGACGTCGTTGCCGAGCGTCGCGCCGACGACTGCGCCAGCAGCATTGGCGATCAGGACTACTTCAGGTTCGGGGTTGTTCCAGGTCGAGTCCGAGCGCACGCCGATGTCCGCGCCCCAGCCGAGCGTCGAGAGGACCGGTGCCTTGGTGAAGACCTCTGCATCGGGGCCGATCGCGACCTCGAGATATTGCGACCACATCCCCGCGTCGATCAGCGCTGCCTTGAGCCGTGCGGCCTCTTCGCTGCCCGGCACCACGGTGCGGATGCCGCCGCCGATGCGGTCCTCCAGCTCGCCGCGGATCGCGGCAGCCTTGCCTGCGTCGCCACGCGCGCGTTCCTCGATCACCCGCTCGATTGCCGACACGGCAAAGGTCACGCCGCACGCCTTTACGCATTGCAGGTCGATCGGCGAGAGCAGCTCGAACGCGCCGCCGCCTACGGTCAACTCGCCGACCGCGCACAGGTCGCGTCCTGCGGCTGACGCCGGATCAGGCAGGTCGAACAGGTCGGCGGTGGTCGGAGCGGAAGCCGATACGTCGATGACGCGGCCCTCGCGCAGGAGCACTGGGAGCGGTCGGTCGGCAAAACGTACGCGACCCGCCAGCGTCGCAGTGATGTGGTCGGCGGGCAGGGCGGAAAGATCGAATGGGGTCGGCACGGAAACTCCTGTCAGATTTTGACGATGCGCAGCGCGATCCACGGCTTGCCCGGCAGCGCGATTTCGGGCCGGGCCGGGTCGTGCACGTCATATTGGTTGAGCTGCTGCATGCGGAACACGCCCGGCACCGGGGTCACGGTCATGTTCCACGTATCGATGATGTCGATGCGGAAGCTGTGTTTGGGGTCCTTGTCGCGTCCGGGCAGCGTCACGCGCCACGATGTCGGCTGCGGCGATCCGAAATATTTGAGGTAATAGGCGTGTGGGACGCCGCCGATATGATAGTCCCACCAATGTTCGATCGGGTCGATGCCGGGAGCCGGCCCCTCCTCCATGATCTTGCGCAGAAAGGCGAGGCGGGGCGCGCTGGTCCCTTTGAGTACGCCGCCCTGACCCAGCCAGCTGAAATCGGGATTGCGATCGGGCGCGAAGGTCTCGCTATGGCCCACATAAGTGCCGCCGATCAGCCCCCACCAGAAGCGCTCGACCATCTGTTGCCCGGTCAGGTTGGCCCAGCGCTGGTCAGAATCGCCTTCATAGACGACCTCGTCGAACACCACTGGCTTGAGCGCGAACTCGCGGTGCTGGGCGGCGCGGATGTCATCCATCACGGCGGGGCCGTTCTGGACGCTGGCATGCGTGATCCATGGCTTGCGGTGGTCGTAATAGCGGCGGATCTGGTGGATCGAGCGGAGCCGGTCATGCGGATCTGCAGCGACCAGTACGCCGAACAGATGGTCCCAGTCGGCGACGCTCTTGGACTTCACCAGATCCCATTCGTTCGCCATCGACCACCACAGATTGCGATAGGCGCCCCAGCGCGCGGCGACGTAGCGGATGTAGCGTTCATCGTCGGCGCGCTGCATGTCGTTATAGCCGCGCGCTTCGTCATAGGGGTGGAACAGGATCACGTCGGCCTGGATGCCGAGCTGACCAAGGCGGGCGATGCGGTCCTCGTAGCGGCGGAAATAGGCCGGGTCGAAGCGCGTCGGATCCCAGTCGCGCGGGCCGTCCCCGGTGCGGACGAAGGGGTTGGTTGCGACGGACGGGACATTGGGGAAGACCAGCATCCGCAGCTTGTTGAACGGTGCCGACCGCAGCGTTTCCAGCGTCTGCGCGCATTTGGCATCAGACTGCAACGCCCAGCTGTAGCAGGTGGTGCCGATCTGGCGGAACGGCGTGCCGTCGGCGTGTGTGAAGTGGAACCCGTCCGATGAGACGCACACCGGGCCGTGATTGCCCGGTGCCGGGGCGATGCAGTCGAAGCCGCCCGTCTTGCCATTCAGCGCGGCGAAGTTGCTGTGGGTGGTCCATTGCCATGGCCCGGTTTCGGGTGGGCTGAAGCGGATGCGATAGAAGCCGTCGCCGTCATAGAAGCCGGGGACGCGGATCGATCGCTCGCCCCGGCGGAAGATCGCCGCCACGTCGACCTCGACGAACGGGTTGCCGTCTGACGGCCCCTGAAGCACGAACTCGTGGACGCCCCAGCGCTCGGTCGCGCCGGACTGGGTCTGAGCAAGTGCGGGGGCCGCTGCGACGGCCAGCCCGCTCCCCATTAGTGTGCGGCGCGACACCCGCATCAGGCGCGCTCCGCCTCAAGCTGCTCGAGCGACTTGCCCTCGTTGCGGGGCGCCCAGACGAAGCCGATGAGCCCGCTGATCGCGAGAAACCCGACGAGGATCCAGGCGAGCGTGTGGAAGCCGGTTGCGACCAGCGCCGGGACGAAGAAGCTGAACACGCCGAGCACGATCCGCACGACGGCGAACATCAGCCCCTGCGCTGTCGCCCGCAGCGCGGTCGGGAACATCTCCGAACTCCACAGCTGGAAAAAGCTCTGCGCACCGAAACCGCCGCCGACCGACATGAGGAAGACATGGATGATCGCAACCGTGAGCGTCAGCGGGAAGATTGCGAGCAGCGCCATGCCGATTACCTGCGTGACCGCCGAGATGCCGAACAGCAGCCGCTGGTTCACCTTGTCGGCGAGCTTCATGAAGATGAAGAAGATCGATGCCATGCCGAGCACGAAGCTCATGGTCTGGACCGCGACCGACACCGCCTGGGTCTGGCTGCCGACCGTGCTGAGGATATAGGGGAAGAAGAAGCCGTTGGTTCCGGCCCACAGGTTCCAGAACAGATAGGTGCTCGCCAGGAACGTCATCGACCCGATATGCTGGCGGGTGAACAGATCCTGCCAGCGCCCGCGCTGGGCGCTCTCGCCGCTTTGCTGCGCTTCCACCCAGCGCTGCGATTCCTTCATTTTTGAGCGCAGGAAGGTGAGCGCGATTGCGAGCACCGCGAGATGCGCGAAGATGATGCGCGCGCCGAGCAGGCCGAGGCTGTCGAGCGCAAGCGCCATCACCAGCACGACGACGGGGCCGAGATACCAGAGCAGCTGCGCGACGCCGCTATGCTTGCCGCGTTTCTTGTCGGGGGCCATTTCGGCGATCAGCGACCAGCTGGCGGGGATGTCCGCACCGACTGCCAGGCCGACGAGGAAAAATCCGATGATGACCATCCAGGCGTTCATCGAGAACACCAGCCACAGCATGCCGAACGCGTAGAACAGCATGTCATATTGGTAGATCTTCTTGCGGCCGAACAGGTCGCACAGCCGTCCGCCGATCAACGCGCCGATCCCCGCAGCAATGGCATTGGGTCCGAATGCGGCAATCAGCCCGAGCAGGCTGTCGTCGAGACCATATTCCCGCTTCCACAGGGCCAGCGCGACGGCACCGGCGACGATCGAGCCGGCGTCGATATAATTGGCTAGGCCGGCAAGGATGGTGTTCTTCCAATCCTCGCGTTCGCTGGCGGCGTCGGTCATCTTCCCCTCCTTGATCGCCGAGTTCTTGGCTCAGCCTTGTGCTTGTGCGATCGCCCCGGCGACCGCGTGATGCCAGTTGCGCTTGATCCGGCTGAGGTCGTGCCCGGGCATGATCGGGGCAAACCGCGCTGGAGCGGGATCTCCGGCCTGCATGTCGATGCCGAGCGCGCTCGCCGCCAGTATCGCCACGCCCATCGCGCTTGCCTCGGCGATGGCAGGGCGCAGGATCGTGCGGCCGGTAACGTCCGCCAGCATCTGCGCGAGCAGGTTGTTGCGCGCCGCGCCGCCGTCGATCGACAGCGCGGCGATCGACTGGTCGAGATCGGCGGCAATGGCGTCGAGCACGTCGCCGATCTGAAGCGCGATCGCCTCGATCGTCGCGCGGGCGACATGTGCGGGCCGCGTCGCCAGCGTCATGCCGGCGATCGTGCCGCGTGCGCCGGCCTGCCAATGTGGTGCGCCCAGCCCGGCCAGTGCGGGCACGAAGGTCACGCCGCCGCTGTCGGGCACCTGCATCGCCAGCGCGGTCAGCGCGGCTTCGTCGGGCAGGCCGAGCAGGGTGGTGGCGAACGCCGCCGCGTGGCCGGAGACCGAGATATTGCCTTCCAGCGCATGCTGGACGCCGCCATCCACGCGGCTCCAGGCGATGGTGCTGGACAGGCCGTGCGAGGAGTGGACGCGGCCGGTAGTGGCGGCCATCAGCGAGCTGCCGGTGCCGATCGTCGCCTTGACCCGGCCGGGTTGCGACAGGCCGTGCGCGAACAGCGCGGCATGGCTGTCGCCCAGCACCACCTGGATCGGCACGTCGTCGCGTAGCGCGGTGACCCCCCGCGCGACTTCGCCGAACCCGCCGTCCGACGGCAGGATCTGCGGGAGCATCGCCAAGGGCACTTCAAAGATGCGGGCGAGTTCGGGGTCCCAGTCGAGCGTTTCGAGGTTGAACAACTGGGTCCGCGACGCATTGCTGTGGTCGGTCGCATGGGCCGCGCCGCCGGTGAGGTTCCACAAGAGCCAGCTGTCGATCGTGCCGCAGCGAACCTCGCCCCGCGCGGCGCGGGTGCGCGCGCCGGGGATCGCGTCGAGCATCAGGCCGATCTTGGCAGCGGGGAAGAGCGGGTCGATGCCGAGGCCGCTACGCGCGACAATGTCGCCCTCGAGCCCCGCCGCGCGCAGCTCGGTGCAGCGGGTTGCGGAGCGTGCGCATTGCCAGATCGCGGCTGGCGCGATCGGTCGCCCGGTGTGCGCATCCCACAGGACGATGGTCTCGCGCTGGTTGGAGATGGCGAGCCCGGCGATGTGGACATCGGGCGCGGCGGCCACCAGTTCGGCGATCAGCGCAGCGACCGTCTCCCAGATTTCGGACGGCGACTGTTCGGCCCAGCCGGGTTGCGGATAGTGGACCTGCATCGCGCGAGAGCGGGATTGCACGATCGTCCGGTCCGCCGCGACGAGCAGCGCCTTGGTGTTGGTCGTCCCCTGGTCGATGGCGAGGATGACGGGGCGGGACATCATCCGCCCCGCGCCGCCAGCAGCTCGCGCGCGGCAGTCGCGATGCCTGCTGCGCTCAGCCCGAAATGGTCCATCAGCCACGCCGCCGATCCGGTCGGCATGAAGCCGGGGAAACCGATCCGGCGCATCGGCACCGGGTGGTTCTCGGCGCAGAACTCGGCGACCGCGCCGCCAAGGCCACCTTGCTTCAGCCCCTCTTCGGCGGTGACAATTGCCCCGGTCGCGGCGGCCGCTGCGACGAGGTCGGTGTCGAGCGGCGATACCGTCGCCATGTTGATCACCCGCGCGGCGATGTCTTCCACTCCCAGTCGCTCGGCGGCGGCAAGCGCGTGGTGAACCAGCGTGCCATTGGCAATGATCGCGACGTCGCCGCCATCGCGCAGTACCTCGCCCTTGCCGATCGTGAAGGCAGGGTTGGCGCGCGGCAGTTCGGGCACCGGCATCCGGCTGATGCGGATATAGACCGGACCGTCATGCGCCGCCGCCGCCTTGATCGCCTCGGCGGTTTGCCAGGGGTCGGCGGGGACGATCACCGAGAGCTTGTCGATAGCGCGCAGCCAGGCGACATCCTCGATACTGTGGTGCGTCGCGCCCAGTTCGCCATAGGCGACGCCGGACGAGATGCCACACAGCTTCACATTCTGCTGGCTATAGGCGCAGTCAGCCTTGATCTGCTCCATCGCGCGGGCGGTGAGGAAGCAGGACGCGCCGCTGACAAACGGGATCTTGCCGCCATTGGCAAGGCCCGCGCCGACGCCGACCATATTCTGCTCGGCGATGCCGACGTTGATCAGCCGCGTCGGGAAACGATCGCGGAACTTGCCGAGCTTGGACGAGCCGACTGAATCGTTGACGACGGCGACGATGCGGTCGTCCTGTGCCGCGAGCTCCTCAACCGCGCGGACATAGGCGTCGCGGCAGTCGAACAGGCCGGTTGCGGGGGCGATTGCACCCATTACTGCATCTCCGCTTCGAGTTCGGCGATCGCCTGCGCATATTGTTCGGCGTTGGGGACGCCGTGGTGCCAGCCGGCCTGATCGCGCATGAAGCTGACGCCCTGGCCCTTGTGCGTGTCGGCGATGATCACGCACGGGCGACTGCGCGGCTGGCGGGCAGCGTCGAGCGCGGCGAGGATCATCGCGTGGTCGTGGCCGTCGATGCCGACGACGTCCCAGCCGAACGCACGCCATTTGTCGGCGAGCGGCTCAAGGCTGTTGGTGTCTTCGGTCTTCGCGCCCTGCTGCAGCCCGTTGCGGTCGACGATCACGGTGAGGTTGCTCAGCCCGCGATGCGCGGCGAACATCGCCGCTTCCCACATGCTGCCTTCCTGCAACTCGCCATCGCCGGTGAGCACGAACACATGATAGTCGGCGCGGTCGATCTGGCCGGCGACGGCGATGCCCACCGCGACCGGAAAGCCATGGCCGAGTGGGCCGGTATTGGTCTCGACACCGGGCAGATAGGTGCGGTTTGGGTGGCCGTTGAGGCGCGAGAGTGGCTTGAGATAGGTATCGAGCTCGGCCTCGGGGAAGAATCCGGCACCGGCCAGCGCGGAATAGAGCGCGCCGGTGCAATGCCCCTTCGACATCACGAAGCGGTCGCGGTCGGGCGCGTTCGGGTTGGCGGGGTCGATGCGCAGCGAATCGAAATAGAGTGCGGCGATGATGTCGGCCGCAGACAGGTCGCCGCCCGGATGCCCCTGGCCCGCATCGACGATCATCTTGAGCAGCCGTTGCCGCATCCAGTTGGCGCGCACGCGGACATGGGCGGCACGGGCGTCGAGCGAAGCCGGATTGCGCGTCGGCATGGACGTGCTAATTGATGACATGTATTACCTCTCCGCGGCGTGGCCTACGCCGGTTTTCGGCGGCTGGCAAGGTGATTGATTTCGATTTGTTACGAATCGTGGCGTTAAGCGATAAGAATTGACATCAATCGAAAGTTAGACCTACCACGCATTCAACCCCGCCGGTCGATGCGGGTTGGCGGAGGGATGATGACAAAGGCCGCTCCGGCAGGATCAGCGTCAAGCGGTGCAGGGTCCCGTGCCCGCGCGCTTGGCGAGGCGCGCCGCGCGGGCATCCTCGCCTGGCTTCAGGAAGAGGGCAGCGCGCGGGTGCGCACGCTCGCCGAAGCGTTCGACGTGTCCGAAGTCACCGTCCGCCAGGATCTCGAGAAGCTGGAAGCGGACGGCTTCATTGTCCGCGAGCATGGCGGCGCGTTCCTGAAGTCGGTGACGCAACAGGTGCGCGCGATGGCGCTGCAGCATGCCGAGAATATGGACGCCAAGCGCGCGATCGGGCGCGTCGCGGCAGCGCTGGTTGGCGACGGCGAGACGATCATCCTCGATTCGGGATCGACCACGACCGAAGTCGCCGCGCAGTTGCCCGGGCGGCGCGACATGACGGTGATCACCAATGCGCTCAACATCGCGCTGATGCTGGGCGCTGAGCCGGGGTTCGACGTCCATATGTCGGGCGGGCATTTCAAGGCGCCGACTCTGTCGCTGTCGGGCGATAGGTCGGCAGATTATTTCCGTGGCCTGTTCGCGCAGACCTTGTTCCTCGCCACCGCTGCAGTCGATCTGCGTGCGGGGCTGACCTATCCGGCGCTGTCGGACATTCCGGTCAAGCGCGCGATGATCGAGGCGGCGGAGCGCGTCGTGCTGGTCGCGGACTCAAGCAAGATCGGGCGGCGCTCCTTCACCGCGCTCGGCGGAATCGACCTGGTCGATGTCCTGATCACCGATGCCGGGATCGCGGCGGCGGACCGGATTGCGATCGAACAAGCGGGCGTCGAAGTGATGGTCGCCTGAACCCCTATTCCAGAACGAGGATCAACGCGTGGGACAGCAGAAATACGGCGCCGGCATCTGGCACTTCGCGACCTATGTCGATCGCTATGCGACCGACGGCTATGGCCCGCCCCGCAAGTTGATCGAGATGATCGACCTGGCCGGACAGGTCGATGACCTGTCGGTGGTGGACATCAACTACCCCTTCGCCGATCCCGACCTGTCGCTCGACGCCGTTGAGGCGGCGCTCAAGCGCAACAACCTCTCGGTCATCGGCATCACGCCGGAAATCTACACGCTGAAATTCGCGAAGGGCGCCTTCACCAACCCCGATCCGGGCATCCGCCGCCTGGCCAACGAGATGTGCAACGACGCGGCCAATGTCGTGCGGCGCTTCGGCGCGAACTATGTGAAGCTCTGGCCGGGGCAGGATGGCTGGGACTATCCGTTCCAGGTCGACCACCGCAAATTGTGGCAGATGAGCATCGACGGCGTGGCGGAGCTGGCCGGACAGAACCCCGATCTCAACTTCGTCATCGAATACAAGCCGCGCGAGCCGCGCGTGCATATGAGCTATGACAGCGTCGCACGCACCTTGCTCGGGATCGAGAAGATGGGTGTGCCCAATGTCGGCATCCTGCTCGATTTCGGCCATTCGCTGTATGGCGGCGAAAGCCCGGCGGACGCGGCGCAGCTTGCGATCGATCATGGCCGGTTGTTCGGGATGGACGTGAACGACAATCTGCGCAGCTGGGACGATGACCTGATCGCCGGATCGGTCCACCCGATCGAGCTGTTCGAATTCTTCTACACGCTGCGCAAGAACAAGTGGGAGGGCGTGTGGCAGCTCGACCAGTTCCCGTTCCGCGAGGACAGCGTCGCTGCGGCCAATTCGGCGATCGGGTTCCTGAAGGCGGTCGAGCGCGCGCTCGACAAGCTGGATTTCGAGGCGATGCAGGCGGCGCAGGACCGGCAGGATGCGGTAACCGCGCTTAACCTGGCACGCCAAGCCTTGTTCACGAGCTACTGAGCGTGATCATTTCCTCCGCCAATGATTTCCGCGAGGCGGCACGGCGGCGTGTGCCACGCTTCCTGTTCGATTATGCCGATGGCGGGGCGAATGCGGAGGAGACGCTGCGCCGCAATGTCAGCGATCTGGCGGGCGTGGCGTTGCGCCAGCGGGTGCTGAAGGACGTTGCCAGCATCGACCTGACGACGACGCTGTTCGGGCAGGAGATCGCCCTGCCGGTCGCGCTGGGGCCGGTCGGGATCAGCGGCATGTATGCCCGAAGGGGCGAGGTTCAGGCGGCGCGCGCGGCGGCGGCGGCGGGCATCCCGACCTGCCTGTCGACCGTGTCGATCTGTTCGATCGAGGAAGTGTCGCAGGCCGCCGACCCGTTCTGGTTCCAGCTCTATGTCATCCGCGACCGAGCGTTCATGCGCGACCTGATCGCGCGGGCGAAGGCGGCGGGGGCGCGGGCTTTGGTGTTCACCGTGGACATGCCAGTGCCGGGATCGCGTTATCGCGACGCGCATGCCGGCATGTCCGGTCCCTATGCTCCACTGCGCCGAGTGATGCAGGCGATCGGGCGGCCGCGCTGGGCGTGGGACGTCGGCCTGAGGGGGCGGCCGCACATGCTGGGCAATTTGTTGCCCGTGCTGGGCAAGGACAGCGGGCTTAACGATTATATGGGCTGGCTCGGCCGCAATTTCGATCCGTCGATCCAGTGGAAGGATCTCGACTGGATTCGGGAGGTCTGGGACGGGCCGCTGATCATCAAGGGCATCCTCGACCCCGATGACGCGCGTGAGGCGGCGGCGATCGGCGCGGACGGCATCGTCGTATCCAATCATGGCGGGCGTCAGCTCGACGGCGTGCTGTCGAGCGCGCGGGCGCTGCCGGCGATCGTGGAGGCTGTGGGCGACCGGCTGACGGTGCTGGCCGATGGCGGGGTGCGCAGCGGGCTGGACGTCGCGCGGATGCTGGCGCTGGGCGCGCGGGGCGTGCTGCTGGGGCGTGCCTGGGTCTATGCGCTGGCGGCGCAGGGCGAGGCGGGGGTGGCGAAGCTGCTGGAACTGATCGCCAAGGAAATGACGGTCGCGATGACGCTGACCGGAGTCAACCGGATCGATGCCATCGACCGATCCATTCTTGCGGAGGATGTGCGGTGAAGTTGCTCGAAGGAAAGACGGTGCTGGTCACCGGTGGATCGACCGGCATCGGCCGCGCCGCGGCCATCGGCGCAGCGCGGCACGGCGCGAACGTCGCGATTAACTATGCGTCGAGCGATGACAAGGCCGCATCCTGCGTCGCCGAGATCGAAGCGCTGGGCCAGCGCGGGCTGGCCGTGAAGGGCGATGTCGCCGATCCGGCGACGGCGCGCGACTTTGTGGACAAGGCGGTCGCGACGTTCGGGCGGGTGGATGTGATGGTGTCCAACGCCGGGATCTGTCCGTTCCATGCGTTTCTCGACATGCCGGTCGAGACGGTGGACCGGACCTTCCGCGTCAATCTGCACGGTGCCTATTACATGGTGCAGGCGGCGGCGAACCAGATGGTGAAGCAGGGTGAGGGCGGGGCGATCGTCGCGGTGTCGTCGATCTCGGCGCTGGTCGGTGGCGAGTTTCAGACGCACTACACCCCGACCAAGGCGGGGGTGCATTCGCTGATGCAGTCGGCGGCGATTGCGCTCGGCAAACATGGCATCCGCTGCAACTCGGTGCTGCCCGGGACGATCCTGACCGAGATCAACAAGGACGATCTGGCCGATCAGGACAAGCGTGACCGCATGACCGCGCGCATCCCGCTCGGACGGCTGGGCGAGGCTGAGGATCTGGTCGGGCCGATCGTCTTCCTCGCGTCGGACATGGCGCAATATGTGACCGGCGCGGCGCTGCTGGTCGATGGCGGCGCGTTTGTGAACCTCCAGTAATTCATAATATGTATGTTGACCTGATCGGGGTGCAGCCGATAGAGCCGGTGCGAAAGGTGGAGTGGGATGACCGGCATGGTACGCAGCTTGATCCTGACGTTCGCGCTACTCATGGCATTGCCGGTCGGGGCCCAAGGCGCACCGCCACCGCTGCGCGTATCCGATAACAACCGCTATTTGCTCGCAGGCGACAAGCCGTTTTTCTGGCTGGGAGATACCGGCTGGCTGCTGCTCAGTCGCCTCGATCGCGCCGAGACCGAACGCTATCTCGCGACGCGGCGCGCGCAGGGGTTCAACGTCATTCAGGTGATGGTGCTGCACACCGCGCAGATGAAGAG
The DNA here is from genome assembly GCA_030149245.1 of Sphingomonas bacterium. Classification (GTDB taxonomy): domain Bacteria; phylum Pseudomonadota; class Alphaproteobacteria; order Sphingomonadales; family Sphingomonadaceae; genus Sphingomonas. The sequence continues at coordinate 104,649 of JASBRX010000022.1, forward strand.
CCGCGCCGATGCGCCCGCGCTGATCGACGGCGATCCGGCGCGCCCGCGCACGACGCCGGGGGCGGACCCGACGAAGCCCGGCGAGTATGATTTCTGGGACCATCTCGACTGGGTTGCCGATCGCGCGGCGGCGCATGGCATCTATCTGGCGCTGGTCCCCGCCTGGGGCGATCTGGCGATGCAGAAGCAGCTGACCGCCGCCAACGCGCCGACCTATGGCCGTTTCCTCGCCGAGCGTTACGGCAAGCGGTCGAACATCATCTGGCTGAATGGTGGCGACACGCGGTCGGAACAGAATAGCGCGGCTTGGGATGCGCTCGGCACGACGATAAAAGGGATCGCACCGCGCCAGTTGATGACCTTTCACCCGATCGGGCGCACCGCGTCGTCGTGGCAATGGCATCAGGCGCCGTGGCTGGACTTCAACATGTTCCAGTCGGGGCACCGGTCCTATCGTCAGGAGGGGGCAAACGCGATCGGCGAAGATAATTGGCGTTATGTCGAGCAGGACCGCGCGCGTCTACCGGCCAAGCCGACGATCGACGGCGAGCCGAGCTACGAGAATATCCCCCACGGCCTGCACGAACAGAACCAGCCGCGCTGGGGCGCGGACGATGCGCGGCGCTATGGCTGGTGGGCGGTGATGGCCGGGGCGTTCGGCCATACCTATGGCGAGAACCACGTCATGCAGTTCTTCGCTGCGGGGTCGAAGGACGCGAATTTCGAGCCGAACCTGCATTGGGAACAGGCGTTGACTGCGCAGGGCGCGACGCAGATGCGGCATCTGCGCAAGTTGATCGAATCCCGTCCGATGCTCGAGCGCGTGCCGGATCAGGCGATGATCCTCGATAATGGCTTGCGCTATGACCGCGTCGCCGCGAGCCGCGGCACCAACTACGCGTTTGCCTATAGCTATACCGGCGCGCCGTTCACGATGCGGCTGGGCGTGATCGCCGGGCGGTCGGTCAAGGCCAGCTGGTTTTCCCCGCGCGACGGCAGCACCACGCCCGCCGGCACCTTCGAAAATCGTGGCGCGCGCCGCTTCGACCCGCCGGGCGACAGCAAGCCGGGCAATGACTGGGTTCTCGTTCTCGACGGAATTGCGAAATGACCGCTGCCAGCTTCACCGGGCTGTCCAGGATCAAGCATGTCCGCGCCTTCACGGTGCGAGGCGGCGGGGCGGATTATCACGATCAGGGCGCGGGCCACTGGATCGACGATCACATCGCGACGCCGATGGCGCGTTACCCGGAATATCGCCAGTCGCGGCAGAGCTTCGGCATCAATTTGCTCGGCACCTTGGTGGTCGAGCTGGAGGCCGAGGACGGTACGATCGGCTTTGCGGTGACGACCGGCGGCGAGCCGGCGGCGTTCATCGTCGAGAAGCACCTCAGTCGCTTCCTGATCGGTCGCAGTCCGGCGGACTATGAGAAGATTTGGGACCAGATGTATTTCTCGACCCAATATTACGGGCGCAAGGGGCTGGTGGTGAACGCCATTTCGGGCGTCGATCTGGCAATCTGGGACCTGCTGGGCAAGCTGCGGGGCGAGCCGGTTTACCACATGCTGGGCGGCGCGGTACGCGACCAGCTACAATTCTACGCCACCGGCGCGCGGCCCGATCTGGCCAAGGAAATGGGGTTCATCGGCGGCAAGCTGCCGCTCCACCACGGCCCGACCGAAGGGGTGGGGGGTCTGGAGAAGAACATCGCTGCGCTGGCCGACATGCGGTCGAAATGCGGCGACGATTTCTGGCTGATGCTCGATTGCTGGATGAGCCTCGATCTCGATTATGCGACCCGGCTGGCGCACCGCGCCTGGGACGAATGCGGCCTCAAATGGATCGAGGAGGCGCTGAGCCCCGACGATTATTGGGGCTATGCGGCGCTCAAGAAGAATGCCCCGCGCGGGCTTCTGGTGACGACCGGCGAGCATGAGGCGACCCGCTGGGGCTTTCGCATGCTGATGGATATGGACTGTTGCGACATCATCCAGCCGGATGTGGGCTGGTGCGGCGGTGTGACCGAGCTGATCAAGATCGCGAATTACGCCGACAGCCGCGGCGTGATGATGGTCCCGCACGGGTCGAGCGTGTACAGCTATCACTTCGTCATCACGCGCCACAACTCGCCCTTTGCCGAGTTCCTGATGATGCATCCCGGCCCGACCGAAGTGGTGCCGATGTTCAGCCCCCAGCTGCTCGGTGAACCCGTACCCGTGAATGGCAAGATCCGCGCGAGCGAACTCGACCGGCCCGGTTTCGGGGTCGAGCTGAACCACGAGATTGCGCTGCATCGCCCCTATCCCAACGATTGAACGCTCGAAGGAATTTGCAATGAAGCTCTGTCGCTATGGCGCCCCCGGTGCCGAGAAGCCCGGCCTGATCGACGCGGATGGCCGCATCCGCGACCTGTCGGCGCATGTTGCCGACATTGCTGGCGACGCGATCGGCAAGGATGGCCTCGCCCGGCTTGCCGCGGTCGACCCGGCGAGCCTCCCGCTGGTCGAGGGCGATGTTCGCTATGGCCCGTGCGTCGGTGGCACGCGCCAGTTTGTCGCGATCGGCCTCAACTATGTCGACCACGCGCATGAATCGAACCTGCCGATCCCCGAGGAGCCGGTGGTGTTCAACAAATGGGTGAGCTGCATCCAGGGTCCGAACGATCCGGTCACGATCCCGAAGGACAGCAAGAAAACCGACTGGGAGGTCGAACTGGGGATCGTGATCGGAACCGCCGCGAACAATGTCGCGGAGGCCGACGCGCTCGACCATGTCGCGGGCTACTGCCTGGTCAACGATGTGTCCGAACGCCACTGGCAGACTGAGCGCGGCATGACCTGGGACAAGGGCAAGGGGTTCCCCACCTTTGGCCCGATCGGCCCGTGGCTGGTGACCAAGGACGAGGTCGGCGACGTCCAGAACCTGGGCATGTGGCTGTCGGTCAATGGCAAGAAGGTTCAGGACGGCAATACGAAGACGATGATCTTCACCGTCGCGCAGATCGTGTCTTATCTCTCGCAGATCATGACGTTGCTGCCGGGTGACGTCGTCACCACCGGCACCCCGCCGGGCGTCGGCCTCGGCCAGAAGCCCGAGCCCTGGTATCTGAAGGCGGGCGACGTGGTTGAGCTGGGCATCGAAAAGCTGGGCGAGCAGCGCCAGGATTTCGTCGCATGGGCGCCGGCCAAGTGAGCAGCTTCGCCGGGCGCTATGCCGGGCGCAGCGCGATCGTCACCGGCGGTGCATCGGGGCTGGGCAGGGCGGTTGCCGCGCGCATCGTCGCCGAGGGTGGCCGGGTCGCGTTGTGGGACTTGAACGCGGACGCGCTGGCAGCCGCCAAGGACGCGGTCGGGGCGAGTGACGTGCAGGCGCTCGACGTGTCCGATCAGGCTGCGGTCGATGCCGCGGCGCAGGCGAGCGCCGCCGCGCTTGGCGGCAAGGTGGATGTCCTGATCTGTTCGGCGGGCATCACCGGCGCGACGGTGCCGGTGCACGAGTTCCCGGTCGATAGCTGGCTGCGCGTGTTCGATATCAACGTCCACGGCCTGTTCTATTGCAACCGCGCGATCGTGCCGCTGATGCTGGCGCAGGGCTATGGCCGGATCGTCAATGTCGCATCGGTGGCGGGCAAGGAGGGCAATCCCAATGCCAGCGCCTATTCGGCGTCCAAGGCGGCGGTGATCGGCTTCACCAAGTCGCTCGGCAAGGAGCTGGCCGGCAAGGGTGTCATCGCCAATGCGATCACCCCGGCGACGTTCGAAAGCCCGATCCTTGCCCAGCTGCCGCAGAGCCAGGTCGATTATATGCGCTCCAAGATCCCGATGGGGCGGCTGGGCGAAGTCGATGAGAGCGCGGCGATGATCTGCTTCATGGCGAGCGAAGAGTGCAGCTTCACCACGGCGTCGACTTTCGACACGTCGGGCGGACGGACGACCTTCTGACATGGCCGTGCGTCCGCCTTTGGTCGATCCGCATGTCCATCTGTGGGACCTGCAACACATTCGCTATCCGTGGCTGACCGGGCCGTTCGACAGCGACAATCCCAATGGCAGCGTCGAGGCGATCGCGGTGGACTATCCGCTCGACGCCTATCGCGCCGACGCGGGGAGCTGGGACGTGCGCGGCATCGTCCACATCGATGCAGGCGCGGACCCGGCGGATGCGCTGAAGGAAACGCAGTGGCTTCAGGACATGGCCGACACGCGCGGCATGCCGACCGGCATCGTGGCATTCGCGGCACTGGATGATCCGCAGGTCGAAAACCTGCTGGCCGCGCATGTCGAACACGCCAATGTTCGCGGCATCCGCCACATCATCAACTGGCATCCCGACCCGGCGCGCAGCTATTCGCCCGCTGACGTCACGACGACCAGCGCGTGGATGCGTGGCTTTGGCCTGCTGAAGAAGTTCGGTCTGAGCTTCGACCTTCAGGCGTATCCGGGCCAGTTCGCGCATCTTGCCGCGCTGATCGCGAAGCATCCGGATACGCAGGTGATCCTCAACCACACCGGCATGGCTTTGCCCGGCGACGCGGACGGGTGGAGCGTATGGCGGCGCGGAATGGCGGCGTTTGCAGCGCTGCCCAATGTCGCGGTCAAGATTTCGGGCATGGGCTTCACCTGGCGGCCATGGAACGCGGAACAGGCGCGGCCCTATGTGCTGGAGACGATTGCGCTGTTCGGGACCGATCGGGCGATGTTCGCCAGCAATGTCCCGACCGACAAATTGTTCGGCAGCTTTGACCGGCATTTCGACGCCTATGACGGGATCACCGCCGATTTCAGCGCGGACGAGCGGGCGGCGCTGTTCGGGGGCAACGCCAACCGCATCTACCGCCTTGGCATCGACCTCTGATCAGATGCGCGTCGTCGATCTGCGCGCGGAGTATACGACTGACCTGTTGGGGACGCAGGTCCGGCACCCGCGCCTGTCATGGCGGATCGAGGGGGCGGGGGCGCAGCACAGCTATCGCATCCGTGCGGCGGCAAGTCCGGCGGCGCTCGATGCCGCGGAGCTGATCTGGGACAGCGGCACGGTCGTCGGTCGGGCCAGCTTCGACATCCTCTATGGCGGCCCACCGCTGGAGTCGATGCAGCGCATCTGGTGGACGGTCGAGGTTGCCGGAGATGCAGGGTCGGCGCGGTCGGAGCCGACATGGTTCGAAGCCGGGCTGCTATCGCCCGAAGACTGGCGCGGCGACTGGATCGAGGCGGAGGACGCCCTCGCCGCCGCCGATCGCGCTGCCGGGGTAGGCTGGGTGTGGGGCGAGACGTCGCTCGACGCACGGCCGCACGCCTTCCGGCTGGACTTCGACGCTCCGCTCGATCTGGTCGCGGCCGATGTGCTGATCGCGGGCAAGGATCATCTGCGCGGCGTATGGGTCAACGGCGTCAAGTCGCCGCTCGACTGGCATTTCGACTGGGACACCTATCTGCCCTTCTGGGGGACGCTCGCGCGCTACGAAGGCGAGGTGCGGCCGGGGCGCAACAGCATCTGCGCACTGGTCGAGGCGGATACGCAGGGCTTTTTTCCGGTCGATGGCGGCGCGTTCGCGGCGCTGATCCGGCTGCACCGCGCCGATGGCCGGATCGAGCGGATCGTAGGCAGCGCATTCCGGGTGATGCCGGATCCGCCGGGGCGCTGGACGGACCTGACGTTCGATGCCGTCGGATGGAGCGCGGTGGTGCCGAGCACGAGCTGGGCGCAGGGCGATCCGCGCCCTGCCGAACCGGCGATGCTGCTGCGCACGGCATTCGATGTGCCGAAGCCGGTCGCCACTGCGCGGCTCTATGCCACGGCGCTGGGTGCCTATGACGCACACCTCAATGGTGAGAAGGTGTCCGACGCGATCCTCGCACCCGAAATGAGCGTGGCCCACCGCCATGTCCTGTATCAGACCTATGATGTGACCGATCGGATCGTGCCGGGGGCCAATGTTCTGGGCGCGTTGGTCGGTGACGGCTGGTATGCATCGCCCTTCGGCTGGCGGATCGAGCGCTATGGTTTCGGCCCCGCGCCGCGGCGGTTCCGGGCGATGTTGCGGATCGATTATGCCGACGGGACGCGCGACTGGGTAACGACCGGGCCGGACTGGCGGATCGCGCCGTCGGCGGTGGTGAAGTCTGAAATCTACGATGGTGAGACCTTCGACGCGCGGCTCGATCAGCCGGGTTGGGATACGCCGGGTTTCGACGATCGCGATTGGATGCCGGTGCGGGTCGGGCAGGCCCCGAACGCGGCGTTGGTGGCGCAAACGTCTCCGCCGTTGCGCCGCACCGGGACCCGCCGCGCGGTGGCTGTCAGCGAACCGGTGGCTGGCCGTTACGTCTTCGATTTCGGGCAGAATTTCTCGGGCTGGGTGCGCGTCCGCGCCACCGGCCCAGGGGGTACCACCATCACCGCGAAGTTCGCCGAGTTGCTGAACGCTGACGGCACGGTTGACCTTGCCAATCTTCGGCTCGCGCGCGCGACCGACCGCTTCACACTGGCTGGTACGGGCGTGGCCGAGACGTTCGAGCCGCATTTCACCTATCACGGCTTTCGCTATGTCGAAGTGTCAGGCTTTCCCGGCATGCCGACGGCGGACGATGTGGAAGGCATCGTCGTGCATAGCGACTGCCGCGAAACCGGCGCTATGACCTTCCACGATGCGCCGTTGCTGCAATCGATCTGGAACAATGCGCGCTGGAGCCAGCGCAGCAACTTCTTCAGCGTGCCCACTGATTGCCCGCAGCGGGACGAGCGGATGGGGTGGATGGGGGACATTCAGGTGTTCCTCGACGCCGCTGCCTTCAACATGGACGTCGACCCGTTCATTCGCCGGTTCCTACTTGAGGCACGCGCGGCGCAGCGCGACGATGGGGGCTATCCGATCGTGGTACCCCAGCCGCTTTCCTATCCCGATGTCGTAACGGCGGGGTGGAGCGAGGCGGGGATCATCCTGCCCTGGCAGCTGTGGCTGCGCTATGGCGACACCGCCGTCATCGACGAAAATTGGGACGCGATGCAGGCGTGGATGGCGTTCGTCGCGCGGTCCAACCCCGATCATGTCTGGCGCAACGATCGCGGGCTGGATCTGGGCGATTGGCTGTCGGTCGACGCGATCAAGCCGGATGACGAGACGACGCCGCGCATGTTGTGCGCGACCGCCTATTGGGCGTGGTGCGCGGAGCTGATGGCGCAGATGGCGGTGGCGAGCGGGCGTGCGGCGGAGGCCGAACACTATCGCTGCCTGCGCGCGACGATCGGGGCGGCCTATGCTGACGCATTCGTCGGCCGCGACGGGGTTTGCGGCAATGGCAGCCAGACCAGCCAGGTCCTGTCGCTCGCCTTCGGTCTGGTGCCGCCGCGTCTTCACGCCAAGGCCGCTGCGGTGCTCGCCGCGGATATCCGGGCGCGCGGCATGAAGCTGTCGACCGGTTTCCTCGGAACGCCCTATCTGCTTGATGTCCTCGCCGATGCCGAGATGATGGATGAGGTCGCGGGGCTGCTGCTCCAGACTGGCTACCCCAGCTGGGGCTATATGCCGGAGCAGGGCGGGACCACGGTGTGGGAACGCTGGAACGGCGATACCGGCGACCTGTCGATGAACAGCTATAATCACTATGCGTTCGGCGCGGTGGTGGGCTTTTTCTATCGGCGTCTCGGCGGGATTGCGCCGGCGGCGCCGGGGTTTCGTCGGATCGCCGTGCGTCCGCTGTGGCTCCCGCAGATCGGCCGGGTGGAGACGCGCTATGACTCGGTGGTCGGCACCATCGCGACGGGGACCGATGGCGATACCGGCGGTCTGACCCGGCTCGATCTGACTGTGCCGCCCAATGCGATTGCCGATGTCGAGCTGCCGGGTGGCGACTGGCTTGAGAGCGGCATCGCGCTTGCGGCGCACCCTGCTGTCACGGATCTTCACTATGGTGCGGATGGCATTCGCTTTGCTGTAGCGACCGGCGGCTATCGCTTCGTGCGAGCGGATCCGGCGACCGCCTGACAGCGCCGGTCGCCGGACAGACGCGCCCATTTCATCAAAAAAGAAGCCCCGGCACGGTGGACCGTGCCGGGGCGAGAGACGCTTCCGAGGGGGTGGGCGTCAGAAGCGAACGCGGACGCCTGCCGATACGCGGCGGCCGGTCATGCGATATTCCTTGGTGCGATCTTCGCTCACCGAATAGATGAACTCCTTCGCATTGTTCAGGTTGATCGCGTCCGCAAAGACCGTGAAATTATTGGTAAGGTCATAGGACAGGCTAACGTCGAGCTGGCCATAGGCGTCGAAATATTCCGGCTCGCCATTGCGGCCCGATGCAACCTGAAGGAAATTGTCGCGATAGGTGTAGGCGACACGGGCGGTGATGCCGTATTTCTCGTAGAAGCCGACCACGCTGTAGGAGTTCTTTGACAGCCCTTCGAGGCCGAAGCTCACGTTAGCGACGGTGTTGCGATACTCGGCGTTTGAGTCGGTGTAGTTATAGCTCGCCTGAATGCCGAAGCCGCCCAGCGCGCCCGGCAACCAGTTTTCGAACGACTGGCGATAGCCGATCTCGAAGCCCTTGACCGTCGCGCCCTCGCCATTGTCGGGCACGGTCACCTGGAACGTCACTTGATCGACGAGCTGCGGGGTGGTGGTCAGCGTTACGAAGGATTCGATATCCTTGTAGAACGCCGCCGCCGACAGCAGCGATCCGGGGGCGAAATACCATTCGGCACCTACTTCGACCTGCTTGGCACGAAATGGCTGCAGATCGGGGTTACCGCGACGGATCGTCTCGTTGCCCGGGTTGGTCTGGATCGTCTGGCGCGGCGACAGGTCCGACAGGGTCGGGCGCGTCATCACCTTCGACGCGGCAAAGCGCAGCAGCAGGTCGTCGGTGACGTTGAGGCGCGCGTTGATCGACGGCAGCCAATCGCGATATTTGCCGCGGAAGCTAACCGGAACGACCGGCGAGACGGTGATGATGTTCTGCCCCTGGCCGTTCGGAACCGCGCTCAGAACCGTGCGCGATGCGCCCGAGGAGGTGTAGTCGGTATCCTCGTAGCGCAGGCCGACATTGACCGCGAGCGGCATCGCGCCGAGGTCGGCCTTGAGTTCGGCCATCAGATAGCCGCCCCACACCTTCTCGTTCACCTGCGACGATCCGGTCGGCGACGGCACGGCGGGGTTGAACGCGCGACCGTCGGCGGTCGCGAACTGATCGACCTGAAGCACCAGCGCGCGCGGATCGTAGATCACCCAGTCGGTCAGGATGTTGGCCCCGCCATTGCCGCCAAAGAAATTGCGGTTGGTGGGCGAGAACAACGCCGGCGGCAGGACGCGGTCCGACCCGCAATAGGCGCATTGTTCGCCGAACGGCATTTCGTCGGCGGTGATCGTCTTGATCCGACTCTGCTTGAACGCGCCGGCGTAGAAGGTCAGTGCGCCGCCATTCGGGTTCCAGTCGATGTCCGCCTTATATTCCTCGATCTCGTCGTCGATGTTCGAACCGCCGCCCCAGATATAGTAATGCGCGGTGATCCCCTGCGGGTTCGTGGCGGCGTTGCTGTAGTTCGGGCTGGTGAAGCCATAATCGTAGATCGGGCTGCCGCTGCGGCGATCGAACCAATGGTCGATATTCTTGCGGCGGATGGTGGTGAACAGGTTGTTCTCCTTGCCGCGGCGGCGCGCGTCGGAGAGTGACCCGTCGAGCCGGATGCGCAGATCGTCGGTCGGCTGCCAGTCGATGTTGATCCCGAACTGGTCGGTGGTGACGTTGCGATCGTCATACTGGATGATCTGATCAACGAAGCCGCCCTGATAGCGCTGATACACCGCTTCGCCATTTTGGACGACTTGCTCGACCAGCGTGCCGCCCGAGAAGTCATAGGCGAGCCCGGTCTGCTGCTCGATGAACCGCGCCTTAGAATAGAGCGTGTCGATCGTCACGGTCAGCGTGTCGCTGGGCCGCATCTGGACCGAGCCGTTCACCGCCCAACGGGTAAGGTCGCGCTCAAAGAAGAAGGGCGACAGGTTCGAAGGCATCGAAACGCGCGTGAAGGGCGCGACGTTCGGGCCGATGCGCGCGCCGGGGACGCCGCCGGCGGTGTAATAGGAATCGGTGCTCGACCGGCGGACATGGCCTGCGCCGATTGTGAATTCGTCGATGCGGTTTTCCTGTTCGGAATAGACGCCCGACAGCGCGATGCCGAACGTGCCCGACTGGTTCTTCCAACTGGCAACGCCGGAAAATTCGGGGTTCCAGCTGTCCGCGTTCTCCGACCACATGCCGGTGGCGGCGGCCGCGACCTTAAAGCCTTCCTTCTGGTCCAGCGGGCGCAGCGTGCGGACATCGATGGTCGCGCCGATCGACGCGCCGTTGATGTTCGCCTGGGGCGATTTGTACACGTCCGCGCCCGAGATGACCTCGGACGGGATCACGTCGAACGAGAATTCGCGGCCATTATTGTCGGTCGCCAGCGTGCGGCCATTGACGGTGACGGCGTTGAACTTCGGACCAAAGCCGCGCACGGTGACGTAACGGCCTTCGCCACGGTTGCGCTCGATCGTGACGCCGGTGATCCGCTGCAGCGATTCCGCCACATTCTGGTCGGGCAGCTTGCCCAGATCCTCGGCCACGATCGAATCGACCACACCAACGGCGTTGCGCTTGATGTCGATCGCCGCGCGCTCGGCGGCGCGGATGCCGGTGACGACGATCTCATCCTCTTCACCGGCAGGCGCGGCTGCGTCCTGCGCGAAGGCGGGCTGGGCGAGCGCGACGGCCCCTCCGGCAGCGGACAGCAGCAAGCCCCGACGAACATTGGTGATGCGGTTGATCATCATTCCTCTCCTGGCATTTTGTTTGATCGTTTCATGCCGCAGGAGAACGCATATGTCAAATTATCATAATATGTATGATGATACAGACTAGCGCACCGACTTGATCGGAAACACGCATAGCGCGGACCCAAATACGAACACGACGGCGGCCCAGAAGATCACGCGATAGTCGTTGCCGAAGGCGCTGAGCAGGATCGCGGCCATGACCGGACTGATGATCTGGGGGATGTTCACGGCAGTCGTCAGGATGCCGAGATCCTTGCCTTCGTCGCCCAGCGCGCTCTTCGGCAGCACCTGCGTCATCAGCGCCATGTCGATTGACATGAACATCCCGTACCCGACCCCGATGATCGCGGCATAGACCCACATCCCCTGCATCGTCGGGGCGACGAGCGGGGCGACCATCGCGCAACCCATGATCAGGCTGCCCAGGATCACGAACGGCTTGCGGCGCTGGTAGCGATCCGACAGCCAGCCCGAGCCGAGCGAGGAGATGACGAGGCAGACCAGCGTGATGATCGCCATATTGGCGATCGCGATGTTCGATTCGGCGTTACCCAGCCCGATATAGTCGCGCAGGATGTAGAGCAGATACGCCGCCACAGCCTGATAGCCCATGTAGATGAAGAAGCGGCTGGCGAACGCCCAGGCGAAATCGGGATGCTCGCGCGGCGAGATCCAGAAGCCCTTGAGGAACTCGCCCCAGCGCATCGGGCGGCGCGGCATCGCATCGCTCGGCGGCTCGCGGTTGATCGCAACGAACGCGACGCACGACGCGGCGATGGCTCCGGCGAACAGGCCGTAGGCGAGCACGCGCTCTCCGGCGAGATAGCCCGCGACGACCGTCCCGGCAGTCAGCCCCGCGGTCATGCCCGCGCCGACGATGCCCGAAACCCCGCCGCGTGTTTCTGGCGCAAAACGGTCGGCGATCAGCGTCGTCATCGCCGGTTGCATCGAATTATAGGCGATGGCGGCCATCACCCACAGCACCATCAACGACCAGAAGCTGGTCATCCATGACACGCCGAACAGCGCCAGCGATCCGATCAGCGACGCAATGGCGATCCAGGGCGAACGGCGACCCCAGCGGCTGCGCGTGCGATCCGATAGCGCGCCGGCGATCGGGGTGGTGAGGGTCGAGAAGATCGAGGTGATCGCGAACAGCAAGGCAAGGTTGTTCGCCTTGGACCCCTCATCCAGTTCGGCGATCTGGTTGGGTAGCAGCACGCCGAGCACGCCGCTGTAGAGCGCCATCAGCAGGAAGAAATTGATCATCAGCGACAGCTGGAGCTTGGTCCGCTGCGGGCCGAGAACATGGGGATGCGTCGGTGCCGCGGTGGCCATCAGTCTCTCCGGTGCTTCTGCTTTTCGTGGATTGCGCTAGTCGTCATTCGGCGACAAGCGGGCGTTCGGGCACCAGCCGGAGCCCGGCCTGACGTGGCCGCCGGTGGGGGCCGCCCTCGCTGCTCCAGCCCGCGCCGCTGCCGTTACCGATCATTGCTTCGTCCACGACGATGCCCAGCCCCGGTGCATCGCCGAGCCGGATACCGCCATCGCCGATCTGCTGATCGACCGACAGGCCGACCGGCCAGTTCAAATCCTGCACTTCGATCCCGATCATGTTGGGCAGCGCGGCGGCCGCATGTGCGATCGGGTTCGCGTCATAGCCGACCGGCGATACGGGCAAATTGCGCGAATGCGCCGCCATCGCGACGCGCAGGAAATGGGTGATGCCCCATACGCTCCCGGCTTGGACCACATCGACCGCGCCTGCATCGAACAGCGGCGCGAACTGGTCGAGCCCGGTCAGATTCTCGCCCGTCGCAACCGCCGCGCGGCATGCGCGGGAAATCGCGGCATGGCCCGCCGCGTCCCAGCGGCGCACCGGTTCCTCGATCCAGGTCAGGTCGATGTACCGTTCGATCTCGGCAAGGTGGCGCACCGCTTGCTTGACGTTCCATGCCTCGTTCACGTCCAGCATCATGGCGGGGCGGTCGCTGTTGACGGACAGGATGTCGCGTGCCGCAAGCAGGCGGGCGATGTCGCGATCCAGATCCTTGCCGCCCTTGATCTTGGCGGAGGAAAAGCCGTGATCGGCCCAGGTCCGGTAGTGCGCGGCGAAATCGTCGTCCTTCAGGCCGTAGCACAGCCCTGAGGCATAGCCCGGCACGAACCGGTCGAGCGCGCCCAACGTGCGCCACAAGGGTTCGTCCGCCAACTTGGCCTTGAGGTCCCACAGCGCCATGTCGACCGCAGCGATCGCGCCATAGGTGGCACCGGCATGGCCGCTCTTGAACACATGCGCCAGCATCGAGTCATACAGCGCTGTCACCGCGCGAGGATCCTGTCCCTCGACCGCCGGAAACACGCGCGCAATTTCGCTATGCTGGCCCAGCCCGATGCCGGTCAGCCCGCCGTCGGTCTCGATCAGCAGGATCGGCACTTCGGTGACGCCCGTCTTGACGATGCCGTTGACGTCGCCGACGGGGCGGCCCCAGTCGTGAACGGTCGTCAGGCTGCGATATCCGGTGATCTTCATATGTGACTGACATCCCCAGCACGGGCGCTGCGTCGCCCGGCATTTAAACATAGTATGTATGATCTTTAAAAATCTGCAAGCCCTTGACGCTGTGGTGCTTGCGGTTCCATCGGTTGGAGCAGGATGATTTGGGTGAGCGAGAAGGACGAATGAATACTGAGCCGCCCGTCGCGCCGCAGCGGCTGCGCCGCCGTCCGCGACTCTCGACCGCCGTCGTGGAGGATCTGGTCAATTCGATCGTGATGGGGACCTATCCGATCGGCACCGCGCTCCCGCCTGAGAATATCCTGTGCGATATCTACGACGTCAGCCGCACGGTGGTGCGCGAGGCGACCACCGCCCTGACCGAAAAGGGGCTGGTCGTGTCGCAGCAGGGGCGCGGGACGATCGTGCGCGACAGCCGCGCATGGAACATGCTCGACCCGATGATCCTGTCCGCCCTGTTCCAGGGCGAAGACGGGCTGCGCTATCTCGACAATCTGTCCGAAGTGCGCAGCTTGCTCGAATCGGCGATGGCGGCAAAGGCGGCGGCAAACGCGACGCCCGAATCGCTGACCGAGCTGACCGCGCAGATCGAAAAACTGGAAGAACTGGTCCCGATGCCCTCGGCCTATGTGCATGAGGATCTGAAGTTCCACGACATCATCATGCGCATGTCGGGCGACCGGCTGAGCAAGGCGATCATCGACGGCATTCAATCCGAAGCGCTGCGCACGCACGGCTATTCGGGCAAGCTGAGCGTCGCGCATGTGCGGGCGACGCAAGAGGCGCATCGCAAGGTCTATGAGGCGATTGCTGCCGGCGATCCCGACGCGGCGGCACGGGCGATGCGTGAGCATATCGCCGGGTCGTGGGAAAAGCGGCGGGCGCAGCCGCGGGGCTGATCGCGCTCAGGGCTGATCGGCGAGCGCGTAGATCCGCTCCATCTCGACCCAGGTCTGATCGGGCGCGAAGGGCAGGGGCCGCTGAAAGCCCGCCATCAGCGCGTCCCACGCCGCGACCTCCGGGTTCGCGAAATCCCGTTTGCGCTTGGTCTCCGGGTCGGGCGCGCGGTCGGTGTCCTGCTCTATCAGCATGAACATGCGGTCGCCGATCAGCCAGATTTCCAGCAATGTCACCCCGTCCGCGCGGATCGCCGCGTTTACGGCAGCGGGCGGGCCGCCTGGTGCGTGCCATTTGCGATAGGCGGCGATGCGTTCAGGGTCGTCATGCAGATCGACGGCGAAGCAGCGGCGGACGATGGGCATTTCAAAAACTCCGTGCGGCGTCGATTGACGCGGATGCATACCCTGCCCTAAACATCATACGTCTGACAACATGTTGATGGAGCGGATGGGTGCCCCAGCTATATGGCGAACGCATGTCGCGACGCGACCTCGCGATGCGGTCCGGGTCGCTGTCCCAGTTTGCTGGCGTGCGCCTGTCGACGCTGGGCGACGGGGTCGAGCGCGGCGTTCGCTGTCTGGAGTTCCGCACCGGGTCGGGCCTGCGCTTCACCGTGCTGGTCGATCGCGCGATGGATATTGCCGAGTGCGAGCATAATGGCCGCGCGGTCGGCTGGCACTCGCCGTCCGGTTTCCGCAACCCTGCGCTGCACGACTATGAGGGCGAGGGTGGCCTTGGCTGGTTCCGGTCGATGTCGGGTCTGTTGATCACCTGTGGCCTCGACCACACATTGTTCATGCATGACGACCCCGCGGGGCATTATTTCTATGGCCCGCGCGAGAAGGTGTCGTCGTCGCTGCATGGGCGGGTTGGGACGATCCCAGCGCGGCTGACCGGCTATGGCGAGCGCTGGGACGGTGACGCGTGCGTGCTATGGGCTGAGGGGGTCGTCCAGCAATCGACCGTGTTCGGGGAGGATCTGCACCTGATCCGGCGGATCGAGGCGGATGTCGGCGGCGACGAGATCCGGCTGATCGATCGCGTGGTCAACCATGGCTTCTACCGCACGCCGCACATGTATTGCTACCACATCAACGTCAGCCATCCGGTGGTTGCGGAAGGGTCGCGCTATGTCGCGCCGATCCGCGACGTGATCTGGGCGGCGCATGCCGACAGCTATCGTGATCAGGGGACCGGATACCGCACGCTGCCCGCGCCGATCGTCAATTTCCACGAACAGGTTTGGCAGCACGACATGGCCCCCGATGCGGACGGCAAGGTCAGCGTCGCAGTGGTCAATGAGGCGATCGGCTTCGGGTTCGAGGTTCAGACGCGCAAGGACCAGTTCCCGGCGATGTACGAATGGCAGAATCTCCACGCCGGCCATTATGCCGTCGGAATCGAGCCATCGACCAATCACGTGCTGGGCAAGGAGTTTGCCCGCGAACGCGGCGAGCTGATCTGGCTCGAACATGGCGATGAGCGTCGTTACGACAGCGTGTTCCGCATCCTGCCGACATCCGATGCGGTCGCCGATGCAGTGCAGCGGATCGAGGGCGTGGCGCGCCAGCCAGACGACGAATATCCGGTACCTTCTGGCAATTACCCCCCGATCGGAGCAGCGAAGTGAAGGGCCGGGTCGTCCTGTATACCGGCGCTGCGGGCGGGTTGGGGCTCGACACCACATTGCTGCTGCTGGAGCGCGGCGCGCAGGTGGTCGCGGTCGACAACGACCTGACCAAGGTCGCGGCGTTGCAGAATGCGGCAGCGGGGAAGGGCGAGCTCATTGTCTCGACCGCCGACCTGTCCGACCTGACCGGATTCCGCGCCACGCTCGATCGGCTGATCGAGGAGACCGGCGGGTTCGATGTCGTGATCAACAACGCGGCGATCTATCCGTCGAAGCCGTTCGAGAATTTTTCGGTTGAGGAGCATCAGGCGGTGCAGCGCGTCAATGTCGATGCGGGCATCGTTGCGGTTCAGGCGGCGCTGCCCGGCATGCGCGCCAAGGGCTTTGGCCGGATCATCAACGTGTCCAGCATCACGCTGTCGGGCGGTTGGGCGAACCTCTCGCCCTATGTCGCGTCCAAGATGGCGCTGATCGGGCTGACCCGGGCTTGGGCGCGCGAGTTCGGACCCGATGGCGTCACCGTCAACGCGATCGCGCCGGGTGCCTTTCCGACCGACGCCGAGAAAATTCATCCCGATCCTGACGGGTATAACCGCATGGTGCTCGACGCCCAGTCGATCAAGCGCCGCGGCACCGCCCATGACATCGCCAACGCCATCGCCTTTTTCGCGAGCGAGGAGTCCGGTTTCGTCACCGGCCAGACGCTGCACGTGAATGGCGGCTGGACCATGAACTGAAGGACTAACTGTGCAGAATATCCTGAGCGGCATCCGCGTGCTCGACTGTTCGATCGCCATGGCCGGGCCGTTCGCGGCGCAGCGCATGGGCGACATGGGTGCCGATGTGATCAAGGTCGAGCCGGTGACCGGCGAGTGGCAGCGCCATGCCCCGGCGGGCGGCGCGACCGGCAATGAAGTGTGCGTGTCGTTTCTGGCGCTCAACCGCAACAAGCGCAGCCTGGCGATCGACCTCAAGTCTGCCGAGGGCAAGTCGCTGTTGCTGGAGATGGTCAAGGACGCCGACGTCTTCCTCCAGAATTACCGCCCCGGCGTCGCCGAGCGACTTGGCGTGGACTATGCGACGCTGTCGGCGATCAACCCGCGGCTGATCTATGTGTCGATGTCGGGCTATGGCGAGGATGGGCCGTACCGCTTCTTCCCCGGGCAGGACCTGTTGCTGCAGGGCATGTCCGGCGCGATGCTGTCCGCCGGGGTCGAGGGCGCGCCGCCATCGCCCGCAGGCCAGTATCTGGTCGATGCGATCACCGCCTATTCGGCGTTCGAGGGCGCGCTTGCCGCGCTGTTCCACCGCGAGCGGACCGGCGAGGGGCAGCTGGTTCAGGTCAACATGCTCGACGCGATCACGACGATCCAGATGCAGGAATTGTCGGTGTTCACGGTCGGTAACAAGCCGCAATCGCGCTCGGCCGAGCCGCATGCGCACAGCTATATCCGCGCGCCCTATGGGGTGTTTGCGACCGCCGATGGCTATATGACGCTGGCGATGGCGCCCTATGCCAAGCTGGCCGAACTGTTCGACGACCCGTTCTTTTCGACCCTCGATGACCAGCGCGACGGCTGGGCGATGCGCGACGCGATCTTCGCCAGGGTGCGCGAGAATCTGTTGAAGCGCTCGACAGCAGAGTGGCTCGCGGCGATGCGCGAGCGGGATATCTGGGCGGGGCCGGTCTATGGCTATGCCGACCTGGTCGATGATCCGCAGATCGCGCACAACGGTACCTTCGTCGAATATGACCATCGCACCGAAGGTCGGGTCAAGGTGCCGGGCTTCCCGATCCGCTTTTCCAAGACACCCTCGACGATCGAGCGCGGTGCGCCATTGGTGGGCGAGCATAGCCGCGAATTGCTACGCGAGGCCGGGGTCGATGACGCGCGGATCAATGCGCTGATCGCGGCGGGCGTGGTCAAGCAGCACGCATGAGCGCGCCCGCATATCGCGGCCTGACCTGGGACCATCCGCGCGGCTATAATGCGCTGGCGGCCGCTGCTGAGCAGGTGGAGGGGCTGTCGCTGCACTGGGACAGGCAGCCGCTCGAAGGGTTCGAATCGCATCCGATCGCGGATCTGTGCGCGCGCTACGATCTGGTCGTGCTCGACCATCCGCACGTCGGTGAGGCGGTCGCGGCGGACTGTCTTGTGCCGATCGAGACGCTGTTCGGCGCGGACGAGATCGCGGCATGGCAGGCGGCAGTCGCGGGGCCTTCGCTGGCGAGCTATCGCTACGCTGGGCAGCATTGGGCGCTGCCGCTCGACGCGGCGACGCAGGTGATGGCTTATCGCCGCGCGACGGTGGAAGCGCCGCCGGTGGCATGGGACGCGCTGCCAGCCTTTGCCGCGCGGCACGCTGTTGCGCTGTCGCTCGCGGGGCCGCATGCGATCCTGAGCTTTCAGTCGGTGTGCGGGGCGTTCGGTGCTGGGCGCTCCGGCGAGCTATTCATGGACCGCGCGATCGGGCGCGAAGTCTATGCACTGATGCTGGCGCTGACCGGCGACGTGACGGTGAAGGCGCAGGCGCTGAACCCGATCGCGATGCTGGGCGTGATCGAGCGGGGGGAGGGCATTGACCTGTGCCCGTTGATCTATGGCTATGTGAATTATGCGACGCGCGGTGTCGGCTTCGCCGATGCGCCGCGCGGACCGGGCGGGCGGATCGGTTCGACGCTGGGCGGCACCGGCATCGGTGTGTCGAAGCGGTGCGCGGTGACCCCGGAGTTGCTCGATCACCTGCGCTGGCTGATGTCCGACGCCACGCAGCGGAGCTTTATCCCGCAGCATGACGGCCAGCCGGCGCTGCGTGCGGCATGGCAGGATGCGGCCGTGACTGCCGCCACCGGCAATTTCTTTGCCGCGACGCTGGCGACGGTCGAGCAGGCGCTGTTGCGGCCCCGGCACGACGGCGCGATCGCGTTCCAGACCGCCGCCTCGGCTAGGCTGCGCGCCGCGCTGCTTGCCGGTGAGGCAGCCGATCCGGTGCTGGACGAACTCGAAACCCTCTATCGCACCCATCATCCGGCAGGAGCCGAAACTTGACCCAAGACTTGTTGTTCGATGTGGCCGACCATGTCGCCACGATCACGCTCAACCGCCCGGCCAAGCTCAATGCGCTGACCCCCGAGATGGCGGCGGCGCTGATCGCTGCGGTGGCCGAGTGCAACACGAGCGATGCGGTGCGCTGCGTTGTCATCACCGGCGCGGGCGAGAAAGCGTTTTCGGCCGGGTCCGACATCACCACGCTGGACGGCTATGCGACGCCGTGGGACTTCCGCAATCGCGACGATTATTGCGACGCGCTGCGCGCCTGCCGCAAACCGGTGGTTGCGGCAATCAACGGCTATGCGCTGGGCGGCGGTCTGGAGACAGCGATGGCGGCCGACATCCGTATCGCCAGCAGCAATGCGCGCTTCGCTGCGCCGGAGATCAAGCTGGGCTGGATCGGCGGCGGCGGGATGGCGGCTGGGCTGACCTATGCGATGGGTACGTCCAATGCCGCGATGATGCTGTTGACCGGCGACATGATCGACGCCGGGCAGGCGCTGGCCTGGGGGCTGGTCAGCGAGGTTGTCCGACCCGATGCGCTGCTGGCTCGCGCGCACGAGATTGCGGCGACCATCGCATCGCGCGCGCCGATTGCCGCGGAAACGGCCAAGCTCAACCTGCGCGCCGCGCACACCATGCCGTGGGAAAAGGCGATCGACTATGAGCGCGACCTTCAGGCGATCTGCTTCGCCACCGAAGATGCGCAGGAGGGGCGCGCGGCGTTCGCCGAAAAGCGCACGCCGGTGTTTCGGCGGCGCTAGGGTGGCGGGATGACCAAGCCCAGGATCCTGCTTACCCGGCGCTGGCCTGAAGCGGTCGAGGCGCGGCTGGCCAAAAGCTATGATGTCACGATCAATGCCGACGATTTGCCGATGGATGCGACAGCACTCGCACAGGCGATGCGCGACCATGACGCGCTGTGCCCGACCGTGACTGACCGGATCACGCGCGAGATCATCCTGACTGAAGGGCGCCGCGCGCGGATCATCGGCAACTATGGCGCGGGGTTCGAGCATATCGATCTGGACACCGCGCGCGAGGCGGGCGTTACGGTGACCAACACGCCCGATGTGCTGACCGACGCGACCGCCGATATCGCGATGACGCTGATCCTGATGGCGACGCGGCGTGCGGGCGAGGGCGAGCGGGAGTTGCGCGCCGGTGACTGGACCGGCTGGCGGCCGACGCACCTATTGGGGCGGTCGCTGCGCGGCAAGCTGCTCGGGCTGGTTGGCTATGGCCGCATCGCGCGGGCGGTGGCCGAGCGGGCGCGGGCATTCGGGATGGAGATTGCGGTGCATAGCCGCAGCCAGGCGGCGGACGTGCCAGACGCGGCCTATCACGCGACACTCGACGGGCTGTTGCACATCGCCGACGTCGTGTCGCTGCATGCACCGGGCGGGGCGGCGACGCGGCATATGATCGACGCCGACGCGCTGGCCGCGATGAAGCGGGGCGCGGTGCTGGTGAATACCGGGCGTGGCACGTTGATCGACGAGGCCGCACTGGCGGCGGCGCTGTCGCAGGGTGTGATCGCGGCGGCTGGGCTGGATGTCTATGCCGATGAGCCGCGCGTGCATCCGGCGCTGGTCGGGCTGCCCAATGTCGTGCTCTTGCAGCATCTGGGCTCCGCAACACGCGAGACGCGCGAGGCGATGGGGATGAAGGTCGCCGACAATCTTGACCGCTTCTTCGCCGGGGAAGCGCCGCTTGATCGCATCGCTTGAGCCGGTCGCGCAGGCGGTTGCCGGCTGGCTGGACGCGGCGCGCGGGCCGCTGATCGTCGGTATCTGCGGGGCGCAGGGAAGCGGCAAGTCCACGCTGGCCGAGGCGCTGGTCGCGCGGTTCGCTGCAGCGGGCGTGCGCGCAGCGACGCTGTCGCTCGACGATCTGTATCTCGGACGCGCCGCGCGGGCCGAGCTGGCGCGCGACATCCATCCATTGCTGGCGACGCGCGGGGTGCCGCTGACGCATGATGTTGCGGCGGGTTGTGCGATCCTCGATGCCGTCAAGGCGGGGGTGCCGGTGCAGCTGCCGCGATTTGACAAGGCGAGCGACTTACCTCTGCCGCCCGATGCATGGGATGCGCCGGGGGTGGTTGACCTGTTGATCTTCGAGGGGTGGTGCGTCGGCGCGCAGTCGCAGCCTGACGCCGACTTGGTCGAGCCGGTCAACCGGCTGGAGCGTGAGGAGGACCCGGATGGGGCTTGGCGGCGCGCGGTCAATGCGGCGCTGTCCGGGCCGTATCGCGCGCTATTCGACCGGATCGACCGGCTGGTGCTGTTGGCTGCGCCCGATTTCTCGATCGTGCGGCAGTGGCGCGGCGAGCAGGAAGCGGCGTTGCGTGAGCGACTGCGTGCAGAGGGACGCGACCCGGCGCTGGCGATGGACGACGCTGCGCTCGACCGCTTCGTGCAGCATTATGAGCGCCTGACCCGCGCGATCCTGTGCAACTTGCCGGGTGATGCCGACTTGACGCTCCACCTTGACCACGAGCGCAGTTTGAAAACCTGACTTACAGGTTGCATCCCGCCAACCCATCAGTCATCATACAACAAACGAGATGGGAGAGGACATGCTGGAGAGCCAGGCCGAGTTAGGACGGCGCACGGCGCTTGTCGGGATCGGGGCAGCCTTTGCTGCGGCGGCGGTGCCGGTGCGAGCGACGGGAGCGCTGACCGGGTTTCACAATGTCCGCGACTATGGCGCGAAGGGCGATGGCAAGGCGATCGACTCCGTAGCCTTCAAGCGCGCGATCGACGCCGCGAGCGCGCAGGGCGGCGGGACGATCGTCGTGCCGCCGGGGCGCTATCTCTGCTTTTCGATCCGGTTGCGCAGCCGCATCACGATCGTGCTGATGCCCGGATCGGTGATCGAGGCGGCCGACCCCGACACGCACACGGGGCAGTATGACCTGCCCGAGGGCGTGTGGGAGGAGCAGTTCGTCGACTACGGCCTCGCCCATTTTCACAACCGCCTGATCTATGGCGACGGGGTCAGCGACGTTGCGATCATCGGCCAGGGACTGATCCACGGGCTGGGTCTCGACCGCGCGGGGCCGCCGCAGGGGTGGCATGGTATCCCCGGCTGGAAATCGCCGAAGGAGCGCGGGCTGAGCGCGGACGCGGCGCGGCGGGCCAACCCGGAAGAGATGAAATATGAGGGGCGCGGCAACAAGGCGATCGGGCTGATCCGCTGTCGCAATGTGCTGCTCAAGGATTTCTCGATCCTGCAGGGCGGGCATTTCGCCTGTTATGTGATCGGCTGCACCAATGTGCGGATCGATGGGCTGACGGTCGATACCGACCGCGACGGGATCGACATCGATTGTTGCCGCGATGTGCGCGTGACCAATTGCGTGGTAAATGCGCCCAAGGACGACGCGATCGTGCTGAAGAGCAGCTATGGCCTTCAGGAAGCGCGCTTCTGTGAGGATGTGCAGGTCATCGGGTGCAAGACCAGCGGCTATCTGCTCGGCACCTTGCTCGACGGCAGCTATCAGCCATCGCCCTATCTCTCGACCGACCAGGTGGGGGTGCTGGGGCGGATCAAGCTGGGCACCGATTCCATCGCGGGGTTCCGCAATGTCCTGATCGCTGATTGCATTTGCGAGAATACGCGCGGGCTTCAGCTGGGTGCGATCGATGGCGGGGTGCTGGAGGATGTGACGTTCCGCGACATCAACCTGATCAACCCGGTCAACCATCCGATCTTCCTGCGCCTGTCCGCGCGCAACAGAGCGCCGCGCGGGGCGGGGGTGGCGAAGGTGCGGCGGGTGCGCTTCACCGACATCCAGGTTTCGGGCGGGCGGCGGGAGTATCCGTGCGGGGTCGTCGGTATCCCGGACGGGATCATCGAGGATGTGAGCTTTCGCGGCGTGCATGTGGAGGCGGCGGGTGGCGGGACGGCGGAGGATGCGGCGCGGCAGGTGCCGGAGCGGCGCAATTCCAGCCTGGAGCCGAGCTTCATGGGGACACTGCCTGCACACGGGCTGTATGCGCGGCACGTCCGCAATCTCAGCCTGATTGATCTCAGCTTCGACACCGCGACCCCGGACGCGCGACCGGCCATTACGCTGGAGAATGTCGATGGCGCGGTGATCGGGGGGCTGACCAGCCCGAAGCCGCGCGATGCGGCGATCCGCGCCGATGCCGCGTGCAGCAATGTTGCGGTCGGCGCGGTGCATGTTTTTGCGAAGGAGCCACAGCCATGATGACCCTGATCCGACGCGGCCTGCTTGGCTTGGCGCTGCTCACAGCACCGGCGGCAATGGCCGATGAGGCAGTGCCGCTGAGCGAAGGCTGGCGCTTCGTCAAGGAAGATGTGCGCGGCGGCGAGCGGCCCGGACTGGACGATGCGCGCTGGGCGCGGGTCGCGGTGCCGCATACCTATAATGCCGAGGATTCGGGGATTGGCGGGGCCAAGGCACGCGGGGAGCCGGAGGGCGTCTATTATCGCGGACCCGCCTGGTATCGGCTGAAGATCGACCACAAACCGCGCGCGGCGACCCGCTATCTGCTGCACTTTGGCGGCGCGACGCTGAAGGCCGATGTGTGGCTGAACGGCGAGAAGGTCGGCAGCCATGAAGGCGGCTATGCCGCGTTCCGCTTCGACGTGACCGGCAAGCTGAAAGCGGGCGAGAATTTGCTCGCGGTGCGGGTCGACAATGCCAAGAACCCACAGATTTCGCCGCTGAACGGCGACTTCAACCTTTTTGGCGGCCTGTATCGCGAGGTGAAGCTGATCGCGACGCCGGAGCTGCATTTCGATCGGCTCGACCATGCCGGGCCGGGCATCAAGGTGCGCACCGAGGCGCTAGGCAAGGGGAGTGCGACGGTCGGCCTGACCGCAGCGGTGGTCAACGACCGCGCGGTGCCGGCGACGTTCCAGATCGTGACGCGGATTGCCGATGCGCAGGGCAAGGTGGTCGCGACGCAGCGTAGCCCGCTGACGCTCGCCGCTGGTGCGCGCGGCACGGCGGACCAGCGCTTCACGCTGAAGTCGCCCAAGCTGTGGGAGGGGCGCAAGTCGCCCTATCTGTATCGTGTGACGAGTGAGGTCGTGGCGGGCGGCAAGGCGATCGATAGCCAGACCGCGCCGCTCGGCATCCGTACCGTCGCGGTGAAGCCGGACGGGATGTTCCTGCTCAATGGCAAACGCTACCCGCTTTATGGCGTCAATCTGCAGATGCCGACGCGGTTCGGGCGCGGACCGATCGTGACGCAGGCGGAGATCGACGAGGATCTGCAGATCTTTGACGAGATGGGCGTCACCGGCATCCGCCTGGCGCATATGCAGCATCCGCAGCGCGTCTATGACCGCGCCGACGAGCTGGGGATCCTGATCCTGACCGAAGTACCGCTGATCGACGATCACGATCAGTCGGATGCGTTCCGCGTCAATCTGGTGGCGCAGATGCGCGAGTTGATCGCGCAGACGTACAACAATCCGTCGGTCGCGCTGTGGGGTATCGGCAACGAAATCCGCAAGTCGGATGCGGCGTCGAACCGGATACTGGCGGACCTCAACAGCACGGCCAAGACGCTCGATCCGCTGCGCCCGACGACCTATGCGCATTGCTGCCTGGACGATAACGACCCGATCGCGCTGCACAGCGATACGGTGTCGTATAACCGCTATTTCGGCTGGTACTGGACCAAGTCCGAGGACATCGGGCCGTGGGCGGACGAACTGCACGCCAAGATGCCGACGCGGCCGATCGGCGTCAGCGAATATGGTGCTGGCGCGTCGATCCTGCATCAGGAGGACCCGGTGGTGAAGCGGCCGGAATCGAACGGTTACTGGCACCCCGAGCAGTACCAGACCGACTTCCATGTGAAGCATTGGCTGGAGATGAAGAAGCGGCCGTTCCTGTGGTCGACCTTCATCTGGCTGGGCATCGATTTCCCGTCGTTCAAGCGCAACGAGGGCGATCGTCCGGCGATCAACGACAAGGGGTTGGTGACCGAGGACCGGAAGACCAAGAAGGACGCCTATTACTGGTACCAGGCGAACTGGGCCGAAAAGCCGATGCTGCACATCACCAGTCGCCGCGACACTGACAAGCGGACGCAACAGGTGAAGGTGATGGCGTTCTCCAACCTGCCCAGCATCGAGCTGCGCCTGAATGGTGGGGCTTGGAAGACGGTGGCGGTCGAGGATCGCATGGCCAGGTGGACGATCGAGCTGGCCAAGGGCGAGAACCGCGTCGAGGCGCGCGCGTGGACGCCGGACGGCAAGCTGCTCACCGATCAGGTGACGTGGCGCTACGCCACGCGGCCCTGAACTTATCCCCCCTCAGGCCCACCGTGCGCACTGCGCGCGGTGGGCATTTTTTGTGGGTTGGTGCGTTACGCGATATCGGCGCGGTGGTTTCTATCGTGGGATTGAAATAACCAAATAGGTTTCACGTGGAATGCCGTGAAACGCGCGGAAATGCGTGTGTTCGGGGTGCGGATTCGGTATTTTTCCAGGGTACGCCCGAAAAGGATGATGCGAACATGTCGTGGAAGAACGCGCCGTAGCGCTACGGTGCGTTCTTCCTTTTGCGGGCGGGATGTCCTGCGTTTAGACGCTCAGTCGCGCGGACCGGCGGCGTCGATCACCTTTTGCGCTTCGGCGGGCCAGTTGCGGTCGGGGATCAGGAAATTGCCGCGTGCGTCGTTGCCGATTTCGGGGAGCCAGCGTCCGCCGGTGCTCATCGAATTATGCCAGTTGCCGACCGCGCGATTGTCGGTCGAAATCTTGCGCGCATACATCTTGCCGGCGGTGTTGATGTTGAGCCATTTGCCGCCGGTCTCGACGACATTGCCGGTGACGGTGAAGTGCTTGCTGCCTTCATCCAGATAGATGGCGATTCGGTTCGAGATGTCGAAAATGTGGTTGTTGCGGATCACCGAATTCGGGTTCGCCGAGAGGTTGTAGATCGCGCCGCCATCCTCATACCACAGCTTCACGCCATGGACGCGGTTCCCCTCGACCAGCGTGTTGCGCAGCGTGGTCGGGGTGGTGAACTTGGGGTTGTGGACATAGCCCTTGGCATTTTCCTCATAATTGGGATTGCCGCCTGCGTCGTTATAGCCCCAGCCCCAGCCGGTTGCGATCGCGTCATAGGGCGCGTCGCTGATGTCGTTGTGCAGGATCTGCGCGCCGTCGATATAGGTGGTCAGGATCGCGGCATTGTCCTTGTAATCCTGGCTGACCGTGACGACGGTGTTGTCGGCGATGACGAGATCGCGGTTAATCAGGTTCGGGTTGGACGGATGGTGCGCGTCGGTGCGCACGCCGCCCGCCATGATCGCGCCGCCCGCGAGCACCGAGAAGCGGTTGCGTGAGACGCGGATGCCGCTGGTCGCGAGGCCGACGCCGGAGAGATGCGCGGTCGGTTCGTTGCCGATGCCGAGCGCGATCTGACCGAGCTGGTTGAAGTGATTGCCTTCAAAGGTCACGTCGCGCGCCGCCGAGACCTGAACCGCGGCGGGCATCTGGTGCCATTTGAGGCGCATCGATTCGAACTCGACGCAGCCCCAGCCGCATTTCTCCCACGCGTCCTTGGGGCGGATGGGAGAGACGTCCTTGAGATACGCACCGCTCTGTTGGTTGGCATAGCCGGTCGGCTGCGACGCGCCGAGCCATGAGCTGTGCGCGAAGGTGATGCCGCGAAAGCTGATCCGCTCGATCGGGGCTTCGGGCGTGCCGCTGATCGACACCAGGGTTTCGAGCGTGGGGACGACGACCTTGAGGTCCTTGATATCCTCATCGATCCCGGTGCGCAGGTAGAGTTTGCCGGCCTCAGGCTCGATCACCCATTGGTGATAGCGCGCGTGCCAGTCATTGGTCTTGCCGATGAATTCGAGCGCGTTGACGAGGAACAGGCGGGAGTCATCGGGGAAGATCGGCTTGCTGATCGTGTCATAGCCCCAGGTGTTATTGTCCCAGGCGGGCTGGTGCATCGTCACACGCATGCCGTCGATCGACTTTACCGGGGAGTAGCGGTCGGTGAAGAAGCCGGTTGCCTCAAGCTCCAGCCGGCCGGGACGGGCGAGCTTGGCGATATAGTCATATTTGGGGTTGGTGATTTCGAACCCGGTCGGGCCGAATTTCACGTCGGAGGATTTGAGTTCGATCCACGGGCGTTCGGCGACGGTGCCGTTGACCCAGATCTGGCGCGTATCCAGCCCCTTTGGCGTCGCGGCGACATAGATGCGGCGGTCGGGGTCGTAGGCGGTGAAGCCGGTGACTTCGATGCCGGAGGAGATGACCGGCTTGGCGCCATCGGCGGCGCGCCATTCGACGCTTTTGCCGTTCTGTCCGCCATCGGCGCGGCGGAAGACCAACGGCGCGGTGAGGCGATAGGTGCCGTCGGCGAGCAGCACGGTGACGTCGTTGCGCGCATTGCTGGCGCGGACGAGTGCTTGGGCGCGTTCGAGGGTGCGAACCGGGCGGTCCTGCGTGCCCGGATTGCGGTCATTACCGGTCGGCGCGACATGCACCGTCACCTGCGCCATCGCGGTCGAGGCGGACAGCAGCGCGACGGCGAGGGTCAGCGAGCGTGCGATCATGGAAACCTCTCCTAGTATCTTCTTTTAGTTTACCCAGCCGCCATCGATGACGCTGGTCGTTCCGGTGGTGAAGGCGCTTTCGTCCGAGGCGAGATAGACGGCGAGCGCGGCGAGTTCGTCCACATGGCCGAACCTGCCCATCGCCTGACGCGCGGTGAATTCGGCATAGGCTTTTTCAAAGTCGCCAGTGTCATGGAGCCGTTGAATCAGCGAGGGCGTTTCGACCGTGCCGGGGCAGATCGCGTTGCAGCGGATGCCGTGGGTGACATAGTCGATCGCGACCGATTTGGTGAGGCCGATGACCGCCGCCTTGGTCGCGCCATAGGCGAAGCGGTTGGCGACCGCCTTGATGCTCGAACAGACCGACGACATGTTGATGATCGACCCGCCGCCGCGCGCGATCATGCCGGGCAGCACGGCGCGAATCATGCGATATTGCGCGGTGACGTTGAGCGCATAGGCGAAGTCCCATTGATCCTCGTCGCAGTCGAGGATGGTGCCGGCGTGGACCACGCCCGCGCAGTTGTAGAGGACGTTCAGATCGGGATAGTCGGCGGCGATCGCCTTGACCGCGCCGGAGTTGGTCACGTCGAGCACGCGGGTTTCGGCGCCTTCGAGTCCTTCCAGTGCCTCGGCGCGCACATCGGTGGCGATCACGCGGGCGCCTTCGCGGACAAAGGCTTGCGCGGTGGCGCGGCCGATCCCCTGGCCCGCTGCGGTGACCAGCGCGACCTTGCCTTCCAGACGGCCCATCAAACTCTCTCCTAATCGGGACAAGCGGCATGGACAGATGCCGCGATCAAACATATGATGAATTATGTTTGATCGACACGCAAGCGCCGACTTTCCCATGGATCGCCGATCGAGTCTGGGCCTTCTCGCCATGCTGTTGGGCAGCCCCGCGCTGGCCCAGTCCGCGCTGAGCGGGCATGGCGTAGAGAATATCCGCGACCATGGCGCGCGCGGCGACGGGCGGACGATCGATAGTCCGGCGATCCGGCGCGCGGTGGAGGCGGCGGCGAAGCGCGGTGGGGGCGTCGTGCTGGTGCCGCCGGGGCGGTATCTGAGCTTTTCGATCCGGTTGCTGGACAATGTCACGCTGGCGCTGGCGGCGGGGGCGGTGATCGAGGCGGCCGATCCCGACATCCATGGGCGCAATTACGATCCGCCCGAAAATTATATGGAAGAGCAGTTCCAGGATTTCGGGATCACCCATGTCCATAACAGCCTGATCTATGCCGATGGCGCGTCGAATATCGGGGTGGTCGGGCCGGGGATGCTGCACGGGCTGGGGCTGGATCGCGAAGGGCCGGGGGACCGTTGGTGGCAGCGCAAGACTTGGCAATCGGCCAAGGCGCTGGGGATCAGCCCCAAGGAATATATGCTGCGCGACGCGAACGAGGCGGCGCAGGTCGGGCGGGCGAACAAGACGGTCGGGCTGATGAACTGTCGCAACGTGCGGTTGCAGGATTTCACGATCCTGCAGGCGGGGCATTTCGGGATCATCGCGCATGGTTGCACCAACATGGCGCTGGACGGGATCGTGATCGACACCGACCGCGACGGGATCGACATCGATTGCTGTCGCGACGTGCGCGTGGTCAACTGCACGGTCAATGCGCCCAAGGATGACGCGATCGTGCTGAAGAGCAGCTATGCGCTGGGCCGCAAGGTGATGTGTGAGGACATTCTGATCCAGGGGTGCAAGACCAGCGGGTATGCGATGGGGTCGCTGCTGGATGGCAGCTATCGCCTGTCGGACTATCCCGCGCCCGACAAGATCGGCGTGCTGGGGCGGATCAAGATGGGGACCGAGACCAATGGCGGGTTCCGCAATGTGCGGATCGCCGATTGTATCTGCACCAACACGCGCGGGATCCTGGTCGGCATTGTCGATGGCGGTGTGATGGAGGATGTGGCGATTTCGGGGATCATCCTGCGCGATCCGGTCAACCACCCGCTGTTCGTCCATCATGCGGCGCGGATGCGCGCGCCCAAGGGGACGCCGGTCGGGGCGATCCGGCGGGTGCGGTTCGACGATATTCAGGTGTCGGGTGCCCATCCGCGCTATCCGTGCGGGGTCGAGGGGATTGCGGATGGGCCGGTGGAGGATGTGACGTTCAGCGGCGTTGACGTGCAGTCGGCCGGCGGGGGGACTGCCGCCGATGCTGCGCGTGAGCCGGAATATCGGCGTGAGACGAGCCTGGAGGTCAGCTACCTCAAGACGCTGCCCGCGCACGGTCTGTGGGCGCGGCATGCGAAGCGGCTGAGCGTGCGTGACTGTCGCTTTGCCACCGATGCGCCCGATGCGCGGCCAACGATTGCGTTGCGCAACGTTGCGGGCGCGCAGATCGACGGGCTGTCGTCGCGCAAGGCGCGGGGCGAGGCGGTTTCGGCGAAGGACAGCAGCGGCGTGGTGCTGGGCGACGTGCAGGTTCTGGCGTGAACGGTGCGCTGGGTCCGCTGGCGTTCGGGGCGGCGTCGATCGGCAATCTGTATCGCGCGGTGCCGGATGATCAGGCGCGGGCAGTTGTGGCGCGGGCGTGGGACGCAGGGGTGCGTTATTTCGACACCGCGCCGCATTATGGCTTTGGGCTGAGCGAGAAACGGCTGGGTGCGGCGCTCGCGGAGCTGGACCCGGATCAGACCGCGATCATTTCTACCAAGGTCGGGCGGCGGCTTGACCCGCGGCCCGATGCGGATCTGTCGGCGGTGCGGCAGGCGTTCGTTTCGCCCGAGCCGTATGAAAGCGTGTTCGATTACAGCTATGACGCGGTGATGCGGTCGCATGAGGACAGCCTCAAGCGCTTGCGGCGCGAGCGGGTCGATATCCTCTATGCGCATGACATCGGCAGTTTTGCGCATGGGGACGATCACCCGCGTGTGTTCGCCGAGTTTCTGGAGGGCGGTTATCGCGCGATGTGCGAGCTGCGCGCGTCGGGGGCGGTTTCGGCGATTGGGCTGGGCGTCAACGAGGTCGCGGTGTGCGAGGAGATGCTGGCGGCGGGCGATGTGGACCTGCTGATGCTGGCCGGGCGCTACACGCTGCTGGAGCAGGACCCGTTGGACCGGCTACTGCCATTGTGTGCGGAGCGGGGCGTGCAGTTGGTGATCGCCGGGCCGTATAATTCGGGGATTCTGGCCAAGGGCGTGCGGGGCGGGAGCGTGCCGAACTTCAACTATGAGCCCGCGCCCGCCGCGATTGTCGAACGGGTGGGGCGGATCGAGGATATCTGCGCGGCGCATGGCGTGCCGCTGGCCGCCGCCGCGCTGCAATTCCCGCTGGCGCATCCGCAGGTCGCTGCGGTGGTGCCGGGGATGGGGTCGGTGGCGCAGGTGGACGACGCGCTGACGCTGATCCGCCACCCGATCCCGGCCGGGTTCTGGAGCGACCTGCGCGCGGCGGGGCTGATCCGCCCCGACGCGCCGGTGCCTGACGCAGCGCGACCCTAGCTACCGGCACTCTAAAATCCTCCCCCGCCAGGGGGAGGTGGCAGCGCAGCTGACGGAGGGGGAGGAAGCACGCAGGCAAGAGGTTGAAGACGCAGCCGTCCTCCCCCTCCGTCGCCTTCGGCGCCACCTCCCCCTGGCGGGGGAGGATTTGAGGGGTGAATGGGCCGGGTTAGACGATCCACACCCCGTCGATGCGGGCCGGTGTGCCCGCCTGTTCGCCCTCGCGCAGCGATGCCGGGAGCAGGTCGGCGGGGATGTCCTGATAGCTGACCGGGCGCAGGAAGCGGTCGATCGCGAGCGTGCCGACCGAGGTGCTGCGCGGGTCCGAGGTGGCGGGGTAGGGGCCGCCATGGACCATCGCGTGCGTCACCTCGACCCCGGTGGGCCAGCCATTGGCGAGGATGCGACCGGCAAGCTGTTCGAGCACGGGGAGCAGGTCGCGCGCGGCGTCATGGTCGCCGGCGTCGATATGCAGCGTGGTGGTGAGCTGGCCTTCGAGCTTTGCGAGGATCCCGGTGAGTTCAGCGAGGTCGGCGCAGCGGACGATGAGCGAGGAGGCGCCGAACACTTCGTGCAGATGCACCGGATCGGCGAAGAAATCGCGCCCGGCGACGCTGAAGAGTGCGGCGCTGCCCTGACCGGGCGCGGGGTCAATGCCCTGCGCGAGCGCGGTGACGTGCGGGGCGGCGGCGAGCCTGGCCTTGCCCTCGGCATAGGCGGCGCAGATGCCGGGGGTGAGCATGACCTGTGGCTGCTGCGCGGCGAGCAGCTCGGTGGCGCGGGCGATAAAGGTGTCGAGATCGGGGCCGTCGATGGCGAGGATCAGGCCGGGGTTGGTGCAGAACTGGCCCGCGCCCATGCCGAGGCTGGCGACGAAGCCCTCGGCAAGTGCCGTGGCGCGCGCGGCGAGGGCGTGCGGCATCAGGATGACCGGGTTGATCGCCGACATTTCGGCATAGACCGGGATCGGGCGCGGGCGGGCGGCGGCGATGCGCATCAGCGCTTCACCCCCGGCGCGCGATCCGGTGAAGCCGACCGCCTGAATGCGCGGATCGGCGACCAGCGCTTCACCGACGGCACGCGCGCCGTTGACCAAGCTGAACACGCCAGCGGGCATGCCGGTGGCTTGCGCGGCGCGGGTGATCGCGCCTGCGATCAGTTCCGACGTGCCGGGGTGCGCGCGATGTCCCTTCACCACGACCGGGCAGCCCGCCGCGAGCGCCGAGGCGGTGTCGCCGCCGGCGGTCGAGAAGGCGAGCGGGAAGTTGGACGCGCCGAACACCGCGACCGGGCCGAGCGGGATCATGCGCAGGCGCAGATCAGGGCGCGGCGGGGTGCGGGCGGGGTCGGCATGGTCGATGCGCAGCTTCTGCCAGGCACCGTCGCGGACCTCGCGCGCGAACAGGCGGAGCTGGTTGGCGGTGCGGCCGCGCTCGCCGGTGATGCGCGCGGCGGGCAGGCCGGATTCGCGGCAGGCGCGATCGACCAGCGTGTCGCCCAATGCCTCGATCTCGTCGGCGATGGCGTCGAGGAATGCGGCGCGGCGGTCGAGCGGGAGCGCGGCATAGGGCTGGAATGCGGAATGAGCTGCGGCGCAGGCATCGGCGACGTCTTCGAGGCTCGCCTCGGCGAAGCCGGTGTCCGCGATCTCGGCGTCGCGCGCGGGGTCATAGGCGTGGAAGCGGGTCGGCGCGGCGCGGCGTTCGCCGGCAATGAACAGGTCTCCGGTCAGCATCGATACCTCGCTCTTGTCTGGATCATCGGGGTCGGGGCGGCAGGCACACCGCCGCGTCGGTTTGACGCCATGTAGGCATCCGACTTGGTAGGTCAATTAAGGTATGACATATTATGAGTTGCGTCAGGCCTTGAACGTCCGGTGCGACACGCAATTGGCGTCGACCAGGTCCCAGTCGATGTCGATGCCGAGGCCGGGTCCTTCCGGCACATGGATGCGGCCATCGGCGCCCATGAAGTCGCGCAGGCTTTGCTTCATCGGGATCTGGAACGTGTCTTCGGGGACGAACAGCTCAAAATATTCCGAGTTGCGGACCGCGCAGGCGACATGGATGTTGGCGATGTCCATCGGCCCCATCGTCGTCGTGTGCAGCTCGCAATTCATGCCGTGCGCCTCGGCGAGGTGGCACACCTTGAGCGTGCCGGTGATGCCGCCCTTCCACGAAACGTCGGCGCGGACCATGTCGACCGCGTCGGCCTTGATCGCCTGTGCCACGCCCCAGGGGCCGCCGCGCGTGGTTTCGGTGCCGACGATCGGGATGTCGACCGCCGCGCTGAGTTTGGCATATTTGTCGAGTTCGTAATCGCGGAACGGCTCTTCGAACCAGTAATAGTCGAGCTGTTCGAGGTGGCGCGCGACCTTGATCGCTTCGTGCAGCGTATATTCGGACACCGGATCGGTCATCAGGATCATGTCGGGGCCGACTGCTTCGCGCACGGCGGCGTGGATCTCCATGTCGACGCTGCTGGGGCCGCACGGGTGGACCTTGTACGCCTTGAACCCGCGTTCCTTATAGGCGAGCGCCTCCCGCACATAATCCTCGACCCCGGGCAGCCACAGGCTGCTGGCATAGACGGGCAGGCTCGTGCGGTAGCTGCCGAGATATTTGTGCAGCGGCAGGTTGGCGGTGCGCGCGGCAGCGTCCCAGAGCGCGACGTCGATCGGGCCGGGGAGAAATACCGGGAAGAACGCGCCGTGGCGGTCGATATTCCAGAAATCGTGCCAGATCGCCTCACGATCATGGATGCTGCGGCCGAGGATCACCGGGGCGATGACGTCGGAGAGATAGGCGTCGGTGACCGCGCCGGAACGCGCAGCCCAGAAGGTCGCGATCCCCTCGATCCCGTCGCTCGTGGTGATTCGCCCGACGCCATAGCTCCACGGCATCGGCGCCGCGCCCTCGCGGTCCTCGTCGAACAGCCCCTTGGGGCGGTTGCAGATCCAGGTTTCAAACTTTTCGATGCGCATTCCGCGTCCCGCCCCTAAAACTTGTCTTACAGGATTGTGGCGGAAAATGCGGAGCGGTTCAACCGGGTGCTGTTGCCTTTGCGGACTCGGCGACGACCGGGGCCAGGATCACGGTCAGCGCGTCGTCGAAATGCTGCGCCATTGCTGCAGCCGCCGCCGGAGCATCGCGGGCGACGACGGCGGCGACGATCTGCTCGTGCAGTTCCTGCACGCGCGACAGGCCGTGGATCTGCGACCAGCGCTCACGCCCGGTGCTCATCGCGACGAGGATGAGCTGGCGCAGCGCGTCGATCAGCAGCGAGTAGAGCGGGTTGCCGGTCGCCTGCGCGAGCGTGACATGGAGCCGCAGGTCGAGCGCGAGATAGAGATCGGCATCGTCGATATCGCGCGCCATGTCGGCGATGATCGATTGCAGTTCGGCGGCCTGTTCCTCCGTACGATGCTGCGCCGCGAGCACGACCATCGCGATTTCGACGCCGCGCCGCAGTTCGAGGATGTCGCGTTCATTCGCCTGACCGATCAGCACCGCGTTGCTGATCACGCGCGACATCATCTCGCCATCCACCGGCACGATCGTCGCGCGCTTGCCCACCGCCATTTCGACGAGGCCGGTGGCGGCGAGCGTGCGCATGGCTTCGCGCACGACCGGGCGGCTGACGCCGAGCTTTTCACTGATCGTCGTCTCGCTCGGCAGGCGAGAGCCAGGGCGCAGCTGTTCGCTCGCGACATGATCGCGCAGATAGGCAATGACCTGTTCGACCAGACTGACCGATTTGGCAGGAGCGCCGTCGTCGTCATTCACCGCTTGCAAGAGATCCTCCGTCGTTCGGGTCGTCCCCGAATTCGCACCAAATTGCACATTACAGCAAAAACCGACTTGTCATACCGGTTCAAAACGATCAATCCTGTCTTACAGGATTAGGAGTGTGCAGCCGTTCGAGCCGCGCCTCGCACCGGAGGGATGCCCGAACCATGACCACCGAAGCCCGATCCGCCGGGGCGGACTACACGGCTGCAAAGCCGCGCGGACGTTATCGCTGGGTGATCTGCGCATTGCTCTTCACCTCGACCACCATCTGCTACATCGACCGCCAGATATTTGGCCTGCTCAAACCGACGCTCGATGCCGAATTCGGGTGGAGCGAGACCGATTATGGCGACATTGTTGCCGCATTCTCGCTGATGTATGCCTTTGGCTATCTGCTCGGCGGGCGGATGATGGACTGGATCGGCGTGCGCAAGGGACTGGCGCTTGCGGTCGGCGGATGGAGCATCGCGGCGGCGGCGCATGGCCTGATGTCGAGCGTGCTGGGGTTCAAGCTTGCGCGCGGCGTGCTGGGCATCACCGAGGGCGGCAACTTCCCAGCGTCGATCAAGGCGGTGCGCGAGTGGTTTCCGCCGCAGGAGCGGGCGTTCGCCACCGGCATCTTCAATGCGGGCAGCAATATCGGCGCGATCGTGACACCGATTTCGCTGCCATTTCTGGTCGCCGCATTCGGCTGGCGCGCGGCGTTCCTGATCGCGGGCAGTCTGGGGCTGATCTGGCTGGTGCTGTGGTGGCGCTTCTATGAGCAGCCCGAGCGGCAGAGTCGCCTGTCGGGCGAAGAGCTGGCCTATATCAAGGCGGGTGAGGACCCGGCGCCGCAGCCGCACGTCCCGTGGCTGTCGCTGCTGCGCTATCGCGGGACCTGGGCCTATGTCGTGGGCATGTTGATGACGAGCCCGGTGTGGTGGTTCTACCTCAACTGGGTGCCGGGGTTCCTGCACGACCGGTTCGGGATCAACATGATGGGGGCGATCGCGCCGCTGGTCGCGATCTACCTGATCGCCGATGTCGGCAGCATCGCGGGCGGGTGGATTTCATCGCGGATGATCCGGGGCGGCATGGCGCCGGTGCCTGCGCGGTTGCTGACGATGTTCCTGATGGCGCTGTGCCCGCTTCCGGTCGCGTTCATCGCGGGGGTGTCGGACCTGTGGCCGGCCGTGCTGATGATCGCGCTAGCGGCAGCGGGGCATCAGGGGATGTCGGCCAATCTCTACACGCTGGCGTCGGACACGGTGCCGGCGCGCGGGGTGAGTTCGGTGATCGGGATGGGCGGGTTCGCCGCCGGGATCGTCGGCATGTTCGTGGCGATGGCGGTGGGCCGCATCCTCGACGCGACGGGGGGCAACTACAAGCTGCTCTTCATCGCGGCGGCGATTGCCTACCCGCTCGCCGTGCTGGTGATGGCGCTGATCGTGCGCCGCCCCGCGACCAAGACTGTAACGGTGGACTGAAGATGGACGACAAGGCGATTTTCGAGCTGTTCCGCAGCGAGCTGTACACGCCGGTGGTGGGCGATATTCTCGACGCGATGGGGCGGGTGCACCAGTTCCTGCCGCAACCGATCCAGCCGATGCGGACTCAGATGAAGCTGATCGGGCGCGCGATGCCGGTGGTGATGATCGACGTCTATGGCCCGCAGGCCGAGCCGTTCGGCAAGCTGACGCAGGCGCTGGACCAGCTGGAGCCGGGCGACGTCTATCTGGCGAGCGGCGGGGCGATGCGCTGTGCCTATTGGGGCGAGATATTGACCGCGACGGCGCGGCAACGCGGGGCGGCAGGGGCGGTGATCAACGGCTTTCACCGCGACACGCCGCAGGTGCTGGAACAGGATTGGCCGGTGTTCAGCCGGGGGCGGTTCGCGCAGGATTCAGGGGTGCGGACCAAGGTGATCGACTATCGCTGTCCGATCGAGGTCGGGCCGGTAACGGTGCAGCCGGGCGATCTGATCTTTGGCGATCTCGACGGCGTGCTGGTGATTCCGCGCGACTGCGAGGCCGAGGCGATCGAGCGCGCGCTGGAGAAGGTGCGCGGCGAAAAGCTGGTGCGGCGCGAGATCGAGGGCGGGATGTCGAGCACCGCTGCCTTTGCCAAATACGGCATTTTGTGAGGCATGCTATGAGCCGCGCATTTCGTATCCACCCCGACGACAATGTCGCCACGCTGCTGGAGGATGCGGCGGAGCGGGTGACGGTCGTCGGCGGGCCTGACGTTGCGTTGCACGCGCCGATCGCGCTGGGGCACAAGGTTGCGCTGGCCGATATCGCGGAGGGCGCGGCGGTGGTGAAGTTCGGGATTCCGATTGGCATTGCCAGCAGCGCGATCCGGGTGGGCGACTGGGTGCATCTGCACAATTGCGCGAGCCGGTTCGACGAACGCTCCGGCGGGTTCGACACTGTGACCGGCGCGGCCAAGGATATGGTCTATGACTGAGGTGATGGCGCGGCGCTGGGACGGGTGGCTGCGGCCCGATGGGCGCAAGGGCGTGCGCAACATCGTGCTCGTCATCTACACCGTGCAGTGCGCCGCGCATGTCGCCCATGCGATCGCGGCAGGCGAAGACGATGTGCAGGTGATCGGCTTTCCGGGTTGCTACGACAATCAATATGCGATCCGGCTGGTGCTGAGCCTTGCGCGGCATCCCAATGTCGGCGCGGTGCTGTCGGTCGGGCTGGGGTGCGAATATACCCAGCCGGCGCGGATCGCCGAGGCGGTGGAGCGCAGCGGGCGACCCGCCGACGCCTTCTTCATTCAGGATGTGGGCGGCACGCGCAGCTCGGTCGAGCGCGGCAAGGACAGCGTGCGCGCGCTGCGGAATCGCATCCGGCGCGAGACGCCGCGGGTCGAGATGGGCTTTGGCGACCTGACGCTCGGCGCCGAATGTGGCGGATCGGACGGGACCAGCGGGCTGGTCGGCAATCCGGTGGTCGGGCGGCTGTTCGACAAGGTGGTCGATGCCGGTGGCTCCGCAATCGCCGAGGAAATCGTCGAGATGATCGGGCTGCGCGACATCATCCTTGCCCGCGCGGTCGACGAACGCGCGCGTGGCGAGCTGGAGGCTGCCTATGCCAAGGCCGAGGCCTATTGCCGCGACGTGCGGCAATATTCGGTGTCGCCGGGCAATTTCGCGGGCGGGCTGACCACGATTGAGGAAAAGAGCATGGGCGCGTTCGCCAAGAGCGGATCGCGTCCCATTCAGGGCGTGATCAAGGTCGGTGAAGCGCCGCCCTGGCCCGGCATGTGGATCATGGATTCGGTGCCCGATCCGCACTTCATGCAGTTCGGCTACACCAATCCCAACGATACCGAAGGGATCATGGATTTGATTTCGGGGGGCAGCCAGATCGTGCTGTTCATCACCGGGCGCGGGAGCGTGATCGGGTCGCCGGTCGCGCCGTTGATCAAGGTGACGGGCAACAGCCGCACCTATGCCCGGATGGAAGAGGATATGGATTTCGATGCGGGCCGGGTGCTCGCCGGACAGCTGTCGCTCGACGCGGCGGCGGACGAGCTGGCAGCGATGGTCGGCGATGTCGCGTCTGGCACGCCGAGCAAGCCCGAGGCGCTGGGCCACAGGGAGTATTTCGTGATGTACAAGCACCAGGACACGCCGGAGCTGGATCGGGGGTGCCGCAGTGCAGCCTGATCCGTTTCGGCTCGACGGCGAAGTGGCGCTGATCACCGGCGGCGGCACCGGCCTTGGCCTCGGCATGGCGCGTGCGCTGCATGCTGCGGGGGCGCAGGTCGTGCTGGTCGGGCGGCGCGAAGATATGGTCCGCGCCGCCGCCGAGGAACTGGGCGAAGGCGCGCATTGGGAGGCGGTCGACGTCACCGACTTCGCCGCGCTTCCGGCGCTGGTCGAGCGGGTGATCGCGAAGACCGGCAAGGTGTCGATCCTGCTCAACAATGCCGGGATCAACTTCAAGAAGCTGGCGGTCGATACGCCGGTCGAGGACTTCTCGACCATGCTCGACACGCATGTGCTGGCCGCGCACGCGCTGACGCAGGCAGTGCTGCCGGGGATGATCGCGGCGGGACATGGCAGCATCCTGTTCACCGCGTCGATGACCTCGCTGATCGGCATGCCGGGCGTGATCGCCTATTCGGCGGCCAAGTCGGCCTATGTCGGCATGGTCCGCGCGCTGTCGTGCGAGGTTGCGGGGCAGGGGGTGCGGGTCAACGCGATCGCGCCGGGCTGGATCGAATCGCCGATGTTGCGCCGCGCGCTCGACGGCGATCCCGCGCGGTCGAACCGCATCCTGCAACGCACGCCGATGGGGCGGTTCGGGGAGGCGGAGGATATCGGCCTTGCCGCCGTCTATCTCTGTTCACCCGCCGCGAAGTTCGTGACCGGCGTCCTGCTGCCGGTCGATGGTGGCGCTTCACAAGGGTTTTGACGATGACGACCCCCTACCGACTGCATGAAGACAGGCTGTTCCCGTCGGATCCCGGCATCCGTGGCATCGCGCGCGAGCTGTATGGCACCGTCCGCGACCTGCCGATCGTTAGCCCGCATGGCCATACCGACCCGTCGTGGTTCGCGACCAACGATCCGTTCGCGGACCCGGCGTCGCTATTCATCGTGCCCGACCACTATATCTTCCGCATGCTGTACAGCCAGGGCGTGCCGCTGGAGAATCTGGGCGTGCCGCGCATCGATGGCGGGTGGGTCGAGAGCGACCCGCGCAAGATCTGGCGCCTGTTCGCGCAGCATTTCCATTTGCTGCGCGGGACGCCGAGCTGGATGTGGCTGGGGCATGCGCTGCACGAGATCATGGGCATTCCGCAGCGGCTGTCGCCCGAGACGGCGGACGACATCTACGACCAGATCGACGCGAAGCTGAAGCAGGACGCGTATCGCCCGCGCGCCCTGTTCGACCGGTTCGGGATCGAGGTGCTGGCGACGACCGAGGATCCGCTCGACGACCTGCGCCACCATCGCGCGATTGCGGCGAGCGGGTGGAGCGGGCGGGTGCTGACCGCGTTCCGCCCCGACAATGTCGTCGACCCGGAGCATCCGCGCTTCAAGACCGACCTGCCCGAACTGGGGCGGATCACGGGCGAGGATGTCGGCAGCTGGGACGGCTATCTGGCGGCCCTGCGCGCGCGGCGGCGGTACTTCATCGAGCATGGCGGGTGCACCTCGACCGATCATGGCCATCCGACCGCGCATACCGAAAATCTGCCGCAGGAAGAGGCGGCGGCGCTCTATGCCCGCGTCGCCAATGGACAGGCGGACGCGAAGGATGCCGAGCGGTTCCGGGGGCAGATGCTCACCGAAATGGCGCGGATGAGCATGGAGGATGGGTTGGTGATGCAGATCCATCCGGGCGCGCTGCGCAGCCAGAACCCGCTGATCGCCGCGCGCTTTGGCGAGGCGAAGGGCGATGACTGGCCGTCGCGCACCGAATATGTCCGCTCGCTCAAGCCGCTGCTCAACGCGTTCGGCAATGAGCGCGACCTGACGATCATCCTCTTCACGCTGGACGAAAGCACCTATGCGCGCGAGATCGCGCCGCTGGCGGGGCATTACCCGGCGCTGCGCATCGGCCCGGCGTGGTGGTTCCATGACAGCCCGGAGGGGATGCGGCGGTTCCGCGAGCAGGTGACCGAGACCGGTGGTTTCTACAACACCGTCGGGTTCAACGACGATACGCGTGCCTTCCTGTCGATCCCGTCGCGGCACGACATGAGCCGCCGCGTCGATTGCTCGTTCCTCGCGCGGCTGGTTGCCGAGCACCGGATCGAGATGGACGAGGCGCGGGCGGTTGCGACCGACCTGGCCTATAATCTGGTGCGGTCGGCGTATAAGTTGTGAGTGGATATTCCTCCCCCGGAGGGGGGCTATCGCAGATGGACTTGGTCTGGCCGACAACGTTGCGCCATTCCTCCCCTGCCTCCGCAGGGGAGGTGGCAGCACGAAGTGCTGACGGAGGGGCCGCCCCGTAGAGGGCGGAATTTCGCCGAGCTGTGATCGGCCGTCTGCGCGGCCGCCCCTCCACCACCGCCTGCGGCGGCGGTCCCCCTCCCCTGAGACAAGCTCAGGGGAGGAATGCGCAATGCCGGTTCGAGGATTTAGGTGACGATCTCGCCCGGCGCGCCGTTGACGCGGACATTGTCGAAGCGGATGTTCTTCGTGTCGCGCGCGATCAGCTTTTGCCGCTCGCCGGAATCGGTCAGGCGGACGTCGATATCCTTGAGCAGGAAGTCCGAGATCGCGGTCGTCGGGTTGCCCGAGATGTTGCCGAAGCGGCGCGTGGTGCCCTTCACATCCTGGATCACCACGTCGCGGATGATTGCGCCGGGCATTTTGGGCTCGACGCGGGTGCCATGGGTCAGGCGGGCGTTGACGATCAGGCCGACGGCGGGGTCGCCCTCGCTGAAATTGGGCTTGCCATAGCCGTAGAAGACCTCGCCATTATGCCAGTGCGGGCCATAGGGCGTGGGTGCCTCGGCGAGGCGGATGCCCTTCACCCGCAGCTTTTCATAGACCTGTCCCGGCGTGTCGGGGCGCACCTTGAAG
The DNA here is from genome assembly GCA_030149245.1 of Sphingomonas bacterium. GTDB lineage: Bacteria > Pseudomonadota > Alphaproteobacteria > Sphingomonadales > Sphingomonadaceae > Sphingomonas. Next base: position 145,910 of record JASBRX010000022.1, read on the forward strand.
CGGATCGTCGGGATGTCGCCGACATTGGTGATCCGTTCGACGCGCACGTCGCGCACGATCGTCGCGTTGCTGCCATAGGTGACGCAGCCCAGACCGTGTTCGAACATGCAGTCATGGATATGGATGCGCTCGACCGGCGGCGCTTCGGCATAGGCGGCGGCGCCCGGCCCCTGCGTCCCCTTGAGTGCGATGCAATCGTCATCGACCGAGAAGAAGCAGCGGCGCACGACGATGTCCTGACAGCTGTCGAGATCGACCCCGTCGCTGCTGGGCGCGCGGATTTTGTGGGGGACGACGAAGCGGCAATCCTCGACCACCGAGCGGCGGCAACGATACATGTGCAGGTTCCAGAAAGCGGGGTCCTTGAACGTCACGCCGCTGACGAGCACGTCGTCGCAATCCTCGATCGAGCAGAGCTGGGGGAAGTGGTACTGGACCTTGTTGCCCTCGACATACTCGTCGGGGATGCTGAAGAACTGACGCCAGAACGGGTCGCCCGCGCCATCGACCGTGCCGGGGCCGATGATGCGGAGGCCGTGATTGTGCCGCGCGTTGATGAGGCCGAGGCGCAGCGGTTCGGGAAACGCCTCGACGAAGCGGCGCATGACCAGCGGATAGTCGGCAAGGTCGGTCGATCCGCGCAGCACCGCGCCACGCCTTAGTTCCAGCCCGACGTCGGGTTTTAGCCAGATCGACCCGCTGACGAACACGCCCGCAGGGACGACGATCATCCCGCCGCCCGCCGCCGCGCAGGCGTCGATCGCCCTTTGGATTGCGCGGGTGTTGAGCGTGTTGCCATCGCCGATCGCGCCATGGCTGCGGATGTTGACGATGCGGTCGCGGGCGAACGCGGCGGAGGGCAGGGCGAGAAGCCCCAGCGCCGGTGCGCGCAGCAACAGTCCGCGGCGGGTTTGCATAATCCTCTCCTCGATCTGCGGGCATCAATTTCCACCAGTGAAAAATGATTGCACCCAGCTTGTCAGACAGCTTAAACTGTCTTACAGGTTTGGTGTCAAGCAGCTCAACGCTGTATGCACGGGGAGGATTAGAATGACGAAATTTCGGAACGACGCGTGGACTCCATCCGCGATCGCGCTGGCGATCGGTCTGTGTGCAACCTCGCCCGCGCTGGCGCAGGATGCCGCTCCGGCGGCCCAGCCCGAAGAAGAAATCGTCATTAAGGGATTCCGCAAATCGCTGAGCGACTCGCTGGACCAGAAGCGCGAGGAGACGGGGGTCGTCGACACGATCCTGGCCGAGGATGTCGGCAAATTCCCGGATTCGAACCTGGCCGAGTCGATGCAGCGCATTCCCGGCGTCGCGCTGGCACGCGGTGATGGCGGCGAAGGCAAGACGATCGCGGTGCGCGGTCTGGGCGCGCAATTCACCCGCGTCCGCCTGAACGGGATGCAGGGATCGAGCGGCACCAACTCGTCCGATATCCGCGCCGGCTTCAACACCTCGCGCTCGTTCGATTTCAGCGTGTTCGCGTCGGAGCTGTTCAGCCAGCTGACCGTGCGTAAGACCTATTCCGCCGACATCGACGAAGGCTCGCTCGGCGCGACCGTCGATCTGCAGACGCCGCGCCCGCTGGCCTATGGACAGGACTTCACCTTCGCGGCGAGTGCGCAGGGTACCTATGACGATCTGGGCGGCAAGGTCAGCCCGCGCGTCACCGGCCTGATCTCCAAGAAGTTCCTCGACGGCACGTTCGGCGTTGCGGCGTCGATCGCCTATACCAAGCGGCATACGCGCGAAGAGGCGTGGTCGGCGGTCGAGATGTATCGCGGCACCCAGCAGGGCGGTTTCTGTTCGCCCGTCGGCTATCCGACGCAGAATCCGGGCAACAATGCCACGATCGGCACCGACGCGCTGAACTGCGCCACCGGCCTGCCGCGCCTGCCGGGCACGGCGGCGAACAACGCGACCTATGAGGCGGCGCGCAGTGCGTTCATCTATCGCAGCCCGCGCTGGCTGCGGTCGGAGCAGGATTATTCGCGGCTTGGCGCGACGGTGACGCTGGAGGCGGAACCGGCCGAGGGCACCAAGTTCGCACTCGATGCGCTCTACTCGCGCTATGACGTGACGCGGACGGACTATTCGTTTGCCGCCAACTCGTTCGCGCGCGGCACCAACAACCATGGCCAGCCGATCACGTCCGTGGTCGAAATCGCGGTCAATCCGCTGGGCAGCATCGATTATGGCCGGTTCAACGGGGTCGATATCTCGAACGACACCGCGCGGCGCGAATATACGACGACCTTCCGCCAGGTGAACGCGACCTTCTCGCAGGAGCTGGGGAAGCTGACCTTCGACGGCTATGTCGGCCTGTCCTACTCGACGATGCACAACCCGGTGTCGACGCAGATCAGCTTTTTCGCGAACGATGTCACCAACTTCTCCTATGATTTCCGGGGTGGTGGCAGCGTTCCGGTGATCAACTGGGGCTTTGATACGACCAATGCGAACAACTTCCTGTTCGCGCCCAACGTTGCCGGGGGTGGTGTCACGATCTTCCGCAACCTGCTTAACAAGGGCGACAACAAGGAAGATACCGAGAATCTGACGACCGAGTTCAACGCCACCTATGCGCTGTTCGACGGGTTGAAGGTGCGCGCCGGCGTCCAGTATCGCGAAGCCAATTACGAGAAATATTCGCGCAGCCGTGCGGGCAACGTGACCACGGGTGCGCTGCCCGCCGGGACCGCGCTCAGTTCGGTGATGATGCTGATCGACGACTTCGGGAGTTCGATGCCCGGCAATGTCGGCGGTTCGTGGCTGGCACCGGATTATGAGGCGATCGACCGGCTGATCAACTTCACCAACGACGACAGCGGCACCTATGCGCTGGCGGCGATCCCGGTCAGCGACCAGCTGCGCGAGGCGGTCACTGGCGCCTATGGCATGGTCGAGTTCGACACCGATGCGCTGCCGGTGCGGCTGCGCGGCAATATCGGCGTACGCTATGTCCATACGCGGCAGAGCGGTCGCGGGTCGGTCGCGGGCGTGACCAGCGTGCTGACGCGCGAATATGACGACTGGCTGCCCTCGGCGACCATCACCGCGGACATCACCGACAAGCTGATCCTGCGCCTTGCCGCGGCTAAGGTGATGGCACGGCCGGAGCTGAACCACATCCTGCCCGCCGGCGTGAGCATCGCACTCAACACGCGCACGATTTCGGGTCCGAACTTCTATCTGGAGCCGATCCGGGCAAAGACGGTGGACGCCAGTCTGGAATATTATTTCGGGCAGCGCGGGCTGATCTCGATCGGCGGGTTCTACAAGGACATCGACAGCTATATTCAGGCGCTGTCGACGTCGATGCCGTTCAACCAGACCGGGCTTCCCCTGTCGCTGATCGCCGGGTCGGGCTGGACCGGGACCGACGAGTTCACCGTCAGCACGCGGCAGAACACGCCGGGTGGCCCGCTCAAGGGCATCGAACTCAACGTGCAGACCGGGTTCGACTTCTTGGGCGACGCGTTCCGCAATTTCGGCATGCTGGCCAACTACACCTTCGTCGACTCGCAGATCACTTACTGCCTGCGGTCCAGCCAGGCGTGCACCGGGGCGAACACCACGGTTCGCGACCTGGTCAACCTGTCAAAGCATACGGTGGGGGGCACGCTGTACTACGAGGATGACAAGTTCAGCATCCGCGGGTCGGCGACCTATCGCGACAAATATCTGCTGAGCGTGCCGACCTCACGCATCGACACCACCACCGTGCCGGGGACCGTGCTGAACGATGTTCAGGGCGCCAAGTCGACGGTGTTCGTCGATGCGGTGATTTCCTATCAGGTCACGCCGCAGATCAGCGTGCGCCTGGAGGGGCAGAACCTGACCAACGAGGCGATCGAATATTATTACGACTCGGTGCGTCAGGACCCGTACTACACCGGGTTCACCGGGCGGAAGTTCACCGCGGGCGTCGCGTTCAAGTTCTGACGTTTCCGCTGCGGATGTATCCGATGAATTCAGCCCGGTCTGCATGCAGGCCGGGCTGTTTCGTTGGGAGGTTAGCCGGCTGCTGCTGGCACCCAGCCAAGATCCGCCGAAATTCGCTCGGCCGTTTCGCGCAACAGGTCGCGGGTCTGGTCGATGTCGGTCGGCTGGCAGCCGTCGATCATCACCAGATAGGGGACGGTCAGCGCGGCGACCGCATGCCCCTCAAACCCGAAGATCGGCGCGCTGAGATCCGTGACGCCGGCGACGCGCGCGCTCGGCTGCATCTCGTAGCCCTGGGCGCGCACGGTGGCGATGCGCTGGCGCAGGGTGCGTTCGGCGACGGGGTTCGATCCGGTCAGTTCGGCGACCAGCGCCTCGCGCTGCGCATCGGGCATGAAGGCGAGCAGGACATGGCCGGAGCAACCCGTCACCAGATCGACGCTGACGCCGAGCCGCACGCCGAAGCCGACCTGGCCGGGACTTTCCTGGCGCTTGACCACCAGCCCGCAGCCTTCGCCGACGACGACGAGGTGGCACGACAGGTTGATCGCGTCGGCCAGTTCCTGCATCGACACCGCCGCCGCCATCGTCAGGCCGTGCGCCGGGGTGGCGCGGAACGCCGCCTCCAGCACGCGATAGGTGACGGTGTAGCGGTCGTCCTTCGGCCCTTTGCGCAGCCAGTTGCGCGCCTCCATCACGATCACAATGCGGAAAATCTCTCCGATCGAGCGGCCGAGGCGCTGCGCCATTTCGCTCACGGTCAGCCCGGTCGGGGCGGACGCGAGCAATTCGATGATCTCGATCCCTTTTTCCAGCGCGGGCGCGGCGTAGCTGCGCTTGCGGTCGCCACCCTTGGGTTCACCGGTCATGCCGTTTCGTAACCCGGTGCCCGCCCCCGCGCAACGACTGCCACTTGTTCTTCAGGAGAGACCGGCATGAACCCGATTGATCGTCGCAGTTTTCTGGGCGTTGCAGGTGGCGCTGGGGCGCTTCCGCTGCTGGCCGCCGCCCCGGCGGTGGGGCAGGAGGCGGATGGCGCGAGCGCGGCGACCGCGACCGCGCTATTGCCCTATCAGGAGGAGAGCCGGGCGCGGCGGATGAAGTGGTGGCACGATGCGAAGTTCGGGATGTTCATCCATTACGGGCTGTATTCGATCATTGGGCATCAGGAATGGGTGATGGAGTCCGAGGGGATTCCGATCCCGGACTATGAGAAGCTGGCGGGCAAGTTCAGCCCCAAGCCGGGGGCGGCGCGTGACTGGGCGCGGCTGGCGAAGCGGGCGGGGCAGAAATACATGGTGCTGACGACCAAGCACCATGAGGGCTTTTGCCTGTGGGACAGCGCGACCACCGATTACAACGCGGCGAAGCAGGGGGCGAAGCGCGACGTGGTGCGCGAGTTCGTCGCGGCGGCGCGGGCGGAGGGGCTGGGGGTCGGGCTCTATTTTTCGCTGATGGACTGGCACCATCCCGATGGCGCGCGGTGCAAGGATGACGCTGCGGCGCGGGAGCGGTTCGTGGCCTACACCCATGCGCAGATCCGCGAGTTGCTGAGCAATTACGGCAAGATCGATATCCTCTGGTATGACGTCGACTGGCCGCTGACGCCGGAGCAGTGGCGGGCGGATGCGATGAACCGGATGGTGTTCGACCTGCAACCCGACATCATCGTCAACAACCGCAACGGCCTCACCGGCGATTTCGCGACGCCCGAGCACCGCATCACCGCGAGCGAGCGCGCTTGGGAATCGTGCATGACGATGAACTATGGCTGGGGCTATCAGCGCAGCGACCAGGAATGGAAGCCGGCGCGCAAGCTGGTCAACGAGCTGACCCTGTGCGTGCAGCAGGGCGGCAATTACCTGCTCAACATCGGCCCCGAAACCGACGGATCGGTGCCGCGCCCGTCGGTCGATACGCTGGAGCAGGTCGGCGCGTGGCTGCGCACCAATGGCGCGGCGATCTATGACTGCGACGGGCGCGCGGCGGGGGCGTTCGGCAACTATACCAACTTCACCAAGGCGAAGGACAAGCTCTACGTCCATGTCTATTTCTGGCCGTCGCAGAGCCCGGCGGCGCAGGTGCTGGACGCGCTGAAGCCGGAGACGGTGGTTGCGGTGGGCGGCGTGCGGACGAAAGTATTATCGGCGCGGCTGCTCAAGACCGGGCAGCCGGTGAAGTTTACGCAGGACGCGATTGCGGTGCGGCTTACGGGGCTTCCCGATGAAGCGCCGGATGATCCGACGACGGTGATCGAGCTGACGTGCGAGGGCACACCTTATGTGCGGCACCACCTGATCCGGCCGGAATGGCCGCGTTATGGGGTGAATATCGGGGGTGCGCGGAGCAGTTAGGAAACTCATCCTCCCCCGCAAGGGGGAGGTGGCACGCGCAGCGTGACGGAGGGAGCGGAAGCACGACGGGCGAGGTCACTCCCATCCTCCCCCTCCGTCGGCCCGGATCAAGTCCGGGCCGCCACCTCCCCCTGGCGGGGGAGGATAGAAAGCTTGAGCCAGCGGTCGGCGAAGGCGATGAAGTGGGTCCAGTCGCTCGCGGTCAGCGCGTGGGGGCCGGTGCGGAGGTGGTAGCCGATGCGTGAGCGGATCGGGTGGTCGGGGGGCGGCATCTCCGTGGCATCCAGCCCGCCGACGGCGAGCAGGCGATAGACCGGGTCGGCACCTTTGGCGGCGAGGAATTCGCCCTTGGGGTCGGCCCACCAGTCTTCGGTGGCGCTAGCGATATAGACGGGGCGGGGGGCGGCGAGGGCGATCAGCATGTGGGCGTCGACGGGCAACTCGCCCTCACGCTCGGCGAAGGTCTTGAAGCGCGGGGCGAACCAGTAGTTGTTCATCACGCGGATCGTTTCGCCGAAATTGCGGCGGTAGAGCGCCGCGCCGCCTTCGCCCGAATTGTTGGCGATGACCATGGCGAAGCGCGGGTCGCGGGCACCGGCCCAGAGCGCTGCCTTGCCGTAGCGCGAATGGCCGAACACGATCACGCGCTTGGCATCCACGGCGGGGTCGGTCGCGAGATAGTCGAGCGCGCGGCTCAGACCCCAGGCCCAGGTGGCGATGGCGCCCCAGCGCTGCGGATCGGACGGGCTGGTGCCGAAGAACGGGTGGATGCTCTCCGCGACCTTGTTGTCGCCATCGGGATAGAGGTCGCCGGTGAAATAGGTGGCGACGCCGTATCCGGCCTTGAGGATCGTTTCGACTGGCCATTCGGATGCGTCGATGCCGCGCGAGTGGAGCGTGGCGCTGCCCTTGCGGATGCCGGGCGCGGGCGTGACCCAGCCGGGGGTGATGTTGATTGCCGGGTCGGGGTGAATCGCCTGATTGCCGTGGAAATTGGGGCCGAGAAACACCGGCACGCGGCCGCGCGCATGGGCGGGGAGGTAGAGCAGCACGCGCATCTGCGGCCCGTCGCGGCGTCCGTCGAGCAGGATGGTGATTTGGCGGCGGACAGCGAGGCCATTGAGCGCGCTACCCTGTTCCGCGACGATGTAGCGTTGCCGCCGAGGCTTGGGCGCGACGCCGTAGATGTTGGCTTCAAACAGCGCGATCAACTCGGCGCGCCGTTTGCGCCAGTCCAGCGCGGTTGCGACGCGACGGCCATCGCTGGCGATCAGCGGATCGGGCAGCGTATAGGGCGCGACCTGCGCCTCGTCCGAATTGCCGTCGAGTTGCGCGGCGGCGGGGGTGCCGCAGCCAAGGAGCGCCGCCGCGACAACCGCAATGTTCCGACCGACACGCCGCATCTTCGCTCCTCCATCAGCGCGGTTGTCTTACAGGTTTTTGAAACATATGATAATCATATGACTGCGCAACAGGTGCGGCAGAATCGGGAGAGTGTCGCATGAAGCGCCGTGAGTTCGTCGAGATGCTGGCGCTGGCGGGCGGCGTGGCGGCGCTGCCCCGGATCGCGGTCGCGGGCGAGCGGGTGATCGGGCTGAGCTATGACGCGGCGCGTACCGGCCCGACGATCCCGCGCGACTATGTCGGCCTGTCGTTCGAGCGGGCGCAGCTGTCCAATCCCGGCTATTTCTCGGCGCAGAACAAGGCGTTCGTGCGGCTGGTGCGCGGGCTGTCGCCATCGGGCAGCATCCGGCTGGGCGGATCGTCGGGCGAGCATACCGCCTATGTCGGCGCCCGGACGGTACCGCCCACGTTCGAGATCCACGGGCCGGAGCATAACAAGCTCAATCGCGCGGGGCTGAACGTATCGATCACGGCGTTGCAGAATTTGCGCGGGTTCCTCGACGCGACCGGGTGGAGCTGCCTCTATGGCCTCAACATGGCGCATGCCACGCCAGACGAAGCGGCGCGCGAGGCTGCGGACGTGCAACGCATTCTGGGGCCACGGCTTCAGGCGATCCAGATCGGCAATGAGCCCGACGTGTTCCGCAACCGCTATCGCCCGCCGAGCTGGACCCCCGCCGATTATGTGGCCGAGTGGGGGCGCTTCCATGCCGCAATTACTGCTGCTGCGCCGGGGCTGAAGTTCGCTGGCCCGGGGATTTCCAACAAGCTGGAATATCTCACGGCCTTTGCCGCCGCCGCGCCGCGCTATCCCGATGTGACGATGCTGACCGGCCATTATTACGCGATGGGACCGGCGGGGTCGCCCGAGGCGACGCTGGATCAGTTGAAACTGCCCGAGGCGAAGACCGCGACGTTCAAACAGGCGGGCTATGCGGTGGTCGAGGATGCGCGGCGCGTGTCGGGGCTGCCCTATCGCATGTCGGAGGGGAATAGCTGCTGGGACGGCGGCAAGGTTGGCGTGTCGGACGTTCATGCGGCGTCGGTGTGGGGCGCGAACCGGATGCTGGATTGGGCGCGGCGTGGCTGGATCGGGGTCAATTGGCATGGCGGGGGCTATGGCAATTATTCGCCGATTGTGGGCACGCCGTCCAAGGGCTATGCGCGCCGCCCGCTTTACTACGGGACGCAGTTCGCACAGCTGCTGGACGGCGCGACCTTTCTGGAGGCGAGTGCGGTGCCCGACCCGTATCTTGGCTATTATGCGCTGCGCCAGAATGGCCGCGACCGGATCGCGCTGGTGAACCAAGGCGAGGCACCGGTCACGGTCGAGCTGCCCGCATTGCCCGAGGCGCGGGTGACGGTGCTGACCGAACCGTCGGCAGCGGCGAAGGATGCGACGACGCTGACGACGGTGTCGCGCCGCCCGGCGCGGCGGGTGACGGTGCCGCCGGTTACCGCAATGCTGTTCACGCTGGCGGGACGGCGCGGCTGATGGACGCGCCAAAGATGTCGCGCCGCGATGCGGTGAAGGCGGGGGCCGGACTGGCGCTCGCCGCGAGCCTTCCGGCATCGGCTGGGGAGGGGCCTGCCGCCGACGCTAATCTGCTCTGGTATGACTCGCCCGCCGATGAGTGGGTGCAGGCATTGCCGATCGGCAGCGGACGGCTGGGCGCGATGATCTTTGGCGGAATCGCCAATGAGCGCATTCAGCTGAACGAGGACACGTTCTTCGCGGGGTCGCCCTATGACAGCAGCAATCCCAAGGCGCGTGAGGCGCTGCCGCGGGTGCGCGAGCTGGTGTGGGCGGGCAAGTACAAGGAAGCGCAGGAGCTGGCCGACGCGACGCTGGTCGGGCGGCCCGCGCGGCAGATGTCGTATCAGCCGATCGGCGACGTGTTGCTGCTGTTCCAGGGGATCGAGAATGCGCGGGATTATCGCCGCACCCTCGATCTGGATGGGGCGCTGGCGAGGACGCGGTTCAAGCTGCGCCGGGTGACGCATCTGCGCGAGGCGTTCGCCTCCGCCGTTGATCGCGTCATTGCGGTGCGGCTGTCGAGCGATGCTCCGGCGGGGGCGATTACCGTCAATATCGGGCTGTCGACGCCGCAGGATGCGGAGATTGCCGTTGAGGGCGATGACATGCTGGTGATGCGCGGCATCGGCCCGGCACAGCATGGCGTGCCCGGCGGAATCCGCTTTGAGACGCGGGTGCAGGTGCGGCGCACGGGTGGCCGCCAGACCAATGGCCGCGACGGCATCCGGATCGAGGATGCCGAGGAGGTGGTGCTGATCATCGCGACCGCGACCAGCTATCGCCGGTTCGACGATATCGGCGGCGACCCCTCAGCCATCGCGCGGGCTGACATCGCGGCGGTGCGCGGCAAGAGCTGGGACGCGTTGCTCGCGGCGCATCAGGCGGACCATCGCGCTCTGTTTCGCCGCGCGGCGATCGAGCTGGGCCGCACGCCCGCCGCCGACCTCCCGACCGACCAGCGAATCGCGCGGTCGGCCGAGCTGGACGACCCCACGCTGGCCGCGCTCTATTATCAGTTCGGGCGCTATTTGCTGATCGCTTCGTCGCGACCTGGCAGCCAGCCCGCGAATTTGCAGGGCATCTGGAACGAGCGGACCGCGCCGCCATGGGAGTCCAAATGGACGCTCAATATCAACGCGGAGATGAATTACTGGCTGGCCGACAGCGGAAATCTGGGCGAGCTGGTCGAGCCGTTGCTGCGCATGACCAAGGAGCTGGCGATCACCGGCCAGCGCACCGCGCGCAACGATTGGGGTGCGCGGGGTTGGGTGGTCTATCACAATACCGATTTGTGGCGGCAGGCAACGGTCAACTCCTCCTCCTTCTACGGCATGTGGCCGATGGGCGGGGCGTGGCTTCTCAATACCTTGTGGGACCGTTGGGACTATAGCCGCGACCGCGTGTTTCTGGCCGAACTCTATCCGCTGATGGCCTCGGCGTGCCTGTTCTACCTCGATACATTGGTGCCGCATCCGCGCACCGGCGAACTGGTGATGAACCCGTCCAACTCGCCGGAGAATTCGCACCGGCCGGGTGCATCGATCTGCGCCGGGCCGGCGATGGACAGCCAGTTGCTGCGCGACCTGTTCGCCAACATGGCGGCGGCATCGCAGATTTTGGGTCGTGACGGTGAACTGCGTCGCCAAGTGTCAGCATTGCGCGCGAAGCTGCCGCCCGACCGGATCGGCAAGGCGGGGCAGTTGCAGGAATGGTTCGACGATTGGGACATGGACGCGCCCGAAATCGACCACCGCCATGTCAGCCATCTCTACGCGCTGTATCCCGGGCAGCAGATCACGCTGCAGCGCACCCCGGAGCTGGCGGCGGCGGCGCGGCGCTCGCTGGAAATCCGGGGGGATGAGGCAACCGGATGGGGGATTGGGTGGCGGATCAACCTGTGGGCGCGGCTGGAACAGCGCGAGCGGGCGTATAAGGTGCTGCAGATGCTGCTCCAGCCGAGCCGCACCTATCCCAACATGTTCGACGCGCACCCGCCGTTTCAGATCGACGGCAATCTGGGCGGGGCGGCGGGGATCGGGCAGATGCTGATGCAGAGCCATTCGGACACGATCCACCTGCTCCCCGCGCTGCCCCGCGCCTGGCCGAGCGGAAGCGTCACCGGGATGCGTGCGCGCGGCAATATCGGGGTCGATCTCACCTGGCGTGCGGGACAGCTTGAGGAAGCGGTGCTGACTGCGGGATCGGACGCCAAGGTTGCGGTTCGGCTCGGCACGCAGGTGATCGAGGCCCGAGTTCGTCGCGGCGGCAAGGTCCGCGTTACATCCGCGCCATCCGGTTTGAGAGCGACGCCGATCGCCTAGTTCGGTCCACTGGTTGAAAGTGGGCGGTTCATTGCTGAGGCGTCTCCCCGCCCGGGGGAGTCGCCCAGCGCAACATCGTCGCGCTCGCGGGTGCCGAGACGGTCGGCCGCATCCATATCGCCGAGGCGCTGAGCTATCCCCGACAGGCATAGATCCCCTGACTGCCCCGGACGCCGCAAGGAATTCTGGATGTACACGCTGTTCGTCGTGATCGTGACGATCGTGCTCAGCATTCTCGATTCGATGCTGGGTCTGGGCGGCGACATGACCGGGACCAGCGACGTGGCCGACGGATCGGCAGCAGTCAGCGGTGCGCTGTCGGGCGGGTTGCTGGCCAACCTGTTTTCGCTGATCACCCTAGTCCCCAGCCTGGCGGTATCGGTCCGCCGGCTCCACGACGTCGATCGCACCGGATGGTGGGTTTTGCTTCCGTTCCTTCCGATTTTCGTCGGCGCTGTGGCGATGGGGGTCGGTGCGGCGCAAATGGCGATGGGCGGCGGCACCGGCATGGGCGGTATTGCCCTGGTCGGCGGCGGCCTGCTGCTCGTCGGTCTCATCTGCGCGATCGTGCTGCTGGTCTGGTATTGCACTGCCGGAACGCCGGGCCCGAACCGCTTCGGCGAAGACCCGAAGGGCGAGCACACCAATGCCGAGGAAATGTTCGGCTGAACGAAGGGCCGGGTCGTTCGCGGCCCGGCTTACTCCGCCGCGGCGATCGCCGGACGCACCGGGCGCGCACGCGGCTTGGGGCGTTTGAACCAGAAGGTCCACACGGCTAAGCTGCCGAGCATCGCCAGCACCAGCCCCGTGGAGGCGACCACCAGCTTCCACAGCCAGCCGCCGACCTTCGCCGCGTGGAGCGGATAGACACTGTTATAGGCGCGGATGCCGGTCGGCATCGCGTGCGCGTCGCGCGTGTCGACCAGCGCGCCGCTTTCGGGGCGGAACCACAGCAAGGTGCGGCCATTGGGCAGCCATTCGGCGGGCTGGCGCAGCCGCATCTGGATCAGGTCGCCGGGCTTGCGGGGGAGGGCGACGAGGCGGATTTCGGCACCGGGATAGCGCGCCCGCGCCGCAGTGAACATGGCCGCCCAGTCGAGGTTGCGGGCGAGCGGCCCGCCTTCGACCTTGGGCGGCGCGAACGGCCTTTGCAGTGCGCCGACACTCTGGCCGGGCGCGAAGACTGCGGTGCTGACCGGCTTCAACACCATCAGCATCCCCGTCGCCATCGACAGAAACAGCAGCGGCGCGAACACCACGCCGATGTCGCGATGGTGGGTGACGATCGCCGGGCGGCTCATCCGTTTGGGGAAGAGGCGCAGCTTGAACGTCTTGCGCAGCCGCCACCACAGGATCACGCCGGTGATGACGAAGGCGAGGCCGATCAGCCCCGCGATCCCCGCCGCAATCTCACCCGCATCGCCGAGGAAGAGATGATGGTGCAGGTCGAACAACCACAGCTCGAAGCGGTCCCATTTGCTGTCCCACGCCGCAACCACGCGCCCCGCCTGATCGGCATAGACCCCGGCCTCGCCGGAGTAGGAACGGCGCGTGAGGCCGAAATCGGAATAGGCGAACAGCAATGATCGCGGCGCTTCTCCCGGAGCGGCCAGAGCTGCGTTCATCTGCGCGGCGAGCGTCGCGACATCCTGCCGCTGCGCGTCGCCAGCGCCGGGCAGCCAGCCCAGCCACTGATGCTTGAAGACGAGGATCGCGCCTGACAGGCCCAGCACCGCCAACACCAGTCCGACGATGCCGCCGGTCCAGCGGTGGAGCAGATCGACCCACTTCATCCCCGCCGCGCGCCCGTTCAGAACTTCACGTCGAAGCCGAGCGTGAACACCCGCCCGCGGCCCGAGAAGAAGCGCAGATTGTCCGTCACCGAAATCGTGTCGCTGTTGTAGGTGATGTAGTCGGCGTCGAACAGGTTCGACACCGCCAGCGTCACCCCGCCAAAGCCGGCGTCGTAGCGGACCACCGCGTCGGTCAGGTTATACCCCTCGAACGCCGTGGCGGGATTGTACGCCGCCGGGTTGGTCGACAGCTGGAAGGTGCGCGACAGATAAAAGCCGGTCTGCACCCGTGCGGTCAGCGGTCCCTTCGCATAGTTGAGCGCGAGGTTGAGCCGGTCGGGCGAGATGTTCGCGCCGTCGAGGTCGATATCGACTGCGCCGTCGCCATTGCTGTCGGTGCGCCCGGCGAGATGGGCGTAACCGATGCTGCCGCGCAGTCCGTCGATGGGCAGGCGCACGCCCAGGTTGATCTCCAGCCCCTCGATCTCGATCCGCTGGCGCTGGACGTCATAGACGCCGGCCGAGTTGAGCACGAGCAGGCCGCCCAGCTTGGACGAGGACCAGAAATAGGTTGCGCTGGCATCGAGCGGGCCGCGCTTGACCTCGACCCCGATCTCGCGGTTGCTCGAGACCACCGGGCTGATGTCGAGGAAGGTGTCGATGTCGACGTTCGGCACGTTGATCGCGCGCAGGATGCGGCCGACATCGGCGATCGTATAGCCCTCGGCATAGCTGGCATAGGCGCGGATGCCGGGCGTCGGCTCGACGATCACGCCGCCATTGATCAGCGCATCGCGAAAGCTGGGGTTGCCGCCGCTGACCGCGCGCGCGCCGTAAGAGGCGAGGGTGGTGAAATCGTCGACCTTGAGCTTCACATCCTCATAGCGCACCCCGCCCGCGAGGCGTAGCTTGTCGTCGAACAGGCCCAAATTGAGCTGAACGAACGGCGCCAGGCTGCGGAAGGTGGTCGGCGGAACCCAATAGCGGTCGGTCCACAGCAGCGACTGCTCTGTCTCGTCCCACAGGCTGTCAAAGCCGACCGTCGCGGTCAGCGCGTTCGCGAACTTGCGCTCATAGCTGAACCGTGCGCCGAGCTTGCGCGACTGATTGACCGACTGGTCGAACAGCGTGCCCACCGGGGCGATGCTGGCGTCCTGGAAGGTCGAAGTGATCGACCCGCCAAACACGTCATTGGTGCGGTTGAAAAAGGCCTGGAGCACCAGCTTGCCGCCGAGCAGCTCGTTGTCGGTCAGCGTCAGATTGACCGTCTCGACCCGGTTCGACACCGGATCGCCCGCCGGATTGCCGCGCACGCTGGTCGACGGGGTGTTGGTTGCGCGGCTGCCGGCGACCTGAACATAAGTGTGGTCGCCCTTCAGCTCGAAGCGGTTGGCGAACAGCTCCAGCCGCGCGGTCTCGTTGACCTGCCAGCCGAGGCGGGCAAAGGCCGACCAGCTCTTGCTCGCCATCGTGTCACCCTGGGCGCCATCGACGCCGATGATCCGGCCCGCGCCGTCGTAGAACACGCCGCGCTTTTCATAGGCACCGCCAACCGTCGCATCGAACGCGCCGCCGCGCCATCCGACCAGTGCCGCCGCCTTGCCGCCCAGGCCATTGTCGTCGAACCCGCTGCCCGCGCTCCCCTGCAGCAGCGCGCGGCCCGAAAAACCCTCGCTGGCCGGTGCCTTGGCGACCACCTGATTGACCACGCCGCCCGTCGCGCCGATGCCCTGCAGCGCATTCGATCCATAGATCAGCTCGACCCGGTCGAGGAAGAAGGGGTCGATCGTATAGCCGTCGCGCGATCCGTCGCGCACCGGAGTCGACTGGGGGATGCCATTGATGGCGTAGAGCGGCGAACGTCCACGCAGCGTCTCACCCGCGCCCGACAGCTTTTGACGGGTGGGGGAGAAGGAGGGCGAGAGGTTGGCAACCGCGTCGACCACCGACCCGGCGATCGATACCTGCTGGTCCAGCTCTTCCTTCTCGATCACATCGACGGTCAGCGGCAGCGCGCTGGCGGGCAGGTCGGTGCGCGCGGCGGTGATGATGATCTGGTCAGGGTCCTCGGGCTCCGCCGCGACGTTGTCGGCTGGTGCGGGATCGTTCGCGGCATGGGCAAGGGCCGGGGCCAGCAGCGCGAGCGCGACCAGGGGCAGAGCAGTAATCGAGACGACGGACATGCAGAAACTCCCTTTGCGCGCCCCCTATCAATCCGCCGACGATAATGCAAACGCCTCGCATTAGGCTTCAGCGCGCTGTTGCAGTGGCGCAACGCCGCCGCGAAATGAAAGAACCGCCGCCCGGCATCCCGGACGGCGGCGCCTGACATTCAGGTCGGACGCTGAATGTCGATCCAGCCCAATCAATCTCGGGCCGGGACAGTCAGAAGGCGTCCCACTCGTCGGCTCCGGCCGCCTGCGCGACCGCCGCCGATCCGTTCGCCACCGGCAGCGCCTTGACCGGCGAACGATAGGCGGCGGGCCTGGCCTCCGCCTTTGCGACCGGCTTTGCGGCGGGCTTGGGGGCGGGGCTCATGGCCTTGGCGCGCGGGGCCGGGGCGGGCGCCGGGGCGCGGGCAGGGGCCGCATTGCCGATGTTGAACCGGCCCGACTGTTCGGTCAGCGCGGTCACTTCGTTCGACAGGTTGCGCGCCGCGGCCGAGGTTTGCTCGACCATCGCAGCATTCTGCTGGGTCGACTGGTCCATCGCCAGGATCGCGGTCGAGATCTGGGTGATCGCCGTCGATTGTGCCTGATTGTCCGCCGCCATCTGGCCGAGCAGCGCATGGACCTCGCTGACATCGCCCGAGATATCGACCAGCGCGCCATCGACCCTTTGCACAGCGTCCACCGCCGAACCGATATCGGTGCGGGTCATGGTGAGCTGCTCGCGCGCACGCCCGGCCTCTTCCTCGGCGCGCATCGCCAGCGCGGAGACGAGGTCGGCGACGACTGCAAAGCCGCGGCCTGCCTCGCCGGCGCGGCCAGCCTCGACGGCGGCGTTCATGGCGAGAACCCGGGTCTGGAACGCGATCTTGTCGAGGCCTTCGATCACGTCGTCGATGCCCTTGGCACTGTCGGCGACGCGGGTCATTGCCTGGGTCGCCTCTCCGGCCACCGCGCGGCCCGATGCGACCACCGCGATCGCACCATCGGCGCGCGCGACGGTGCGCGCCGCCGCGTCGGCGGTCTGGCGCAGGCGATCGTTCATCTGCGTGACCGCGGCGGAGGTTTGCTCCAGACTCGCGGCATTGCCTTCGGTCCGGCGCGCAAGATCGTCGGACGCCTGCGCGATCTCGCTCGATCCGGTATGGATCGCGCGCGACCGCTCCACGACGGTCCCGATCAGCGCGCGCAAGCTCGCGAGCGCATCGTTGAAATTGGTTTTGAGCTGGACATAGCCTTCCGGAAAGGCATCGGTGATATCCGCGGCGAGATCGCCGCGTGCGACCGTCTCCAGTCGCCGGCTGAGCGCGTCCACCACCTGCTGCTGCTCGGCCTCGACGCGCCGGGTTTCGGCCTGGGCCATTTGCTTTGCAATCGCGGTCTCGCGGAACACATCGACCGCCTGCGCCATCTCGCCAATCTCGTCGCGACGGTCGAGCCCGGCGACCTCGACCCGGTTGTCGCCCTGCGCCAGCGCCCGCATCGCCTGTTGCAGGCGGGTCAGCGGACGGCTGATGCTGCTGCGCGAGACGAGCAGCGCGAGCGCGGCGCCAGCAAGAACGGCGAGCAGTGCGACGACAAGCATCGTCCGCTCGGTCCATTTGACAGCTGCGGCCAGTTCCTCGGTCGCGGCGTCGCTGGCATCGACCCGCGCATAGGTGAGTTCGGAGATCCCGTCGGCCAGCGCCCCGAGTTCCTTGTCGGCGCTCAGCACCAGTGCCTGCGCTTACTCGCGGCGCCCGGCGAGCCCCAGTTCGACCGCCTGCGCCGACAGCCGATGGACCTGCGCATAGCGCGCCTTGAGCGCGGTAACCTCATCCTTCAGCCGGGGATCTGACTCCACCGCGTCGTCGAAATTCTTCTCGCCGCGGCCATAGCCCTTGGTCAGCGTTTCGGGCAGCTTGCGCGCGTCTTCGCTCTGCGGGTCAAAGGCAAGCGCGCGCGATGCGGTATAGACCTGTTCGATCGCGCGGCGATTGGCGCGCGCGATATCGGTATTGGCGGGAAGATCGGCGGTGACCAATGCGCGATATCCGGTGTCGATCCGGTCGACCAGGCTGATGCTCCAGAACCCGACGCCAAGCGTGATCGCGCCGAGAAACAGGATGAGCGCGGCCATTTTGGTCGCGATCTTGAGATTGTTGAACTGCGTCACGACGCTGTATTTCCCCATGGGTCGAACGTTGGATGCCGCGGGCGCGGCGTGTCGCTCAACTGTAGAGGAGAAAATGGGCTTCCGGCGTCGCTAACCCTCTAAATTGCGTGCTTTTTTTGACTTTTCGCGGATGCAGAAACTGCATGAGTGATACGCAGTGCGGAGCCGGGATTCGTCGGGATACGTGCCAAGTCTCAACAAATGCTTGAACATCGTAATGACCCCTATCGGGTCGCAAATCGCGGCCAGTATCAGTGATGGGGGGCGCGGCCCGTCTATAATGGGGACGAGATTTCACTTTAGGGACGCTGGAATGAACGGGCTGTTCAACATCATGTCAGGCGCCGCGGCGGTCGCGTTGCTCATCGGCGGCGCCGGGTCCGCCCGCGCGGGAAGCTCGGACGACACCGATAGGTCCGGCTTCTCGATCGAAGGCAGCGTCCGTGCGCGCGGCGAGGTCGTGGACGGTCAGGTCCGCCCGACCGCGCCGGAAAGCGACGCGATGCTGTCATTCCGCACGCTGATTACCGCCAGCTATGATTTCGGTGGGGTCCATCTGACCGCAGAGCTGGACGACGCGCGCAGCTATTTCCAGAACAGCCGGTCGTCGGCAGGGACCAGCGAAGTCAATGCGCTCGAACCGCTTCAGGCCTATCTTGGCGTCGATCTCGGCGCGATTGCCGGACAGCAGGGTGAGGGCGTGGTGCGCGTGGGCCGCTTCACCACCTCGTCGGGATCGGGCCGCCTGCTCGATCGCCCCGACTGGTCGAATTCGCCCAACAGCTTCCTCGGCATCGATGCCGAATGGACCAGCGCGCGCGGCGACCGGGTCTTCCTGCTCGCGACGCGGCTGTTCGACAAGCTGCCTTCCGATCGCGCATCGATCGAGGACAATGAGGTCGAGCTGGACCGCGCCAATGCCGGGCTGCATTTCTGGGGCGGGTCGTTCACCCGCGCCAAGCTGGTCGCCGGTGCCAATGCCGAAATCTTCGCCTTCTGGCTCGACGAGCGCGACCGGGCCGGCCGGATGACCCGCGACCGCGATCTCGTCACCTTTGGCGGTCGCGTGAACCGCGAACCCGCCAAGGGCGCGTTCGACTTCGAGATCGAGGGTGCGCTTCAGCACGGCACCACCCGCGCCACGACGTCGGCTAGCGACCTGCTCGACCGCAAGGTGCGCGCAGGGATGGGCAATGTCGCGATCGGCTATAGCTTCGCGACGGGCTGGACGCCGCGCGTGACCGCGTTCGTCAGCTATGCGAGCGGCGCCACCGGCGGGACCGACTATCGTCGCTTCGACCCGCTGTTCGGCGGGCGCCGCGGCGATTTCGGCCCGATCAGCCTGTACGGCCCGCTCAGCTGGTCGAACATCGTCAGCCCGGGCGTTTCGGTTGAGGGCAAGCCGAGCAAGAAATGGGATTTCGCGGTCAAGGCGCGCAAGCTGTTCCTCGCATCGGCGACCGACAGCTTTGCCTCCACCTCGGTCCGCGACGCGACCGGCGCGTCGGGCCGCGATGCCGGGTTCCAGGTCGAAGGCCGGGTGCGCAACTGGCTGGTGCCGAAACGCCTGCGTGTCGAGGCGGGTGCCGCCCTTCTCGCCAAGGGCCGTTTCCTCACCGACGCGCCCAACGCGCCCGCGACCGGCGACATGCGCTTCGGCTATCTGACGCTTTCGAGCTTTTTCTGACGGGGCGGGGAGGGGCAGCCCTCCTCTCCACGCGCCAACAAAAAAGCCGCCGCCCGATTTCCCGGGCGGCGGCATTTTTTGTGTCAGCGCAATGCGCTGAACCGGGCGATTAGTCCTTGTTCAGGTAATCGCCCGCAGCCTCGTCGCTGCCGTCACCCGACACTTCGACCTTCTCCAGCGCATCGCTGGTGACCATCGCGTCGATCGGATCCTGCGCCAGCTCGGCTGCACGCTCTTCGGCGGCCGAGTTCGGTGCGATCAGCGCTTCCTGCAGCTTGCGCTGCTGGGCGCGGAGCGCGGCGTCGCGGCTGGTGGCCGCGATGCGCATGCGGCCCATGCCCGCGCCGGTACCGGCGGGGATGAGACGGCCGACGATCACGTTTTCCTTCAGGCCGATCAGCGTGTCCTGCTTGCCCTGGACCGCCGCCTCGGTGAGGACGCGGGTGGTCTCCTGGAACGACGCCGCCGAGATGAAGCTGCGGGTCTGCAGCGACGCCTTGGTGATGCCGAGCAGGATCGGCTTGCCCTGTGCG
>JASBRX010000028.1 GCA_030149245.1 Sphingomonas bacterium
CGTAGGCGGGAATCCATTCTGGCTGCCCTGGCGAAAGATCCGCGCGACCGGTGGCAATGGATCCCCGCCTTCGCGGGGATGACGGATATGGATTGACCCGATGAAGCCCCCCCGACTCGCCAACCGCCCCGCCGATCCCCCCGGCGTTCCCGCCCGCCGCGCCGCGCTGCGCCTGCTCGACGCGGTGCTGCGTCGCGGCCTCGCGATCGACCAGGCGCTCGACGCCGCGACCCAGGGGCTTGCCCCGTCCGATCGCGGCCTCGCCCACGCCATCGCGGCGGAAGTACTGCGGCGCCTCACCGATCTCGACGACCTGAGCGACAGCGCCACGCGCAACCGCCTGTCCGATGACGCCAAGGCGCGCTTCGTCCTGCGCATCGCGCTGGTTCAGGCGCTGCGGCTCGGCACCCCACCGCACGCCGCAATCTCGACCGCACTCCCCCTGGTCGATGGTGGACCGCGCAAGCTGGTGCATGGCGTGTTCGGCACGCTGATGCGCCAGAACGCCGTCCTGACCGACCCGCCCGCGCTGCCCGGCGAAGTCTACGCCCGGATCGCCGGCAATTGGGGCGAGCGCGTTGCCGACGCCGCTTGTGCCGCGATGGCGGCCCCGCCCCCGCTCGACCTCACCCTGCGCGGGGGAGCCTCCGCCGAGGGCGAAAGCCTGCTCCCCGGCCATGTCCGCGTCGCGGCGGGCACCAGCATCGTCGAGCATGAGGGCTTTGCCGAGGGTGACTGGTGGGTGCAGGACATCGCCGCCTCGCTCCCCGCGCGGCTGATCGGTGGCGGCACGGGCCGCGCGCTCGACCTGTGCGCGGCTCCCGGCGGCAAGACGCTCCAGCTCGCCGCCGCTGGATGGGACGTCACCGCGGTCGATGCCTCGGAAAGTCGTCTGGCGCGACTTCACGAAAATCTCGAACGCACCGGCCTGTCGGCCAAGGTCGTGACCGCCGATCTGCTCAACTGGGAACCCGGGTTCGAGGCCGACGCGGTGCTGCTCGACGCCCCCTGCAGCGCAACCGGCATCTTCCGCCGCCACCCCGATGTGCTCCACCGCGTCCGCCCGCGCCTGATCACGGAGATGGCCGAGCTTCAGGCACAACTCCTGCCCCGCGCCGCGCGCTGGGTCCGCCCCGGTGGGCTGATGGTCTATGCCACCTGCTCGCTGGAACCTGAGGAGGGCGAGCAGCAGATCGAGCGGTTCCTGACCGACCACCCGGACTTCGCCGTCGACCCGGTCCTGACCGACGAACTGCCCGAGGGTGTCATCGCCCATCCGCGCGGCTGGCTGCGCACCCTGCCCGGCATGCTCGCTGAACAGGGCGGGATGGACGGGTTTTTCATGGTGCGCGTGATGCGCGTTGCCGCCTGAATCTGAGGTGATAAAGAAAAGGCCATGAACCCGGTCCGCATCGCCCCGTCCATCCTGTCCGCCGACTTCGCCAAATTGGGGGAGGAAGTGCGCGCGATCGACGCGGCCGGGGCCGACTGGATCCATATCGATGTGATGGACGGCCATTTCGTCCCAAACATCACGATCGGCCCAGCGGTGATCAAGGCATTGCGCCCGCACAGCGCCAAGCCATTCGACGTCCATCTGATGATCGCCCCAGTCGATCCGATGCTGGAGGCGTTCGCCGAAGCTGGGGCCGATTGCCTCTCGGTCCACCCCGAAAGCGGCCCCCATCTCCACCGCACGCTCCAGACGATCAAGGCGCTTGGCAAGCGCGCTGGCGTGGTGCTCAACCCCGCAACCCCGGTCGATGTCGTGGATCACGTCATGGACCTGATCGACCTGATCCTGGTGATGAGCGTCAATCCGGGCTTTGGCGGACAGAAGTTCATCGAGAGCCAGCTGGCCAAGATTTCCGCCCTGCGCGCCCGCATCGACACCAGTGGCCGCGCGATCGACCTTGAGGTCGATGGCGGTGTCGATCGCACCAATGCCGCGCGCGTGATTGCCGCCGGCGCTGACGCCCTTGTCGCAGGCACCGCCGCGTTCAAGGGTGGCCCATCGGCCTATGCCGACAATATCGCAGCATTGCGGGCGGGGTGAGCATTGGCGGGGATGAGCCCGCCGACGGGGCGGTCAGCGACGGGATCGAGCGGGGCAAGCGGCTCATCCGGGTCGGGGGCGATCGTGGTCTGTCACTCGCCGACCGCATTTCCGAAAAGCTGTTCCGCTTGAGCTGGCGCACCCCGATCCATTCACTGCGGCTGAAGGGGCGGCACCCGCTCAAGCTGATCGCGGTCACCGACGATCCGTTTATGGGTGATCCGGCGCGTGGCAATGCGCTGCTCGATGGTAAGCTGATGTTCCGGGGCGATAGCCATGACGTCGCCACGCTTGATTTCGTGCGCCCCAACTGGTCCGCGGCCTTTGGCGAGCATCTGCACAGCTTTGCCTGGCTGCGCGACCTGTCCACCGTCGCCACCCGGCAACAGGCCGCGCCGATCGCCGAAGGGTTGATGCGCGGCTGGCTGGCGGCGCATGCCGGCAAGGTCGCCGATCCGGCGTGGCGCGCCGACCTGTGGGGCTGTCGCCTGCAATTCTGGACCGCCCACGCGCCGCTGATCCTGTCGAGCACCGACCTCGTCTATCGCTCGCAGGTGCTGCACGCGCTCGCCCGTGGGGCGCGGCACCTCGACCGCGCCGCTGATCGTGCGCCGACCGGCGCACCACGCATCGCGGCCTGGTGCGGCGTGCTCACCGCCGGGCTGATGATCCCCGGCGGCGATCCGCGTCGTTCCTTCGGTGAATCCGGCCTGTCGCGCGCCATCACCGGAGCGGTCAGCCGCGACGGCGGCATCACCGGCCGCTCGCCTGCCGCATTGCTCGACGCGATTCAGCTGCTCACCCTGCTGCGCGAAACCTATGCCGCGCGTCGGCTTGATGCCCCAGGCTTCGTCACGGGCGCGATCGACCGCATGGTTTCAGCGCTGCTGGGCGTCAGCCATGGGGATGGTGGGCTGGCGAGCTGGCAGGGTGGCATCCCGATCCCCGGCGACGTGATCGAACAGACCGTCGCGGCCACCGGCGCGCGCGTCCGCCCGCTGCGCCAGGCGCATGAATGGGGCTATCAGCGCCTCGCCCAGCAGGGGACGGTGCTGATCATGGACGCCGCCCCGCCCCCGATCGCGCGGGTGATGGCGGGCGGCTGCGCCTCGACCCTCGCGTTCGAATTCTCCGACGGAGCCGAGCGAATCGTGGTCAGCTGTGGCGGCGCGCGCGGCGCCGATCTGCGCCTGCCCACCGCCTTGACCGAAGGGCTGCGCACCACCGCCGCCCATTCCACGCTGGTCGTGCGCGATAGCAACTCCACTGCAATCCACCCCGACGGCACGCTCGGCCGCGGCGTGGTCGAGATGGAGCTAAGCCGCAACGAAAGCGATACTGCCAGCCGGATCGAGGCGAGCCATGACGGCTATGCCCGCCGCCACGGCGTGATCCACCGCCGCACCATCGCGCTCGGCACCGACGGCCGCGACGTGCGCGGCGAAGACAGCCTGCTTCCCGCCGCCAAGCGCGGGGGCAAAGGCGGCGCGGTGCCGTTCACCGTCCGCTTCCACTTGCACCCTGCGGTCGAAGCGACCCCGACCGCCGATGGCTCGGGCGCGCTGCTGCGCACCCGCTCCGGCTCGGTCTGGCAGTTCCGCGCACGCGGCGCGGCACTGGCGATCGAAGAAAGCGTGTGGATCGATGCAAGGGGCATTCCACGTGAAACACAACAGCTTGTGCTGACCGGCGAGGCGCTGACCGGCGGCTCCAGTGTCTCGTGGCTCTTCCACCGCGCGCGTAAAGGCAGTTAACGGCAATCGCGCCATTGCGGGATGCCGCGCACGCTTTTAGAGCGCCCGGCCATGACCAGCATCACCATCAAGCGCGCCCTCCTCTCGGTTTCCGACAAGACCGGGATCGTCGAACTCGGTCAGGCGCTTGCCGCCAAGGGGGTTGAACTCGTCTCGACCGGGGGCACGTCAAAGGTGCTGCGCGACGCTGGGCTGGAGGTGCGTGACATTTCCGACCTCACCGGTTTCCCCGAAATGATGGACGGCCGCGTCAAGACGCTGCACCCGGTGGTCCATGGCGGCCTGCTCGCGGTGCGGGACGATGAAGGGCACATAGCCTCGGCCAGCGACCATGCGATCGGCATGATCGACCTGGTCGTGGTCAACCTCTACCCCTTTGCTCAGACCGTCGCGAAGGGCGCGAGCCGCGAGGAGATCATCGAGAATATCGATATCGGCGGCCCGTCGATGGTCCGCTCGGCGGCGAAGAACCACGCCTTTGTCGCGATCGTCACCGATCCTGCCGACTATGCCGTGGTCGCAGCCGGTGAAACCACGCTAGAAGACCGCAAGCGCTTCGCTGCCAAGGCTTATGCCCTGACCGCGCAATATGATTCGACCATCGCCAGCTGGTTCGCCTTCGCCGATCAGGGCGAGCGTTTTCCCGAAACGCTGCCCATGGTGTTCAAGCGCGGCGAGGAACTGCGCTATGGCGAAAACCCGCACCAGTCCGCCGCCCTCTACCTCCCCGCCGGCCCCGCCACGCCGGGCATCGCCCAGGCCGAGCAGCTGCAGGGCAAGGAGCTGAGCTACAATAATTACAATGACGCCGACGCCGCGCTGGAGCTGGTGAGCGAATTCCGCGATGGCCCGCCGACCGTGGTCATCGTCAAGCACGCCAATCCGTGCGGCGTCGCCACTGCCGACACGCTGGTCGACGCGTATAAGGCGGCGCTCGCCTGCGATTCGGTCTCGGCATTTGGCGGCATCATCGCGCTCAACCGCCCGCTCGATGCGGAGACGGCAAAGGCGATCACCGACATCTTCACCGAAGTCGTCGTCGCGCCCGGCGCAAGCGATGAGGCGAAGGCGATCTTCGCCGCCAAGAAGAATCTCCGCCTGCTGATCTGCGGCGATCTGCCCAACCCCGCCCGCCCTGGCCTGATGCTCAAGACCATCGCCGGCGGCGCGCTCGTCCAGTCGCGCGACAATGGCCAGGTGATGCAGGACGCGCTCAAGGTCGTCACCCAGCGCGCACCCACGGAGCAAGAGCTGACCGACTGCCTGTTCGCCTGGACCGTGGCCAAGCACGTCAAGTCGAACGCGATCGTCTATGCCAAGGGTGGCAGCACCGCCGGCATCGGCGCGGGCCAGATGAACCGGCTCGAATCCGCGCGCATCGCCGCGTGGAAGGCGAAGGATGCCGCCGACAAGGCTGGCTGGGCGGAACCCCGCACGATCGGTAGCGCGGTGGCCTCGGACGCCTTCTTCCCCTTCGCCGACGGCCTGCTCGCCGCGGTCGAGGCCGGCGCCACCGCCGTGATCCAGCCCGGCGGATCGATCCGCGACGATGAAGTGATCGCGGCGGCGGACGAGGCGGGCCTCGCCATGGTCTTCACCGGAATGCGCCACTTCCGGCATTGATCTGATCCGCTGACGCGGATGCGGCACCGGCCCGCTCCCCCACCCGGCCACCCATAGCATACTCTGGCGTAGGGTGCCCGGCTGGCGGAGCACGCCGGTGCCGCATCAGACCTTCTCATCCGGCAGCGTCGGTTCGCTCTTCGGCATCTTCTTGAACAGCGCCCGATCCTCGGGGCCGAACGCCCATTTCCCGATCACCGCGAAATAGGCGATGAAGATCGCCGGGACCCCGACCGACAGCTCCAGCCATTCCAGCTCGGGCGGCAGCCGCGTGAACGCCCAGCCAACCGCGCCCGCCACCACGATCGCCGCGACAAAGCCGGGGCGCAGGCTGAACACCGCCGCACCGGTCATCCGTGCCAGCATCCAGCATTTGATCGTCGACCCCAGCGCCAGCGTCAGCACCAGCGCCACTGCAGGGCCGACCGCCTGAACATGCACGTCGAGCCCCATCGCGCGCATCTGGAACACCAGCGCAAAGCTCAACGCCGCCTGGAACCCCAGCAACAGCATCGACACCATCAGATTGCGGTGCCGCGCCATGTAGACCAGCCCCGCCTCCGCCACCGCGCCGGGCGTCGCGGCCACCTCGGCCGCTAGCAGGAAGCACAGGGCGATGGCACCAACCACGAATTGCGGCCCGACCACGCCCATCACGCCCTCAGCCGGGATTCCGCCCATCAGCAGCAGCGCCGCCTGCAGCGTGATGATCCAGAATCCGACTTGCTTGACCTGATTGGCGATGGCGATGCGGTTGCCCGCTGCCAGATTGCGCGCAATCACCGGCCCCAGCACCGGGTCGAAACTGGTCTTGAGCTTTTGCGGGATCGAGGAAACCTGCTGCGCCATATAATAGATGCCGACGATCGCCGGCGGGAACAACAGGCCCAGGATGAAGCGGTCGATGTTGCGCGATCCCCATTCCAGCGCATCTGCTCCAGCGAGCGGCATGTTGCGCCGGGCGAGCTGGAGCAGCGGCGTGACGCGCGGCGACCAGCCATGCGGCAGGCCATAGCTGCGTATGAACGGGACCAGGCTCGCGACCAACGCCGCCGCCATCGACAGCACATAGGCGATGATCAGCCCGTCGCGCGCCGAGACATAATAGAGCACCCACGCCGCGATGCTGATCGTCCAAGGCTCGACGATCGCGCGCGCGGTCACCGTCGCCTTCACATTGTGGCGATAGGCGAGCGCAGCGAGGCTGACATCGGACCAGGCGATCGCGAACACGATCACCGCCAGATAGCGATCCAGCCCCGTCGTCCCGCTATTGGGGAACATCAGGTCCGGGTAGATAAACAGCACCGCGCTCGCCAGCATCGAGACGACGAACGCCACCACCATCCCGTCCCACACGACATGCGCATGCGGCCGGTCGGTCGACGCCAGCGCCTGCGCCAGCCCGCGCTTGAGGCCAAGCGTCGCGAGCAACGCGGCGAGCTCGACCACCACCACGGCCAGCGCAAACCGCCCCACCGTCTCCGCGCCATAAAGCCGCCCGGCGATGAACAGGAACGGCAACCGCGCGAGCAGGCGCAGGAAAAAGCCGAAAATATTGGTCCGCCCGCCCTTGGCGAGGGCGTTCATATCGTCATTCGGCTTCACGCGACGCGCGCCCGACCGCGCTCAAGCAGCCGCATTGCCGGGGTCGCGGTCGTCCCGTGCAGCAGAATCGAAATCAGGATCACCACGCCCAGCGCGCCCCACAGCCGCACCGGCTCCTCAAACTGGCCATGGTTGATCCCGTACGCGAAGTAAAAGACCGACCCCAGCCCGCGAATGCCGAAAAAGGCGATCACTGGCCGCTCGAACGGTGCAAGCCGGCAGCCGGCCAGCGCGACCCAGCCGGCCAGCGGCCGCACGATGAAGATCGCGACCAGCGCAAAGCCAAGCTCTGCCCAGCCGATCATCGCGAACAATCCCCCTGCGCTCAGCATCCCACCGAACATGACGAGCAGCGCCATCATCAGCAACCGTTCGGTCTCGTCGGCAAAATCATGCATCCGCGCATTGAAATCGCTGCCCTTGGCCGCGCGCCGCAGCATCAGCCCCGCAACGAATACCGCCAGAAAGCCATAGCCATGCGCCAGCTCGGTCACCGCATAGATCGCCAGCGTCGCCCCCAACGCGACAAAGCCATCGCCGGTGCGCGACAATTTGGTGTCTGCAGGCAGGCGATAGATGATCTTGCCCAGCGCCCAGCCTCCCGCCCAGCCGAGCACGAGGCCAACGGCAAGGCGAATGACCACCGCGTCCAGCGCCCAGGACGCGAGGTTGGAGACGGCCCAGCCCCCCGCGGCAACAGCAATGGCAAGATGCACGAACGGAAAGGCGAGCGCGTCGTTCAGCCCGGCCTCTGACGTCAGCGCGAACCGTGCCTCATCGTCGCTCGCCGATCCCGGCTCCTCGATCTGCACGTCCGATGCGAGCACCGGATCGGTCGGGGCAAGCGACGCGGCGAGCAGCAGCGCCGTCGCCACCCCGACGCCGAGCAGCGCCTGGCCGGCAAAGGTCAGCGCAAGGATGGTCAGCGGCATCGCAATCGCGAGCAGGCGTACGCACAGGCGCCAGTTGGCCCAGTTCAACGCCCGATCGATCTTCAGCCCCGCCCCCATCAGCGAGACGATAACGATCAGCTCCGCCGCCTTCTCGACCAGAAACGGACTCTCGATCGGATGCAGCGCGAACGGCGCGAAGCGATCGAACGAAAACACCAGCGCGCCGACCCCGACGCACAGGATCGGCAACGACAGCGGCGCCTTTTCCAGCAGCAACGGGACCCATGCGACCATCAGGATCAGCACGCCCGCGCCCAGCAGCAGCGGGATGTACAGGTCGATCAGCGGCGCAAGGCTGGCCCCTGCTGCGGTCAATGCGCTGCGCCCCAGCTCGGACCCGTGCCGATTTCCACGCCCAGCGGCACGGTCAGCGTGATCGCCGGCTCGGCCGCGGTCTCCATCACCCGGCGGATTACCGCCGACGCGGCATCGACATCGCCTTCGGGCAGTTCGAACACCAGTTCGTCATGCACCTGCAGCAGCATGCGGACATTGGGCAGCCCCGCCTCCAGCAACGCCGGCCCCATCCGCGCCATCGCGCGCTTGATGATGTCGGCGCTCGTCCCCTGGATCGGCGCATTGATCGCGGCGCGCTCGCTCCCCGCGCGCTCATTCTGATTCGGCGCATTGATCCGCGTGAAGTGCGTCTTCCGCCCGAACAAGGTCGTCGTATAGCCCCGCGCCTTCGCCTCGTTCAGCGTGTCGGCGATGTAGCGACTGATCCCGGGGAAGCTCTG
The DNA here is from genome assembly GCA_030149245.1 of Sphingomonas bacterium. GTDB lineage: Bacteria > Pseudomonadota > Alphaproteobacteria > Sphingomonadales > Sphingomonadaceae > Sphingomonas. The sequence continues at coordinate 8,732 of JASBRX010000028.1, forward strand.
GAAATAGCGGTCGATCATCCCCTGCGCCTCGTCCGGCGTCACGTCGAGTCGGCCTGCCAGCCCCCAGCGGCTGATGCCATAGAGGATCGCGAAATTGATCGTCTTGGCCCGCCCGCGCGTGTCGCGGTTGACCTCGCCGAACAGCTCCATCGCGGTGCGGTTGTGAATATCCTCGCCCTGTTCGAACGCCTCGCGCAGTGCGGGGACATCGGCGATATGCGCCGCGAGTCGCAATTCGATTTGCGAATAGTCGGCCGACAGGATGACATTGCCCGGCTCGGCGACGAAGGCATCGCGGATTTGCCGCCCCGTCTCGGTACGGATCGGGATGTTCTGCAAATTGGGGTCGGTCGACGACAGCCGTCCGGTCTGCGCGCCGGTCAGCGAATAGCTGGTATGCACGCGGCCCGTCGCCGGGTTGATCTGCGCCTGAAGCGCGTCGGTATAGGTGGATTTGAGCTTCGACAGCTGGCGCCAGTCGAGCACCTTCAACACCATCTCGCGCCCGGGTGAATCCTTGTCCGCCGCGATCCGCTCGAGCTCGTTGACGTCGGTCGAATAGACGCCCGACTTGCCCTTGCGCCCGCCCTTGATCCCCATCTTGTCGAACAGCACGTCGCCGAGCTGCTTGGGACTGCCGATGGTGAACTTGAACCCGGCGATGGCGTGAATTTCCTCCTCCAGCCGGGCGATCTGCTTCGAGAAATCGTCCGACAGCCGCGCCAGCACCCCGGCATCGACCTTGATGCCCGCGCGCTCCATATCGGCGATCACGCGCACCAGCGGCCGGTCGACCATTTCGTACACGCGCGTCGCGCCCTCATAGGCCAGCCGCGGCTTCAACCGCCGCCACAGCCGCAGCGTCACGTCAGCATCCTCGGCGGCGTAGCGGGTCGCGGCCTTCAGATCGACCTCGGCGAACCCGATCTGCTTCTTACCGCTCCCGGTCACGTCCTTGTACGCGATGCAGCTATGCGCGAGATGCGTCGCCGCCAGCTCGTCCATGCCATGCCCGTGCAGCCCGGCATCGAGGTCGAAGCTCATCACGATCGTGTCGTCGAACGGCGCGACATCGATCCCCAGCCGCGCCAGGATGATCAGGTCGTATTTGAGGTTGTGCCCGATCTTGAGCACTGCCGGGTCCTCCAGCAGCGGCTTGAGCTTCGCCAGCACCGTCGCCCGGTCGAGCTGCACCGGCTTTTCGGCGAACATGTCGGTCCCGCCATGGCCAACCGGAATGTAACAGGCGAGATTGGGGTGCAGCGCCAGGCTCACCCCGACCAGCTCGGCGCGTGTCGCATCGGTCCCAGTCGTCTCGGTATCGATCGCGACCCAGCCCTGATGCCGCGCGACAGTGATCCATCGGTCCAGCGCCGCCTCATCCACCACCGTTTCATAGCCGTCGTGATCGCACGGCGGATCGGGCTCCAGTCCCGGAACTTCATGCGTCTCGACCGGCGCATCGGCGACCGAACTCGCTTCGCTGCCCAGCCGCGCGAGCAGCGTCTTGAACCCGTGATGCTCGAGGAACGCGCGGAGCGGCGCATCGGGAATCCCGTCGAGCACGAAGCTGTCGAGCGGTTCGGGCAGCGGCACATCCTCCGCCAGCGCGACCAGCTTGCGCGACAGCCGCGCCATATCGGCATGTTCGATCAGATTGTCGCGCAGCTTGCCCGGCTTCATCGTCGGCGCGGCGGCCAGCACCGCCTCGACATCGCCATGCTCCAGGATCAGCTTGGCCGCGGTCTTCGGCCCGACCCCCGGCACGCCCGGCACATTGTCGACGCTGTCGCCCATCAGCGCCAGCACCTCGCCAAGCTTGTCCGGCCCGACCCCGAACTTCTCGACCACCGCCTCCGGCCCCATGCGCCGGTCCTTCATCGTGTCGAGCATGTCGATGCCCGGCTCGGTCAGCAGCTGCATCAGGTCCTTGTCGGAACTGACGATCGTCACCTGCCACCCCTGCGCCAGCGCCGCCTTGGAATAGCTCGCGATCAGATCGTCCGCCTCCCAGCCCAGCTCCTCGATGCACGGCAGGCTGAAGGCGCGCGTGGCATCACGGATCATCGGAAATTGCGGGCGCAGATCCTCAGGCGCGGGCGGGCGATGCGCCTTGTACTGGTCGTAAAGTTCGTTGCGGAACGTCTGCTCGCTCTTGTCGAGGATCACCGCCAGATGCGTCGGCCCCTCGGCCTTGTGCAGCTCGCTCGCCAGCTTCCACAGCATCGACACATAGCCATAGACTGCCCCCGCCGGCTCACCATGCTTGTTGGTCAGCTTGGGCAGCACATGATAGGCGCGAAAGATAAAGCTCGAGCCGTCGACGAGGTAGAGATGAGGCATGAGCGAGGCTTAGCAGCGGGAAACCGCTCGGGCGAGTGCTAACCCTCAGCGTTAGCGGTGGTTCGCCACCACACTCGCCACCACCGCCTGCATCAGCTGCTGCCGCTCGCGCACCGGGCGCGGCGTATCGCCGATCATCACCGCAACCGAATAGGCCTTGCCATCCGGCGCAGTCAGGATGCCGATATCGTTGAAGCCCGCCGTGCGGCCGCCCAAGTCCTGCCCGGTCCCGGTCTTGTGCGCCAGCGTCCAGCCCACAGGCACCGCAGCGCGCAGCCGCGCCTTGCCCGTGCGCGTCCCCGACATCACCGTCGTCAGGAAATTGGTCGAGGACGCCGAGAGCAGCTCGCCGGCCTTGAGCCGCGCCAGCGCCAGCGCGATCGCCGACGGCGCCGCGCCATCGACCGGATCGGCGACATAGGAATCGAACGCCGCGCGCCGCACGGTCGGGGGCAGTGCCGCGCGCGCCCGCTGGAACTCGCCCGCCATCGAATAACGCTGGTCCCAGCGCAAGCCGGCAGTCCCAGCCTGCAGCAACCGCTCGCCCGGCCCGAACCGAATCTCACCGAGCCCGCGATCGGCGATGAATGCGCGCACCGCCTGCGGCCCGCCGACCAGGGTCAGCAACCGGTCATTGGCGGTATTGTCGCTCTGCTGCATTGCGCGCAGCAGCAATTCGCGCACCGTGGTGCGATAGACCCCGTCGCGCACGACCAGCGTCGCGATCGGCTGATGGAACAGTGTCAGATGCTCACGCGTCAGCTCGACCGGATCGTCGAGCGTCAGCTTGCCCTTGTCGCGCGCGTCGAGCACGGTCATCGCGACCCATAATTTGCTCACGCTCTGCTGCGGCATGCGGCGGTCGCCATTGGCATCGACCTGCCAGCCCCATTCAAGGCTGCGCACCGAAATACCGACCACCCCACCGAAATCACGCGCCAGTGCGTCGATCGAGCTGGTGAGAGCCGCGGGTGCGGGAAACACGGGAAGCGGCTTGGGCGCATCCGGGATCGGCATGCTCACGCGGTAGCTGGCGGGCGTCAGATCCTTGGGCAAATCGTCGCGATGCACGCCCGCGCCGATCAGCAATACGGGCGCAAGCCCCGCCAATGTCATTGCCCGCTGAAGAATCGTAAACTCCTGCATCCCCAACACGATGGTCCGCCCCTTGCCCAAAGCGATCATGCGGCGTCGCGACACCCTGGCCAAGAGCCTATGGTGGCATCTGCGACGAATGCGCGGATTATGACGGCAAAGCGTGAAGATTCAGCCAAAAAATCACGGGACCAATACGGTGTCCTGCGCATTCTTGTCCGTTTCCGGGAAATCCAGCGTGTAATGCAGCCCCCGGCTTTCGCGCCGGTGCAGCGCCGATCGCACAATCAGCTCGGCCGATTGCAGCAGGTTGCGCAGCTCGATCAGGTCCGGCGTCACGCGGAAATGGCCGTAATAGTCGGCGACTTCCTCGTTCAGCATCTTGATGCGATGCGCCGCGCGCTCGAGCCGCTTGGTGGTGCGCACGATGCCGACATAATTCCACATGAACCGGCGGATCTCGGTCCAGTTCTGCTTGATCACCACCTCTTCGTCCGAATCGGTGACGCGGCTCTCGTCCCAGGGGCGGATCGGCGGCGGCACTGGCAGATCGTCCCAAGTCGCCGCAATATGCCGCGCCGCCGCCTCGCCGAACACGAAACATTCGAGCAGCGAGTTGCTGGCCAGTCGGTTGGCGCCATGCAGCCCGCTTTCGCTGCACTCGCCCGCGGCATAGAGTCCGGGCAAATCGGTGCGCCCGTCGAGATCGATGACGATGCCGCCACAGGTATAATGCTGCGCCGGCACCACCGGGATCGGCCCCGTGGTCATGTCGATGCCCAGACCGATCAGCTTGTCGTAGATGTTCGGAAAATGCCCCTTCACGAACTCCGCCGGCATATGGCTGATGTCGAGATGGACATAGTCCAGGCCATAGCGCTTGATCTCCGCATCGATCGCGCGCGCCACCACGTCGCGCGGCGCCAGCTCCATCCGCTCGGCGTCGTAATAGGTCATGAAGCGCTTGCCGGTCTGCGGGTTGATCAGCCGCCCGCCCTCGCCCCGCACCGCTTCGGTGATCAGGAAATTCTTGACGTCAAGGTGATAGAGGCAGGTCGGGTGGAACTGCATCATCTCCATGTTCGAGATGCGGCATCCCGCGCGCCACGCCATCGCGATCCCGTCCCCCGTCGCCCCCTTGGGCGCGGTGGAGAACAAATAGGTCCGCCCCGCGCCGCCGGTCGCCAGCACCGTCGCATTGGCGGTGAACAGCTCGACCCGCCCGGTCGCGCGGTTGACGGCATAGACGCCCCACACCTTGCCCGCGCCAGAATAGCGCAGCTCATGGCGACTGGTGGCCAGGTCGATCGCGACCATGTCGGGAACCAGGGTGATGTTGGGATGCGCCTGCGCCGCGCGGATCAGCGCGACTTGAACCGCCCAGCCGGTGGCGTCATCGACATGAACGATCCGACGGGCGCTATGCCCGCCCTCGCGCGTCAGATGCAGGGCATTGCCGTCCATGTTGAACGGGACGCCCAGCTCGACCAGCCGCTGGATCGCGGCGGGCGCATTCTCGACCACCATTTCCACCGTCGCACGGTCGTTGAGCCCCGCACCGGCGACCATCGTATCCTCGATATGCGCTTCGAACGTGTCGCCCGGTTCCAGGACGGCGGCAATCCCGCCCTGCGCCCAGGCGGTCGATCCCTCGCCCAGCCCGCCCTTGGCCAGCACGGTCACCTTGAACCGTTCAGCCAGGTTGAGTGCGGCGGTCAGCCCCGCCGCTCCCGAACCGATGACAAGCACGTCGCACTGATGGGGGTCGTGGGCCAATTCCGTTCCTTCGCGCACCGATGGCGGGGGGCCGCTATGCGACAAAGCGCGGGGAAATCAAACACGCTGCGGTTGCCGCATCGCAGCGCAGGCCATAGCGAGGGGATGACAAGGAGATACCGATGCGCCTGATCCTCGCCGCTGCCGCAGCCCTGTTCGCCGCGACCGCACCCGCGCTTGCCGCCCCGGGCTGCGCGGTCGCCCCCGGCACCACGGCGCGTGTCACGGTCGGCGACACCGGGCGCTCGATGCTGCTCCATGTCCCGGCAGATGCAAAGCCGGGTCGCCTCCCGTTGGTGTTCGCGCTCCACGGCAGCGGCGGCGACGGTGCCGCGATCCTCGCGCAATCGAAGCTGGAGAGGAGCAGCGACCGGCACGGCTTCCTCGTTGCCGCGCCCGATGCCGGTATCCCGGTCGAGCGCGGCTTTGTGTGGAACATCCCGGGCGTGCCGACCGTCACCGGCAAGGTGCCGGGGCCGGGCGACGCCGATGACGTTGCCTTCCTCAAGAGCGCGATCGACTGGCTGGCGGCGAGCGGCTGCGCCGATCGCAAGCGCGTCTATGCCACAGGCCTGTCGGGCGGCGGGCGGATGACGTCATGGCTGGGCTGTATCGCGTCGGACCGCTTCGCCGCCATCGCCCCGGTCGTGGGCCTGCGCGCGGGCAATCCGCTGGCGAGCGACACGACTCGCCCCGACCCCGCGACCTGCACGCCCAAGCACCCGATGCCGGTGATCGCCTTTGCCGGCGATGCCGACGGCACCAACCCGGTACAGGGCGGTGGTGCTGGTTATTGGCAGTACACGATGGAGGCCGCCGAAGCGCGCTGGGCCAAGCTCAACCGCTGCACCGCCGGCCCGCTCCGGCGCGACCTCGCCGCCAATCTCTACGAACGCCTCCACACCCAATGCCGCGCCCGTGCCGAAGTGGTCGCCCATATCCTGCGCGGCGGCGGCCATGTCTGGACCGCGGACAATGACGCGATGTGGCGTTTTTTTAAGCGCTATCGCCGTTAGGCGGCGTTCGCAGCCCGCGTCAGGCTCAGGAACACGTCCTCCAAATCCGCCTCGCGCGTGCTGACGTCGACGATGCCGAACCCCGCCGCCTGCACCGCGCCCAGCACCTCGCCGGCATTCGCGCGGTCCTTACGATAGGTGATGAGCAGCGTCCGCTCGCCCTTCGCCTCGATCTTCTGGAAACAGCCATTGGTCGGCAGGTCGATGATGTCGCGATCGACCACCACCTCGACCGCCTTTTCCTGAGTCTTGCCGACCAGCTCGCGGGTGGGTTCGTTGGCGATCAGCTTGCCATGGTTAATGATCGCGATGCGATCGCACAGCTGCTCAGCTTCTTCCAGATAGTGCGTCGTCAAAACCACGGTCACGCCCTGCTCGTTGAGCGTGCGGACATAGGCCCAGAGCTGCTGGCGCAGTTCGATATCCACGCCCGCGGTCGGCTCATCGAGCACCAACACCGGCGGTGAATGCACCATCGCCTTCGCCACCATCAGCCGGCGTTTCATGCCGCCCGACAGCGTGCGCGAGTACGCCCGCGCCTTGTCCTCCAGATGCACCGCGCGCAGCAGCTCCATCGACCGCCGCTTGGCTTTCGGCACGCCGTATAGCCCGGCCTGGATTTCCAGCGTCTCGACCGGGGTGAAGAACGGGTCGAACATGATCTCCTGATTGACGATCCCGATCGCACGCTTGGCGTTGCGCGGGCTGGTGTCGATGTCGAACCCCCAGATGCGCGCCGTGCCGCCGGTCTTGTTGACCAGCCCCGCCAGGATGTTGATCAGCGTCGACTTGCCCGCACCATTCGGCCCCAACAGTCCGAAAATCTGCCCGCGCGGCACGGTGAAGGTGACATTGTCGAGGGCCTGCTTGCCCCCGGAATAGACCTTAGAGAGGCCTTCGATCTCGATCGCCGCGTCGCTCATGCCGCGGAAGTGGGACGGTGCGAGGCGAATGGCAAGCGAATCTGCGTATCGGCTACACCATTGCCGCCCCTCCAGTGGTTTGCTAACCGCAGTCCCATGATCGCGCCGCCCGAAGTCACCCGCGTCACCACCGCCCGCGTCGCCTGTGACGGCGCGCATGCCGGTATTCCCGCCGCGCTCGGCCATCCGCGCGTGTTTCTGCAGATCGACGAGCATGGCTATGTCGATTGCGGCTATTGCGACCGTCGCTTCGTCCTGATCGGCGGCCCCGCCGATGGCGCCGACCAATCGCAATTGCCCGACCACCCGGCTGGCGCGAGTCTCTGAGGTTCTAGGCGGCACCGGCCCGCTCCCCCACCCGGCCACCCATAGGCTACTATCGTTGGGTGGCCGGGTGGGGGAGCGGGCCGGTGCCGCAAAATGCGCAACGCGCATTTTCAAACGGCCTAACCACTCTATATTCCGGGGATGTACAGCGATCCCCGAGGTTTTCTCTATCGCGACGGCTTCGATGCCGACGCCGCGCAGCGCCTGACCGCATCGATCCTCGCCACGGCCGAGGATGGCGAGCTTTACCTGCAATATCGCAAGTCGGAAGCGTTCGGCTTCGACGACGGGCGGCTCAAGACCGCGTCGTACAACACCGATTCGGGCTTCGGCCTGCGCACGGTGAGCGGCGAGACCACCGCCTTTGCCCATGCCAATGAGATCAGTGACGCCGCGATCCGCCGCGCGGGTGAGACGATGGCGCTGATCGATCCAGCGACCGGCCCCAAGGCGGCGGCGCCGACGCGGACCAACCGCCACCTCTACACCGATGCCGACCCGCTCGACCTGGTCCCCTTCGCCGACAAGGTGAACCTCTGCCAAACGATCGACGCGGCCGCCCGCGCCCGCGATCCGCGCGTGGTGCAGGTGTCGGTCAGTCTGCTCGGATCGTGGAGCGTGGTCGAGATCGTTCGCCCCGACGGCTTCATCGCCACCGACATCCGCCCGCTGGTGCGCCTCAACGTCAGCATCGTGGTCGAATCCAACGGGCGGCGCGAGACCGGCAGCTTCGGCACCGGCGGCCGCGCGCTCTATGACCGGTTGATGCAGCCGGAGACGTGGAACCGCGCGATCGACGAGGCGCTGGCCCAGGCCTTGGTCAATCTCGATGCGGTCGATGCCCCGGCGGGGGAGATGACCGTGCTGCTCGGCCCGGGCTGGCCCGGCATCCTGCTGCACGAGGCGATCGGCCATGGGCTTGAGGGCGACTTCAACCGCAAGGGCACCAGCGCCTTTTCCGGGCGGATCGGCGAGCGCGTCGCGGCACCCGGCGTCACCGTGGTCGATGACGGATCGATCACCGACCGCCGCGGATCGCTGTCGATCGATGACGAAGGCACGCCGACGCGCGAGACGGTGCTGATCGAGTACGGGATCCTGCGCGGCTATATGCAGGATCGCAGGAACGCGCGGCTGAGGGGGGTCGAGCCGACCGGCAATGGTCGCCGCGAGAGTTTCCAGCACGCCCCGATGCCACGCATGACCAATACCTTCATGAAGGGCGGCCAGGACGATCCCGCCGAATTGCTGGGCCGGGTGAAGAAGGGCATTTTCGCCAAGAGCTTCGGCGGCGGTCAGGTCGACATTGTCTCGGGCAAGTTCGTGTTCAGTTGCACCGAGGCCTACAAGATCGAGAACGGCAAGCTCGGCGCGCCGATCAAGGGCGCGACGCTGATCGGCGACGGGCCGACCAGCCTGACCCGGGTGATCGGGATCGGCAATGATTTCGCGCTCGACGAGGGCATCGGCATGTGCGGCAAGGGCGGCCAGTCGGTTCCGGCCGGCGTGGGCCAGCCGACGTTGTTGCTCGACGGACTGACCGTCGGCGGGACGGCTTAAGCGAGCAGCCGCGCGACTTCGGTAAAGTCGTGCGCGATGGCGTGGACGCCCAGCGCGCGCAGGCGACTGGCATGGTCCGGGCCGCAATGATTGCCGGCACACAGGCCGATGACATGCGCGCCCGAAGCTACCGCTCCGGTCGCCCCCACCGGTGAATCCTCGAGAATCGCACAGCGTTCGATGGGCACGCCAAGCTGCGCGGCGGCGTGCAGGTAGATATCCGGCGCCGGTTTGCCCCGCGCGACATGCTCGCGCCCGCTGAAGATACGGCCATCGAATGCGTCGCGAATGCCGAGATGGTCGAGATGTGTCCCGATCCAGTGGCTGTTGCTGGACGAAGCGATGGCGCGAGGCAGATCGTCGGGAAGCGCGCGGACGAACGCGATCGCCCCGGCGACCTCAGCCACGCCTTCCGCCAGCGCGCGGCGATTCTCGGCCTCGCGCGCGTCGTGGAAGTCTGCGGGCAATGTGCGCCCGATCCACGACTCGATTGCCTCGATGAACTCGCGCCCTGCGAGGCCCATGAAGTTCGCCATCGAGTCTTCCGGACTGGTCGGATGGCCGATCGCGGTCAGATACTCGGCGATGTGCCGATTGCCCTCGAACTCGCTTTCAAGCAGCACGCCGTCGAAATCGAAGATCAGCGCATCGAAACGGACCGACATGCTCATGCGCGCGCTCCGAACAAGGCCGTCCCGACGCGGACATGGGTTGCGCCGATCGTCACCGCGACCTCGAAATCATCCGACATGCCGATGCTGAGCCCCTCCAGCCCGGCCTCGCGCGCCAGCTTGGCGAGTAACGCGAAATAGGGTGCCGAATCGACGCCGACCGGGGGCACTGCCATCAGCCCGGCGACCGGCAGGCCAGCCGTTTGCGCCTCGGCCAGCAGCGCGGGCAGTTCGGCGACGGCGACCCCGCCCTTTTGCGGTTCGTCACCGATATTGACCTGAATGAAGCAATCGGGACGCTTGCCGCTTTCCGCCATTGCCTTGCCGAGCGCGGCGACCAGCGACGGGCGGTCGACCGAGTGGATCGCGTCGAACAGCGCCACCGCATCCGCCGCCTTGTTCGACTGAAGCTGGCCAACCAGGTGCAGACGGATATCGGAATGCGCGGCCTTGAGCGCGGGCCATTTCGCTGCCGCCTCCTGCACCCGATTTTCGCCGAACACGCGCTGGCCGGCGTCGATCAGTGGCTGGATCGCGTCAGCGTCATGCGTCTTGGACACGGCGATGAGCGTCACATGATCAGCGCGGCGGCCAGCGATCTTTGCCGCATGGGCAATCCGCGACTGGATATCGGCCAGGCGGGTGGAGGCGGTTTCGGCGGACATGATCGGCGCTATAGGTGGCACGATGCCGCGCCGCCACCCCCACCCTGCCCGCATGCCGCGCCGCTGGCTGATGACCGACGAGCGGCTCGGCGATGCACTGTGGGCGGCGATCGACGCGTTGCCGCGCGGGTCGGGAATCGTCTTCCGCCACTACGTCACTGCGCCCCAGGCGCGACGCGCGCTGTTCGAGCGCGTGCGTCGATATGCGTGCCGAAGGAGGCTGGTGCTGGTCGTGGCCGGACCACCGCTGGGTCGCGGTGCCATCCAGCGCCATGGTCGTCACCGCGACGTCCTGACCGCGCCCGTCCATTCGCGGACTGAAGCGATCGCGGCAAAGCGGGCCGGCGCAGCGCTGCTGTTCGTGTCGCCGGTCTATCCCACCCGCTCGCACCCCGGCGGGCCGTCGCTCGGCCCGGTGCGATTCGGGCTGATGATTCGTGGACTCAAGCTACCGGTGATCGCTCTGGGCGGAATGAACGAGCGGCGTTGGCGCGCGTTACGCGCAACCGGTGCTTATGGATGGGCAGCAATCGACGCCTGGGCCTAAGCGGCTCAGCGATCAGAAGCGGATCGCGGTCCCGACATAGACCGCCTGGCTGTCGCGGCGATCATCCTTCAGCTGCGGCAGGCGATCCTTCTCGCTGGTGTAGCGGACGCCCGCCGTCACATCGAGATTGCGCGTGATCGAATAGGCTCCGCCGACGTCCAGCGAGTAGTTGGGATCGACCGTCAACAGGCGCGGACCGCGCTCGATCGGCTTCTCGCTGGTCGCCTTGATCCGTCCCGATGCGCGCTTTCCGGTATAGGAAACGCCGAGATCCATCTTCTGGCTGCTACCCGGCTGACCGGCCAGATCCATCTTGGCGAGGTCGCCCGAGATTGCAAAACGCTTCCAGCCCACCGACACGCCCAGATTATAGGCGATCGGCTGCAACGTCACCGAAGCCGGAGCAGCAGCGCCGCGATCGGCGATGGCGGCGGCCGGGCGCGTCGTGCGGGCGCGGACCGCGACGGTCACGCTGCGATTATTAGCCCCGCGCGTGTCGGCTGGCGTGAAGCGGAACCCGCTGCCGGAAAGGCCGCTGCGCGCCAGGGCGGCCGCGAGTCGCGGGTCAGCCGATGCGGGGGTAAAGGTGCCGATACCCGCAATCTGGCTCGCGCGCTGTGGCGCAGCCCGCTGCGGCGTCCCGGTCTGCGCGAGCAACGCCGGCGCGGCAACGAGCCCGGCGACGCCCAGCGCCCCCAGCCCCAATCCCGCAATGATCCGACGAATACGCATCGAAACCCCTTATTCGCGCTAGCCTCTACCATGATTCGACCGCGATGTTCCACAGGGCGAATCCGATTTTGGTGCAGGTGTTGCTCAAGACGCACAGCATGGACCTACAGCGGCTTGCGCTTGCGGCGCGCGCGCCAGCATCTATAGATGCACACCGAGCCGAAGAGATTTCCCATAGGATGATGCCGATGAACCGCCAGTTGCGCACCGCGATCCTGGGCAGCGTTGCCCTCACCCTCGCCGCTTGCGGTGGCGGTGGCGATCGCCCGCGTGCCGATCTTGCCGCGTCGAAAGTCACGACGATCGGCGTCAACGCCTATCTGTGGCGCGCCGCGCTCGACACCGTGTCGTTCGCGCCGATCGCACAGACCGATTCGAATGGCGGCGTCATCGTTACCGACTGGCATGTGAATCCCAACCTCGCGACCGAGCGGGTGAAGATCACGGTGGCGATCCTCGATCAGGATCTGCGTGCAGATGCGCTGCGCGTCAGCGTCCAGCGTCAGCAGAATCGCGGCGGCCAGTGGGTCGATGCCCCGGTCGAAGCGGCGACGGTCCAGAAGCTGGAAGACATCATCCTGACCAAGGCCCGCGACCTGCGCCGCGCCGCCATCGTCGAGAAGTGATCCGGCGGGCCACGCGCCCGTCCGGATGAAGACAAGGAAAGACATGTGTCGCGGTTCAACGCGCTGAACGCCGATTCCGCGTGGCAGAAGGTCTGGGAAGAACGCCGCACCTTCGCCGCGGACGATCATTCGCCCAAGCCCAAATCCTATGTGCTTGAGATGTTTCCCTATCCGTCGGGGCGCATCCATATGGGGCATGTCCGCAACTATACGATGGGCGACGTGCTGACGCGCTATCGGCGGATGAAGGGCATGGAAGTGCTCCACCCGATGGGGTGGGACGCGTTCGGCATGCCGGCCGAGAATGCCGCGATGGAGAAGAAGGTCCATCCCGGCGGCTGGACGCGCGACAATATCGCAACGATGCGCGCGCAGTTGAAGCGCCTTGGCCTCGCGATCGACTGGGCGCGCGAGCTGGCGACGTGCGAGCCCGATTATTACGGCCACGAACAGGCGCTGTTCCTCGATCTGTTCGCTAACGGTTTGGTTTATCGCAAGGAATCGACGGTCAACTGGGATCCGGTCGACATGACCGTGCTCGCCAATGAGCAGGTGATCGACGGGCGCGGCTGGCGGTCGGGGGCGCTGGTCGAGAAGAAGAAGCTCAACCAATGGTTCCTCAAGATCACCGACTTTGCCGACGAGTTGCTCGACGGGCTCGAAACGCTCGACAAATGGCCTGACAAGGTCCGGCTGATGCAGGAAAACTGGATCGGCAAGTCGCAGGGGGTGCAGTTCCGCTTCAAGATTTCGTCGAGCGATTTCAATGAAGTAGAGGTGTTCACCACCCGCCCCGACACGATTTTCGGGTCGAGTTTCGTGGCGATCGCCGCGGATCATCCGATCGCGCAGGCGCTCGCGGCCAAGGACCCGGCGGCGGCGGAGTTCATTGCGCAGTGCAAGCTGGGCGGAACGACCGCGGCGGAGATCGAGACGCAGGAGAAGCTGGGCTTCGACACCGGTATTCGCGCGACCCATCCATTTGATTCTGCATGGGAATTGCCGGTCTATATCGCGAATTTCGTGCTGATGGATTATGGCACCGGCGCGGTGTTCGGGGTGCCGGCGCATGATCAGCGCGATTTCGAATTTGCGACCAAATATGGGCTCCCGATCCGCCGGGTCGTCTCCGATGGCGAAAAAACCCAAAGCGAATATGTCGAGGAAGAAAGCTACACCGGCCCCGGTACGCTGGTGAATTCTCACTTCCTGAATGGCATGGATGTCGCCGACGCGAAGCGTGAGGTGATCCGCCGCGCCGAATCCGAAGGATGGGGCAAGGGCACGACCGTCTGGCGGCTGCGCGATTGGGGCGTTTCGCGCCAGCGTTACTGGGGCACGCCGATCCCGATCGTGCATTGCGAAATTTGCGGCGCGGTGCCGGTGCCCAAGAAGCAGCTGCCGGTGGTCCTGCCCGAGGATGTCAGCTTCGACATCCCCGGCAACCCGCTCGACCGCCATCCGACATGGAAGCATGTCGATTGCCCGCAATGCGGCAAGCCGGCGCGGCGCGAGACCGATACGCTGGATACCTTCGTCGATTCGAGCTGGTATTTCATCCGCTTTGCCAGCCAGCCGGGCGACAAGCCGTTCGACCGCGCGGTGGCCGAGCAATGGCTGCCGGTGAACCAGTATATCGGCGGGGTCGAGCATGCGATCCTGCACCTGCTCTATGCCCGCTTCTGGACACGCGCGCTCAAGCGGATCGGGATGATCGACATCGCCGAGCCGTTCGAGGGGCTGTTCACGCAAGGCATGGTGACGCACGAGACCTACAAGTCCGCCGATGGCCGCTGGCTGTCGCCGGGTGAGGTGGTGCGGAGCAACGACGCGCTGGTCGAGGTCGAAGGCGGTGGCCCGGTCACCGTTGGGCGCATCGAGAAGATGTCCAAGTCCAAGAAGAACACGGTCGATCCCGAACCGATCGTCGACCAATATGGCGCGGACGCGGTGCGCTGGTTCGTGCTGTCGGACTCGCCGCCCGAGCGCGATCTGGAGTGGACCGAGAACGGGATCGAGGGCGCGTGGCGCTTCGTCCAGCGCTTGTGGCGCCTGTTCGATGGGCTGCAGGCCTGGAAGGGCGAGGACAAGAGCCTCGACCGCGTGCTGCACCAGACGATTGCCGGGGTCGCCGCAGATATCGAGGGGCTGCAGTTCAACAAGGCGGTGGCCAAGCTCTATGGGCTGGTCAACGCGATCGAGAAGGCTGCGCCCAGCGCATCGCGCGCGAACGCAATCCGCACCGCGATCCTGGTCGCCGCACCGATGGTCCCGCATCTGGCCGAGGAAGCCTGGGCAGCGATGGGCAACTCGACGCTGATCGCCGACGCCGAATGGCCCGCGGTCGACCCGGCCCTGCTGGTCGATGACGAAGTGACGATCGCGATCCAGGTCAATGGCAAGCTGCGCGACACGGTTACGGCGGCGAAGGGCGCGGACAAGGCCGATCTGGAAGCCATGGCCTTGGCAAACGCCAATGTGCAGCGCATTCTGGACGGCGCTACCCCGCGAAAGGTGATCGTCGTGCCCGACCGTCTGGTGAATATCGTCGCATGACGCGCCCTGCCCTCCTCCTCGCGCTCGCCTTTACCGGCCTGACGCTGTCCGGTTGCGGGCTGCGGCCGCTGTACGGCGGCGGCGTGGGTGGCCCGGTGCAGACGATGCTGTCGGGCGTCGAAGTTGCGCCGATTCCGGGCGAGAATGGCTGGCTGGTCGCCAATGCCGTGCGCGACAGGATCGAGGCGACGCGCAGCGGCACCCCGGCTTATCGGCTGGAGATCAAGCTGGACGACCGGATTGAGGGTCTGGGCGTGCGCAGCGATGACGTGGTCACGCGCGAGCGTCGGACGCTGCGCGCGCGTTATCAGCTGATCGACCTGGCGACCGGCCAGACTGTGCTCGACGCGACCGCCGGGTCGGATGCCGGCATCGACGTCGCGGGATCGGAATATGCGACGATTGCGGCCGAGCGGAGCGCGCTGGAGCGGCTGTCGGGCATCGTCGCGGACCAGATCGTCGCGCGGCTCGCCCGCTACGCGCGCAGCTCCAAAGCGAAGTGAAGGCGAGCGAGGCGCAGATTCGCGCGCGGCTGGACAAGCCGAGTGCCGACATTCGCCTGTTCCTGCTCTACGGCCCCGATGAGGCGGGCGCGAACGACCTGGCCGCGCGGCTGGGCCGGGCGATGGGGCCGGATGCCGAGCGCATCGATATCGAGGGCAGTGCGCTCAAGGACGATGCCGGCTTGTTGGCTGGCGAGGCGGCGTCGCTGTCGCTGTTCGGGGGCGCGCGCTACATCCGCGTGTCTGGGATCGACGATGGCGGCACCGACGCGGTGCGGTTGCTGATCGAGGCCGAAACGGCGGGCAACCCGGTGGTTGCCGTCGGCGGCGCGCTGAAAGGCACCGGGCGGCTGCTAAAGCTTGCGCTCGCCGCGCCCAATGTGATGGTCCATGCCTGTTACGTGCCCGACGCGCGCACCGCCGGGCAGCTGGCGACCGGAATCGCCCGCGAACATGGGTTGCGGCTGGTCGGAGGCACGGCGGATCGGCTGGCGGCCATGTCGGGGGGCGATCGCGCGGTGCTGGCGCGCGAGATCGAGAAATTGTCGCTGTTCCTCGACGCCGCACCCGATCGGCCGCGGGAGGCGGGGATCGAGGCGCTGGATGCGATCGGCGCCGATCTGGGCGAGGCCGAGATGTCGGGCGCGATCGAGGCGGTGGTGGGCGGTCGCCCGGCCGAGATCGGCGTGGAACTGGCGCGGCTCGACGCGGCGGGGGTGTCGACCATTCCGCTGCTGCGGGGTCTGGTTCGGCGCCTGATGGCGCTGGCCGAGATGCGGGCCGATATCGACCACGGGATGAGCCCCGGCGAGGTGGTCAAGAAGCACCGCGTCTTCTTCAAGGAGGAAGCCGCGACGATCCGCGCGCTGCAACGCTGGAACAGCCCGATGCTGGCGCGTGCCGTGGAACGCGCGCGCGAGGCCGAGCGAGCGATGACGCGTGGCGGGGGAAATGCGGGGCAGGTGCTGGCGGATCATGAGTTGGCGGTGCTGGCGCGCGGGGCGGCGCGGGGGTGAGGATATGAGCACCGAAGCCAATTGGGATGGCGACTGGTACGAGATCACCAGCGAAACGGAGCGGCGGGAACTCGACGAAGAATTGCGGCGGGAGGTTTGCCCGGATCATCCCCTGCACGGTATCGAGTTTTCGGCTGTGGGGCGTCGCTATCGTCGCGACGATGTTCTCTTTCGGCTTGCTGACGGTCGTCACGCGCAAGTCCATTTGACGCGCCGCAAGGAAGTCTGCCCGGATTGGCCCTCCACCGACATCTATGACAGCTTTGACGATTGGCGATCGGTGCCGGTCAGAGATCGCTGAGCGACGCTCAGCACCCCCAGCCGTCACCCCGGACTTGTTCCGGGATCCACTTGTCCTCATGCCCGGCAGTTTGAAGCTCACGCTGCGCGCTTGCCTCCCGGTGGACCCCGGCACAGGGCCGGGGTGACGATGGGGGTGGGGGGTGCGGGTGGGCATCTCACTCTGGTTGAGCGCGTGTCGGGCAGGTGCCCGAATGCGGACGAGCGGCTCTTAGCCCTCTCCCGCTTTCGCGGGAGAGGGTTGGGTGAGGGTCTTCTTCATTTTGAGAGGAGGCGAGGCTCCCCGTTTCAACTAGAAGAAGAAGACCCTCCCCAACCCCTCCCGCAAGCGGGAGGGGCTTTAAAATACATGTAAACTACTGATCTAACTAAATTTTCTCGCCCGTAAGCCGCTGACAGATCATATCCAGCTGATCCAGCGTCGAATAGGCAAGCGTCAGCGCCCCGCCCTTTTCGCCGAAGCTGATCTTGACGTTGAGGCCCAGCACGTCGCCCAGCTGGCGTTCCAGCGCGACGATATCGGCGTTGGCAGTGCCGCCGCTGGCCTTATCGCCACCGCCCTTCCCCGCCGCGCGCGGCTTGGCTTCGCGCGCGAGTTTTTCGGTGTCGCGCACCGACAGGTCGCGTTCGACGACGATCTTGGCGAGCTTTTCCGGGTCCGGGGCACCGATCAGCGCGCGGGCGTGGCCCATGGTCAGCCCGCCCTCGACCACGCGCTGACGTACGCTTTCCGGCAGGTCGAGCAGGCGGATCAGATTTGCGATGTGGCTGCGCGATTTGTGGACGATCTTGGCCAGCGCCTCCTGGCTGTGGCCGAAATCGTCGATCAGCTTGGCATAGGCCTCCGCCTCCTCGATCGCGTTCAGATCTTCGCGCTGAATATTTTCGACGATCGCGATTTCCAGCGTCTGCGCCTCGTCGAGGTCGCGGACGATCACTGGCACCTCGTGCAGACGTGCGCGCTGCGCCGCGCGCCAGCGGCGTTCGCCGGCGACGATCTGATAGTCCTTGCCGTGCGGGCGCACCAGGATCGGCTGAATGAGGCCGCGCATCGCGATCGATTTGGCGAGCTCCTCCAGCGCATCCTCATCGAAATGGCGGCGCGGCTGTTCCGGGTGCGGGGCGAGCGAGCTGACCGGGAGCATGCGGACGCCCATCGACGGCTCGGTGCCGGGGCGGACGGGCTCTTCGCGTTCGGCATCGCCCAGCAGTGCGCTGAGTCCGCGACCGAGGCCTGGGCGCGCCTTGCGCGTGCTGAGCGGGGCGGCAGCGGGAGTCGGGGTCTCTTCGGTCATGCGGCCTTCTTCAGCTTGGGCAGGCGCTCGATCACTTCGCGCGCAAGGGCGATATAGGCTTCGGATCCGGCACAGCGATAATCATAGATCAGCGCGGGCAGGCCGTGGCTGGGTGCTTCGGACAGGCGCACGTTGCGGGGGATGACGGTGTCGAACACCACCTTGCCCAGCACCGCGCGGACATCGTCGGAGACTTGGTCGGTCAGGCGATTGCGCCGGTCATACATGGTGAGGACGACGCCGAGGATCGACAGGCCGGGGTTAAAGCGGCCGCGAATGCGCTCGACCGTGTTGAGCAGCTGGCTGAGCCCTTCCAGCGCGAAGAATTCGCATTGTAGCGGGACGAGCAGCGCATCCGACGCAACCATCGCGTTGATGGTGAGCAGGCCGAGCGATGGCGGGCAGTCCATCAGCACCACGTCCCAACGTTCTGCACTGCGTTCGATCGCGGTGGCGAGGCGATGGGTACGCGCCTCGAACTCGATCAGCTCGATCTCTGCACCCGATAGGTCGACCGTGGCAGGGACGATGTCGAGGCCCGGCACGCGGGTTGGGACCGACACATCCTCGAGACTTGTCTCACCGATCAGCAAGTCATAGGTCGAACGCTCGCGATCCGCGCGCCCGATGCCGAGTCCGGTCGAGCAATTGCCCTGCGGATCGAGGTCGAGCAAGAGCACCCGCTTGCCGGTCGCGGCGAGCGCGGTACCGACATTGATCGCGGTCGTGGTCTTACCCACGCCGCCCTTCTGATTCGCAATGGCGATGCAGATCATCTGGGGCGCACCTCTTTGGCGACGATGATGAGCGAGTCCGCGGCGGTCACGCTCGGTTCCACGTGGAACGAACCTTGCCACCATAGCTGCGCATCTTCCACCTCCGATTGCGCGGCACGCCCTTTGGGGAGCACCCAAATTGTGGACCGATCGCTCCGATGACGGGCAATGCGGAACAGGGTGTCGAGCGCGCCAACCGCACGCGCGGTGATGACGGCGGCGCGGCCGGTTGTTCGCTCGACCTTGGCCGTGTGGATGGTAACGTTGGTGAGACCGAGCGTGTCAACGCAATGCTGGAGAAAAGCGGTGCGGAGTTTGCGCGGTTCGACCAACTCGACGGGCTCGTCACGAAGGATCGCCAGGACGATGCCGGGGAGGCCGGCGCCGCTGCCAATGTCGAGCCATAGTCCACCGACATCGGCATGCCCAAGCAACTGGGCAGAATCAACGATGTGCCGCGCCCAAATTTGCTCCAGGGACGACGGTGAAACGAGATTCTGGCGCGTGGACTCGTCGCGCAGCAGGTCCACAAAGGTTGCGAGTTGTGTTTCACGTGAAACATCGTAACGGCTGCGTATCCAGTCGCGAGCTTCGTCTTCGGTCATGCCGCGCGCTTCACATGCAAAAGGATCGCGGTCAATGCTGCGGGCGTGATGCCGCGGACGCGCGCAGCGTCGCCAATCGTGTCCGGCCGCGCGGTGGCAAGCCGCTCGACCATCTCGTTCGACAGCCCTGGAACGGATGCATAGTCGAGCTCGACGGGAATGCGCGTACCGTCCGCGCGCTGCATGGTCGCGCTCTCCTGCGCCTGGCGTTCGAGATAGGGTGCGTAGCGGGCATCCTCGATCAGCTCGGCCAGCACTGCGGGGTCCGCACCGTCGGCATCGATCTGGAGATGATCGAGCGTCACAGTTGGAAAGCGTAGCCATTCGAATGCGGTGTGGCGGGCGCCATCCTGCGCCACGGGCGCGCCGGCCTGACCGAGCGCATGGGCGGTGCGCGTCTCGGCAAATTGCATGTCCAGCCGCGCGCGCGCGTCACGCCGCCGGGCAACAAACGCCCGCCGGTCCGGTCCGAGGCAACCCGCCGCCTCGCCCAACTCGGCGAGTCGACTATGGGCATTGTCGGCGCGGAGGTAGAGGCGGTGTTCGGCGCGGGCGGTGAGCATGCGATAGGGTTCGGTCACGCCTTGCAGCGTCAGGTCGTCGATCATCACCCCGATATAGCTGACCTCGCGCGGGAAGACGGTCGGAGCGCGGCCGAGCACTGCGGCTGCGGCGTTGACCCCTGCAACCAGGCCCTGCGCGGCCGCCTCCTCATAGCCGGTAGTGCCGTTGATCTGGCCCGCACAATAAAGGCCAGGAAGATCGCGGCACTCCAGCTGGTGCGACAGGGCGCGGGGATCGACATGGTCGTATTCGACGGCATAGCCCGGGGTGACGATCTCGGCCTGCGCCAGCCCGGGGATCGACGCGATCATCGCGGCCTGGACATCGGCCGGAAGCGAGGTCGAAAGGCCGTTGGGATAGACGAGGTGCATCGCCAGCCCCTCCGGCTCGAGGAAAACCTGATGCCCATCGCGGTCGCCGAAGCGGAAGATCTTGTCTTCGATCGAGGGGCAGTAACGGGGGCCACCGGCTTCGATTGCGCCGCTGAACAAAGGCGAGCGGTCGAGGCCGCCGCGGATGATCTCATGGGTTTCAAGCGTGGTACGGGTGATTGCGCAGGCGAGCTGCGGCAGCCGAGGTCCCGATGTCATGGGCGACATGCGCCAGTCGTCGATGTCGCTGGGTTGCTCATCAAGCGCGCCCCAGTCGATCGTGCGGCCATCCAACCGGGGGGGCGTGCCGGTCTTGAGCCGGGTGATCGGCAGGTCGCAGTCGCGCAGCTGAACGCCCAATGCGGTTGCGGCACGCTCCCCTACCCTGCCGCCGGTCTCGCGCTCCTCGCCCCGGAAAATGCGGCCGCCAAGGAAGGTGCCACTAGCCAGGACCACTGCGGGTGCGCGAAGCACGCGATCGTCGGCCAGCCGGATACCCGCTACCCTGCCCTGCTCGATCAACAGCGCGACCGCTTCCCCGGCGACGATATCGAGGCCATGTTGGGCGGCTAGCATCGTCTGGATGGCGGCGGCGTAGCGGACGCGGTCGGCCTGCACGCGGGGTCCCTGCACTGCTGGCCCCTTGGAGCGGTTGAGCAGTCGGTAGTGGATCGCCGCAGCGTCAGCAGCGCGGGCAATCAGACCGTCCAGGGCATCGACTTCGCGGACCAGATGGCCCTTGCCGAGCCCGCCGATCGCCGGATTGCACGACATCGCGCCGATCATCGCTGGGTCAAACGTGACGAGGGCCGTCCGCGCGCCACAGCGCGCGGCCGCAGCCGCTGCTTCGGTCCCGGCATGGCCGCCGCCGATCACGATCACGTCGAGGGATTGCATGCCGGTCGCATAGCCCCGCGGGAGGGTCAGGTCAAAAGCGTTCCACGTGGAACATTCACTTGCCGATACAGAACCGCCCGAACAGCGTGTCGAGCATCGCCTCGACATCCGCTGCGCCAGTGATGCGATGGAACGCACGCAGCGCGGCACGGAGCTCCTCGGCAGCGAGCAGAAGATCGTGCTGGCCCGAAGCCGCGCGCAGGGCTGTTGCCGCCTGATCGGCAAGCCCGCGCTGTCGGATGTTGAGTGCGACGCTGTCCGACGGTGGCAGCAGTGCTGCCGTGACCCGGGCTATCGCATCCCATAGGCCGTCGATGCCCTGCCCCATCTGCGCCGATACACTGATCCGCTCACCAGGACCGACGTCACGGCCTGCGGCGTCTGCACGGGGGTGGATCAGGAGGTGCGGAACGCCCATTAACTCCGGAGGCAGCGGCGCATCATCAAGCCAGAGGACGAGATCGGCAGCTTCGATCGCGGTCCGCGCCCGGGCGATCCCGATCTCCTCCACGATATCCGCAGGGGCGGCGTGGAGACCGGCGGTGTCGGTCAGCAGATAAGCAACGCCGCCGCGCATCACCGGCACCTCGATCCGGTCGCGCGTCGTTCCCGCCAGCGGCGAGACGATCGCCGCCTCGCGCCCGGCCAGCGCGTTGAGCAAGGTCGATTTGCCAGCGTTGGGCGACCCTGCCAGCACAATGCGGATGCCGTCACGAATGCGTTCCACCGGTGGCCGGGCGATTACGGCCTCGATCTCCGCGGCGAGTACGCTGGCGTCGTCCTGGATAACGGCGAGCACATCACCTTCCCCCGCCACGTCATCCTCGTCGCCATGATCGAGCATGGCCTCGACGAGCGCCGACACACGCAGCGCCCGCGCCGCCCACTCCTCGATCCGCGCGCGCACGCCACCCTCGGCAGCGCGCAACGCGGTGCGGCGTTGCATCTCGGTCTCCGCCGCCAGCAGGTCGCCCAGCCCTTCGGCTTCGGTCAGGTCGATGCGGCCATGTTCGAGCGCCCGCCGAGTAAACTCCCCTGGCTCGGCGCCGCGCAGTCCCGGGATCGCGGCGAGCGCTGCCTCGACCGCGCGCACCACGGCGCGGCCACCGTGAAGATGCAACTCCGCAAGATCTTCGCCGGTCGCCGTTGCTGGACCTGGGAAGACAAGGACCAGCGCGCGGTCGAGCGCTTCGCCGTCACACCGCAGGGTTCGCAGAGACGCGCGACGCTGTGCCGGAAGCTCGCCCGCCAGCTTCGTGACCGCGGCGAAAGCATGCGGCCCCGAAATGCGGATAACCGCGATGCCGGCCGGCACTGCCCCGCTCGACAGCGCGAAAATCGTGTCGGTCACTCGCCCCCGCTACGCTTGCCCATATCGAACATGCCGCGCCAGAAATTCATTCCTGCCTCACCCATCGGAGTCCAGCTTTTCATCATGCCCTCGATCATCTCGGGATTGACCCCGCCCTTGTCGATCGAATCGAGCATCATCTGGATGTAGCGGTCATGGACCGGAGTGAAATCGGGCAAGCCCATCGCACGGCGCGCCTCTTCAGGGGTGCAGTCGACCTCGACATTGATCTTCATACCGTCTTCTCCACTTGAGCCCGAAGCATCCCCTGCCCTACGCTCAGCCCATGTATGCGCGCGACCATGCCCTGATCGCAACGCCCATCGGCCCGATGAAGATCGAGGGCGACGCATGCAGCGTGCTGCGCGTGACGATCGGTGCAGAGGGACCGCCAGCAATGGGCGCGACCGCACCGGTTCGCGCTGCGGCGGAACAGCTGCTGGCGTATTTCGCCGGGTATCTCCAAACGTTCGATCTCCCGCTGACCCCGGTGCCGTCGCAACGCGGTCGCGTGTTGCGCGACGGCCTGGTCGCCCTGGGCTATGGCGAGACGGCTAGTTACGGCGAACTCGCGCGACGACTCCAGTCGGGGCCGCGCGCCATCGGGCAGCTGTGCGCGCGCAATCCGCTTCCCGTCATCATTCCATGCCACAGGGTGACCGCTGCCGGCGGCGCGCTGGGGAGCTATTCCGCGGGCGACGGCCCCGCGACCAAGCAATGGCTGCTCGACCACGAGCAGCGTCACCGCTGAACCAAGGAGCGTATCATGGCGAGTATCGAAATCCAGGCAATCGACGGCAGCGGCAGCTTCGCCGCCTATCGTGCCGATCCCGAGGGCACACCGCGCGGCGCGATCGTCGTCATCCAGGAAATCTTTGGCGTGAATGAGGGCATCCGGCGCAAATGCGATCATTTCGCGTCGCTCGGCTATGTCGCGCTCGCCCCCGACCTGTTCTGGCGGCTTGAGCCTGGCATCGATCTGGACCCCGATGTCGAGCCGGAGTTCAAGCAGGCGCTCGACTGGATGGGCAAGTTCGATCAGGACAAGGGCGTTGCCGATATCGAGGCGACAATCCGCGTGGCGCGCGACGTCAGCGGCGGCAAGGTCGGGGTCACCGGCTATTGCCTGGGCGGTCGCCTGGCCTTCATGACCGCCGCGCGGACCGAGAGCGACGCCAGCGTTGGCTATTATGCGGTCGGCGTCGATGGGCTACTCGGTGAGAAGCATGCCATCGCCAACCCGCTGATGCTGCACATTGCCGGCGACGATGGCTTCGTTCCCGCCGCGACCCAGAAGGCGATGCATGAGGGGTTGGACGACCATCCCAAGGTAACGCTGCACGACTATCCGGGTGAGGACCATGGCTTTGCCACCGAGATGGGCAAGCGGCGGTCGGACGCAGCCGCGAAACTCGCCGACAGCCGGACCGAAGCGTTCTTCGCCGAACATATCGGCTGAATCGAAAAGGGCGGCATCCTCGCGGACGCCGCCCTTTCCTGATTTTAGATCAACGCCTTAGTGGAAAAGCTGAAGCAGACCAATTTCTTGGTCGGTGATCCCGGTGTAGATCATCGAACCGGCGACATAGACAATCACCGCAAGACCGATCCAGGCGATCCAGCGATAGCGTTCGATATATTTGGCGATGATGTTCGCCGCGACGCCCATCAGTGCCACCGCGATGACCAGCCCGACCATCAGGATACCCGGATGGTCGCGCGCCGCACCAGCGACGGCGAGTACGTTGTCGAGGCTCATCGACACGTCGGCGACCGCGACCGCCCAGGCGGCGCTGGCGAAGCTCTTGGCCGGCTTCACGCCTGAATGCTCATCGCCTTCGACCTCAGGCGAGCCGGCGCCTTCGCCGCCATGGCCAATCTCGCGCCACATCTTCCAGGCCACCCACAGCAGCAGGACGCCGCCGGCGAAGACCAGGCCGATGACCTGCAACAGCTGTGTCACCACCAGCGCAAAGCCGATGCGCAGCACCAGCGCGGCGACGATGCCGATCAGGATGACCTTCTTGCGCTGATCCGCGGGCAGACCCGCCGCGAGCGCACCGATGACGATCGCGTTATCGCCCGCCAGGACGATGTCGATCAGAATGACCTGGCCGAACGCCAGCCAGGCAGAGCCATCACCGGAAAAAAGGCCGGCGAAGTCCTTTACGATATGCGCCCAAATGTCCTGCATGTGCGGCTAAACCCCCTGGCCGTTTATTGGTTCATCGAATCGAAGAAGTCTTCGTTGGTCTTTGAATCCTTCATCTTGTCGAGCAGGAACTCCATCGCATCGGTCGTGCCCATCTGCATGAGGATGCGGCGCAGCACCCACATTTTCGACAAGGTCGCCTTGTCGAGCAGCAGCTCTTCCTTGCGCGTGCCGCTCTTGCCGACGTCGAGCGCCGGGAAGATTCGCTTGTCCGCAACCTTGCGGTCGAGGACGATTTCGGAGTTGCCGGTGCCCTTGAACTCTTCGAAGATCACTTCGTCCATGCGGCTGCCGGTGTCGATCAGCGCGGTGGCGATGATCGAGAGCGAGCCGCCTTCCTCGATATTGCGTGCGGCGCCGAAGAAGCGCTTCGGACGCTGGAGCGCGTTGGCGTCGACACCGCCGGTCAGCACCTTGCCCGAGCTGGGCACGACGGTGTTGTAGGCGCGGCCGAGGCGGGTGATCGAGTCGAGCAGGATGACGACATCCTTCTTGTGCTCGACCAGGCGCTTGGCCTTTTCGATCACCATTTCGGCGACCAGGACGTGACGCGTGGCGGGTTCGTCGAAGGTCGAGCTGACCACCTCGCCCTTCACGCTGCGCTGCATGTCGGTGACTTCCTCGGGCCGCTCGTCGATCAGCAGGACGAGCAGGAAGACTTCGGGATGGTTGTCGGTGATCGCCTTTGCGATGTTCTGCAGCATCACCGTCTTGCCGACGCGCGGCGGCGCGACGATCAGCGTGCGCTGGCCCTTGCCCTGCGGCGAGACGATGTCGATGACGCGCGCCGACTTGTCCTTTTGCGTCGGATCGGCGGGATCGAGCTTGAGCTTCTGATCCGGGTAGAGCGGCGTGAGGTTATCGAAATTGACGCGGTGGCGGACCACATCGGGATCGTCGAAATTGACGCTGACCAGCTTGGTCAGGGCGAAATAGCGCTCGCCATCCTTGGGCGCGCGGATTTCGCCTTCGACCGTATCGCCGGTGCGCAGGCCGAACTTGCGAACCTGATTGGGCGAGACATAGATGTCATCGGGGCCGGCGAGATAGTTGGACTGAGGGCTGCGCAGGAAGCCGAAGCCGTCCTGGAGCACTTCGATCGTGCCCTCGCCCATGATCAGCTCGCCATTCTCGGCCTGAGCCTTGAGGATGGCGAACATCAGGTCCTGCTTGCGCAGCGTGGACGCGCTTTCGACGCCGAGTTCCTCGGCCATCGTCACCAGTTCGGCGGGCGCGGTTTTCTTCAAATCTTTCAAATGCATGGGAGAAGTCCGTCTGGCGATCGCTACAAGGTTTTCGGGCGTTTGGACGCGCGTGAGGCGATGGCTTGAGGAAAAAAGGAGGGATGCCGGGCCGCCGCCAGAACGGCGACGCGACCCAAGCGGATTAGGATTCGGCCGGGTTCAAGTCAAGCGATCAGAACGGACGCACCACCGCGAGGATCACGATCAGTGCGACCAAGATCGCCGGGATTTCATTGGCCATGCGCAGCTGCTTCGAGGTCAGCGACCCCTGCCCCGCCGCGAGCTTCTTCGAATAGGCGACCGCCCAGCCATGATAGCCGGATAGCAGCACGACCAGCAGCAGCTTCGCATGGAGCCAGCCGAGACCCGCACCCCCCTCGAACAGCCCGAGATTGATCGCGAGCGCAAGCCCGAGCACCCAGACGATCATCAGCGAGGGGGTGAGGATCACGCGGCGCAATCTGGCTTCGCGCTCTGCCCAAGCCTTGGCCTGCACCGGGTCGCCAAGCGTCTCCTGATGATGGACGAGATAGCGTGGCAGGATGAACAGGCCAGCCATCCAGAAGATCACGAAGATGACGTGCGCGGCCTTCACCCACAGCCAAGCGAAGCTCAGAAATCCGGTCATGCTGCTGCTGTCCCCCGAACGATCGCGATCAGCTGTTCGACATGGGCGATCGGCGTGTCCTGTTGAATGCCGTGGCCCAGGTTGAAGATATGGGGGCGGTCGCGCAGGGCATCAACCACGCGGGTTGCCGCTGCCTCGAGTTCGGCACCGCCCGCGATCAGCGCGAGCGGGTCGAGATTGCCCTGAACCGGCATGCCGGCGGGGAGTTCGCGATGCGCCCAGGTAGGATCGACGGTTTCATCGAGGCCGATCGCATCAACCCCGGTTTCGCGGGCATAGGCGGCGAGCTTGCCACCGGCGCCCTTGGGGAAGCCGATGATCTTGGCCTCCGGACAGCGTTCGCGCAGCCCGGCGACGATCGCGGCATTGGGGGCGATGACCCAGCGCTCGAATTGCGCAGGGCTAAGTGATCCGGCCCAGCTGTCGAACAGCTGCACCGCCTCAACCCCCGCTTCGATCTGTTTGGCGAGATAGTCGATGGTCATCGCCACGATCGCATCGATGATCGCCTGAAATGCCTGCGGGTCGGCATAGGCCATGCGGCGCGTCTCGCTCTGGTCGCGGCTGCCCTGCCCTGCGACCATGTAGGTCGCGTTGGTCCAGGGACTTCCTGCAAAGCCCAGAAACGTGACCTCAGGCGGTAACGCGGCGGCGACGCGGGTCACGGTGCCATAGACCGGGTCGAGGCGCTGTGGGGCCGCTGTGAGGCTTTCCAGCGCCGTATCGACGAGCTTGGGGGCAAGGCGTGGGCCTTCTCCGGCCTCGAACCACAGATCCTGGCCGAGCGCGTGCGGGACGACGAGGATGTCGGAGAACAGGATCGCGCCGTCAAAGCCGAAACGGCGGATCGGCTGGAGCGTGACCTCGGCCGCGGCGTCGCTGTCGTTGACCAGTTCGAGGAAGCCGCCCTTCTCCGCCCGGAGTGCGCGATATTCGGGGAGATACCGACCCGCCTGACGCATCAGCCATATCGGCGCGGCATCGACACGTTCCCCTGACAGCACTCGGAGCAGTTTTTTCGCAGTCACAGGTCGCCCGTCTCTCAACAAAAATAAGAAGAAGAATCTTAGAAATATGTAGTTGTGTGTTGGTGCGTGGATGCTGGGGCTTAAGCGTTCGTCCCCATTCTGCCAACAGATTGACGGTGGAGATTCGCGGGATTCCGCGGCGATTCGATTCAACCGTCCACATTATCCACAGGCTGTGTGCAGGATCGCCGCGCTGTGGAGGCGGTTGTGGATGACTGACCCGGAGCGTGGACAGAGTCCCCCGCTTGGCGGGTCCGGCGCGTTGCGCTAGCGATTTCCCCCATGTTTTCCACAGATCCGTCCAGACAGGCCGTTTTCAGGTGAAACTGCACCTGCATCTGCTCTCCGACTCCACCGGCGAGACGCTGGAGAATATCGCCAAGGCCGCGTTGGCGCAGTTCGACGATGTCGAGGTGCTGCGTCATTTCTGGCCGATGGTGCGCAGTGAAACGCATCTCGAGCGGATTCTGGCGGAGATTGCGCAGAACCCCGGGCTGGTGATCTTCACATTGGTGAACCCCGAGATCCGCCGCCAGCTGGAGACGCGGTGCCGTGCGATCGGCTTACCCGCCGTGGCGCCGCTCGATCCGGTCAACCATGCGCTGTCGAACCTGTTGGGGCAGGAGATGAAGGCGCGGCCGGGGCGGCAGCATATGCTGGACGCCGCCTATTTCGCGCGGGTCGATGCGATCCAGTTCACCATTGCGCATGACGATGGCGTCAATTGGGAGAATTGGGAGGAGGCGGACATCGTGCTGGCCGGCGTGTCGCGCACGTCGAAGACGCCGACATCGATCTACCTCGCCAATCGCGGGTTCAAGGTCGCGAACATTCCGATCGTCCCGCAATCGCCGCCGCCCGAGCTGCTCTACCGTCTCAAAAACCCGATGGTGGTCGGGCTGACCACCAGCCCCGAGCGGCTGATCCAGGTGCGGCGCAACCGGCTGCTCGCGCTCAACCAGCAGGACGAGACCAGCTATGTCGAGCAGGAAGCGGTGCAGAAGGAAGTCGCCTATGCCCGGCGCATGTTCGCCGACAATGGCTGGCCAGTGATCGATGTGACGCGGCGGTCGATCGAGGAAACGGCGGCGGCGATCATCACCATGGCCAATGAGCGGGTGACCGCAGGAGGCCGGGCATGATCGTACTCGCGTCGACCAGCGCATCACGGCGCGCGATGCTGACTGCGGCGGGGGTGGCGCACGAGGCGCTGCCGGCAATGGTGGACGAAGAGGCGGTCAAGGCCGCGATGGGAGAAGTTGCGCCGCGCGACTTGGCCGATGCGCTCGCGGAGATGAAGGCGCTCAAGGTCAGCCAGCGGGTACCAGGCACATTGGTGTTGGGCGGGGACTCCGTGGTGGCGATCGAGGACGGGACGTTGCTCGACAAGCCGGTCGACCGCGCGGATGCCGAACGCCATCTGAAGCTGCTTTCGGGCAAGCGCCACGATCTCTACAGCGCGGCGGTGATCGCGGAGAATGGCCGCGCGGTGTGGCGGCATGTCGATCGCGCGCGGTTGTGGGTGCGGCCACTGTCGGACAGGTTCATCGCCGAATATCTCGATGCCGAATGGCCCGCCATTTCGGGCTGTGTCGGCTGCTACCGGGTCGAAGGGCCGGGGGTGCAGCTGTTCAGCCGGATGGAGGGCAGCCAGTATACGATCCTGGGGATGCCGTTGCTCAACATCCTCGATTATCTGCGGACCAGAGGCCAGTTGACGTCATGACCACCCCTTTTGCCGAAGTGATCGGCGATCCCATCGCGCAATCCAAGTCGCCGCTGATCCATGGCTTCTGGATCGACAAGCTCGGCATCGATGCGCGCTATGAGAAGACATTGGTGACGCCAGAGGGGCTGGGCGATTTCTTCGCGTCGCGCCGCGACGATCCGAATTGGCGGGGGTGCAATATCACGGCGCCGCACAAGGTCGCGGCGCTCGACCATGTGCCCGACCCGGGCGGGGTGCGCGACAGCATCGGGGCGATCAACACGGTGTTTCGCGGGGCGGACGGCGCGCTGATCGGGACCAATACCGATGCGGCGGGATTCTATGCGCCGATCGCCGAGTTCGATCTGGAGGGCGCGCCGGTCGCGGTGGTTGGTGCAGGCGGCGCGGCGCGGGCGGTGCTGTTCGCGCTGGCGCGGGCAGGGGTCGGGCATGTGACGATCCTCAACCGATCGCCGCTGAAGGCGATGGGGTTGCTCGCGACCTTTGGATTGAAGGGCGATGTGGTGGCACTCGATGCGCCGATCCCGCCGGTGGCGCTTCTGGTCAATGCCAGTTCGCTTGGCATGGTCGGGCATCCGCCGCTCGACCTCGACCTGTCCAACCTGCCTGAGGACGCGTTGGTCTATGACGCGGTCTATGCGCCGCTCGAGACCGGGCTGCTCGCCGCGGCGCGGGCGCGCGATCTGGAGACGGTCGATGGACTGGAGATGCTGATCGGACAGGCAGCGCTGGCGTTCGAACTGTTCTTCGGCAAGGCGGCGCCGCGTGAGCATGATGCGGAATTGCGGGCGCTGCTGCTGAAATGAGCGTTGTCCTCGGCCTCACCGGCTCGATCGGGATGGGCAAGTCCACGGTCGCGGCGATGTTTGCGGAGGCCGGGGTGCCGGTGTTCGATGCGGATTCGGAGGTGCACCGGCTGCAGGGACCGGGCGGCGCGTTGGTGGCGCAGATCGAGGCCGAGTTTCCCGATACGACCACCGAATTGGGCGTCGACCGTACGCTGCTCGGCGAAGCGGTGTTTGGCAATCCGCAAGCGTTCAAGCGGCTGGAGGGGATCGTCCACCCCGCCGTCGCGCATGCGCGGAATGAATTTCTCAAGGCCAATGCCGACAAGCCATTGGTGCTGCTCGACGT
Source organism: Sphingomonas bacterium (assembly GCA_030149245.1). Lineage (GTDB taxonomy): Bacteria > Pseudomonadota > Alphaproteobacteria > Sphingomonadales > Sphingomonadaceae > Sphingomonas. Next base: position 39,222 of record JASBRX010000028.1, read on the forward strand.
GCCGTTGCTGTTCGAGGCCGGCGGGTGGCGGCAGGTCGACAAGATCGTCGTGGTATCCGCCCCGACGGAGGTGCAGCGCGCGCGCGTGCTGGCGCGGCCGGGGATGACGGTCGAGCGATTCGAGTCGATCCTCGCGCGGCAGATGCCCGATGCGGAGAAGCGCGCGCGGGCGGATTTCGTGATCGATACCGGAACCACGAAAGAGGCGACGCGCGCCGAAGTTGCGGCGGTCATCGCTTGCCTCACGCGCGAAACGGGCGGATAAGCAGGGCATGCGCGAAATCGTGTTCGACACCGAAACAACCGGCCTGAGCTACAGTGCCGGGCACCGGCTGGTGGAGATTGGCTGTGTCGAGCTGATTAACCGCGTGCCGACCGGGCGGCATTTCCACCGCTATCTGAACCCCGATCGCGACATGCCGGTCGAGGCATTTGCGGTGCACGGACTGTCGGAGGCGTTCCTGGCCGACAAGCCGCGCTTTCATGAGATTTGCGACGAGCTGATCGAGTTTCTGGGCGATTGCCCGCTGATCGCGCACAATGCGATGTTCGACCTCGGCTTCATGAATGGCGAGCTGGGCGCGTGCGGTCGCGCGCTGCTACCGGTCGACCGCATCGTCGACACGCTGCAGATTGCGCGGGCCAAGCATCCCGGTGCCAAGCATACGCTCGACGCGCTGTGCGTGCGCTATGGCGTCGACCTGTCGGCGCGCGAGCTGCACGGGGCGCTGCTCGACGCGCAATTGCTGGCGCAGGTGTTCATCGAACTCACCGGCGGGCGGCAGATCGCGCTGGGGCTGGCGGTGGGTGAAACTACCGGGCCCGACCGGATCACCGTCGCTTCGGCTAAGAGCAATATACGCCCGGCGCGCTTTTTTACGCCGAGCGCAGAGGAACTGGCGCGCCATTCGGCGTTTATGGCCGGGTTCGAGGACCCTGTCTGGGGAGCATCGGCGTCCGGTTGACGCTGTCGCCCCCCATTCCTAGGTGCTCCTCTTGTTAGGACGGAGGACGATATGGATATCCGCGTTTCTGGTCATCAGGTAGACACGGGCGAAGCACTGCGCCAGCACGTGGACGACCGGCTGCAGGGTATCGCCGAGAAGTATTTCGCCCGCGCCATCTCGGCGCAGGTGACGTTCGGCAAGGGTCCGCACGACCATGGCTTTACCTGCGACATCGTTGCGCATGTGATGCAGGGCCTGGTGCTCAAGGGCGCGCATTCGGCGCATGAAGCGCATCTCGCCTTCGATGGCGCCGCCGACAAGATCGAGAAGCAGCTGCGCCGCTATATGCGCCGCCTGAAGGACCGCAATAACGGCCAGGCGCAGGCGATGATGGATCCGGGCTATGACGCGGGTTACACCGTGTTTCAGGTCGAGGAAGAGGAAGAGGTTGCCGACGCCCCCGCGATCATCGCCGAGACCCGCGTCGACGTGCCCGATGCCAGCGTGTCGGATGCGGTGATGATGCTCGACCTGCGCAACACCAATGCGCTGCTGTTCAAGAATACCGGCACCGGCACCTACAACATGGTCTATCGCCGCACTGACGGCACGATCGGATGGGTCGAACCCAACCGGGCGGCTTGATCCGGCACGATGCATGATCTCCATGATCTGGTCACGCCCGAGGCGGTGGTCTCGGGCGTGACGGCGGGCAGCACGAAGAAGCTCTTCGCGCTTCTCGCCGACGTCGCGGCGCGGGTCTATGGCCTCGACGCGGCGGTCGTGGCGGCGCAGCTGGCCGCGCGCGAAAAGCTTGGAACGACCGGGTTCGGCGGCGGAATCGCGATCCCGCATGGCCGGATCGAAGGGTTGGATGCGGTGCGCGGGGTGATGGTGCGGCTCGACAAGCCGATGGATTTCGGGGCGGTCGATGACAGTCCGGTCGATCTGGTGTTCATGCTGTTGTCCCCGGTCACTGCCGGGGCGGATCATCTGAAAGCGCTGGCGCGGGTGTCGCGGCGGCTGCGCGACCGTGGCTTTACCGCCAAGTTGCGCGGGGCCGGGTCGGCCGACGCGATCTATGCGCTGCTCGCCGGGACCGAAGCGCGTGACGCTGCCGCCTGACGCCACTCCGGCGGTCGGCGCGGCGGCGCATCACCGCGCGCTCGAATCGCTCTATGCCGCCGCGCCGATCAATCAGCTGTTCGACTCGCGACTGGAGATTGCGCAGGCTGGGGTCGCGCGAATCCACTTCACCATCGACCAGCGCCATTTCCATGCCGGCGGGGCGGCGCATGGGACGAGCTATTTCAAGATGCTCGACGATGCGGCGTTTTACGCGGCGAACAGCCTGGTGACGGACCGGTTCCTGCTGACCACGGCGTTCAACCTGCTCTTCACCAAGCCGCTGGGCCCCGGACCTGTGACCGCCGAGGGACGATGGGTCAGCGGGCAGCGGCGCGTGTTCGTGGCCGAAGCGCGGCTGATCGATGCCACGGGCGAAGAAGCGGCGCGCGGGACCGGCACGTTCATGAAATCGCGGATCGCGCTCGCCGGATTGCCCGGTTATCGCCCAGCCCCGTGAGCGCGCGGCTCGCCAGCGGGCTGATCGTCAACGCGCTGATCCGCCGCGTCAATGCCGAAGGGGGGAGCGCAATGGTGCTGGCAAAGGGCCATGCCGAGGCGGGCGCGATCCTGGTTTTGGCGCTGAACCGCGGCGAAAATCCGCGCTTTTTCGAGCGGGGGATCGGGCCGGATGGGCAGTCGGCGCTGCTGCCGAGCGGACCATCGACGTTCGAAGATTCGGGCGCGGTCGCCGATTACTGGCAGCGGCGGCGTAGTCGCGATCCAGACCTGTGGGTGGTCGAACTGGATATCGCAGCGGCAGAACGGTTCGCCGCTGAAACGATTATCGGTGGTTGACGCACCGCAACAATGTCGGCAGGGGCGCGCGACGATTTAATAGCGTTGTGCCGTCGGGGTCAGAGGCCGGTGGTTACGCAGTCGGGGGGCAAGCCCGATCGGTCCGTGCATCCGCACCTTGAGAGACACGATCGCGCACCAACCGCATAGTATCGAAGTTGAATGTCTTTTTCGTTCCGGGCTGCGATTATCGCGGCCACGACCCTCACCTTTGCCGCGGGCATTGGTGCAACGGCCCCGGGTGTTGCCGGAGAGGCCGAAAAGACCCCGGTTCAGGCGATTAACGAAGCCGCGGCTGAACAGGTTCCCACGATGGGCGAATCGCTCGCTGCGCTCGACGCCGACGACGCCATCACCGAAGACTCCGAATCCGACTCCGCCACCTATGCGACGCTGGCCGCTGCGGTCGCGGCGCAGGACGCGATTGCAGACGATGCCGAGCACAACTGTCTGGCGATCGGCGTCTATTATGAATCCAAGGGCGAGCCGCTCGAAGGCCAGCTCGCGGTCGCCGAAGTGATCCTCAACCGCGCGAAGTCGGGCCGTTTTCCGGCTTCGGTGTGTGGCGTGCTGACCCAGCGCGGGCAATTCTCGTTCGTGCGCAATGGCCGCCTACCGCAGCCGCCGGCGAGCGCCCGCGCGTGGAAGACTGCGCTCGCCGTGGCGCAGGTCGCGCGCGACGACGCCTGGGACAGCCGCGTATCGAACGCGCTGTTCTTCCATGCCCGTTATGTCTCGCCGGGCTGGCGCCGTGCGCGGGTTGGTAGCGTCGGCAATCACATCTTCTATCGCTGAGACGCGGCGGACGGGCTTTTGTTCGTTCGTTAAATGTTCTAAAGGCCGGGGATGGTTTCGACACCCTCCCCGGCCTTTTCCGTTGCCGACGCCGACCCGCTGATCGCCGCCAATGTCACGCGCGGCGTGTGCCGCATGTTGCTGCGCCACGAAACGGTGGCGATGGCGGAGGTACCGCTGGGCGATGGCCGGCGCGCGGACCTGATGGCGCTCAACGTCCGCGGTGAGATCGTGATCGTCGAGGTCAAGGTGTCGCGCGCGGACCTGATCGGCGATGGCAAGTGGACCGACTATCTCGCGCATTGCGACCGCTATTTCTGGGCGGTGCCGCAGGGGTTCGATCTGTCCCCGCTGGAGCGCCCGGATTTCCTGCCCGAGCGTGCCGGGATTATCGTCGCCGACCGCTATGACGCGGCGATCGTGCGTGAGGCGCGGACGGTGCCGTTGGCCAGCGCAACGCGGCGCAAATGTACGCTCGCCTTTGCCCGCCGCGCGGCGCGGCGGGTGATCACCCTGACCGATCCCGATGCCGACGGGCTGGGGTGGAGCGGTTAGAAGCTCGGGCCGGAGACCGCGCGCTTCTGGACCTTGGGAGCGTTTTTGAGCGTTTCGGCGATGGCGGGGGCGCGGGTGTCGCGGGCGGCATAGTCGCGTGCGCTGAGCCCGGCGAGCCGATCGACCATGTCGGGATCGGCGCCGTTGGACAGCAGCAGCTGGACCAGCTCGCCATCGCGGCGCTGCACCGCGCGCATCAACGGGGTTTCACCGCCATTATTGGCGAGGTTCACATTGCCCTTGCGCGTGATCAGCTCCCGCACCCCGTCGGTCCAGGCCGCCTCGACCGCCAGCATCAGTGCGGTATTGCCGGCGCCATCCTGCAAATTCACATTGCCGCCGCGCGCCAGGATGAAGCGGAGATAGGTCATGTCGCGCCGTTTGGTGACGATATGGATCGCCGCCTCGCCCTTGTCGTCCTTGGCATTGACGATGGTCTGGCCCGGGGCGTTGAGATATTCGGTGACCTTGTTCCCGTCCTGCTCGCGCACGGCTTTGAGGAAGTTGTAGCTTTCGGAAAAGCGCTGGGCGCCAGCCGGAAGCGCTACGCACAGCAGCGCCGCGGCGAGTACGAGCCGGGACGGAACGGTCAACATGGTCGGAACAAACCCCTGAACAACTGCAAGCCTTGCCAGACACCCCCTATCAGATCATGGGTCGCCTTGTCATGAACAGGATATCTTTCGTCGCCCTGCCCGCCCTGCTCGCGCTTGCCGCCTGTGGCGGAGGTGCACCGCAGCCCAAGTCGCTGGCCGATGCGCCGCTCGCCGGGGCGTCGATCGGCGGGCCGTTCACCTTGGTCAATGGCGACGGCAAGCCCGTCACCGAGAAGGACTTTGCCGGCAAATACCGCATCATGTATTTCGGCTACACCTTCTGCCCTGATGTCTGCCCGGTCGATGTCCAGAATATCGGCGGCGCGATGAAGCGGCTGGACCAGCAGAATCCGCAGCTCGCGGCGAAGATCGTCCCCGTATTCGTGTCGATCGACCCGGCGCGCGATACGCCCGCGGTGGTCAAGGAATTCACTGCGGCGTTTCACCCGCGCATGGTCGGGCTGACCGGCAGCGCGGCACAGGTCGATGCGGCGGCCAAGGTCTATCGCGTCCCCTATGCCAAGCGCGTGACGCCGACCGGATATCTGATGGACCATGGCCGCCAAGCCTATCTGATGGGTCCGAATGGCGAGCCGATCGCGTTGTTGCCGCAGGAGCAGAGCCCCGAGGCGATCGTCGCGGAAATCACGCGGTGGATCGGCTGACCCCGTTCTGGGAATTGCCGCTCGCCCGGCTCGACCGCGCGCAGTGGGAGGCGCTGTGCGACGGCTGCGGCAAATGCTGTCTGCACAAGGTCGAGGATGCCGATAGCGGCGATATCTATGCCACCAATGTCGCGTGCCGATTGCTCGACCGCGATCAGGGGCGGTGCAGCGATTACCGCCACCGCCACGCCTATGTCGCCGAATGTGTTCGGCTGAACGCGGGCAATGTCGACGAGATCGCGTGGCTGCCGGTGACCTGCGCCTATCGCCTGCGCGCGGCAGGCGAGCCGCTGCCCGACTGGCATTATCTGATCTCGGGCAGCCGCGAGAGCGTGCATGAGGCGGGCGAATCGACCCGTGGCTGGACGATTTCGGAGGATATGGCGGGCGACCTCGAACATCATATGGTCGACCGCATCCTGTGAGCCATGAGATCCAGATCGTCCGCCATCCACGCGCGCGGACGATGCGGCTGTCGGTCGATTCTGCGACCGGGGCGGTGCGGCTGACGATCCCGCCGCGTGCTCCGGCCGGGCCGGCTTTGCGCTGGGCCGAGGGACAGCAGGAATGGATCGCGCGGGCGCTGGCGAACCGCGCCGCGCCGACACCGTTCGAGCCGGGGGCGACGATCCTGTATCTGGGCGAAGAAGTCGGGCTTGGCTGGGACAGCGGCTTTCCGCGCACGCCGCTGCTCGACGACGGGCAGATCATCGCGGGTGGCCCGCGGGAGGGGTTTGAGCGGCGGATCGAGCTGTGGTTGCGCAAGCGGGCGCTGGAGACGCTGAGCGCGGAGACGGCGGAATATGCCGCGCTGTCGGGCGTGAAGGTGAGCAAGGTCGCGATCGGCGATCCCAAGGGGCGCTGGGGCAGCTGCGCGTCATCGGGCGTGATCCGCTATAACTGGCGGCTCATTCTAGCGCCGCCCGCAGTGCGCCGCGCGACGGTGGCGCATGAAGTGGCACATCGAACGCATATGAACCACAGCCCGGCGTTCCATGCGCTGGTCCGCAGCCTCTATGGCCGTGATCCCAAGCCAGAGCGGGCGTGGTTGCGCAGCAACGCGATGCGGCTTCACTCGTTCGGGCGGTCGTCCTGAGGCGCGCGTAGCGGCTCGCGCGGCTGTTGCTGCTGCGGGGCGCGGTCGGCGGGATCGCGGCGCGGTGCAGGTTCCGGATCGCGTGGAGCGTCGCGGCCGGTCATGCGGTCGAGCCAGTCCTGGCTGATCCCGCCGTCGTCGCCGGGGGCAGGCTCGCCCTCGATCGGTTCCTCCTCGCGTGCAACCGGGTTACCGTCCTGGTCGACGAACACGCCATTGTCGGCCTCGCCCCAGGCTTCCTGGTCGGGTTCGAGCTGCCATTCGGGCAGGGTCACTTCGGTCTCGAAATTCTCGACCGGGCGGTTGGCGACCGCGACGCGCATGAAATTGGCGAAGGCGCGCGCCGGAGCGGTGCCGCCCTGCAGCCCGCCAACGCGCTTGGCATCGTCGCGGCCCATCCATACGCCGGTCGTCAGGCCCGAGGAAAAGCCGAGGAACCAGCCATCCTTGTTCGACGTGGTCGTGCCGGGCTTGCCCGCGACCGGGCGGCCGATCTGGGCGGCGCGGCCGGTGCCGGTGTTGTCGGCGGTCTGCAGCAGGTCGGTCATCTGCGCCGCGACATAGGGGGCGACCAGCACGCGCGAGGTATCGACCTCATGCTGGTAGATCACCGCGCCATTCGCAGTGACGCGGGTGATGGCATAGGGGGTCACCGCCACGCCCTTTTGCCCGACCGAGGCGAAAGCGCGGGTCATGTCGATCAGGCGGACGTTGGAGGTGCCGAGCACCATCGCCGGTTGCGTATTGATCGGCGTCGTGACGCCAAAGCGCCGCGCCATGTCGGCGACGGTGCCAAAGCCGGTTTCCTGCCCCAGCTTCGCTGCGACGGTGTTGATCGAATAGGCAAAGGCCGAGCGCAGCGTCATTTCACCGCTGAACCGGCCGCTATTGTTGCGCGGGGACCAGCCATCGATCGTGACGGGCTCGTCGACCACCCGGTCCTCGACCTTGTGGCCGGCCTCTAGCGCGGCGAGATAGACGAACAGCTTGAACGCCGAGCCGGGCTGGCGCGTCGCTTGGGTCGCGCGGTTGTAGATCGACGACACATAATCGCGCCCGCCGACCATTGCGCGCACGGCGCCGTCGCGGTCGAGGCTGACCAACGCGCCCTGCGCGCCCTTGGGCGTGTTCGCCTGAATCGCCTGGGTCGCGGCGTTCTGCATCTTGAGGTCGATTGTCGTCCACACGTCGAGCGGGGCGACGGTTTCATCGATCAGCACTTCGAGCTGCGGCAGTGCCCAATCGGTGAAATAGCGCACGCTGTTCTGCTTGGGCGCGGCGGCGAGCTTGACCTGGGCGGGGCTGGCGGCGGCGGCCTCGGCGGCGGTCAGCGCGCCGGTTTCGACCATCACGTCGAGCACCACGCTGGCGCGGCCCACGGCGGCCTGCGCGTCGGCGGTGGGCGAATAGCGCGAGGGTGCTTTCACGAGCCCCGCAATCACCGCCGCTTCGGACAGCGTCAGATTGGTTGCCGGATGGCCGAAAAAGGTGCGCGAGGCGGCATCGATGCCATAGGCGCCGCCGCCGAAATACACCTTGTTCAAATAGAGTTCGAGGATCTGGTCCTTGGTGAACTTGCGCTCGAGCGCGAGCGCGAGGATCATCTCGCGGAATTTGCGCCCGACATCGTACTTGTTCGACAGGAAGATGGTGCGCGCGACCTGTTGCGTGATCGTCGACGCGCCCTGCAGCCGGCGGCCGGTGCCGCGATTGTCGATCGCGAATTTGGTGATGCGCATCAGCGCAACCGGATCGACGCCCCAGTGCGATCGGAAGCGGCGATCCTCGATCGCAACCATCGCGTCGCGCATCGGCTCGGGGATCTTGTCGTATTCGATCCACTCGCCATAGCTTGGCCCGAGCGACACGATCACCGTGCCGTCGGCGGCATGGACGCGAATCATCTGGCCATTGGGGGAGGATTTGAGATCCTCGTAACTCGGCAGCGATGCCTTGGCGGTGTAGACCGCGATCAGCAGCGCAATGAACGCGGCGAGCGCCGTCAATGCAATGCCGCCACCCACCCAGAGGAGGATGCGACGCGCCTTGGGCGAGAGCATTGGTTTACGGATGGCCATGGGACGCTGTGTGACGATTTACGGGTGAACCGGTGCTGTCACAAGCGAATCATTCGTCGCTAGATTCCGCTCTTGGCCGGAATTCGAGCGCGACCGAATTGATGCAGTAGCGCAGGCCGGTGGGCGGCGGTCCGTCGGGGAAGACATGGCCCTGATGCCCGTCGCAGCGCGCGCAGCGCACCTCGACCCGGGTCATGCCATGGCTGGTGTCGCGATGTTCGCTGACATGATCGGGCGCGATCGGCCGGGTGAAGCTGGGCCAGCCCGAGCCCGAATCATATTTGTCGTCGCTGTCGAACAGCTCCAGATGGCACCCCGCGCAGCGATAGATGCCGTCCGCCTTGTTATCCGACAACGCGCCAGAAAAAGCGCGCTCGGTCCCGGCTTCGCGGAGCACATGATATTGTTGCGGAGTAAGACGCTGACGCCACTCCGACTCTGACAGGTTGAGCTGATCCATGCCCCGGAATGTGGGACGCGCCTCTGCTGGCGTCAATCCGCCGGTGCGTCCTTCCACGCCCACCATAATTGCGCCGGCGGCACGTTCCACCATTCCATCGCATGATCGATGCGCGGGAAGTGCGGGGTAAGGAAATTGCGGACGTTCGGATTGAACTGATAGACGAGGAACTGGCCCTCGGGACGCAGGACGCGATGCGTCGCGGCCGCAATCTCCTCACCCACGCCCGGGGGGAGGGTCGAGAAGGGCAGGCCGGACAGGACGTAATCGGCATGCGCCTCGCCATGGTCGGCGACGATCGTGTTCACGTCGGCGGCGGAGCCGTGAATCGCCGAAAAGCGCGGATCGATAATGGTGCCGCGCAAATAGGCGACGAAATCGGCATTGGTATCGATCGCGATGTACTTGGCGTTCGGTCCCAGCCGGTCGAGGATCGCGCGGCAGAAGGTGCCGACGCCCGGGCCATATTCGACGAACACCTTGCAATTGTCCCAGTCGACCGGGCCGAGCATCTTGCGGATCAGCTTGCCCGACGAGGGGATGATCGATCCGACCATCACCGGATGCTTGAAAAATCCCTGGAGAAACAGAGCCTGGGGCGACAGCGGGCGCGAAGCCTTGCGCTTCGTGCGGGCGATCGTGGTCGAACCGGTCATCAAACATCCTCAAGTCGGTGTCGCGCTTCTGTAGGACAGTTGCAACGGTCCTGTCATCATCGACGTGGCGCATTAACGCCGATGGCGCAGCAGCGGTTGCGCCACGCCGGGAAACGTTTCATCCTGAAACGCATGGAACATCCGCGCACAGGCCAGATCGCCGTGATCTTCGTCTCGCAGCGGACAGGCCTGGAAGCGGCGGAATATGTCGCCGCCGCTGAGGCTATGGCGCAGCTGGCAGCAGCGCAGCCGGGCTATGCCGGAGTGGACAGCGTCCGCGATACCGACGGTCTGGGCATCACCATCAGCTATTGGGCCGATGAGGCGAGCGCCATGGCGTGGCGCGATCACCCGGAGCACGCCCGCATCCGCGATCTGGGACGGGCGCGTTGGTATGACTGGTACACGCTGGACGTCACGCGGGTCGAGCGCGGCTATCGCTGGACGCGCGGATGACATCGCCCAAGATCGACCGCACCTTCGCCATTCTGTTCGCCGTCATGTTCGTGATCGCGGCGGGCAATACCGCGCTGCAATCGGTGCTGCCCGCGCTCGGCCGTTCGCTCGGGGTGCCGGACAGCGCGGTGGCGGCGGCATTTTCGGTGTCGGCGTTGCTGTGGACCGTGGTGGCGCCGTTCTGGGCCAACCGGTCGGACCGGTACGGGCGGCGCAGGATGGTGCTGCTGGGGCAGATCGGGCTGACCGCGTCGCTGTTTTTCTGCGGGCTGTTCCTGGCTGCCGGAATCAATGGCTGGATCGCGCCGGTGACCGCTTTTGCCTTCTTCGTCGCGGCGCGGATGCTGTATGGCGGGTTCGGGTCGGCTGCACCCCCGGCGATCCAGGCGATCGTTGCGTCACGCACCAGTCGTGAGCAGCGGACCAAGGCGCTGACCCTGCTTGGCTCGGCATTCGGGCTCGGGACCATCCTTGGCCCGGCGATCGCGCCCTATCTGGTTCTCGGCGATCTGTGGCGGGGCGGGCCAACGATCGGGCTGGCGGGGCCGGCGCTGATCTTCAGCATCGTCGCGCTGGCGATGCTGTTTGCGGTCGCCCGGCTGTTGCCGCGCAATGTCGATGACGCGCTCAGTCATGGCGCGGCGGCGAGCTACCCGTCGATCGGCGGCCAAGCGAGCGGGGCAAGCGTAACCGCCGCGACTGCCGACAAGATCGAGCCGATCGGATTCCTCGACCCGCGCGTGCGGGCGTGGATGATCTGTGGCCTGATCCTCGGCCATGCGCAGGCGATGGCGGGGCAGGTGATCGGGTTCCTGATCATCGACCGGCTGGGCGTGCCGCCGCTGGAGGCGATCGAAGCGACGGGGCTGGTGCTGATGATGGGCGCGGGGTCGGCGCTGCTGGTGCAATGGGGGATCATCCCGCTGCTGGGGCTCAACCCGCGCCAGTTGATGCTGATCGGACTGAGCCTGAGCGCGGTCGGGTGTCTGGCGACGGGCACTGCGACATCGCTCTACGGGATCGCCACCGCCTATGCGCTGACGACGATGGGGTTCGGCTTTTCGCGCCCCGGCTTCACCGCCGGATCCTCACTGGCGGTGCCGCAGGGGGCGCAGGGTTCGGTGGCGGGGAAGGTCACGTCGATCAACGGCGCGGCGTTCATCCTGGGGCCCTCGATCGGCGTCGCGCTCTATGGTGGATGGCGGCCGCTCCCCTATCTGGTCGCGGCCGCCGCCCTCGCAGTGTTGGTCGTCTATGGCTGGTTCAGTCTTCGGACGAGCGAGTCCGCCCCTGAAGCATCCCCGGAGCGATAAAGCCGATCGGGTTGAGCGCGACCGCGTCCTGCTTCATCTTCGAGACGATCTGCTCGTACTCGCGTTCCATTTCCGGCGTGACGGTGGCGCGCGAATCGGCGAGCGCCGTCTCGAAATGCGCCATCGTCACCTGTGTAGCCGGTGGACGTTCGCGTAGCGCGGCGAGGCCGGCGCGCCGGGCGACGTCCTCCAGATCCGCGCCGGTAAAGCGCTCCGCCCGCGCCGCGATCGACGCGAGGTCGATATCGTCGGCGAGCGGCATCTTCTGCGTCTGGATCTTGAGGATGCGCTCGCGCCCTGGGGCATCGGGCACGCCGACATAGATCAGCTCGTCGAGCCGCCCCGGACGCATCAGCGCGGGGTCGATCAGGTTCGGCCGGTTGGTCGCGCCGATCACGACGACCGACTGGAGTTCCTCCAGCCCGTCCATCTCGGCGAGGATCGTGTTGACCACGCGTTCGGTCACCTGCGGCTCGCCCATGCCCGACCCGCGCGCGGGGACGAGGCTGTCGAGTTCGTCGATGAAGATGACGCAGGGCGCGACCTGACGTGCGCGGGCGAACAGCCGGGCGATCTGCTGCTCGCTCTCGCCATACCATTTGGACAGGAGGTCGCTCGACTTGGTGGCGATGAAGTTCGCCTCCGCCTCGCGCGCCACCGCCTTGGCGAGCAACGTCTTGCCGGTGCCGGGCGGGCCGTAGAGCAGGAGGCCCTTGGCCGGGCGGATGCCGAGGCGGCGGAACGCGTCGGGATCGCGCATCGGCAGCTCGACGCCTTCCTTGAGGCGCATCTGCGCATCGTCGAGGCCGCCGACATCCTCCCATTTGATGTTCGGCTTTTGCACCATGACCTCGCGCATCGCGCTCGGCTGGACACGCTTCAGCGCCTCGACGAAATCCTCACGCGTGACGGCGAGGGTTTCGAGGACGTCGGCGGGGACGGTTTTGTCGCTGAGATTGAGGCGCGGCATGATCCGCCGCACCGCCTCGATCGCTGCCTCCCGGGCCAGCGCGGCAATATCCGCCCCGACAAAGCCGAATGTGGTGCGGGCGAGCTCGTCGAGATCGACGCGCTCCTCAATCGGCATGCCGCGAGTGTGGATGCCGAGAATCTCGCGGCGGCCACGCTCGTCGGGGACGCCGACGATGATCTCGCGGTCGAAGCGGCCGGGACGGCGCAATGCTTCGTCGATCGCCTCGGGCCGGTTGGTCGCGGCGATGACGACGATGTTGGCGCGCGCCTCGAGCCCGTCCATCAGGGTCAGCAGCTGCGCGACGAGGCGCTTTTCGGCCTCGCCCGACACCTGGCCGCGCTTGGGGGCGATCGAATCGATCTCGTCGATGAAGACGATCGAGGGGGCGTTCTTGGCCGCTTCCTCGAACACCTCGCGCAACCGCTTTTCCGACTCGCCATAGGCCGATCCCATGATCTCGGGACCGTTGATCAGGAAGAATTGCGCGTCGGATTCGTTGGCGACCGCGCGGGCGAGGCGCGTCTTGCCGGTGCCGGGCGGGCCATGGAGCAGCACGCCCTTGGGCGGATCGACGCCCAGCCGCTGAAACAGTTCGGGATAGCGGAGCGGCAGCTCGACCATCTCACGCAGCTGGTCGATCGTCGCGGCCATGCCGCCGATATCGTCGTACGTCACATCGGCGCGGCGCAATTCGCGCGCTTCCTCGAATTCGTTGCGCAGCTCGATCTCGGTCTCGGCATCGATATGGACGATGCCGCGCGGGACCGCCGAGACGACGGTCAGGCGAATCTCCTGCAGCGCGTAGGCGGGTGCGCGCAGGTGCTGAAGCACGTTCGGCGGCATGTCCGACACGCGCTGCTGCCCGACGGTGGAGATGGTGTCGCCCTGACACAGCGGACGGCCGAGGAAGGTGCGGCGCAGCGCGTCGCCCGATCCTTCGAGCCGCAGGTCGCGGCGGGCGGGGGCGAAGACGACTCGGGTGGCGGGGCGCGATTCGGCCTTGCGCACCTCGACGAAATCGCCCGAGCCGACGCCGGCATTGGCCCGCTGAAGCCCGTCGATACGCAGAATCTCCAGCCCCTCATCCTCGGGATAGGGGTGGACGGCGCGCGCCGGGGTGGTGCGCTTGCCGATGATCTCGACCACATCGCCTTGCTGCAGGCCGAGCGCATCCATCATCGCGCGGGGAAGGTGGGCAAGGCCGCGGCCACTGTCCTCCGGTCGCGAATTGGCGACCTGCAGCTTGCGCGTGTCTGATTCGGTATCGGCCATCGGCTCTCCTTTCGCCCGTGCGGGGTGACGCGCCAGATAGGCACGCGGTTCCCACTCGGCTAGAGTTGGTGGCAGCTTCGCTGAAGCGGCGCCAGCCCGCTCCCCCACCCGGCCACCCAACGGCAGGATATTCTGAAATGGGTGGCCGGGTGGGGGGGCGGGCTGGTGCGGGGCCATTGCCGACGCAAAACGCGCAAAAAAAATGGGCCGGTCCGAAGACCAGCCCTTTGAAAGGTTTAGGAGAGGATGCCTGAAAGGCACGTCCTATGTGCAGTGCGGCGAGTTTTTGTGCAAGTGCGAAGAGCGTTCGTTGCGATTGCAGATTCTGCAATTTGTAACACTCGCGGATTACTGCCGATGACAAAGGTGTCATGCTTCGGACGTCAGCTGGAATGAGTTGCAATATGCTACGCTGCACCACAGAAATATAAGCGATGCGCAGGCTTCCGCCCCTCACCGCCATCGAGGCGTTTGTCCAGGTCGCACGACTGGGATCGGTCAAGGCCGCGTCGGAGGAACTGGCGCTGTCATCGCCCGCCCTGAGCCGCCGTGTGCAGGCGCTGGAGCGGTTCATCGGAAAACAATTATTCGAACGGCGACATCAGGCGATGAAGCTGAACGCCGAGGGCGAGCGGCTGCTGCACCTGATCGCGCCCGCGCTCGACACGATGAGTGACGCGATCGAGAGCATGAACAGCGGGACCGAAGTGCTGCGGCTGCGGCTGGGTACGCCGTCGCTGTTCGCGAGCCAGCGGCTGCTGCCTTATCTCACGTCATTGCGTGCGGTGCACCCGCAGCTTCACCTCGACATCGATACCGGCGGGCATGGCATGTCGCGGCTGGGCGACGGGCTGGATGCCGCGATCGTGCTGGCGCGCGATATCGAGCCGACCTTGTATGGGCGACGACTCGACCGCAACCGCATCCGCCCGGTGGCGGCGCGGCGGCTGGCGCATGGGCCGGAGGCGATCGGCCGGCCCGAGGAGCTGGCCGGCTATTCGATCCTGGCGCATCGCGACATGGCCGACAGTTTCGAGATCTGGCGCGCGGCCTTGGGCTTGCCCGATCTGGAGCCGGTGTCGATCGACCTGTTCGATTCGGGATCGCTGTTGCTGGAGGCGGCGGCGCAGGGGGTGGGGATCGCCTTCATGCTCGATTCGCACCGGATTGATCCCGACGACCCCCGCATCGGGACGCTGTTCGGTGAGCCGAGCGTCAAGAGCCCGTACAGCTACTGGTTCGTCTGCCGCCCCCGCGCGTTGGAGCAGCGGCCGGTGAAGCTGTTCCACGACTGGCTGATCGGGTTGTTCGATATCGAGGGCTAGACCCTGCCGCGATTGTCACTGAACCGGTGGGTGAGCCATTATATTACATTGCTCTATCGTCGCGACATTGTGCCTCTGGTCGAATACGCCGATGGTGACGCGCACCGGTTTTTCGGTGGCGTCAAATACATCGTCTGGCTCGTCGATTCGACGCTTAGAGGCACCGTCGGTCTCAACCAGGATGAACAATATCAGGTTGCGATCAATCGGTTGGGACCGAAAATCGTAACGATAATAGCGATCCCAGCGGCTTAGCTTTGCAATGCATGGGAGTGGCTCAATGGCTTTCTCAATGATCTCGACTAACGCCGGTGACGGAATGTCACGAGCAACGGGCACTTGAGCACGGGTCTGCGATGCGGGCGCAATTAGCAACGCTCCCATCGCTATCCCGACAGCGCTGGCAAACCTCAAAGCGGCCGCCCGTCCTGATCCATCAGCACCTCGCGCCGGCCGACATGGTCGGGGCGCGAAACTAATCCGTCCTTCTCCATCCGTTCAACGAGGCGCGCCGCCGAGTTGTAGCCGACGCGCAGCTGGCGTTGCAGCCATGACGTCGATGCCTTCTGGCTCTCCGCGACCAGCTGGACCGCGCGGCGGTAGAGCTGTTCCTCGGGGGAATCCTCGCCGGTCGGGGCGCCGTCGAGGGCGAACTCTCCGCCCTCCGGTTCCTCGGTGACGGCGGAGATGTAATCGGGTGCGCCCTGTGAGCGCCAATGATCGGCGACTGCCATCACTTCTTCATCCGACACGAACGGGCCGTGGACGCGGGCGATCTGCTTGCCGCCGGGCATGTAGAGCATGTCGCCCTTGCCCAGCAGCTGTTCGGCACCCTGTTCGCCCAGGATCGTGCGCGAATCGATCTTCGACGTGACGTGGAAGCTGATTCGGGTCGGCAGGTTCGCCTTGATCACGCCGGTGATGACGTCGACCGAGGGGCGCTGCGTCGCCATGATCAGGTGGATGCCCGCCGCGCGCGCCTTTTGCGCGAGGCGCTGGATCAGGAATTCGACTTCCTTGCCCGCGGTCATCATCAAATCGGCGAGCTCGTCGACGATGATCACGATCTGCGGCAACGGAGTGAGGTCGAGCGTTTCCTCTTCGTACAAAGGCTTGCGCGTTTCGGGATCATAGCCGACCTGGACCTTGCGGCCGAGCTTCTGCCCCTTGGCCAGCGCCTGGCGGACCTTGTCGTTGAAGCTGCCCAGCGAGCGGACATTGACCGACGCCATCATGCGATAGCGTTCCTCCATCTGCTCGACCGCCCAGTTGAGCGCGCGCACCGCCTTGGGCGGGTCGGTGACCACGTCCGCCAGCAGATGCGGGATATCCTTGTACATGCTGAGTTCCAGCATCTTGGGGTCGATCATGATCATGCGGCACTGGTCCGGGGTCAGCCGGTAGAGCAGCGACAGGATCATGCAGTTGAGCCCGACCGACTTGCCCGATCCGGTGGTACCGGCGACGAGCAGATGCGGCATCGGCGCGAGATCGGCGATGACCGGATCGCCCGCGATATTCTTGCCCAGCACGATCGGGAGCTGTGCGCCCAGATCCTCGAACGTCTCGCTGCCAATCAGTTCGTGGAGCGACACGGTTTCGCGCTTCACGTTCGGCAGTTCGATGCCGATGACGCTGCGGCCGGGGATGGTCGCGACGCGGGCGGAGACGGCGGACATGTTGCGCGCGATATCGTCGGCAAGCTGGACGACACGGCTGGCCTTGATGCCGCTTGCGGGCTCGAGCTCGTACATCGTCACCACCGGGCCGGGGCGGACTTCCACAATCTGGCCCTTCACATGGAAGTCGTCGAGGACGGATTCGAGCAGGCGAGCGTTGCGCTCCAGCGCCGCCTTGTCGATCGCAGCGGTCCCGCTCTTGGTCGGTTCCTTGAGCAATTTGAGCGGGGGAAGCTGGTAGGTGCCCTTGAAATCGAGCGTCGCCTGCACCGGCTTGGCCTTGGGCGGCTGCGGCGCGGGGGTGCGGTCGGCGATGACCGGGCCGGGGCGTTCGTCGGGCAGTGCCAGCTTGCGCGGGCGTGGCGCGGCGGGGGTGAAGACGTCGTCGGCATCGTCGATGTCGGTGTCAAACGGCAGCGCGCCGACCGCCTCCCGCTGGGTCTTGCGCGGCAGGCGGAGATGCTGGCGGAAATCGAACTGCACGCTGCGCGCCCACAGGATGACGCCGCCGATGCCAAGGATCAGCCCGACCGCACGGGTGCCCCACAGCGTAACCGTCGCGTCGCCGCTCAGGCCGAGCAGCCCGCGCACCGCGCTGACGACGGCAAGCCCGAAGACCCCGCCCCAGCCGCCGGGCAGCTCCATCACCGCCGCGCTGGAAATCGACGCGAGCGCCGCGCCCATCAGCGCAATGCCGCCGAGTGCGCCCAGCAGCATGCGCCGCCAGTTCCCCGCCCCCTCGCCGCGCCACAGCCGCAGTCCGATAATGATCCCGACGGGCGCGAGCAGCACGATCGGCAGGCCACCGATTGCCAGCAACAGGTCGGCGAGCCACGCGCCCGGTTCGCCCAGCAGGTTGCGTGCGGGGCCGCCGGCGGCGGTGTTGAGCGAGGGATCCTCGCCATTATAGGTTCCGATCGCGAGCACCCCGGCCAGCGTCAGCGCGAACAATACGATGGCGCCGATCAGCGCCCCGCTCCGTCGTGCCCCTGCCCGCATCGTGTCACGCCACAGCATCGGCTGCGCCCGGCTCGCCATCATTCCCACCCGTGTTCGATAATCGTTCCAATCATCCCCCTTGTGGACTCTGGCGTCAAGGCGAGCGAGCGCCTAACTGCGGGATATGACCCAGGCAGACCTTCTCATTCTCGGCGGCGGACTGGTCGGGAGCGCGCTTGCCGTGGCGCTCGACGCGCATGGCATCTCCAGTATCGTGATCGACCCGGCGGACCCGGACGCAATCCTGGCGGCCGGCCATGACGGGCGCGCCTCCGCCATCGCCGCCGCGCCGCTGCGCATGCTGGAGGCGATTGGCCTGGCCGACGATCTGGCAGGCAAGGGCTGTCCGATCGAGAGCATTCGCGTGTCGGATGGGTTGAAGCCCGGCAAGCTCGACTTCGATCCACTGGAGGGCGAAGGCGCGCTCGGCACGATGTTCGAGAATCGCGACCTGCGCCGCGCGCTGATGGCCGCGGCGCAGCGCGCACCGCTGGCAGATGTGCGGATGAAGACCCGCGCTTTGTCGGTCGCGCGCGATGCGACCGGCGTCACCGCGACGCTAGATTCGGGGGAGACGGTGCGCGCGCAATTGCTGATCGGGGCCGAGGGGCGCGCATCGCCGACGCGCGATGCCGCGCTGTTGCGGGTGGCGCGCTGGAACTACGACCATGCGGCGATCGTGACCTCGCTGCATCACGAGCATAGCAACGAAAATACCGCGTTCGAAATCTTCTACCCGCAGGGGCCGTTTGCGATCCTGCCGCTGCGCGACGATGCGAACGGCCATCGCTCGGCGATCGTGTGGTCGGTGAAGCGCAGCGAAGAGGCGGGGATGATGAAGCTGTCCGAACGCGGCTTCCTTGCCGAGGCGGACAAGAAGATGGGCGGGTTTCTGGGGAGGCTCGGGCCGCTGGGGCCGCGCTTCAGCTATCCGCTCGGCTTTCACCACGCGGCGAAGATCACGGCGGAGCGGCTGGCGCTGGTCGGCGACGCCGCGCACGGCATCCACCCGATTGCGGGGCAGGGGGTCAATGTCGGCTTCCGCGATGTCGCGGCCTTGGTCGAGGTGCTGGTCGAGGGGAAACGGCTCGGGCTCGACATGGGCGATCCCGCGCTGCTGTCGCGCTACGAACGCTGGCGCAGCCTCGACACGATGATGGTCAGCATCGCGACGGACGCGCTGACGCATCTGTTCGGCCTTCCGGGCGGCGCGGCGAACGCGGCGCGGCGGTTCGGGCTTTCTGCAGTGGACAAGGTGCCGACGCTCAAAAACTGGTTCATGGCCGAAGCGCGCGGCGAATCGGGCAAGGTGCCGCGATTGCTGCATGGGGAGATGGCTTAGAAGGGGGAGCTATGAGCTGGGACTTGTATGCGCAGGACTTCCCGGACGTTGAAACGGTCGCGGCAATTCCGGATGATTTCCTCCCTCAACCGCTCGGTCCGCGTGAGGATGTCATCGCTCGAATAAAGGCCGCTATCCCCGCTGCGGATTTTAGCGACCCGAGTTGGGGCCTGATCCATCAGGACGACTGGTCAGTCGAGGTCAATGTCCGAGACGACGCGATCTGTAATGGCTTCTCGCTCTATGTGCGAGGCGGCGGTGAGGCGGCGATGGACTGCGTCGCTACCATCCTGCAAGCCACGGGGACGCGTGGCGTCGACATGCAAACGGGCGAGTTTTTCGAGCGCAAGGCAGCGTCGGACAGCTTTGGCGTCTGGCAGTCCTATCGAGATCAAGTTGTCGCTGAGGTGCGCAAACCGAAACCCGGATTCTTTGGGCGGCTGTTCGGACGCTAACCCTACTGCAACGTCCCCTCTTCCCCCTCATGCCGCCCGAAAAACTGCATCAGCTGGATGATCAGTTCGGCGCGGTCGGCGATGCTGTCGGCTTCGAGCAGCGCCTGTTTGGCGGCGGGGTCGAAGGGGGCGATCTGGGCGATGCCGTTGACGAGGTTCTGGTCGTCGAGCCGCGCGACCGCTTCCCAGTCGACGGCATAGCCCTGCACCTCGGCAAATCGGCGCGATTCGAGTTCGAGGGCGGCGCGGGCACCCATTGAAAGGGTTTCGTCGACCGGATCGGCGATCAGCTCGGCTTCGACCTGGCGGAACAGGGTGGTCACCTCCAGCTCACGCAGGATGCGGAAGCGCGACAGCCCCTCCAGCACCACGTTGAATCGGCCATCCTCCATCGCCTCGACATCGGCGATGCGGCCGACACAGCCGATCTCGAACAAGGGCGGCTTCTCGCCACCACCCTTGGGCTGAATCATCGCGATGCGGCGGTCGCGGGCGAGGCTGTCATTGACCATCGCCCGGTAGCGCGGCTCGAAAATATGCAGCGGCAAGTGCATGCCGGGGAACAGCAGCGCCCCGGGCAGCGGGAAGATCGAGAGACGCGTGCCGGTCGCCAATGCGGTCATCCGAACAGGATCGCGGACAGCTTGCGGCGATGCGCCGACACCCACGGATCCTCGAGCCCGACCGCTTCGAACAGCTTGAGCAGACGCGCGCGGGCGGCGCCGTCATTCCAGTCCTTGTCCTCGGCGATCATCGCCAGCAGCGTGTCGGCGGCTGCCTGACGGTCACCCGCCATCAGCGCGCCGGCCAGCTCGTAACGCGCCTCCATATCGCCGGTCGCGGCCTTGGCGCGCAATTCGCCGAGTTCATCGTCACCGGCGGCGGCGGGTGCTTCCTGCGCCAGGCTCAGCGCGGCGCGGGCGCGTTCGACCTCGGGCGCCTTGGCGGCATCGTCGGGCAAGGCGGCGAGTACGGCGGCGGCTTCGTCGAGACGCGCCAGCGCGGTCAGCGCGCGGGCGCGGCCGGCAGCGGCCTGTGCATTGTCGGGTGCGATTTCGGCGATCTGTTCGAAGATCGACAGCGCGCGTTCGGTCTCGCCGCCGGCCAACACCCCTTCGCCCATCGCCAGCAGCGGTTCGAGCTCGGCCGCCTGTGCAGCTTCGTCGCTTTCGACCGGGATCTGGCGCAGGATCTGGTCGAGCATCGCCTTGAGCTGACCCTCGGTGCGCGCATTGGTCAGATCGGCGACCAGCTGGCCCTGGAACATCGCATAGACGGTCGGGATCGATCGCACCTGGAACTGCGCGGCGATGAACTGATTCGCGTCGACGTCGATCTTGGCGAGCATCACGCCCTTGTCGGCATAGTCCGCTGCCACCTTTTCCAGCACCGGGGCGAGCGCCTTACACGGCCCGCACCATTCCGCCCAGAAATCGAGGATGACGAGCTTCGTCAGCGACGGTTCGGCGCTGTCGCGGCGAAATGCCTCGACGGCGTCCTTGTCGGCGGCGGAGAGTCCTAGCGTGGCCACGGCGAATCCCTTGTCGTTCGAATAATGCGTTGTGCCCTATTTGGGCGCTTGCGGGCTCAGGGCCAACCCCCTGAGCGGGAATCGCGAATCCCGAAACTTCCCCCTTGCAGACCCACAAACCCGCTGCTAGAGCCCGCCACCTTGCCCCGCCCCCTCGGCTTCCCGAGCGGGCACATATGGCGCCAGAGAGCGGGCGTAGCTCAGGGGTAGAGCACAACCTTGCCAAGGTTGGGGTCGAGGGTTCGAATCCCTTCGCCCGCTCCAGTCGCCGCGCGGCAAACGCGCCTGTCCTATAATCCTGCCGATGCGCGTTTGCGAACGCGCGGATTCGCAAACTGCCCCCTTCCTGCCCTTTTCGTACCGGGTCGCGTACCTAATTATCTGTTCAAACAGGCTTTCAGCCGCGTCACGCGTGGCTCTGTGTGGATGATTGGAGTTTGGACCATGACGATCGAAGGACCGGTGCGGCGCACGGCGCGTCCGCGCGCATGGATGATGGCGATGGCCGGGCTGGCGATGCTGGCCATGCCGCTGGGTGGGGCGAGCGCCGCCGGGAATGGCATGGCACAGCTTGTGTCGAGCGAATGGCGCAACCCGAGCAACAGCGTGCATATCCGCATCACCCCCTGTGGCGATCGCGTATGCGGCACGGTGATCTGGGCGAGCGAAAAGGCCAAGGCTGACGCGCGCAAGGGTGGAACCGACAAGCTCGTCGGCGCCAACCTGTTCCGCGAATTCCGGCAGGTCGGCCCTGGCCAGTATAAGGGCCGCGTGTTCGTGCCTGACATGAACCGCACTTTCAGCGGCCAGATGCGGATCCAGGGCAATGCGATGATCGGCAAGGGCTGTGTCCTCGGCTTTATCTGCAAGTCGCAGACCTGGACGCGTATTTCGTGATGCGCGGGAGTGCCGTGGCGCGCTAAGCACCCGGCATGGCACGATCCACAAATCTGGCACCCATACGCACCGGCATCGGCGGCTGGACCTTCGAACCCTGGCGCGGGACCTTCTATCCCGAAGGTCTGGCGCAGAAGAAGGAGCTGGAGTTTGCCAGCCGCCAGCTCGGCGCAATCGAGATCAACGGCACCTATTATTCGGGGTTTAAGCCCGCGACCTTTGCCGGCTGGGCGGCGAGCGTACCGGATGGATTCGTCTTCGCGGTCAAGGCGTCGCGCTATTGCACCAATAGAAAGGTCCTCGCGGACGCGGGCGAGTCCATCGCCAAGTTCGTGGGACAGGGTATCGTCGAGCTGGGCGACAAGCTCGGCCCGATCCTGTGGCAGTTCATGGCGACCAAGAAGTTCGACGCCGATGATTTCAGCGCGTTCCTGAAGCTGCTTCCGGCCCGTCATGAGGGGGTGATACTGCGCCACGCGGTGCAGGTGCGGCACGAGAGTTTCGCGGTGCCGGAGTTTGTGGGGATGTGCCGCGATGCGGGCGTTGCGATCGTCTATGCGCACTCGCCCGAATACCCCGCGATTGCCGATGTGACCGGCGATTTCGTCTATGCGCGGCTTGAGTCGGGGGAGGACGACAATCCGGTTTGCTACCCCGACTCCGAGCTCGATCGCTGGGCGGAAGCGGCGCGATGCTGGGCAGCCGGCGGGCGGCCAGCGGGCCTCCCCTATGTCGAGGATCGCGACCCGCCCGTGACCCCGCGCGAAACTTTTGTGTTCCTGATCCACGGCGGAAAGGTGCGGGCGCCCGCCGGGGCGCAGGCACTTGCCGAGCGGGTGCGCGGCTGAGCGCGACCGGGGCACAGTCTGCGCCGCCCGCAGCGTGGTTCCATATGGATGCGATGCGCGCCGTGCTCGCGGTGACGGTGGCGTTCGGGCATTTGTGGGGGCTGCTGGTTGAGGATTACCGGCCGACCGCGTCGATGCTGGTCAACGTCGGCTATTTCCTCGCGGGGTTTGCGCATTCGGCGGTGATCCTGTTCTTCGTGCTCAGCGGATACTGGATCGCGCGCAGCGTGGCGGCGCGGGCGGAGCGAGGCTGGCGCTGGGACGATTATCTGATCGACCGGGTCGCGCGGCTGGGGATCGTGCTGGTCCCGGCGCTGGTGCTCGGCGGGCTGCTCGACTGGATCGGCTATCATGTGCTGGAGCTGCCCACGCATTATGGGCTGACCGGGGCGTGGGTGTTCACGCAGGATCTGTCGCAGTCGCTGACGCTGCGCGCGCTGGCCGGCAATCTGCTGTTTCTCCAGCATCTGATTGTGCCGCCCTTTGGCAGCAACGGGCCGCTGTGGAGCCTGGCGTTCGAATTCTGGTATTATCTGTGGTTTCCGGCGCTCTGGCTGGCGCTGCGCTATCGGCGGCCCGGCATCGCGCTGGCGACCTTCGCGATCGCTTTCGCCAATCCGGAGATTGCGTTCGGCTTCCTCAGCTGGCTGTGCGGCGCGGCGTTGTTTGGAGTGGAGCGGCGCTGGCCGGACTTGCGCCTCTCGCGCTGGACGCCGGTTGCGGCCGGGCTGCTGTGCCTCGCTGCGCTGCTCTGGGGGCGGACGGGTGATTTCGGGGTTGAGGATCCGATCGAGGCTGCCAGTTTCGCGCTGTTCCTGTTCACCCTGCTGCGCAGTGATCCGCCCCGCATCGCCGCTTTGCGCCCGCTCGCCAGCTATGGCGCGCAGGCGAGCTTCTCGCTCTATGCGATCCACTTCCCATTGATTGCGCTGGCGGCGGGGTGGATCGTCGGCGACACGCGGCTGGCGCCCGGCGGCGAGGCGGCGGTGGCGGTGGTGGCGATCCTGATCCTGGCGCTCGCCGCGGCGTGGCTGTTCGCCGCGCAGACCGAGGCGCGGACGGCGGCGCTGCGTGACTGGATCAGGCGTCAAGCCCGAGGCGGGCGAGCGGGTGACCGACCGCCCCGCTGACCAACGCCGCCTGCGCTGCGGTGAACGGCCACAGCTTCGACACGGGCCCCATCACCCGGTCGCGCAGCCAGGGGATCGCCGCGCCATCGGATTGATAGACCGGGGTCAGCAACCGGCTGAGCAGCTGATAGAGCTGAATTTGGTCGCCGCGCAGGCGGATCGTCTCCGCGAGCGCATCGGGCAGGGTGCGTGCGCGGCGCAGGCCAAGGGCGAGGGCATAGGCATCGAGCAATGCCATATTCGCGCCCTGCCCCAGCTGCGGGCTGGTCGAATGCCACGCATCGCCGAGATGGATCAGGCCGGGTTCGACCGGCTGGCGCAAGGTGCGGTGCGTGTAGCTGGCGAAGGTCAGCTGGTCGGAATCGGTGATCTGGTCGAGCATCGGCGCGGTCGCGGGCCATAGTTCCAGCAGCTCGGCCTTCCACGCGGCGAGGCCAGCTGCGCGCCACGCGGCGAGGCGATCGCCCCGCAGCGACCAGAACAGCGCCGCGCGCGGGCCCGTCGCATGGCGCGGCGTTCCGATCGGGAGCACGCCGGTCATCACGCTGGCGCGGCGATAGCGTTGCTGCAGCGCATCGGGGATGAACTCGCCCGCCCAGTCGAGATCGGCCCACAACGCGCCGAATGCGAGCGGACGCGTCGCGGGGACGAGCGGGGAGCGGCTGCCCATTGCGTCGACGATCAGATCGAAGCGGCTGGTCTGAGCGCCAGCCGCGAAGTGCAGGCGCCCGTCCGCGCACGCCGTGATCGCCCGACCGGCTTCGACCGCGATCCCCTCGGCCAGCACGGCATCGTGAAGGATCGCGAACAGCGTTGCGCGGTGCACGCCGATCCCGACGCCGCAGTGCTTCAATGCGGCATAGCGCACGTCGAGCACGCAGTGCTTCCCGGCATGGCCGATCAGCCTTGTGACCGACGCGCCGCGCGCGACCAGCTCTGCCTCCAGTCCCAGCGCGCGCAGAACAGCCTGCCCGGTCGGCTGAATCAACAGGCCCGAACCGAGCGGGCGGGGGCTTTCGAAGCGCTCGAACAGGGTGACGCGATGACCGTCGCGGTGGAGCAGCAAGGCTGCGGCCAGCCCGGCAGTGCCGCATCCTGCCACCGCGATATCCAGCGGGGGCAGCTTAATCCTCCACCGGTCGCGCCGGGCTGGCGCGGTCGGACACCATGCGCTGCCCGTCGATCACGATCGGGCTTGCAACGCCCGGAAGGCCCTCCGCCGCGATCTGCATGCCGCGTGC
The DNA here is from genome assembly GCA_030149245.1 of Sphingomonas bacterium. Taxonomy (GTDB): domain Bacteria; phylum Pseudomonadota; class Alphaproteobacteria; order Sphingomonadales; family Sphingomonadaceae; genus Sphingomonas. Next base: position 64,454 of record JASBRX010000028.1, read on the forward strand.
GATCACCTGTGGGTCGGCGAAAACTTCGTCCACCGTATTGATCGGCCCGGCGGGGACGCCGTGTGCCTCCAGCGCATCGGACAGCGCTTGTTTGGTCCAGTCCGCAACGGCGGCCTGAATCGGGGCAATCAGCCGGGCGCGGTTGCGCACGCGCGCGGGGTTGGTCGCAAAATCGGGATCGCCGGCGAGCGTTAGGCCGAGCACGGTGCATAGCTTGCGGAACTGCGAATCATTCCCGACCGCGATGATCAGGTCGCCGTCGCTGGCGGTGAATGCCTGATAGGGGGCCAGGTTCGCATGGCCATTGCCCATGCGGTGCGGCACCTTGGCCGGATTCGCCATCCAGTTCAGCGCCTGATTGGCGAGCACCGCGACCTGGGTGTCGAGCAGCGCCATGTCGATGTGGGCGCCAACTCCCGTCGCATCCCGCTGACGGAGTGCGGCGAGGATTGCCACGGCGGAATAGACGCCGGTGAAGATGTCGGCATAGGCGATCCCCGCCTTTTGCGGCGCGCCATCGGGCTCGCCGGTCAGCGACATGATCCCGCCCATCCCCTGAATGATGAAATCATAGCCCGCGCGATGGGCATAGGGACCGGTCTGGCCGAAGCCGGTGATCGAACAGGTGATCAGGCGCGGGTTGATTGCGGCAAGGCTGGCGTGATCGAGGCCGTATTTGACCAGCCCGCCGACCTTGTAATTTTCGATCACGACATCGGCGTCGGCGACCAATGTGCGGACTTCGGCCTGCCCTTCGGGGGTTGCGATGTCGATGAAGCGGGCGGTCTTCCCGCGATTGGCCGAATGGTAATAGGCGGCGTCGCGGCTTACCCCTTCGCTGTCATGCAGGAAGGGTGGACCCCAATGGCGGGTGTCGTCGCCCGCGCCGGGACGCTCGACCTTGATCACCTCGGCCCCCAGATCGGCGAGCAGCTGCCCGCACCACGGCCCGGCGAGAATGCGGGCGAGTTCGACCACCTTGACCCCGGCGAGCGGCTTCATGACCGGCAAATCTCGTAGACGACATGGTCGGGGAAGGCCTTGCCGCCGCCGCGATGGGTGCGACCGGGGATGAGCCGCCCGCCGATCTTTTCCATCGCGCCGCGCGAGCGCAGATTGTCCCGGCCGACAAGGAAGACGACGCGGCTAACGAAGCGGTGGATATGACCGAGCATCAGCCGCTTGATCTCACGGTTGTAGCGCCCGCCCCAATAGGCGCGGGATATGAAGGTCCAGCCGATCTCGATCTCGTCTTCATCAGGCACCCAGAAATCATAGCGACTCGATCCGATGATCGCGCCGGTCGCCTTGTCGAGGATCGCGAGGCCACCGCCGCAGGCCAGTGCGTCGGCGAAGAACTTGCGGAACACCGGCTCCTGCCAGCGGTCGTTGGCCGGGTGCAGCTCCCAGATCAGCGGGTCCGATGCGACGGCGAACAATGCGTCCCAATCATCCTCTTGGAGCGGGCGAATCGTGACCAACTCGCCCTCAAGAATCGGCTGCCGATCCGGCGTCATGGGTTATGTGTCCGGCTACGCCGGACCGGCACCAGCCCGGTTCAGCTTTGCTGGACCGCAAATCAAAACGCAGCGATTCCGGTGATCGCGCGACCGAGGATCAGGCCGTGGACGTCGTGCGTGCCCTCATAGGTGTTGACCGTTTCGAGGTTGATCGCGTGGCGCATCACATGGAATTCGGCGGAGATGCCGTTGCCGCCATGCATGTCGCGCGCGACGCGGGCGACATCGAGCGCCTTGCCGCAATTGTTGCGCTTGATGATGCTGATCGCCTCGGGCGCCAGCGTGCCTTCGTCGAACATCCGGCCACAGCGCAACGCCGCCTGAAGCCCGAGTGCGATCTCGGTTTCCATGTTCGCGAGCTTCAACTGCACCAGCTGCGTCGCGGCGAGCGGGCGGCCGAATTGATGGCGGTCGAGCGTGTACTGGCGCGCGGCCTGCATGCACGCTTCCGCCGCGCCCATCGTGCCCCAGGCGATGCCGTAGCGCGCGCGGTTGAGGCAGCCGAACGGACCCTTTAGCCCCTGCACTTCGGGCAGCAGCGCGTCTTCGCCGACTTCCACGCCGTCCATTACGATTTCGCCGGTGATCGATGCGCGCAAGCTCAGCTTGCCCTCGATCTTGGGCGCGGACAGGCCCTTCATCCCCTTTTCGAGGACGAAGCCCTTGATCCCGCCGCCATGCGCGTCGCTCTTCGCCCAGACCACGAAGACATCGGCGATCGGCGAGTTGGTGATCCACATCTTCGCGCCGGTCAGCTTGTATCCGCCGTCGATCTTGGTCGCGCGGGTGCGCATCCCTGCGGGATCGCTGCCGGCATCGGGCTCGGTCAGGCCGAAACAGCCGACCCATTCGCCGCTGGCAAGCTTGGGCAGATATTTGCGCTTCTGCTCCTCGGTCCCATAGGCGTTGATCGGGTGCATCACGAGGCTCGACTGCACGCTCATCGCGCTGCGATAGCCCGAATCGACCGCCTCGACCTCGCGCGCGACCAGGCCATAGGCGACATAGCCGAGGCCCGCGCCGCCATAGGTTTCGGGAATGGTCGGGCCGAGCAGGCCGAGCTGGCCCATCTCCGACATGATCTCCCGGTCGAAATTCTCGTCGAGAAATGCGCGGGTGACGCGCGGCAGGAGTTGTTCCTGCGCATAGGCACGCGCGGCATCGCGGACCATCCGCTCTTCGTCGGTCAGCTGTGCGTCGAGCGCGAACGGATCCTGCCAGTCGAACCGGCCCATCTCGGCCATCTTACTCTCCCTGAACGGTTTTTTGTGCGGATGCAGTGGGTGCGGTCGCGCCTGCCGCCGGCTGTGCCTTGCCCTCGATTGCGGCATCCTCAAGCGTGTCGAGCGCGCGGCGCGTCGCGATGTAGCGGCCCGCTGCCGCCATCCAGCTCTCCGCGCCCTGTGCCCCGGGCAGGCGCGACACTTCGGCCAGCGCGGCCTCGACATGCCCCTGTCCGAGCAGGCGGCGCGCGCGCGCCAGCCGCTCGCGCGGGTGGGGGCTGGGGGCGTCCTGTTTGCGGATGATGACCAGCGTCGAGAGTTCGCGCTGGATCGCGCTCAGCCAGCCATCGTCGGGCTGGGAGGTCGACAGGCGTGGGGCGATCTGGTCGAAGGCGACGCGCAGATCCTCCAGCGTCACCGGTTCGGTCGAAGCGGACAGCACGGTCGCGACGGCGTCGGGCGCGGCGGTGCCGAGGCGGCGACGCAGCTCGGTGGCGATGATGCCGAGTTCTTCCCCGCGTTCGAGCGCGCGGCGCGCACCGAACACCAGCATCATCGCTTCGGCGCGCCCGGCATAGCTGGCCGCGACGCGGGCGTCGGCGTCGGTCGCCTTGAGCCGCGCGTCGAGCGATTCGAGCCGCGCAGCGAGCGCCTGTTCGCGCGCCGCCAGCGTGGCGACATCCATGCCCGGCGCGGTGACGGGCGCTGCGGAGATCGGCGGCTGGACGACGGTGGCAGGCGCGACGGCGGGCTGGCCCCACCAGTCGCCGGCGCGGAACACGACCGCCATCACCGCCAGGCCGGCGATGAAGGCGATCAGCCCCGCCACCAGAATCATCGTCATGGAATTGCCGCGCGCGGGGGCGGTGGGAACCGGAGCGTCGGGGGTCATGGCCTGCTTATTCTCCCGATGCGCTCAAGGGTCAATCGCCAGCCGCTGCGCAACTTCGATCAGTGCGGGGTCGTCGGGCCGGGGGGCGATGGCAACGCGGTCCCATCCGCGCCCATCGGCATCGGCGGCGCGCGCGCTGATCGCCGCGATGCGGAGCGATGCGCGGGGGATGCGATGGGTGTCGAGCTGCGCTGCCAATTGGCGCATCGCGCGGGCGGAATGGACCAGTGCAACCGTGCCGGACAGGCTCAGCGCCTGCGCTCTGGTGATCGCAACGGCTTCGCTGGCATAGACCGGAAGGACTGCGCGGATCGCCGGATGCTCGATCGCGATCCGGTCGCGTCCGGCCAGCCACAGCAGCCGCTGCGACCAGGGCTGGCGGGCGAGCAGCGTCTCGACGCCATATTGGCCGTGTTCGATCACCCGCAGACCGGCGTGTTCGGCGGCGCGCGCGGTCTCGCGACCCACTGCCAGCACCGGGAGGCGGGCGAGCGCATCCAGTCCCGGTCCGGCATGCCGCGCGGCATTGGCGCTGGTCAGCAGCAGCGCGTCGAAGCTTGCGGGATCGGGCGGGGTCCAGTCGAGCGGGACGACCGCGAACAGGGGTAGCAGGCGCGGATCGAGTCCCGCCGCGCGCACGCGCTCGGCAGTCGCCGCTCCGCCTGGCTCCGGACGCAGAATGGCAATCGGCCGCGTCAATGGCCGAACAGGCGGCGCAGCTGCGGCGAGGCACCGGCCAGCAGCGCCTGGGCATGGTCCACCGCTTCTTCCGCAGTGCCGGACAGACCGCTACGGTCGATGCGAACATGCTCCGACCCGTCTTCGCGCAGGATTTCGGCGCGCAGCCGCAGCCCGTCCGGCGCGACCGTCGCCAGCGCCGCGATTGGGGAGTGGCAATCGCCGCTGATCGCCGCGAGCAGGGCGCGCTCGGCCCAGACGCAGCGTTCGGTCAGTGCGTCGCCGATCGCGGCGACATGGATGCGGGTCGCCGAATCGTCGGCGCGCACCTCGATTCCGACCGCGCCCTGCGATGGGGCGGGGAGCAGCTGATCGATGTCGATCGCCACGCCGACATCGCCATAGCCCAGCCGGTCGAGCCCGGCGGCAGCGAGCAGCGTGGCGTCGACCTCACCCATCGCGACCTTGGCGCGGCGCGTGTCGACATTGCCGCGCAGCGACAAGATGGTCAGGTCGGGGCGCAGGCGACGCAGCTGCGCGGCGCGGCGCGGCGAACTGGTCCCGATGCGTGCGCCATGCGGCAGCGCGTCGATCGACTCAGCCCCGATCAGCCGGTCGCGCACATCGGCGCGCGGCAGCATTGCGGCGACCGCGATCGACTCCGGGCGGATCGTCTCGACATCCTTCATCGAGTGCACGGCAAGGTCGATCTCGCGATCGAGCAGCGCGCGGTCGAGTTCCTTGGTCCACAGCGCCTTTCCGCCGATTTCGGCGAGCGGGCGATCCTGCACCCGATCGCCGGTGGTGCGGATCGGGACGATCTCGATGCGCTCCTGCTCCCAGCCATGCACGGCGAGCAGTGCATCACGCACCATATTGGCCTGAACAAGCGCGAGCGGCGAACCGCGGGTACCGAGACGAAGCAGCATCGGTGCCGTCTAGCGAAGCGTTTCGGTGATGTCGAAGGGGCGCGGTAAACCCACTTCCCGTTTGCCCTGAGCCTGTCGAAGGGCAATCCCCAACAGGCGTTGCACTTGCGGCCCTTCGACAAGCTCAGGGCAAATGGACGCTAAACGATCTCGAACAGCCCCGCCGCGCCCATGCCGCCGGCGGTGCACATCGACACCACCACCCAACGCACGCCGCGCTTGCGTCCCTCGATCAGCGCATGGCCGATCAGCCGCGCGCCGGTCATGCCGAACGGGTGGCCGATCGCGATCGCGCCGCCATTGACGTTGTACGTGTCGGGATCGATGCCGAGATGGTCGCGGCAATAGAGGCACTGGCTGGCGAACGCCTCATTGAGTTCCCACAGGCCGATATCCGCGACCGACAGCCCGGCGCGGTCGAGCAGTTTGGGGATCGCGAACACCGGGCCAATGCCCATTTCGTCAGGGCCGCAGCCCGCGGCCTGAAATCCGCGATAGATGCCGAGAATCTCCTTGCCCTCGGCCTGCGCAGTGGCGCGGTCCATCACGATCTGGGCCGCGGCGCCGTCCGAGAGCTGGCTGGCATTGCCTGCGGTGATGTGGCGCCCTTCCTTGACGACCTGGCCGTCCTTCCACACCGTCTTGAGGCCCGACAATGCCTCCGCAGTGGTGCCGGGGCGGATGCCCTCGTCCTGCGTGACGGTGACGGTCTCGGTGCCGGTGCGGTTGCCATCCTTGTCGAAGATCGCCTTTTCGACTGTGATCGGGGCGATCTCCTCGACGAACGCGCCGTTCGCCAGCCCCGCTTCAGCGCGCTGCTGGCTCTGCGCTGCATAGGCGTCCTGAGCCTCCCGGCTGATGCCATAGCGTTCGGCGACGATCTCTGCGGTCTCGATCATCGGCATATAGGCGTGCGGTTCGTTGGCGAGCACCGACTGGTTGGCAAAGCGCGGCGCGTCCTTGGTCACCGTCAGGCTGATCGATTCCATGCCCCCGGACAGCGCGACATCGATATCGCCGGCGATGATCGAGCGTGCGGCGAGCGCCAGCGCGGTGAGGCCCGAGCCGCATTTACGGTCGAGGGTAAAGGCAGGGACGCTTTGCGGCAGTCCGGCGGCGAATACCGCCATGCGCCCGGCATTGCCGCCTTGCGTCCCCCATTGATTGCCGACCCCCCAGAAGATGTCGTCGATCCGCGCCGGGTCGATCCCGGCGCGTGTCACCGCGGCGTTCATCACATGCGCGGCGAGCACCGGCGCCTCGGTCGCGTTGAACGCGCCGCGATAGGCCTTGCCGATGCCCGTGCGGGCGGTGGAGACGATCGCGGCTTCGCGCATGTTCATCCTCTCATTCGTATATCGGGTATGGCAATCCTTTATCGTGCGCGGGGCTGCATTGGAAGAGTCAGTCGGTGAAGGTCGGCGTGCGCTTCTGCATATTGGCCATCACTGCCTCCATCTGGTTGGGCGAGCGGAGCAGCTTGGCCTGCTCGGCACTTTCGGCGGCCAGGATCGGCCCGGCGCTGGCATCGGCCGCGAGGTTGGCGAGGCGCTTGGCCGCGCGGACCGCGTCCGGGTTGCGCCCGGCAATGGCGGCGGCAATGTCCATCGCGGCGGCATAGGGGGCGTCGGACAAATGCGTGACGAAGCCGAGCGCCGCTGCCTCCGCCGCATCGAACTCACGCGCGGTATAGGTCAGCTCGCGCAGCACATCGTCGCGCACGGTCGTGCGCCACAGCGCGAACCCGGCCATGTCGGGGACGATGCCCCATTTCATCTCCATGATCGAGCAGCGCGTGTCCGGCGCCATGATCCGGATGTCCGCGCCGGACATGATCTGGAAGCCGCCGCCGAACGCGATGCCGTGCACCGCCGCGATCACCGGAACAGGCAAGGTGCGCCAGCCCCAGGCGACCTGCTGGAACAGGTTCGCCTCACCATGGCTGCGGGCATGGATGTCGAGATCGGTGCCCCCGCCCGCCATGCTCGCCATGTCGAGCCCGGCGCAAAAGGCGCGCCCCTCGCCCGACAGCACCACCGCGCGCAGGCCGGGCGTGGCGGTAAGCTGATCGATCGCGTCTGCGATCCCCGCGAACATCGCGGGGTCGAGCGCGTTCATCTTGTCCGGTCGCGCCAGCCGAACATCGGCGATGCCATTGGCGATATGGATGGTTACGCGCTGCTCAGTCATCGATCCGCTCCGTTCGATTTTGCTTTACGCTTACGTTAATCGGCGATGAGGCGATAGCCTAGCCCCTTGCGACCCTCGATCAGCGCGGTCGGAAACGGGCGGTCGAGCTTGGCGCGCAGGTTGGAAATATGGACCGCGACGACATTGGTGCCGGGGTCGAAGCGAAGTCCCCAGACTTGCTCCAACAGCTCGCTGCGGGGCACGAATCGGCCGTGCGACTCGGCCAGGTAGCGCAGCAGCGCGAACTCGCGCGGAACCAGCGCGATCTGCGTTCCCGCCCGGGTGGCGGTGCGTGCGACCGGGTCGAGCGTCAGCGCGCCGACCGTGAGCGGGGTGGCGGCGTGGCGGCGCACCCGGACATCGACACGGGCGGCCAGCTCATCGGGATCGACTGGAACAACCACTGCGTCGGACGCGCCGGCATCGAGCGCCGCGACCAGTGCAGCGCGGTCCAGCGTGAGCGCGATCTGTGGGACGGGCCCGGCCATGATCGCCCGCCCGATCTGCCATCGACACAGGATCGCCGCGACAGGGGGTGCGGGCGCGGCGCGCGCATCGCCGATCTCAAGCCGATAGCCCCGCGCGCGTACGGCCTGGTCAAGCCACGGTATCTCGACTTCGGATAGAATCACCGGGCCCACAGGGCGCTTCTGCGCGGATCGGCTGCACCCTGTCTGCCGCAGATGGGTCCAAAGCGGGGTGATCCGGTGCGGCGCGGGCGATCAGCGCCAGCGCCTCGGGGCAGTCCGGTCGCGCCGATGCGAGTGCGGCGAGTGCGGTCGCGCGCATGCGCGGATGCGGGTGGCGGCGGGCGAGATGGTCGATCAGGTCGAGGCCGTTGCCGCCGCCGAGATGCGCGGCGATCGTCGCGAGCCCCTCCGACGGCGCGGTGGTCAGCACGTCGGCGATGGCTCCGGTCGCAGGGTCGAAGCGATGCTGGTCGATCCAGCGATGTGACGGATGGCTCCCCAGGATGTTGAGCGTGACCGAGAAGGCGTCGGGCGGCAGCTGCGCATGCACGTCGCGGCACATGCGATAGAGCATCAGCTGCCCCGGCTCGATCCGCCGCCGTCCGGTGAATCGCATCGGGTCGGCGGGCCGATCGGGATCGCGCTCCCAATAATCGCTCCAATAGCCCGGCCCGAGATAGCCATAGGTTAGAAACGGGAAATTATGGTCGTGCGCCATGCCATAGACGAACGGCGCCGTGCCGCTCGCCTGGACGATGCCGTCATCGACCGACGGCCAGAAATTGGCGCGCAGCACGAAGCGGCCATTGGGCGGGCGCAGCAGGAACACCTGCGCGCCATAGCTGTTGGCGGCACTCTGTCCGGCGCAGCGCGTCTTGAGCTCGGCGATGGCGAGGTCGGCGAGGAAATTCCGGTTACGCCCCAGCCGGGCAAGCAGCGGGCCGAGCGCGGCGAAGCTGTCCTCGTCATGGGGGTCGAACGACGTGGTCTCAAGCGTCTCGACCAGGTCGTCGAGCGTCATGGCGTCGCCAGCGCCGGGGTCGATCATGCGGGTCATATTGCAGCCATCCGCGCATCGAGCCGGTCGAGCGTCTGCGCGGCAGCGGCGCGTACGCCGGGGTCGGGGTCCGCCCCCGCCATCTGCGCCAGCCGGGGCCGTGCGGCGCGCGCGTCAAGCATCAGCCATTCACGCATCGCCGCCCATCGCAGGTGAAAGGCGGGGTCGCGAGTCATGGCGTCAAAGCTCGACGCCGCATCGCTCCGCCCGCTGGCGCGGAGCAGCGCGAGCAGCAGCTCGGCCCGCGAGGCCCGATCGTCGGCGGTCGCGCTGCGGACGGGTGTGCCATCGGGAATCGCGAATTCGTGGATCAGCGGATCGGCGCCTGGCTTGGCAGTTGCGGTGATGGCTACCACGTCGCTGGCTGCAGCAACGATCAGCCGCCCTTCGCGCCGACCGTCCAGTTCGATCAGGTCACCGTCGTGCAGCGTGAGGCGCGCAATCTCGACGCAGCGGCGCGGGTCGGCATCGGCGAGTCGCCAACGCCGCACCTGTGCCTCCCCGCCCCGGACATACCGGGTCAGTGCGCGCCGACCCGACAGTACCACCGTGCTTGGCGGATCGATCCGGGCGAGTGCAACGGCCGATGTGACGCTTGCGGTCAGCGTCACGCTGGGCAGATCGGCGAGCACCACCGCCGTGCGCAGGGCGTCGCGGGTCGTGCGGAGCGCCGGATCGAACCACGGATCGGCGCGCAGGGCATCGACCAGCGGCGCGATCAGGTCGGCGATCCAGTCGCTGTCGGACAGCAGCACGCGTGCTTGTTCCTGCACCGCGTCCGCATCGCCAAGCCCGTCGAACCGGGCGCCAACGCGGTCGCGCACGGCGTCGGCAAAAGCGGCATTGGCGCAAGTCGATCGCGCGCGCGCTCCCGACCCCGCCGGGGCGAGGCTGGTCAAGCGGCGGTGTCGTAAACGATGATGACGATTGCGACCATCATCTCGAAAATCTCGTCCCCGGCGATTTCCGAAGCGCGGATCGCGCCGTGCATCGCGACCTGAGTGCCCAGCGTGGCGATGTCGGACAGTGCGAGCGTCAGCATGGTCGTTCCCCCATTTGATGATGGGGTCAGGCTAGGCGGTGACATGGCAATGGCTGAGTTAATTCGACTTTATGTTGCGGTCGCCCCCGGCTTGCCGTGCGTCACTAGGCCCGCTAGCGCGACCGCCATGAGCGCTGCGCCGATCCCCTTTGACCCCCAACGCTTTTTCACCGCCCGGGTGGGCGGGCATGGCGATGCGCTGGGCATCCGTTATCGCGCTCACGGTCCTGATTGGTGCGAGCTTGCGCTGCCGTTTGATCCGAAGCTGATCGGCGATGTCGAGCGCGGGGTGCTGGCGTCGGGGCCGATCATCACCCTGCTCGACATGGCGACCAGCGTGGCGGTGTGGATGAAGCGCGGCGGGTTTCTGCCGCATGCGACGCTCGACCTGCGTGTCGATTATCTGCGGCCGGCGGTAGCGGGGCGCGAGGTGATCGGGCGGGGTGAATGCTATCGCGTGACCCGCTCGGTCGGGTTCGTGCGCGGGGTGGCGCATGACGGCGATTCCGACGATCCGGTCGCGCATGTCGCCGGCACCTTCATGTTCATGGAGGGTGCGGCATGAGCTTTGCGCTGCCACCCTATGCCGAATTGCTCGGTATCACGATCGAGCGCGGGGAGGGGCCGCCGATCCTCGACATGCCGTTCGGCAGCGACGTTCTGGGGCGTCCGGGGTTCGTCCATGGCGGGGCGCTGTCCGGGCTGCTGGAGATGGCGGCGGTCGCGGCGCTGCGTCACGCGCTGGCGGCGGAAGATCGCGCGGGCGCACGGATCAAGCCGGTCAACGTCACCGTCGATTTCATGCGCGGCGGGCGCGAGAAGGTGACGCGCGCGCAGGGCAAGGTCAGCCGGCTGGGCAACCGCGTCGCCAATGTCGAAGCCTTTGCGTGGCAGGACGATGCCGAGCGCCCGGTCGCGGCGGCGCGGATGAACTTCCTGATCGGTTAGTTCGGGACGAGCCGTAGCAGTCGCCCGCTGCTGGAATCCTCCAGCACCCAGATTGCGCCGTCCGGCCCCTGTTCGACCTCACGGATGCGCGCGCCGAGCGGGATGCGCTGCATTTCGGTTGCGCTGGTCGGGGTGAAGCGCACGCGGACCAGCCCCTGGCTGACCAGGCCGGCAATGATCGCGTCGCCACGCCACGCCGCGAACAGATTGCCCGAATAGAGGATCATCCCGCCCGGTGCGATCACCGGGGTCCAGGACAACAGCGGCGCGACATAGCCGTCGCCGGGCGCATGGTCGGGGATATTGCCGCCGCCATAATCCTGCCCGTTGGAGACATTGGGCCAGCCATAATTACCGCCGCGCGTGACGAGGTTGAACTCGTCGCCGCCCTCCGGTCCCATCTCATGCTCCCACAGCCGCCCGGCGGAATCGAAGGCGAGGCCATAGGGGTTGCGGTGACCGAGCGACCAGATCTCGGTCCGCGCCCCCGCCGTGCTGACAAAGGGATTGTCTGCAGGAATGCTGCCATCGGCGTTGATGCGGATGATCTTGCCCAGCGTCTGGGTCATGTCCTGCGCGGGGCTGCCGCGCTGGCGCTCGCCTGCGGTAACAAAAAGGGTGCCGTCGGGCGCGAACGCCATGCGCCCGCCGAAATGGCCGCTGCCCGATACCTTGGGAGTCTGCCGCCAGATCGTGCTGACGCTGGTCAGCCGCGGTCCGCCGGCATCCTCGACCAAAGTGCCGCGCGCCACCGCCAACCCCGATCCGCCGCTACCCGATTCGGAAAAGCTCAGATAAACGAGCGCATTGCTCGCGAAGCTCGGATGCAAAGCGACGTCGAGCAGGCCGCCCTGCCCGCCCGCCGCAACGGTGGGGACGCCACTGAGGGGGGCGGATTTCACGCCGGCCTGCGTCACCAGCCGCAGCGCGCCGCCCTTTTCGGTCACCAGCGCCCGACCATCGGGCATGAACACCATTGCCCAGGGCGAAGCGAAGGTCGCGACGGCGCTCGATTGCACTCCCGTAATCGGGGATGGGCTCGGCCCGGGTGATGGCGATGGCGAGGAGGAGGGGGAGCCGGTTGGCGTGGGCGAGGGCGTCGACACGCCCCCGCCGCTATTGTTGCCGCTCGTCCCGCACGCGGCGAGCGCCAGCAGGGCAGCACCAAGCGTGAACCGGCTCCCCTTCATCATGCCGCCTTTCTCATGTTGCCGGGGTCAGCTTGAGCAGCCGACCCTCCGATCCGCGCCCGCCATCCTCGAGCACCCAGATCGCACCATCCGGGCCTTCCTCGACCTCACGGATGCGCGCGCCCATCGGCCATTGATCGCCCTTTGCAGCGTTGGTGCCAGTCACATCGACGCGCACCAGCGCCTGGCTCGACAGGCCGCCGATGAACAAATCGCCCTTCCATTGCGGGAACATCTTGCCCGAATAGACCATCAGGCCGCCGGGCGAGATCGCGGGGTTCCACGACACCTTGGGCGCTTCGAACTCCGGGCGCGTGCTGTGGTCGGGGATGTCGCGCCCGTCATAATGGTCGCCGTCCGACACGATCGGATAGCCATAGTTCCGGCCCGGCAGGACCAGATTGACCTCGTCCCCGCCCTTGGGGCCCATTTCCTGCTCCCATAGGTTTCCAGCGCTGTCGAAGGCGATGCCGAGCAGGTTGCGATGGCCATAGGACCAGACCGCGGGGTGAAATCCCTTTGCCGTCAGGCCGGGGTCGCCGGCCGGCTTGCCGTCGAGGGTGAGGCGCAGCATCTTGCCCAGCGTGGACTTGGGATCCTGTGCCGGGTCAAACTTCTGACGCTCGCCATTGGTGAAGAACAGATGCTTGCCATCGGGGGCAAAGGCGATGCGGCCCGAATAATGGCCGCTGCCCTCGACATAGGGGCTGGCCTGGAACAGCCGTTCGACATTGGTCAGCGCGGGGGCGGCGCCATCGGTCAGCACCGCGCGGGCAAGGACCACGCCCTTGCCGCCCGGTCCGGACTCGGAGAAACTGAAATAAACGCGCCGGCTCTTCGCATAGTCCGGCGCGAGCAGGATTTCCTTGAGCGCGCCTTGCCCTGCGCTGTCGACTGCGGGGACGCCGGTCACTTCGGTCTTGGTTTTGCCGTCGGCGCTGACCAGGATCAGCTTGCCGGCCTTTTCGGTCACCAGCATGCGCCCGTCGGGCAGGAACGTCATCGCCCAGGGCGCGTCGAAATCGGCGACCGGGGTAACGGTGAAGGGCAGCGCGCCGGTTGCGACGGCGCTTTCCTGGCCGTTGCCGGGTTGTGCCGCGGTGCAGGCAATCAGAACGAACGGCACGGCGGCGATCGGTAACAGGCGCATCAAATCCTCCCAGAAGCAATGTGCGCAACGCGCGGGGTGCGCGGATGTTGCACGCGCAACAGTTCACGAAAAGGGGTCCGAAGGGGCAGATTCGAACGGCTTGCCGTTTGCGCGCCAGGCGCTTATAGAGAAACCGTTCTCGACATTGGCAACCTTGGCGAGGTCGGACCCACCGGGTCCGGCGGCGACGGGGTGTATCCGGTGCAGTTGGAGTTTTGAGCGTTGGCCGACCTGGCAGTCCTGACCGCAATCATCGAGCCCGAGGCACGTGCGCTCGGCTTCGATCTGGTGCGCGTCAAGCTGTTTGGCGGTGAGGGCGACCGTACGCTGCAGGTGATGGCGGAGCGGCCCGACACGCGTCAGCTCAACATCGACGATTGCGCCGATCTGTCGCGCCGCATCTCCGACCGGCTCGATGAACTCGAAGAGGCAGGCCGCGATCCGATCCCCGAAGCGTACCGGTTGGAGGTCAGCTCGCCCGGAATCGACCGGCCGCTGACCCGGCTCAAGGATTTCGAGGACTGGAAGGGGCATGAAGCCCGCATCACGCTCAGCGAGAAGATCGACGGGCGGAAACAGTTTAAAGGCGACCTTGCCGGCGTGACCGGTGACATGGTCGCGATTACCGACGCGCAGGGCGTCACTTATTCAGTGCCGTTCGGCAAGATCGAGGATGCCAAGCTCCTGATCACCGACCGGCTGATTGCCGCAACCAAGCCGCTCTCGACCGAGGGCGCGGACGAATTCGAAGCAGAGGAACAGGACTGATGGCCACCGCCATTTCCGCCAACAAGGCCGAGCTGATCGCCATCGCCAATTCGGTGGCGTCCGAGAAGATGATCGACAAGGCGATCGTCATCGAGGCGATGGAGGACGCGATCGAGCGTGCCGCCAAGAATCGCTATGGCGTCGAGAACGACATCCGCGCCAAGCTGGACCCGATGACCGGCGA
>JASBRX010000041.1 GCA_030149245.1 Sphingomonas bacterium
CTGTCGAACGTCTCGACCAACGGCTTCAAGAAGAGCCGGACCGAGTTTGCCGACGTGATCGCATCGAGCGTGTCATTGAACCCCAATCAGATGATCGGGTCGGGCACCGTGGTGAAGGCGATCCGCCAGCAATTCGGCCAGGGCGGGATGCAGCAATCGGCATCGAGCCTCGACATCGCGATCGCCGGCGACGGCTTTTTCGCGGTCAAGCCGAGCCTGGACGCCGCCGGGGTCAATTTCACCCGCAACGGCAGCTTCCTGGTCGACAGCGACCGCTACGTCACCGATTCGCAGGGCGGCTATCTTCAGGTCTATCCGGTTGACGGATCGGGCGCGGTCGTCGCGACCGGTCTGGGCTCGACCGTGAACCTGCGCCTGCCGCAGACCAGCGGCGTTCCGGAAGCGACCGAGAATGTCGCGCTGTCGCTGAACCTGTCGGCCTATTCGGCGGTCCCGTCGGAAGCATCGCGGTTCAGCGAGGACACGCCCTATGCGTTCGACCGCTTCGATCCGGGCACCTACAACAACTCGACCCAGACCACGATCTATGACGCCAGCGGCAATCCGCTGACCATGACCAATTATTTCGTGCGCGAGACGACCGATACGCCGAGCACTTGGTCGGTATACAGCTTCGTCGGGGACCGCCAGCTGGGTACCGATGCTGCCAACCCGCAGCCGGTCACGCTGACCTTTGACTCGAGCGGCGCGCTGACCAGCCCGACCGCACCGACCCAGTTCGCGCCGTTCACGGTCGGGTCGAGCACCACCGAGCAGAGCATCGCGCTCGATTTCGGAAGTGCGACGACCCAGCTCGGCGCGCCGTTCAGCATCGATGGCCGCAGCCAGGACGGCAAGGCAGTCGGCCAGCTCGACGGCGTGACGGTGGGCGAGGACGGCATCGTCCGCGCCAGCTTCTCCAACGGCGACAGCCTGGCGCTGGGCAAGATGGCGCTCGCCAACTTCTCCAACCCCTCGGGGCTGCGTCAGCTCGGCAATTCGACCTGGGCCGCGACCGGCCTGTCGGGCGAACCGCGGCTGGGCGAGCCGGGCGTCAACGGCTTTGGCGGGCTGATGTCCGGCGCGGTCGAACGCTCGAACGTCGACATTACCGAGGAACTGGTCGGTCTGATCGCGGCACAGCGCAATTTCCAGGCGAACGCCAAGGCGCTCGATACCGCAAGCCAGATTTCGCAGACCATTTTCAACATCCGCAGCTGATTTCAGCGATTTAGGAGGCATTCGCGATGGATAGACTCGTCTATACCGCCCTGTCCGGTCTCAAGGGTCAGATGCAGGCGCAGGCGACGATCGCGAACAACATCGCGAACGCCTCGACCATCGGCTACCGCGCCGACCGGGTCAATTTCGAGCGCCTGCTGGTGCAGGGCGACGGCCATGACAGCCGCCAGCCCAGCGTCGAGACGGTGGTCGACATGGACCGACGCGCGGGCGCGATCACCCAGACCGGTCGCGGGCTGGACGTCGCGATCACCGGCGAAGCCTGGCTAGCGGTGCAGGCCGCCGATGGCAGCGAAGCCTATACACGGCGCGGCGATTTGCGCGTCGCACCGAGTGGCGTCTTGGAAACCGGCGACGGTTTCCCGGTGATGGGGTCGGGGGGCCCCATCACCGTGCCGCCCCACGACAAGATCATGATCGCCGCCGACGGATCGCTGTCGATCGTGCCTCCGGGCGCCGATCCGGCCCAGCCGCCGCAGGTGATCGACCAGATCAAGCTGGTCAGCGACCAGGGCAGCCGCACCGTCAAGGGACTGGACAATCTGCTCCATGTCCGCGGCGGCGGCGCGCTGCCGCAGGATCTGGACGCGACGGTGATGTCCGGCGCGCTCGAACAATCGAACGTCAACCTCACCCAAGCGCTGGTCGACATGATCGAGAATCAGCGCAGCTACGAGGTGCAGGCGAACCTGCTCCGTGACGCCAAGTCCATGGACGAGAGCTCCGCCTCGCTCATGCGCGTCAGCTAAGAATTTTGAAGAAGGATTAGACCCATGGGTTCCGCAGCAATGCACATCGCGCGCACCGGGCTTGATGCCCAGGACATGCGCATGCGGGTGATCTCAAACAACCTCGCGAACGTGAACACCACCGGGTACAAGCGCGACCGGGCGAGCTTCGAGGCGCTGGCCTATCAGGTCGTCACCGCGCCGGGCGCCGCGAGCACCGCCGAAACGCGCTACGCCACCGGCACCAATCTCGGAACCGGCGTGCGCATTCAGGGCACGGCGCGGATCGACACCCAGGGCGCGATGCAGACCACCGGCAATGCGCTCGACATGGCGCTCGACGGCAATGGCTATTTCCAGGTGCAGATGCCCGGCGGCCAGCTCGGCTATACCCGCGCGGGCAATTTCGCGCGCTCGCCCGAAGGCATGCTGGTGACCAGCGAGGGCTATCAGGTGATGCCCGGCATCACGATCCCGGAGGGCGCGACGTCGATCACCGTCGGCAGCGACGGCACGGTCAGCGCGACCATTTCGGGCCAGACCGAGGCGAGCCAGGTCGGCCAGATCCAGATCGCGGCCTTCCCCAACAGCGCCGGGCTGCAGGCGATCGGCGACAATTACCTCGTCGAGACCGCAGCGAGCGGCGCGGTCAACCTCGGCATCGCCGGGCAGGACGGGCGCGGCAACATCCGCCAGGGCATGCTCGAAGGATCGAACGTCAACGTCGTGGAAGAGCTGGTCGACATGATCGAGACCCAGCGCGCGTACGAGGTCAATTCCAAGATGATCTCGGCGAGCGACGAGATGCTCCAGTACATCAACCAGAATGTCTGAGGCCCGCCCGATGCGCTCGCTCTCCCTCATCGCCGCCACCGCCGCCTGCGCCTTCGTCGCGCAGCCGGTCGACGCGAAGCTGTTCGGCAAGAAGCAGCCGGTGGAGGACTTCACCGTCACGCTGCCGTCGCCGACGCCTGCGCCGCCCGCTGCCAACGGATCGATCTTTCAGGTGAGCGAAGGCTATGCTGCACTCCACGAAGGCACGCGCGCGCGCCGCGTCGGCGATCCGGTGACGATCGTGCTCGTCGAACGGACCAGTGCGTCCAAGTCGGCGGGCACGAATCTCGACAGCGGCGGCGGCTTTTCGCTGACCCCGCCGACCACCGGCGCGCTGTCGCTGTTCAAGGAAAGCGACGCCAGCGTGAGCGGCAAGCGCGGGTTCAAGGGCACCGGCGCCGCCGACCAGTCCAACGCGCTGTCGGGTGAGATCAGCGTGACGGTCGCGGCGGTGCTGCCCAACGGCACGATGCTGGTGCAGGGGCAGAAGCGCGTCACGCTCAACCGCGGCGACGAGTTCGTGCAGATCAAGGGGCTGATCCGCCCGACCGATATCGATGCGAACAACCGTATCGCGTCGACCCGCGTCGCCGATGCCCGCATCGCCTATACCGGCAAGGGCGATGTCGCCCGCGCCGCCCGCCAGGGGTGGTTCAGCCGCTTCTTCCAGTCGATCAGCCCGTTCTGAGGAATTAGACAATGCCTAACCTCCTCCCCCCGCTCGCCCTGAGCTTGTCGAAGGGCCGTCCTTTCTCCGGACGCCGGGCGCAGAAGAACGGTGCTTCGACAAGCTCAGCACGAGCGGTGTTGGGGTTTGTCGCGGCCCTGCTCGCCACGCTTGTCCTCGCCCAGCCGGTTGCGGCCGAGCGGATCAAGGATCTCGGCAATTTCCAGGGCATCCGCACCAACCAGCTGACCGGCTACGGCATCGTCGTCGGTCTGCCGGGCACGGGCGACGACAATCTGGAATATACCGTCCAGTCGATGAAGGGCGTCACCGCGCGCTTCGGCCTGGCGCTGCCGCCCGGCGTCAATCCGGCGCTCAAAAACGCGGCGGTAGTGCTGGTTACCGCCGAGCTGCCCGCCTTTGCCAAGCCGGGGCAGAAGCTCGACATCACCGTATCGTCGATGGGCAAGGCGAAGAGTCTGCGCGGCGGCACGCTGGTGCTGACCCCAATGATGGGTGCCGATGGTCAAATCTATGCGATGGCGCAGGGCAACCTTGCCGTCGGCGGTCTGGGCGCAGAAGGGGCCGACGGGTCGAAGATCGTCGTCAACATCCCCTCGTCGGGCCGCATCCCTGAGGGTGCGACGGTCGAGCGCGCGGTCGAGACCGGCTTCGCCACCGCGCCGACGCTCACCTACAACCTCGCGCGTGCGGATTTCACGACGGCGCAGCGCGTCGCCGATGCGATCAATGGCCGCTACGGCTTCGGCACCGCGCGCGCGATCGACGCGGTGTCGGTCGCAGTCACTGCACCACAGGGTGCCGACGTCCGCGCGCAGATCATGAGCGAGATCGAGAATCTCACCGTCGATGCGGCCGAGGCTGCGGCCAAGGTAATCGTTAACGCGCGCACCGGCACCGTGGTCATCAACTCGGCCGTCCGGGTCAGCCCCGCCGCGGTAACGCATGGTAAACTTACCGTTCGTATTGATGAATCCCAGCGGGTCGTTCAGCCGCTGCCGTTCAGCCAGGGCGAGACCCGGGTCGAGCAGCAGAGCGGCGTCGGCGTCGAGGAGGAGAAGCGGCCGATGTTCCTGATGGATCCAGGTCCCAAGCTGGCCGATGTGGTCAAGGCGGTGAACGCGATCGGCGCGTCCCCGGCCGATCTGGTCGCGATCCTCGAAGCGCTGAAGCAGGCCGGTGCGCTCAAGGCGGAGCTGATCGTCCTGTGACCCAGATTTCCGCCCCCGCACCCGCAGCGCTCAAGCTGACCGGCAGCGTATCCACGGATACTGCGCGCCTCGGCACGCGCGACAATCTGGACGCGGCGGGCGAGAAGTTCGAGGCGATCTTTACCAAGATGATGCTGTCGTCGATGCGCAAGGCGAAGCTGGCCGACAGCCTGTTCGAAAGCCAGGCGCTCGACCAATTCCGCGACATGCAGGACCAGAAGCTGGCCGAGAATATGGCCGCGCACACGCCGATGGGGATCGGCAAGGCGATGACCGAATTCCTGGCGAAGGCGGGTAGCGTCACGGGAACTCCGGTCGCTGACAAAGATACCAGCGCCAATGGGGGCACCACGCCATGACCGACATGCTCTCGATCGGCGCGAGCGGGGTGCGCGCCTACCAGACCGCGCTGACCACGACGTCGGAGAATATCGCAAACGCCGGGACCGCCGGCTATTCGCGCCGCATCGCATCGACGCGAGAGGTGGCCGCGCCCAGCGATCCGTCGAACCGCGTGCTCAACGGCCTGGGCGTCACCGTCACGGGCATCACCCGCGCGGGCAGCGACCTGCGCAATGCCGAAGTGCGCGCCGCCGGATCGGATCTGGCGCGCAGCGAGGCGGGGATCGTGTGGCTCGACCGGATCGAAAGCGCGCTGACCGGCAACAAGCTCGACGAGCGGATGACCGCATTCTTCAACGCCGCGACCGCACTCGCCGCCGATCCCTCGGCCAGCGCGCCGCGTGCCACCTTCCTGCAAGCCGCCGCCACGCTGGCGCACAGCTTCACCGCGACCGCCAGCGCGATCGACGGCGCGGCCGCCGATCTCGACGGCACCGCCGATGCCGCCGTCAACGATCTCAACGCGCTCGCCGCCGGCCTCGCCAAGGTCAACGGGTCGCTGGGTCGGACCGCACAGGGCAGCAGCGCGCAGGCGGCGCTGCTCGATGAGCGCGACCGGCTGCTCGATTCGATGGCGGCGCTGACCGATGTTGCGGCCAGCTTCGACCCTGCGGGCCGCGCCACGGTGCGCGCGGGGGGCGGCGGGCCGTTGCTGGTGCAGGGCGACCAGGCGGCGATCGCCACCTATGCGCGCGGCCAGGGCGCAGTATCCTTCGCCGTCTATGGGCTCGAAGGGTCGCAGGCGCTGACGCCGAGCGGCGGCGCATTGGCGGGGGTTGCCGAAGGCGCGGCCCGCCTTGCCGATGCCAAGGCCGCGCTCGACACGCTCGCCACCGATTTCGCCGATGGCGTGAACGCGGTGCAGGCGGGCGGCGAGGATCTCAACGACGCGACCGGCGAACCCATGTTCGAAGCGACCGGCGCGCGCGATTTCCGCCTCGTCCTGACCGATCCGCGCGGCATCGCTGCGGCGGCTCCGGGCGGGGGTGAGCGCGACAATGGCAACCTCACTGCGCTCGCGACCTTGCGCCGCGACGAGGGGTTTGAGAGCCAGGTCACCACCCTGACCACCGGCAATGCCAGCGCGCTCGCGGGCCGCCGCGCGATTGCCGAGGTCCAGTCGACGATCCGCAGCAACGCGGTCGCGGCGCGCGATTCGGTCACCGGGGTCAATGTGGACGAGGAGGCGGTCGACCTGATCCGCTTCCAGCAGGCCTATCAGGCGTCGAGCCGGGTGATCCAGGTCGCCCGCGAAACGCTCCAGACCCTCTTCGACATCCGGTGATCCCCATGCGCGTGACGACCAGCCAGAGCTTCGATCGCCCCTCGCTGATGATGGCGAGCCTGACGGCGCAGGCCGACCGACTGCAGACTCAGGTCGCGACCGGCAAGAAGATTCTCGCCCCGTCCGACAGCGCGTCGGGGTGGCAGCAGCTTTCTGGGCTCAAGCGCGCCGATGCCGACGACGGCGCCTATGGTGCCAATATCAAGGCCGCACAGGCATTACTCGGCGCGACCGACACCGCGCTCGACCAGGTCGAAACCCAGCTCCAGCGCGCCCGAACGCTCGCGGTGCAGGCGGGCAGCGACACGGTCAACGCCGAGGGTCGCGCCGCGATCAAGGTCGAGATCGAGGCGATCCTCGCGGATCTGATCGGCGTCGCCAACAGCACCGACACGCGCGGCCAGCCTTTGTTCGGGGGCGCGTCGGGCGATGCGGCCTTTACCGTGCAGGACGACGGCAGCGTCGCCTGGACCGGCGGTGGCGAACCGGCAGCGATCCCGATCGGCGACGGCGAAGCGATCGCCGCCACCACCAGCGGCGCCCGCGCATTCGGCGGCATCGCCGGGTCCGGCGGGACCACCGACATGTTCCAGATTCTTTCCGCCTTCGCCGCGGCTCTCGGGCCGGACGGAGCGGAGGGCGGCGTCGAGACCGCGATGCGCGACCTCGACGCGGCCCTCGACAAGGTGGGGACGACCCGCGCCTCGGTCGGCGCACGCGCCTTCCGCCTCGACCTTGAGGCCGAGCGGCTGGGCGAGGCCGAGATCACGCGTGAAGCGACGCGCACGGGAATCGAGGATGCCGACACCGCGGACTCGATCGCGCAGCTGCAGAAGACGCTGACCATCCTTCAGGCGACCCAGGCGAGCTTTACCAAGCTCACCAGCCTGTCGTTGTTCGATTATCTGCGCTGATTTCCACGCAAGTTCGCGGTGAATCGGTCGTTAGACATGTTTGAATAGGCCGCCCGTCCGGGGGGCATCGGTGACTTCGGGGGAAGATCGCACTCATGTTTCCAGCAATCGGCTTCGTCGTCCTGATCGCGATGGTGTTCGGCGGCTTCGCGCTGACCGGCGGCGCGCTCGAGCCCGTGCTCCACGCGCTTCCGCACGAAATGCTGATCATCGGCGGTGCCGCGGTCGGCGCGCTGATCATCGGCAATTCGGGGCGCGAGCTGAAGGCGCTGGGCGGCGGTTTCGTGAAGGTGCTCAAGGGTCCGAAATACAAGAAACAGGATTATCTCGACGTCATCTTCCTGGTCAGCAAGCTGATGAAGCTGCTGCGAATCGACGGCCCGATCGCGCTGGAACCGCATGTCGAGGATCCCAAATCCTCCGCGATCTTCGCCGAATATCCCCGATTGCTCGCCGATCCCGCGCTGACCAGCCTGATCGCCGACACGCTGCGCCTGGTCGTCGTCTCGTCGGGCACGCTCGACGTGCATGCGGTCGAAGAGGTGATGGATAATGCGATTCGGACCCACCATCATGAGGTCGCCGAGCCGCAGCATGCACTCCAGAATCTTGCCGACGCACTGCCCGCCTTGGGCATCGTCGCGGCGGTGCTGGGCGTGGTCAAGACGATGGGATCGATCGACAAGCCACCCAACATCCTCGGCGGGATGATCGGGTCGGCGCTGGTCGGCACGTTCCTGGGCGTGTTGCTGGCCTATGGCCTGGTCGGCCCGCTCGCGGGACGGCTCAAGCAGATCATCGATGCCGACGCCGCGATCTATCACACGGTGAAGCAGATCATCATCGCCTCGCTCCACGGCCATCCGCAGCCGCTGGTGATCGAAGCCGCGCGGTCGGGCATTGCGCATCACAACCAGCCCGGTTTCGCCGAAGTCTTCGATGGTCTTCGCGGGCGTTGATCCGTGACAGCAAGGGCACCTCATGCGGCCAAGTTGCCGCCCAAGATCATCGTCAAGAAGATCTACGTCGAGGGCGGCGGGGGTCATCACGGCGGCGCGTGGAAGGTCGCCTATGCCGATTTCGTGACGGCGATGATGGCGTTCTTCCTGCTGATGTGGCTGCTCGGCGCGACCAATGAGAAGCAGCGCAAGGCGCTCGCCGATTACTTTGCGCCGACACTGATCGAGTTCAAACAGAACAGCGCCGGTTCCAACGGCTTGTTCGGCGGCGATGCGATTCAGGGCCGCGACAATTATCCGACCAACGCCAAGCAGACCGGCACCCGGTCGATGACCATCCCCGCCGGCGCGGCCGGCGGCGACCGGGTCGGCACCGGCGAGAAGGGCAGCCTCAAGAACAAGGAGGCGATGGACGCCGCCGACCGCAAGAGCTTCGCCAAGATGAAGAGCGAGATCGAGCGCAAGATGAAGGCGAGCGGCCTCACGCGGCTCGGCAAGCAGGTGCGGTTCGTGCCCACGCGCGAGGGGATGCGGATCGACCTGATGGATGACGCCGATTATTCGATGTTCGCGCTCGGCACGACCAGCTTCGTCCCCGACGCGGCCGAACTGGTGAAGCTGGTGGCGCAATCGATCGCGGATTCGGAAAACCCGCTGATGATCCGCGGCCATACCGACAGCCTGCGCTATGGCGACCCGACCAACATGAACAACTGGATGCTGTCGAGCGCGCGGTCGGAAGAGACCCGCCGTCGCTTGGTTGCGGCCGGGGTGCCGGAAACCCGGTTCGAGCGGATCGAGGGCGTTGCCGACCGCGAGCCGCTGATCGCCGACAACCCCGCCGACCCGCGCAACCGCCGCGTCGCGATCACCCTGCTCTATCGCAAGAGCAGGCTGGATAAGTGAAACCCATCCCTCCCCTGAGCTTGTCTCAGGGGAGGGGGACCGCTCGCGCAGCGAGTGGTGGAGGGGCGGCCGCGCAGACGGCCGAAAACCGCTCGGCAAAATTCCGCCCTCTACGGGGCGGCCCCTCCACCGCCTTCGGCGGTCCCCCTCCCCCAGCGAGCTGGGGGAGGAACTGGTTCTAGAAAAACAGTTTCCTTACGCTGATCCGCACCGTCCGCCCGACCGGGTCGAGCAGCGTCGGCTGATAGCTGTACGGCGTCACCCCATTGGCGTCGGTGACCTTCAGACGGCTGTCGAGCAAATTGTCGACCGACAACACCACCCGCGTTCCCGCCAGCCAGCGATTGTCGCGCACGAATTTGAACTGCGGCCCGAAATTGGCGAACAGGCGCAGCCCGACCGTGGTGAAGTCGTCGAAGCGCAGCTGACCTGATCCCGTTGTCCCGCCATCAACCCGCGTCGCGCTCTGCCAGTCGGCGTTGAGCCGCAGGCCGATGCCGTCGCGCACCACGCCGGCGCGTACCTCGATCTGATGGCGCGGCGAGCCACCCCGGCTGCCCGTGGCCGAGCCGTCGAGCAGGTCCAGTTCGGGTAGGCCGTCCCGAATCACGATGCGGTCGGTAAGCGCCACGGTGTGGAAAATGCCGAGCTGCAACCGCCCGCCGCCGCCTGCCCCGCCCGGACCACCCGGGCCGCCGCCAAAGCCGCCCCCGAAACCACCAGGTCCGCGTCCGCCGCCAAAGCCGGGACCGCCGCCGGGGCCGCGCTGGCCACCCGGCCCCTGGGCACCCTCACCGCGCGGACGCTCTCCGCCGGACGGCGGCGGTACTGCGCCGCCCCCACCCGCTTGCCCCTGCTGCGCCTGACGCGCGGCCATCATCGCCTCGCGCCGGGCGCGGAACTCTTCCGCCGCCTTGCGCGCCAGCGGCGACGCGATCGGGGCCGAGAAGTTGATACCCCAGCGCACCTGCTCACGCTCGCTGCGCGCGAAATTGATCGGGCGGTTGTCGATGCGCAGCAGCTGGCCGCGCGTCTCGCCAGGCAAGGGAGGTGCGCGGTCGAACCGGTCGGGGAACGCCGCCTCGATCTCCGCCGTCGCGGTCGGGAAGGACGCGATCGGGTCGCGGATCGTGCTCTTGGTGTAATCGACGTTGAAGCTCAGATCGATTTTCTGCACCGGCTGATAGTTCAGCCCCAGCTTCATCACGCTGCGATTGTCCGCCGACAGGCCCGGATTGCCGCCGTCGAGCCGGGTAATGTCGACCGTCTCGCCGCGCACAAAGTCGAACACGCGCACATTGGGCGTTGCCACCACCGGATTGCCCAGCTGCTGGGCTGAGGGTGCGCCCTCCTCCTCGGTGAACGAGGCGAGCATGCGCAGACCGTCAATCGGCGACCAGTTGGCACCATAGCCATAGGTGAACAGCGTGCCGAAGTCGGACAGCTGCTCAACCTCTGCATTGGCATTGAGCGACAGGTTGCCGAGCGGGCTCAGCACGTCCTTGTTCCGGCTGGCGATGGGCAGGTCGATATTGGCGCGCGCGCTCCCGCTGGTCCGACCGATATCGGTCGACACATACTGCCCTGCACGCCGCGATTGCGCGTCAAGGTCGCTGGTCCGCCCCGACAGGCGCAGGCTGGTATTGATCGTGCCCGCCGGCAACTCGGCGAGCGGTCCGTTGACCAGCCCGTCGATCGACCCGACATTCGACACCGACTGCGCCCAGTCGGTCAGGCCGGTGTCGCGATCGGTCAGCGTGCGGCTTTCGATCCGGTCCCAATTGCCGGTCAGCGACCAGCGCCATTTGGTCGAGATATCGCCATTGAACGACACGCCGCCCTGCAGCGTGTTGGTCGTGCTGCTTCGCTCAAGCGGGTCGGTGCTGCCGGTGGGCAGGCCAAGCAGCGAATCGCTCCAATTCTGCTCCATCCGCAGATTCGCGGTCGCAACCGTCTTGCCGATATTGCGGCTGAGCACGCCGTTCATCGTCAAATTCTGCGTTTCGGGGCGCAGCGAGCGGAACTGCGTGTCCTGGCGCGGAAACAGCGGGTCCTGAATGATGTCGCGCTCGCTCTCCAGCAAGGTCGAATCGCGCTCATATTCGAGGTCGAGGTTGATGCGGCCATTGGGGTTGAGCCGGAGCATGCTGAGCTCCACATCCTGCCCGGCGGTTCCGCCATCGGTCGCTGTGCTGCCATCAAGCTCGACCGTGAACGAGCGGAAGCGGCGGCGCAGCACGATGTTGACGACGCGCTGGTCGGCGCGATAGCCGAGCTTGAGTGCGGCCTCTTCCGGCAGAATGTCGATCCGCTCGATCGCTTCAGGCGGGATGTCGCGGATTTCGCCAAAGCCGGAAATGCGACGCCCGCTGAGCAGCAGCACCGGCGCACCGCCGCCACGCCCGCGCCCGCTGCGCGTCTGCGGCTCCAGCTCGGTCAGCAGCTCGGCGAGCGACCCGACACCGTAGGCGCGGATATCGGCGGGATTGAGCACCAGCTCGGGCTTGACGTCGCCGGGCACCGACCCGCGCGGCGCGCTGCCGGTGATGACCACTTCCTCGACCTCGTCGCCCATCGTCGAGCCACCCGGCGCGCCGGACTCCTGTTCCGGCTCGGCTTGCTGCGGTGCGGTCGCGGGGGAAGGCGCACCGGTCTGGGTCGCGGCCAGCGCCGCGGGCGAGGCCGTCGTCATCAACACAGCCGTGATCCACGCCGCTTGCCGCATCCACTTACTCCACAACCGAAAATACAAGCCGGCTACGATCCGGCAGCGCGCACTAACCGCGCTTTGTCGCAAAATTGTGCCACTGCGAAGGCGCGATCACGCGAATCGTGCTTTGGGGACATGCGAAATGCGGCAGGCCAGGTCCGCCTCGCCGCTGGCAACGATCCAGCTGTCACCCGCATCGACGATTCCCGTGCTGAACACCACCGACGACGGGAGATAGCGGCGATCGGCGATCGGGTCGGTGAGCGCGGGCAACTCCTCGAGCAGAGGCCCCCCATCCTCCTGCCGCAGCACGGCCGAAGGATCGTCACGGTCGAGCATCCCCCAATAGGTGCGATAGGTGCCGATCGTGTCGCGTTGTTCGACGCCGTGATAGAGCATCAGCCAGCCCTGCGGCGTCAGCACCGGTGGTGTTCCGCCGCCCATGCGCAAATTGGTTGCGGTCCCACGCCGCGCGCGCAGCCCGGGCGCATCGAGCGGCTTCCAGTGCAGCGCATCGGGCGACTGGGCGAGCTGGATCGCCGGACCGCCCGCATAAGCGCTGTCGGGTGGCGGCGCGAACCATGCTTCGCCAAGCGGGCGGGTCAGCGCCATGAACTTGCCACCGACCTTCCCCTCGAACAGGCACATGTCCTTGTTCTGGTGGTCGAGGACGACCCCTTCGCAGCGATAATCGAGCCCGTTCACCGAGCGATAGAGCGCGGTGCATTGCCGCTCGTCCGACACCGCACACACAGTCATGTACCACGCCCCGCCGATCAGGCTGATCCGCGCATCCTCGATCCCCAGGCCCATGAACGAGGCCGAGGGCTCGATCGCTTTGTCGTAATGCACCTTCACCACATTGCGCCCATCGCCAGAAATCTCGACTGGCAACAGCCATGAGAGCGAGGTCAGACCCGACAGGCGCGGACCGCTCCCACGCAGACGAAAGGTGCGCGGATCGTCCATCTCGATGGCATCGAGCGGATAGGAATCGAGCACATAGCCTCCGGCCGTCCAGCGGATCGCGCGGGCATGATCGTCGACCACCGGCTCGGTCAGCGCCTCCGCCACCCGCACCATCAGCAGCAGATTGCCGCCGGGCAGCCGGGTCAGACCGGGGTTGAACGCGCCCAGCACATAGGTTCTCGCGTCGAGCGACCGGCGCAGCGGCGAGCGCGACAGATCGACATCGTCAGGCGAAAAGATCAGCGTGTCTTCGATCACCGCCTCTGCCCCTTTGATCGCTATGCCAAGGCGCCAAAGCGCGCCGCGCCTTACTCGGTTCCCGGCCCGTCCTGCATGCGGGCATGGTGACGGATCACTTCATCGATGATGAAGCGCAGGAATTTTTCGGAGAATTCGGGATCCAGATCGGCTTCGGCAGCGAGTTCGCGCAACCGGGCGATCTGGCGTTCCTCGCGCGCGGGATCGGCGGGGGGCAGGTTGGTCTCAGCCTTGAAGCGCCCAACCGCCTGAGTGATCTGGAAGCGCTCGGCGAGCAGGAACACCAGCGCAGCGTCGATCCGGTCGATGCTCTGGCGATAGCGCTGCAGCGTTTCGTCGCTCATATGTCTGCCCTCCGGTCGCGCTATCGGCCGCGCGGGTGCCTTGTTGCCGCGCTTTCCGCCCCGCGCAACCCCCAGCCACTTGCCTTTACGGCAAGTTGCCGCCATCGCGTCGCCATGAGCGCGACCATTCATCGCATCGGCCGTGGGGCCGAACCCTCACTCGAACCGATGATCGCGCTGGTTGCGGGTGACATGAACCATGTCAACTCGGTGATCCTCGATCGCATGCAGTCGCAGATCCCGTTGATCCCGGAGCTGGCCGGGCACCTGATCGCGGGCGGGGGCAAGCGGATGCGCCCGATGCTGACGCTGGCGAGTGCGCGGCTGCTCGACTATCCGGGCAATCGCCACCACCGGCTGGCCGCAGCGGTCGAGTTCATCCACACCGCAACGCTGCTCCACGACGATGTCGTCGATGGCAGCGACATGCGCCGCGGCAAGCGCACCGCCAACCTCATCTGGGGCAATCCGGCAAGTGTATTGGTCGGCGACTTCCTGTTCAGCCGCAGTTTCGAGCTGATGGTGGAGGATGGCAGCCTCAAGGTGCTCAAGATCCTGTCCAACGCCAGCGCAGTGATCGCGGAGGGAGAGGTCAACCAGCTCACCGCCGCGCGCCGTGTCGAGCTGGACGAGGGCCGCTATCTCGACATCATCGGCGCCAAGACCGCCGCCTTGTTCGCCGCCGCGTGCCGCATCGCCGCCGTCGTTGCAGAACGCAGCGAGGCGGACGAGGCCGCGCTCGACGCCTATGGCCGCAACCTCGGCATCGCGTTTCAGCTGGTCGACGACGCGATCGACTATGTTTCCGACGCGGGGACGATGGGCAAGGATGCGGGCGACGATTTCCGCGAGGGCAAGATGACGCTGCCCGTCATCCTCGCTTATGCGCGCGGGTCGGAGGAAGAGCGGGCGTTCTGGCGCGAGGCAGTGCTCGGGCGCCGCAACGCCGACGCCGACTTTGCGCATGCGATCGAGCTGGTCCGCTCCAGCCGCGCGGTCGACGACACGCTCGCCCGTGCACGCCATTATGGCCAGCGCGCGATCGACGCCATCGGTGGCTTCCCGGCCAGCGCCGCGAAGGATGCGATGATCGAGGCGGTCGAGTTTGCAGTGGCGCGGGCGTATTAGTCGCTGATCCAGCGTCGCTGGATCAGGTTCGGCACCGGCCCGCTCCCCCACCCGGCCACCCATAGAATACTGGCGTAGGATGGCCGGGTAGGGGAGCGGGCCGATCCCGAACGGTCACTCCTCGACCGGTTCGTCCGCGTCATCATCGACGCCGAGCGCGTCTTCCTCGTCCGCGTCCAGCGCTTCGCCAATCGCGTCGGCGATCAGGTCAAGCTGTTCGAAGCTCGCGGTCAGCTCGATCGTTTCGCCATCCTCATCCTCGAAATTAAGCAGATAATCGCCTTTGCCATCTGCGGCGACCGTGAAGCTCGAAACCGTGCGTGCCATATCGTGTCTCCTTTCCGATTTGGCGCAACGCGCGCCGCGCGATCCAGTGCCATCGCGGCTTCAAGCAGCGCGCCGAATTGCGTAGGGCGTTCGGGTGAGCGACCTGCCGATCCATGCCGTCCTGCCCGATTTGCTCGCCGCCCTGCGCGGATCGAACAACGCGGTGCTGGTCGCGCCGCCGGGAGCGGGCAAGACGACCGCGGTCGCACCGGCGCTGCTGACCGAGCCCTGGTGCGATGGCGAGATCCTGTTGCTCTCCCCCCGCCGCCTCGCCGCACGCGCCGCGGCCGAGCGGATGGCAGCGCTTGCCGGGGAGAAGGTCGGCGCGACCTTCGGCTATGCCACCCGGATGGATACGCGCCGGTCGGCGGCGACGCGGGTGACCGTCGTGACCGAGGGGATTTTCGTCAACCGCATCCAGTCCGATCCCGAACTGGCCGGGGTCAGCGCAGTGTTGTTCGATGAGGTGCATGAGCGCAGCCTGGACAGCGATTTCGGGCTGGCGCTGGCGCTGGATGCGCAGGGGGCGTTGCGGCCCGACCTGCGGCTGGTCGCGATGTCGGCAACGCTCGACGGCGCGCGCTTCTCCACGCTCATGGACGGCGCGCCGGTGATCGAGAGCGAAGGGCGCAGCTATCCGCTGGAGCTGCGCCATCTCGGCCGCCCCGCCGAAGCGCGGATCGACGAACCGGTCGCCGCTGCGATCCGGCTGGCACTGCGCGAGGCGGAGGGCGGCATCCTCGCCTTCCTGCCCGGCGTTGCTGAGATCGAGCGGACCGCCGAACGGCTGGGCGATATCCCCGACGCCATCGTCCACAAGCTGCACGGCAGCCTCGATCCCGCCGCCCAGCGCGCCGCCATCGCGCCCGATCCGACCGGGCGACGCAAGATCGTGCTGGCGACGTCGATCGCCGAAACCTCACTGACGCTGGACGGCATCCGAGTGGTGGTGGATTCGGGACTGGCCCGCCGCCCGCGCTATGACCGCGCGGCGGGGATGACCCGGCTGGTGACCGAACGCGCCAGCCAGGCATCGGCGACCCAGCGCGCGGGCCGCGCCGCGCGACAGGGGCCGGGGATTGCCTATCGGCTATGGGAAGCGGCGGCGACGGCGGGGCTGCCGCCCTATGATCCGCCCGAGATATTGGAGGCCGACCTTTCGGCGCTGACGCTCGATTGCGCGCTGTGGGGCGTCGCCGATCCGCGCGACCTGCGCTGGCTCGACTCGCCCCCCGCCGCCGCGGTGGCCGAGGCGCGCGCGCGGCTGACGGTGCTGGAAGCGCTCGACGCCGATGGCCGCCCGACCGCGCATGGCAAGGCGATCGCCGCGCTGCCGTTGCCTCCGCGTCTCGGCCATATGCTCGTGCGCGCTGGGGAAATGGGTATGGCGCAGACCGCCGCGCAGGTTGCGGTGCTGCTCGGCGAGCGCGGACTGGGCGGCCCGGACGCTGATCTCGAATCGCGGATGCGGCGCTGGCGAAGCGAACGGGGACAGCGCGCGCAAGCGGCGTGGAAGCTGGCTGACCGCTGGGCAAAGCTCGCCCCCCTCCCGCTTGCGGGAGGGGCTGGGGGAGGGCCTGTCGCAGGCACCCCGAAAGTTACAGGCCCTCCCCCGACCCCTCCCGCAAGCGGAAGGGGAGAAGAAGAAGTCGCCCTGTGCGTCGCCTTGGCCTTCCCCGACCGCATCGCGCGTCGCCGTGACGCATCGGGCGAAACCTGGGCATCGGCGGGCGGGCGCGGGTTCAAGCTCGACCCGACCTCTTCCCTCGCCCGGCACGAGTGGCTGGCGGTCGCCGAAACGCAAGGGATGGCGGCGGGCGCGCGCATCCTCTCCGCCGCACCGCTCGACCCGGCGCAGGTCGAGACCTTGTTCGCCGAGCGGATCGAAACGCGCCGCCTAGTCCGCTTTGACCCCGCCACTGGCCGGGTGGAAGCGACGCGTGAACGGCGGCTGGGTGCGATCCGCCTGTCCTCCGGCCCTGACACGCAAGCCGATCCGGACGAGGTCGCGGCCGCGCTGCTCGACGGGGTGCGCGCGCACGGCCTGTCCCTCCTGCCGTGGTCCGATACCGCCGAGGCACTGCGCAAACGTGCCGCCTATGCCGGGCTCGACACGCTGTCCGACGCCGCACTGGTCGCCGATCTCGACGACTGGCTGCCCGCGCTGCTGGCGGGCAAGCGTCGGCTCGATGCGGTGTCGGGCGAGGGGCTGACCCAGGCACTGCAGAACCGGATCGGTTGGGACGGGCAAAAGACCCTCGACCGGCTCGCCCCCGCACGGCTGGAGACCCCCGCCGGATCGAGCCACGCGATCGACTATGCCGCAGAGGGCGGGCCGACGGTCGAAGTGCGCGTGCAGGCGCTGTTCGGCCTCGCCACCCATCCGATGCTGGGTGATGGCACGCCGCTCGTGCTGTCGCTCACCTCGCCGGCTGGCCGCCCGATCCAGACGACCCGCGACCTGCCCGGTTTCTGGAAGGGTAGCTGGGCCGATGTCGCAAAGGAAATGCGCGGCCGCTATCCCCGCCATCCCTGGCCCGATGATCCCGCCGCCGCCAATGCGACGTTGCGGACGAAAAATGCGGATGCACGGCGCAACGGATCGCGATAAAGAGCCAGACCATGTCCACCGCACGCATCTATCAGCGCCCGAAGAACGCCATGCAGTCGGGCCGCGCCCGCACCGATCGCTGGGTGCTCGAATTCGAATCGAACGAGAAGCAGCGCCCCGACCCGCTGACCGGCTGGGCCGGATCGGGCGACACGCGCGCGCAGCTGCGGCTGAACTTCCCGACGCTCGAAGCGGCGCAGGACTATGCGAAGCGCGAAGGCATCGACGCGCATGTCGTCCCGGCCCCGGTCAAGACGCTCAAGCTTCAGGCCTACGCCGACAATTTCCGGTAACGGCTAGCCGAGCAGGCTGCTTCCCAACGCCAGCAGCAATTTGACGTCGATCGCCATCCCCCGCGCGCGGCACTCGGCAACATAGGCGGGCACATCCGCCAGCTTCACGCGGTGGACGATGATGTCCTCACCCTCCACCCCGCCGCCATCGCTGACACGCGTCAGGCCGTGCGCGCGCACCAGGGTGAAGCTCTCGCTGACCATTCCCGGCGAAGAAAAGAACTCACCAAGCGATTCGATCCGCGCGGCGCGATAGCCGGTCTCTTCCTCCAGCTCACGCGCCGCGGCGGTTTCGTCCGCCTCGTCATCGCCGCCATCGCCGATCAGACCCGCAGGCAGTTCAAGGCAGCAGCGGCCAAGCGGCACGCGATACTGCTCGACCAGCAGCAAATGACCCTCATCATCCAACGCGACGATCACCGCCGCACGGATGCCGCGCGCGCGCGACACATATTCCCACCGCCCCTGTTTCTTCGCGGTGATGAACTTGCCCTGCCAGACCGTTTCGACCGGCGCGTCGCTGTCAGGGACGCTCACAGCTCGATCAGCCGGTCGGGGAGTTCGTTGGCGTCGCCCGCAGTCTTGGGGAAGTGCGTCGTCAGCACCGCGCCGATCCGCGTCACCGCATCGGCCATGCCGCCCGCCGGATCGCCCGCGCGCACCTTGTCGACCAAAGCGACCATCGCATCGCCCCACACGCCCTCTTCGACCTTGGCCAGGATGGCTTCGTCGGCGATGATCTCGGCGCGATGCTCGGCCAGGCTCACATAGAGCAGCACGCCGACGCGCTCGGCGGTGCGCTTCTCGGCGCTCGCCTTGAAGAACTGCGCCGCGCGCCGCCGCACCCGCCGTCCGCGCACCGCGCCGGGGATCAGCACCCCGCGCCCCGGCAGCGCCTCAAACCCGAAGCGGACGGCCAGGAAGACCACCGCCTGAACCACCACCAGCAAAGCGAGCTGCAGATGCCGCTCCGCCTCACCCCAGCCGCCGGTGAACAACGCCAGCTTGGCGTCGAGCAGGCCGGGGAAGAAAGCGAACAAGCCCAGCGCCGCGAGCATCGCCGCGCCCGCATAGTAAAGCGAGACGTCGTGATAATGATCGGACCAGTCGGTGACGATCGTCACAATCTCGCCATCGGTGCCGCGCTCGGCCTCCGCCACCGCAGCGGTGACGCGAGCATGTTCTTCAGCCGTGAATCGTCGTGCCATCACCATCCCCCCGATGCGCCGCCGCCGCCGAACGACCCGCCGCCGCCGGAAAAGCCTCCGCCGCCGCCAAAACCGCCACCGCCTCCACCCCAGGAGCCGCCACCGCCGCCGCCCCAGGACGATCCGCCGCCACCACCCCAGCCGGGGCCCCAGATCACCACCGGCGCACGGCCACGGCGATATTTCTTGCCGCGCGCCGCACCGATCACGATCGGCAAGACGACCATCAGCAGGATCACGATCCAGAAGATCAGCACGAACGGCCCCGCGCCGCCTTTCTTGCGCGACTTGCCGCTGTCGATCAGCTGCTTGGCGCGCGCCTCGGCGGCCTCCAACGGGAGTTTGAGTTGCTCGTTGATCGCGGCGGCACCCGCCATGATCCCGCCGGGCATGTCGCCATCCTTGAAGCGCGGGATGATCGTGTCACGAATGATCGTCCCCGATAGCGCGTCGGTCATGATCGGCTCAAGGCCATAGCCGACCTCGATCCGCACCTTGCGCTCGTTGGGCGCTACCAGCAGGATGATGCCATTGTCGGCATCCTTTTGCCCGATCTGCCATTCGCGGCCGAGCCGGTAGCCGAAATCCTCGATCGGATAGCCTTGCAAGTCCGGAACCGTGGCAACCACCAGCTGTCGCCCGGTCGCCTTCTCGGTCGCTTCGGACATCGCGGACAGCTCCGCCTCCTGCGCCGGACTGAGCAGATCGGCGCTATCGACCACCCGCCCGGTCAGCTTGGGAAAGGACTGCGCCGAGGCCGCTTGCCCCGCAAAGGCGGCGAGCAGCAGCGCAAGAACCAGATGCACGAACCTCATGGTGTTGCTCCCGGTACATTGATTTCACGGATGATCGCGGCACTTCCGGCCAGGATCGCCCCGGGCATATTCCCCGAGCGGATGCGCGGGATGATGGTGTTAGTGATGATCGCCTTCGCCTCCTCGTCCCGCAACACGCCTTCCAGGCCGTAGCCGACTTCGATGCGCGCCTGACGTTCGCTCGGCGCAATGATCAGGATCACGCCATCGTCAACGTCGAACCTGCCGATCTTCCAAGCGCGGCCCAGCTCCACCCCGACATCCTCGATCTTGCGGCCGTTCAGCGTCGGCAAGGTGACGACGACGAACTGACTGCGTGTCGCCTGCTCGGTCGTCAGCAGCGCCCGCTCGAGCAGCAACTCTTGGTCCGGCGGCAGCAGATCGGCGTTGTCGACCACCCGCCCCGTCAGCGCGGGAATGGTCGGCGATGCCTCCTCCGTCGGCCCGGACCCCGCCGTCCCGCACCCGGCGAGGAGCAGGAGCGGCAGGATGCGCAGCCCGATCAGTTCCCGTTCCCGAAGTCCACCTTGGGCGCAGTCTCCGCACCCGGCGTGGTCGCCTGGAACGGGGCCATCGGCTTGGCACCGTAAAAGATCTTGGCGCCGATCGCGTCGGGGAAGGTGCGGATGGTTGTGTTATAGCTCTGCACCGCCTCATTATAATCGCGGCGGGCGATGCTGATGCGGTTCTCCGTGCCTTCGAGCTGGGTGAGCAGGGTCGCGTAATTGGCCTGACTCTTCAGCTCAGGATACGCCTCCTGCAACCGCTGCAGGTTCAGCGTCACCGCGTTCTGCGCACGGTCGAAAGCCGCGATCTTGGCCGGATCGGTCAAGTCGGCATCACTGACGCGCAGCTGCGTCGCGGCGGCGCGGGCCTGCGTCACCTCGACCAGAATCGCCTTCTCCTGCGCCCCGGCGGCCTTCACCGTCGCGACCAGATTGCCGGTCAGATCGGCGCGGCGCTGATACTGATTCTGCACCTCCGCCCATTTCGCCTTCGCAGTCTCTTCAGCCGTCGGAACGCTGTTGAGCCCGCAGGCGGACAGCATGGCCGCGGCAACCAGCGCGGCAACCAGACGAAGCTTCATCGCGATGAGTCCCTCATAGTGTGTCGCATCCATACGACACCGCAAATCTAGGGACGGCATGGGCACTGCGCAATGGAAACCGGAAATTTGCGCCGCGCCTGAGCGTTGGGTAGCGTCGATCGGCAATCACAAGGGGGAGCTTATGCTCAAGGAATTCCGGACCTTCATCGCGCGCGGCAATGTGCTTGACCTCGCGGTAGGGGTCATCATCGGCGCGGCGTTCGGGACGATCACCAAATCGCTCACCGACGACATCATCATGCCGGTGGTCGGCTGGATCTTCGGCGGGTTTGATTTTTCGAGTTACTTCATCCGGCTGGGTGAAATTCCGGCGAGCTACACCGGATCTCCTTCGGACTATGCCGCGCTGAAGGCGGCCGGCGTGCCGTTGTTCGGCTTTGGCCAGTTCATCACCGTGGCGATCAACTTCCTGATCCTCGCCTTCATCGTCTTCCTGCTGGTCCGCTCGGTCAACAAGCTGCTGGCGAAGGTCGAGAAGGAAAAGGCTGAAGGCACGGCGGAACCCGCCGCCGATCCGGCCGATGTCGTGCTGTTGCGCGAAATCCGCGACGAACTGAAGAAGCGCAACGGTTAGGGACTATCCCCGGTCCGTTTGCCCTGAGCCTGTCGAAGGGCCGCTTGCGCCTGCCATGGGGAGGCGGGAAGGTGCTTCGACAAGCTCAGCACAAACGGGCGTTGGTGCGTTCAGCGGCGCGCCTTCAGGCGGCGACCAGATCCTCGGCGGTGGCATCCGCAAGGCTGGTGCCGTCGAGGATCCGCGCCGTCTCATCCCGTACGCGGGCCATCGCATGGCGAATCGCGCAGCTCGCCTCATCCTTGCAGTCCAGGCAGGGGCGATAGGCGGTGCGGCTGACACATGGCACCAGCGCCAGCGGCCCTTCGATCACACGGATAATCTCACCCAGCGAGATCAGGTGATTGGCGCGAGCGAGGCGATAGCCGCCCATCTTGCCGCGCGTCGACAGGATGAACCCGGCTTCGCGCAGATCGGCGAGGATCAGTTCGAGGAACTTGCGCGGCACATTGGCTTCAGCGGCGATCCGTGTCATCGGCGTCGGCGCCCCGTCCCGGGGCTGCTTGGCCAGAAACAGCATGGCGCGCAGGGCATAACGAGAGCGCTGGGTAAGCATGGCACGTTCTTTGCGCGCGGTTTATGGCGATGGGAAGGCCAAATCCCATCGTTCTTGTTAGATTTCGGCACCGAAACCCGCTCTTTTCAATCGGATTGCGGCTTCCTATATCGGTCAGGCCGGGTTCGCCCGGCTATGACGATAAATTGTGGCGTGCAATAGACGCAGCGGACCCGGGGGCAGTACCCGGCGGCTCCACCAGAAATGGTGGTCATACTGGAGACCGTTTCTGACGGGGCCGAACCAGGATCGACGTGTGTTGAAAAGCGCTGTTTTCGTTCGGAATGGGACCACCGCGACGGCCCATACTCACAAGTGCCAACGATAACGAAGCACTCGCTATTGCGGCCTAACCCCAAGTCCTAACGGACTAAGGTTAGACTAAAATGCGCGGTTGGACCGCACCGGGCAACAGAAGCGGATTCCAGCGGTACGGGGGGCACCGGGCAAC
>JASBRX010000056.1 GCA_030149245.1 Sphingomonas bacterium
TGACCGCGATCCAGCGCGGCGAAGCCCCCGACCCGCATGGCTGGGTGCATCGCTTCGGTTAAATCCTCTTTTCACACGCGACGCGGCGCTTTAAGGGCGTCGCTTCCGCACGATGTTGGGGCGTAGCCAAGCGGTAAGGCAGCGGTTTTTGGTACCGCCATGCGCTGGTTCGAATCCAGCCGCCCCAGCCATCGCAACTTCTTGATTTCAGGGCGAACAGCGTTGAAGCGTTCCGATGGTCGTGGCGGCTCGGGTCAGTTGCCTGATCCCCGAGGCCGCCACCTCACGGCGCATCCATCACGCCGTTCCTGACCCTAGAAGCGAGCGCCCAGGCGCAACCCGATCGTCCGCGGTGTGATCGGAACGATATAGGGACGCTGATCGCAGGCGCCGCATTGCTGGAAGCGGGTGATCTGACCGCGTTCGTCCCAGATATTCTGCGCGAACAGTTCGAAGGTATAATCCGACAGCTCGTAGCCGATCGCCAGATTGCCCGTGGCATAGGGTGCAAGACGCCCGAGCGCCGCCGCCTTGGCGACGCGGATGTCCGACGACGCCGAACTCTGGTAGGCGATCAGCCCCTGAACATAGCCGCGTCCCGATCCCATCGGCACCGCATAGCGCGCCGTGCCGGCGAGCTTGACCCGCGGCGTGACCGGCAGTCGCGTTCCCTTTGGTGCCAGCACATCGGTGCCGGTGCCGCTACAGATCTGGGTAGCGCATAGATCCTGCCGCGTCTTGGCATCGGTGAAAGAGCCCGACACCGTCAGGTTGAGCCCGCCAAAGGTGGCGTTGGCATCCATCTCCACGCCATAGATGCGCGCATCCGGCCCGTTCTGGATGATCGTGAAGCTGTTCGGGCCGAGGAACGAGAACTGGAACGCCTTCCACTCCTGCATATAGACCGCGCCGTTGAAGCGCAGGCCAGCGATCGGCGTCGTCTTCCAGCCGAGTTCGTAATTATAGAGTTTGTCGGCGTCATAGGGTGCCACATCGCCGCGCCGGTTGATGCCGCCGGGGCGGAATCCGCTGGAGGCGGAGGCGTAGAACAACAGCGCGTCCGACGGCTTCCACGTCATGTTGAAGCGGTAGGTGACGCCTTCGCCCTCGGTCTTCTTGGGAAGCAGGCGACCGCTCGCGTAGGTGGCGAGATTGGTACATGGGCTGCCCGCGACCGCCGCCGGGAGCAGCGTGGTGGTCGGGCTGCCTGCCAGATAGGCGTCGCGTAGCGTTTGCCCATTGGCGAGATAGCAGCCGGCCACGCCGGTGCGTGAGCTTCCCGCGGCGTTGAACGGTGAGGCGGTGAACGGACGCCCATCGCCCGGATCGACCCCGGGATTGCGGCCAAAGCCGAAGAAGCCGATCAGCGAGTTGTCGTAGATGTATCCGCGCGCGCCCGCCGTGAAGGTCAGCGTCGGCGTCAGGTCGAAGCTTGCCTCACCGAACATCGCATAGTCCTTGTCGACGCGATGCTGCTGGGTCAGCCACAGCGTGCCCGGCGACCCGTTGACCGAAACCGCGCTGCCCAACCCTGGGATCTGATAGTCCTGGTGGATCAGGTTGGACTGGCGCTGATAGAACAGGCCCGCGACGATGCGGAACCGATCCGTGGCGGGGGAGGCGACGCGCAGTTCCTGGCTGGTTTTCTTGAAGTGGTCGCTGCCGATCACGACCTGACGCGGGTCGATCGTGTTACCGGCATTGTCGAGGTAATAGAAATAGCCGGCGAGCCCGCCGACCGAGGCGTAGAGATTGTCGTACGCCTCCGAATAATCGGTGTAATCGCTCGATGAGGCGGTCTTGCGGTCGAGATAGGCCCCGGCATAGGTCACGTCCCAGTTGCCGATCTTGCCCTCAATCGTCAGCGCACCCTGAATAAAACGGTCGCGGCGATATTCGGGGTAGAAATGCTGCACCTGAAGGTCGCCGACGCGCGGGTCATAGGCATAGGTGCCGTTGCCGCGCATCTCCTGATACAGGACGGTCGGCGTGACCGTCCAATCCTCATCGAGATCGACCTTCAGCGCGGCGCGCCCGCCCCAGGTGTCGGTTTCGTTGTAATTGTCCTCGACAAACGCGCTGTTGTTGACGGTGATGCCGCCGGGCGTGGGCAGGAAGCTGCGCGTACCCGGCACATTGTCGATATAGCCCGCGTCGCGCTGATAGAAGCCGACGACGCGCAGCGCCATGTTTTCGGCGAGCGGCATATTGACCATGCCCTCGACCTTGCCGCCCTGACCCCCATGCGCGACGGTGTTCACCTCGGCATCGATCCGGGCATCGAACCCGGCGGCGTCGGGCTTATTGGTGATGATGCGGATCGTGCCCGCCTGGCTCGATGCGCCATAAAGCGTGCCTTGCGGCCCGGCGAGACTTTCGATGCGCGCAATGTCGTAGATATGGACATCCAGCGTGCCGCCGATCGTCGTCACCGGCTGTTCGTCGAGATAGCTGCCGACCGATGGGAGCGACCCCGAATGGTTGCCGTCGCCACCCGATGCGACGCCGCGCATATAGACGGTGGTGACGCCCGGCTGCGACGTCTGGAACGCGACCGAGGGCAGCAACTGAGTATATTCGTTGAAGTTCGAGATGTTCAGCTGATCGAGCTTGCGCGTACCGATCGCCTGGATGCTGATCGGAACCGACTGGATATTCTCGTCGCGTTTCTGGGCGGTGACGACAATCTCGTCCTGATCGGGGGGCAGGTCTGGGGCAGTGCCGTCCTGCGCCCGAGCGGCAGCAGGCAGGATCAGCGCCGTCGATGCAAGAAGCCCTGACAGCACGGCGCGACGCATTGAAATAACCATTGCAGCCCCCTGATTATCACTTTGTCGCGTCAGACTGTGGTGCGGCGCAACAAAGGTCAATCGCTCGGATGCGGCGTGTGGAAAATCTTCGATGACAGTGACGTTTCTGCAACGTTACGAATTTGTGGGAGCGTCCGGGTAGCCGTCGATGAGATCGCCGAGCGCTGCGGTTAGCGGCGCGAGATGCCGGGCGAAGGGCCGCCATGCGCGGTCGCCACCGGTGAAGATCGGCTGGCGCACTTGTTCGGAGCTGGCGGTGCGCACCGCGCGTTCGGTCTCATGAAAGGCGAGGCAGGCAGGCTCGAACCCGACGCCGCAGGCATCGAGCAACCGGCGCACTTCCGCTTCGGTATCGCCGACCAGCGCTTCATGGATCACGCGGTGCACGCGGCCGGGCTGAACGCGGTCGAGATGCGCCATCAGCCGCACATAGTCGCGATAATAGCGGCCCATATCGTCGAGCGCGTAGCTGAACGCCTGACCCCGTGCGAAATGTTGCTTGAAGTTGGAGAAGCAACAGGCGCGCGGTTCGCGGCGCGCATCGATGATCACGGCATTGGGCAGGATCAGGCGGATCAGCACGACATGCGCCCAGTTGTTGGGCAGCTTGTCGATAAAGCGCGGCCGGTCGGTGCGGCGCTGGACGGCGGTGCGCCGGAGATACTCCGCACCCAGTTCGCCTGCGCGTTCGGCAGTCAGCGCTGCGAGACCGTGCGGATAGTCGGGAATGCGCCGTGCCAGTGCGGGCAGGTCGGGCAATTCGGTCGTGCCCTCGATTGCGCTGTGGCTGGCCAGGATCTGTTCGATCAGGGTCGACCCCGCGCGCGGCATGCCCAGGACGAAGATCGGATCGTGCGCATCGGACCCCCAGCCTGCGCGCTCCGCAAAAAAGTCCGGGGTGGCGAGCGCGATGCAGTCCTCGACGAACCGCTCGGTCTCGTCGGCGTCATAGACCAGCTGCGTCCGGCGCAGCGCATTGCCCGCCGCATAATGGCCGAAGGCGCGATCCGCCTCGCCGCGATCCTCGCATGCCTTGCCCAGTGCGAAGTCGAGGTGAAACCGGTCTTCATCGCCCAGGTCAGGGGCGGCGCGGGCGGCCTCCATAGCCGCGATGTCGGCGTCGTCGAACCGCACCGTTTTCAGGTTCGCGAGGCTCCACCATGCCTCTCCCAATTCCGGCCGCAGCGCGATTGCGCGGCGATAGGCGGCGATGCCATCCGCCTGCCGC
Organism: Sphingomonas bacterium; assembly: GCA_030149245.1. GTDB lineage: Bacteria > Pseudomonadota > Alphaproteobacteria > Sphingomonadales > Sphingomonadaceae > Sphingomonas. Next base: position 4,039 of record JASBRX010000056.1, read on the forward strand.
CCGACCGTCTTGAGCATATGGCCATAGCTCATCCATAATTTGGGCTGTTCCGGCGCTTCGGCCAGAACCCGCTCGTACAGCGTGATCGCTTCCTCGAAGGCGCCGAGGCGTCCAAGCGCGGCAGCCTTCAGATTGGCATGGCCGGGATGATCGGGCTCGGCATCCATCAGCGCGTCGAGTTCTGCCAGCGCCTCGTCCGCGCGGTTCTGGCGATACAGCACCAAGGCAAGATTGGCGCGCGCGGCGGTGAAGCCTGGCGCCAGCTCGACCGCGCGGCGCAGCAGGTTCTCGGCATCCTTCAGTCGCCCGATCCGACCGGCCAATTCGGCGAGCATGCGGATCGCGCGCGCATCGAACGGGTCACGCTTGAGATAGGCTTTTAGCCCGCGCTCCGCCTCCGACAGGCGGTTGTCGTGCAGCGCCAGCGCCGCGTCCATGAGTTCGGGTGAAAAGCGCATCGCGGTCATCGCATATGAAGACCATGCGGCGGTGCAGCGATCAAGCACCGTCCGCATTTTTCGTGCTGGACGAACGCTGCCGTGCTCGCGACAAAGCAGCATGGCCGATGCGATCCCGCCCACGCCACGTCGCGCACTCGGCTTCTGGCCGGCGCTGGCGCTGGTGGTTGGGAACATGATCGGATCGGGCATCTACCTGTTGCCCGCCACACTCGCGCCGCTGGGGAGCAACGCGCTGATCGGCTGGGGCGCGACGATCGCGGGGGCGATGACGCTGGCGTTCGTGTTCGCCCGGCTTGCGGCGAAGCTGCCCTGCGCTGGCGGCCCCTATGCCTTTGCCGATGCGGCGTTCGGCCCGGTCGTCGGATTTGCCGTCGCCTGGAGCTACTGGATCCTGATCTGGGCGGGCAATGGGGCGCTGGCGATTGCGGTCGTGAGCGCGCTCAGCGTGCCGTTTCCGGGGATAGCGAGCGGGCTGCCGGCATTCGCCACCGCGCTGCTGCTGATCTGGGCGCTGGTTGCGGTCAACATGCGCGGCGTGGTGCTCGCAGGGCGCATCCAGCTGGTGACGACGCTGGTGAAGCTCGTTCCGCTGGTCATGGTGATCCTGCTCGCGCTGTGGCTGCTGCTCGCCAATGGCGGGTCGGCAATCGTAGACAACCCGCCGGTGCCGATTAGCGCAGGTGCGATCTCTGCCGCGGTGGCGCTGACATTCTGGGGGTTTCTCGGTGTTGAATCGGCCACCGTTCCTGCTGATCGCGTCAAGGACGCGGCGCGGATCGTGCCGCGCGTCACATTGATCGGCACTGCGCTCACCGGGCTGGTCTATCTGCTCGTGGCCGGTGCCATTGGCCTGATGATGCCAGTCACACTCACCGCCGCGTCGCCAGCGCCGCTCGCCGCCTTCCTCGGCCGCGCCTGGGGCAATGGCGCGCTTGAGATCGCCGCCATCTTTGCCGCGATCAGTGCACTGGGCGCGCTCAACGGCTTCATCCTGTTGCAGGGCGAGGTGCCCCGCGCGATGGCGCGCGGCGGCGTCTTCCCCGGGTGGTTCGGCAAGGACGGCAGCCGTGGCACGCCGACCCGCGCGCATCTGGTTTCGGGCGGGCTGGTCACGATCGTGATGGCGCTCAACTATACCGGAAGCACCGGCACGCTGTTCGCCGACATCGCGACGATCAGCCTGGCCGCAGGCATGCTCGCCTATTTCGTCAGCGCGCTGGCCGCGCTGAAGCTACTTGCAGGCGACCGCACGGCAAAGCTCGCGGCGATCGTCTCGGCGGCGTTTGTGCTGTGGATGATCTACGGCCTTGGACTGCGCGCAAACCTCTGGGGCCTTGGCCTGCTCGCGCTTGGGTTGCCCGTGTTCCTGTGGGTGCGACGGAGCCGCTAAACCGGCAGCAACCGCCGCACCAACGAACGATCCCGCAGGATCTCGTGCGCCGCATTGTGTCCGGGCGCGCCGGTGACGCCGCCGCCTGGATGCGTGCCCGCGCCGCACATATAGAGCCCCTTGATCGGCCCGCGATAATCGCCATGCCCCAGCATCGGCCGCGACGCCCAGAGCTGGTCGAGCGACATGTGCCCGTGCATGATGTCGCCGCCGATCAGCCCGAACTTGCGCTCAAGATCGGCGGGCGAGTGGATCTGGACGCCCAGGATCGACTTGCGGAAATTGGGCGCGTGCTTCGTCACCGTATCGATGATGACGTCGGCCGCCGCATCGCGCGCATCGTCCCAGCTGCGCCCGCCGGGCAGCACCGGCGCGAATTGCTGGCAGAAGAGCGAGGCGATGTGCATCCCCGGTGGGGCCAGGCTGTCATCGACGCTGGTCGGCAGCTTCATCTCGACGATCGGTTCGTCGGACCAGCCCTTAGCCTTCGCGTCGGTGAACGCCTTGTCCATATAGTCGAGCGTCGGCGAGATGATGATGCCCGCCGTGTGATGCTCGGCCTTGTCCTTGCCCGGCAGCACGGTGAAATCGGGCAGCTCGCTGAGCGCGACATTCATCCGGAACGTGCCCGATCCGGTCTTGTACCCATCCATCCGCCGCGCGAATTGCCCGGGCAGGTCGCTGCGATCGACGAGCTGGCGGTAGAGCAGGGCGGGACCCGCGTTCGATGCGACGATGGGCGCTGCAATCTCTTCGCCGCTTTCCAGCCGCACCCCCGCGACCTTGCCGCCATCGACCAGCAGCTTCGCCACCGGCGTCTCGACGCTGATCTCGGCGCCGGCCTCTTCGGCGGCTTCGGCCATGTAGCGCGTGATCGCGCCCATCCCGCCGACGCTGTGGCCCCACATGCCCTTCTTGCCGTTGATCTCGCCGAACACGTGGTGGAGCAGGACATAGGCCGATCCGGGGGTGTCGGGGCTGGCATAATTGCCGACCACCGCGTCGAAGCCGAAGGCGGCCTGGATATACGGGTTCTCGTACCAGCGGGTCAGAAAATCGCGCGCGGACTTGACGAACAGGTCCATCACGTCGCGCTGCGCCTCGACATCCATCCCTGCGAGACGCTTGCCCTGCGCGGCGGCGGCAAGCAGCGCGCGCAGCCCGCCCCCGGCATTTGGCGGGGTCTTGAGCGACAGGTCGCGCAGCACTTCGGCAACCCGCTCCAGTGCTTCCTCATAACGCGGAAAGATCTCGGCATCCTTCTGCGAAAAGCGCGCGAATTCGGCCTGGGTCCGCGCGGTGCCGCCGCCCAGTTTCAGATAGCCGCCTTCATGCGGGAAGAAATTGCTAATCGTCCGCTCGACGATCCGCCAGCCGCGTTCGTGCAGGCGCATGTCCTTGATCACCTTGGGCCGCAACAGGCTGACGGTGTAGCTCGCGGTCGAGTTGCGGAAGCCGGGGTGGAACTCCTCGGTCACCGCCGCGCCACCGACGATGTGGCGCCGCTCCAGCACGCGCACCTTGAGCCCCGCGCGGGCGAGGTAGAAGGCGCAGACCAGCCCGTTATGCCCGCCGCCGATGACGATCGCGTCGTACTTTTTCATGCTTCCCCCAAAAAGATCAGACGCTGTGCGGACGGCGCGACCAGCCCGGCGCGGGCGCGCGGGGCAGCCGTGCTTCGGGGATGATCGCGCGGATCTTTGCGGCGAAGCTGCGCAGGCATACCTCGCTCGCGCCGATCGGCCCGGCTGTGTAGCTGCTCGACGCCATGCCCTGTTGCACGCGCTCGATCAGCCAGGTGTCCTCGGCATTGACCACGCGGTTGATCCGCCAGTTCGCATAGCGGGTCAGCTTCATCTCCCGCCGATCATCGGGCAGCGCAAACGCCATCTCGCGCAGCACGCAACTGGTCGGCGAAACCGGCAGCCACTGCATGAAGTCGATCTGGTCGGCATAGATGTCGAACGCCATGTTCGGCCACAATTTATAGTAGAGCCACAGCCGCTGGTTCGCCTCGGGCAAATGATCGACGCGGGGGAGGTGGCGCTGGTAAAAGGCTTCCCACGGATTGTCCGAGACGCGGTCGACCAGTTGACCCGACATCTTGTCGACCCACCCCGCCGCTTCAATTGCATAGGATTTGCCGAACAACCGCGTCAGCCCGTCATGCGCGACCGGGATGTGCAGATTGTCCGAATAATTGTCGCCGACATTCTTCCAGTTGACCGCACGGTCGCGGATGCGGACGTCGCTGATCCGGCGCATCTCCTCGAAGCGATACGGCGCGACCTCATGGTCATTGGGCGCCATCATCTGTGCCGGCGTCGGTCCGCCATCATCCTCGAGCCGCACGAACACGAAGCCGCGCCAGGTGGCGAGGTCGACCGGGACCAAGCCGCTCGCGTCCATGTCCAGCGCCGGATAGTCGCTGCGCATCGGCACGCCCGATAGCCGCCCGTCCAGCTCATAGGCCCAGGCATGATAGGGACAGACCAGCTTCTTCGCGCAGCCCGCATCGCCCTCGACGATCCGCATCGCGCGATGGCGACAGACATTGTGAAAGGCGCGGATCGCCGCGTCGCGGCCCCGCACCACGACGACATGTTCGCCCAGATAGGAAAGCGTCCGCCAGTCGCCCGGCCCGGCAAGGTCGCTCTCATGGCAGACGATCTGCCAGGACGGGCGCAGGATGCGCGCGGTCTCGACCTCAAGAAATTCGGGATCGGTGTAGATCCATCCGGGCAGCGACCAGTCAGCGTCGGGATCATGGGCTGGGTTTGGACTGGAGGCAGAGGTGGCCATGATCGGCTCCGCGATTTGCTTGTTGTACGATCGTATAATAAGATCGCCCGATGAGCAAGCCAGGCTTCACCCGTGCCGAACCCGATGCGCGACGGCTATCGCTGATCGCGGCGACCGCACGTGTGCTGGCGCGTGACGGGGCAAGCGGCGCGTCGGTGCGTGCGATCGCGGTCGAGGCCGGGGTCTCGCCGGGACTGGTCGCGCATCATTTCGGTGGGGTCGATGCGTTGATCGCGGCGACCTATGCGCATGTCGGGGAACAGGTCGCGGCGGCGCTCGACGCGGCGGTCTCCGCAGCCGGAACCGACCCGCAGGCGCGGTTGATCGCGTATGTCACCGCGAGTTTCGCGCCGTCGATTGCCGATCGCGACCTGCTCGCGACCTGGACCGCCTTCTGGGGGCTGGTGATCGCACGCGGCGAGATCGCAGCACTGCATGACGCACAATATGCCCGCTACCGCGCTGAGCTCGAACGGCTGCTGGCGGCGTGCGGGCTGCAATCCAGCGCGCGCCGTCGCGCCGCGATCAGCATCGCCGCATTGGTCGACGGCCTCTGGCTTGAGCTGTGCCTGTCGCCCGCCGTTCTGGATGCCGACGAAGCGCGCGCCATCGCACGGGCACACATCGCCGGCCTGTTTCAGTCGCACCCGGCGCCGCCTGACTGAAACCGACCCTACTCGATCGCGACCCTGTCGGCTGGCGGTGTGTCAATGAGCAGTCGCCACGGCGTCGGCAAATAATCGAGCGACATGTAGAAATAGAAGGCGCACGACCCGTCCGACCGAAAGGTTGCGCCCTTGACGATGCCGAACGCGGTCGTCCCGCTGAACACCGGGCCGCCGCTGTCACCTTGTTTGCAGGTCGGGCCCGCCACGGCGACCCAGGTCGGCAGACAGTAGCCGCCGCATAATTGGCCCGACGGTGCGAAGTCGAGCAACGTGACCTCCGCGCAGCTATAGCCGGTGCTTTCACCGCGATGGCAGACGAAATCCCCCGCGCGGGTGCTGGTCTTGGCGCGCTGCGCCTCGACCGGGCGGGTCAGGCTGCGCGCGGTGTCGGCGAAGAACAATGGGCGGGCGAGGGCGGGGACGGTGTGGATCTGGACGTCATGATAGCCCCAGCCCCATTGCCCGACAAAGCCGAGCGGCGTCGCCTGGCGCGCTGGATCGATATAGGCCAGGTCGTCGAGGCAGTGTGCGGCAGTGGTGATGCCGATGCGGGTGCCATCACCGACCAGAAAGCCGCTGGTGCAGCGATAGCGCCGTCCGCTCGTCGGATCGGTCCCATCGAGCCGTCCGCCGCCTTGCGGCCCAAGATTGCGATCGACCAGATCGAGCATGCGCACCCGCACCGGCACCCCGGTCAACTGGCTCAGGCGCGCAGCGACCGCTGCATCGCCCCCGGCGCGATCGACCACCGGCTTGGCGGCAATCACCACCAACTCGCCGGTGCGCGGGTCGATGCCCATCGATGGCGTATCGGCGAGCGCCGCGCGGATCGCGGCCTGGTGGTTGGTGAGCGCCCAAAGCACGCGCTCGCGGCTGGCCTTGGCGCCGGTGCGGAACTGCACGGGCACGCGCATCGCTCCGGCCACTACCTGCGTGGCCGGGACCGGGCCATCGCCGGTGAGATAGACGATGAATCGATAATCGGGGCGATGCTCGACCGAGATACCGGCGAGGCGATCGCGATAGCGCTCCGCAATCGCATCGATCGCGGGCACGCTGTCCTGCTGCGCGATCAGGCGCCGCATGGCTTCGGTTGGGGGGACGCCGTAAGCCCGGGCATATTCGGCGGCGTCCTGCGCCAGGGCTTCAGCGCGGGTCTGCGCGGTTTGCGCACTGGCGGCGCTTGCCGCGAACAGCAGCAGGATCAACGGCAAAAGATATGCGCGGATCGAACTCATCGCCCCCGTCTAATCCGCCACAACGCTTCCGCAAAGCGCTAGCCGCGCGCCTCCGTCGCCAGGATCATCGCTCCGGTGATGCCCGACGCGTCGCCCAGCGCCGGAGTGCAGACGCGATGCCGCTCACCGCCGGGCAGATAGCCGGCGTCGAGCGCATGTGTGGCGTCGGCGATGGCGGGGAGCAGCCCGGGCGTGGCGAGAACGCCGCCACCGATGACGACCGTCTCGACCGCCGTCGTCGCAAACAATGTATGGCAGGCCTGGGCCAGATAGCCCGCAATCAGCGTGTGCGCGGGGTGGTCGGCGGCAAGATCGGATAGCGTCGCGCCCCAACGCTTCAAAATCGCCGGCCCGCTCGCCAGCCCCTCCAGACAGTCGCCGTGAAACGGGCAACTGCCGGGATCGGTGTCGCCCGGGGGACGACGCGGGTAATAATGCCCCATCTCCGGGTGCGCCGCGCCGTGGACACAATGGCCGTCGAGCACGAGTCCCACGCCGATTCCGGTGCCAACCGTCATATAGGCGAGTGAGCTTCCACCGCGTCCCGCGCCCAGCCGCGCTTCGGCGACCGCTGCGGCATTGACGTCGGTTTCGACCGCGACCGGCACGCGCAATGCGCGACCCAGCGCTCCGGCAAGGTCGAACCCGCTCCAACCCGGCTTGGGGGTCGACAGGATATGGCCCCAGTCCGGCCGTGCCTTATCGAGGCCGACCGGCCCGAAGGTGCCAAGGCCCAGCGCCGCGATCGGCGGTTGTTGTGCGAACCAGGCGAGCGCCGCGGCAACGGTGCCTTGCGGATCGCGCGTCGGAATCGATGTACGCGCGACTATGGCGTCGGGCGCCGACCCGACCGCGAGCACGAACTTCGTGCCGCCTGCCTCGATCGCGCCCAGCATCAGCCCCGCGCCGCCGTGCTCAACCCCACAGTGTCGCCGTCGAACTCAAGCTGAAGCAGCGGGGCCGGGGCGCCGACAAAGCCATCCCCGCCCGGTGCATCGACGAAGCTCGCCGTCACCCCTTCGGCGCTCACGAACCAGCTATAGCTGCGGAAGGGGTCGGCATCGGGGTTCGCAATCACCAGTCCGCTTCCGTTCAATGGGCGCCAGGGGCCGGTCATCCGGTCGGCAACCATCCCGTACAGGCCCGTCGGCCCCGCCGCAACATCGGGCGAGAAGGTCGATCGCTGCGTCACCCAGAACAGGTAATAGCGACCGTCTCGCGCAACGATATGCGCGCGTTCCAGTTCGTTGTTCACGCCATCGGCATGGACGATCGGCGGGAGCAGCGCCCATCCGTCGGCCGTGCGCTGTGCCAGGCCAACCGCACCGTTATAGTCCGACGTCGCCGCCGCCAGCGATGCGGTGAAGACCAGATAATCGGCCCCGTCCGCCGGGTCGCGGAAAAAGGCCGGGTCGCGGAATGCCTTGATGCGTCCGGGCTCGCCCTCATGCGCATCGGCAGGGCAGTAATCGGCGATCATGGACTTGATCGACGGGGCGGGGACGGACCAGTCGCCGATCGATCCGTCTGCCGCGACGTCTCCATGCGCCTCGAACAGCTTTTGCTGATAGCCGCCGGCGCGCTGCGCCGACCCCGCGCCGGTGAAGAACAGCGTGACCCGCCCGTTTTCCAGCAGCGCAGAGCCCGCCCATTCGCGTTCATAGGGGACGTGGGCGGGGGGAAGCACCGCGCCGCGATCGACCCAGCCGCCGCCGACCTGCTCCAGCCAGCGGATGCGGGCTTCGAAATGACGTGCTGCCGGATCGCCCCGGTCGGGGGCAGTCAGCGCCATCCACAGGCTGCGTCCCGCGATCGACGCGATCGTGCCGTCGGGGTTCTGGACCGGCCACATGTCCCAATAATACAGACCGCTGCCGCCCGAAGGCCGGGGCGCATCGGCGAATGCGGGCACGATCGCGGCCTTGTCGAGGTCGATCGCGGCGACATGGGCCGAAGTCCAGGGGCTGGTCATCATGATCCCTTGCAGTTGTGATTCGGTTGGCCCGGTCCTGTTCAAGACCGGGCCGGGAGAGGTCAGAAGTCGAAGCGGACCGACGCGGAGACCGTGCGGCCGTTGATCGAACGCGCGCGGACGATGCCGTTGGCCGGGATGCTGCCTTCCTCGGCCTCGGTCAGGCCGACGGTGTCGAACAGGTTGTTTGCGTTCAGCGACAGCGTGATCCGCTCCAGCGGTCGGAAGTTGACGAACGCATTGACGGCGGTGAACCCCGGCAGGACCAGCTGGTTGCTGTCCTGGGCATAGCTATCCGACGTGCCGACCGCGCTGACGCCCAGGCCGAACTGCTTCGCATCATAGGAAGCGGTCGCTTGATAGATCCAGTCGGCCTGACGGCGCGGCGTGTTGCCGACATTGGCCGGGCTGATGTTATCCCGCGAAATGCTGGCATCGGTATAGGTCGCACCCGCCGACAGTGAGAAGGGGCCGGTGCGATAGGCCGCCTCCAGCTCGACGCCGCGCGCCTTGTAGGAGCGGCTGAACACCGTCTGGGTGGTGGCTTCGAAATTCTCTTCCTCGGTCCGTGCGTCGAACACCGTGGCATAGAAGGACACGCCGTTCGCCCGGTACTTCACGCCGATTTCTGCCTGCTTCACAAAGTCGACCGCGACGGCGGCATTGAGCAGGGCGCCAGTCGTCGGGTTGACGTTATTGGCGTTGAACAGGATGCGATCGGCATTGGCACGACCGCCCCGGCTATAGCGACCGAAGACCGAAAGCGCGTTGTTGATCAGATAGTTCGCGCCGAATGAGTAGGAGACATAGTCGGTGCCGTAATCGACCAGCGCGGCGCCCGTGGTCGGCAGGACACTGACCAGCGTTTCCGACGGGTTGATCGCCCCGTTGCCATTGATGTCGCGGGTCGCGACTGCACCATCGCCGAACGTGCGACCGCGCGCGTCGGAGAAGTCCCAACGGATGCTGCCATCCAGCGACAGGCCGCCGAACTTCAGGCCCAGCGACGCGAACGGCGCCTTGGTGGTGTAGTCGAGGTCATAGGCGCGGCGGCAGCAATTGCCGAAGAAGCTGGCGCTATACCCCACCGTGCCGTTCTGGGTCTGGGGGACGCCCGCCGCGTTGCGCACGTCGAGCAGTACGGCTTCGCCATCGCCCTGCACGCTCATCAGGTGCGACGTCCACAGCCAGGCGGTGTCGATTTCCTGCGCCGAATAATAGAAGCCGGCGGTCAGCGTCGCCTTGCCCCCGCCAACGTCGAAGTCGCGGGTCGCGCGCAGATCGTTGGTCAGATTGTCGAGGCTGTTGAGCCGTGTGTTGAACGTCACGATGTTCGCAACAAGCCCGTTACCGCCCAGCGTTGACGGGCTCGTCACGCGCTGTCCGGCATTCGGCCCGCTGGCATAGAAGAGCTGTGCGTTCGCGCCGCCAATCGCGTCAGCGGCTGCCTGCGCGCCGGTCACGCTGGCGGGGAAGGGCGAGACGAAGGCACCGCTGATGTCCGAATAGCGGAAGCGGTTGGTGACGGTGAATCCGCCGACGTCGAATTCAGCCTCGAACCCGACGGCTGCGACCTTCGGGTGCATGCCTTCGTCGATGTTGAACGTCTGAACCTGATTATTCTGGTTGAGCGTCGTGATCGGCTCGAAATAGCGCGAATGCAGCGACGCCGAATTGATCGAGAAGTTGGCGATGCTCGCATAGGTCGGATTGGCGTCGGTGCCGGTGACCCGCACGGGATTGGGGAGATAGCCGACCGAGTGGTCGTTCAGATATTTGGCGTACAGCCGGACATAGCCGCCGTCGAACTTGCGCGTGATGTTGGCCTTGATCTGGCCGCCGCGGGCACCGTCATAGCCGACGTCGCGCGGGCCGTCGCCGATATGGCCGAACCCGCCGACATGAAAGGTCGTGGCGGCATCCAGGCGCCCGCCATAATCGAAATCAAGGCGGTATTCGCGATAGTTGAGGCCGCTGGTCAGCCCGATCGAACCGCCCTCCTGCTCGCCGGTCTTGGAGATGAAGTTGATGACGCCGCCCGGCGAGTTTGAGGCAAAGGTCGACGCCGAACCGCCGCGCACCGCTTCGACGCGCGCGATGTTGTTGTCGGTGCGCAGGAAGATGTCGGCGTTACCGAAAGTGATGTCGCCGAACTCCAGGATCGGCAGGCCATCTTCCTGCAACTGCAGGAACTTGGCGCCGCCCGACGCCACGGGAAGCCCGCGCACCGCGATGTTCGCATTGCCCTCGCCGCCGGAACTTTCCGAGCGGATGCCCGGAATCTGGCGGATCAGCTCAGCCGAGGAACGCGGTGCCAGATCGACCAGATCCTCGCCGCCGATCGCGCTGACCGACACCGAGCTGTCGAGCACATTCTGACCGCGCGCGACGGCGGTGATGACGATTTCAGTCTCTGCCTCGGGTGCGGCGTCGGGCGCTGCTGCGTCCTGGGCGAACGCCGGGGTGGCAAGAGCGCAGAGTGCGACGCTGACGACCAATGCGTGACGTGTCTTCATGACGATCCTCTCCTTCATGTGGCTCGCGTCGACTGCGCGATTCGCCGTAGAGATACCTGCGTTGCAAACGATTGCAACAGGACAATTGCAAACGATTGCAATTTTACGAAAAGGGTGTCACTAACCTCGAATGAGCCGATGAAAAGCGGCGGTTGAGAGGGTCCTGTCGATGCAAAATGCCGCCAAACCACGTTTGTCGCTGCTGCGAATTATCGAAATGAACATCGGCTTTTTCGGCCTGCAGTTCAGCTTCGGACTGCAACAGGCGAATATGGGGCCGATCTACGGCTTCCTCGGCGCGGACGAGGCGACGATGCCGCTGCTGTGGCTGGCCGGCCCGATGACCGGGCTGATCGTCCAGCCAATCGTCGGCGCGTTGAGCGACCGCACATCGTCGCGGCTGGGGCGACGCACGCCCTACTTCCTGGTCGGCGCAATTATCTGTTCGCTCGCCCTGTTCGCGATGCCCTATTCGCCGACCCTGTGGGTGGCGGCATCGCTGCTGTGGATTCTCGACGCCGGCAACAACATCACGATGGAGCCGTATCGCGCCTATGTGTCCGACCGGCTTGCACCCGACCAGCGGCCGACCGGGTTCCTGACCCAGAGCGCGTTTACCGGGCTGGCCCAGACGCTCAGCTATATGGCGCCGACGCTGTTGACGGGCTTTGCCGGGCGTGACGTCCTTGACGACAATGGCATTCCGGTGATCGTGCGCCTCGCCTTTGTCATCGGCGGCATCTTGTCGATCAGCACGATCGTCTGGTCGGTGTGGCGCGTGCGCGAATTGCCGCTCACCGACGAGGAGCAGGCGGAGCTTGCCGCACGGCCGCTGTCGGCGCGGTCGGCGCTGTCCGATATTGTCACTGCGATCCGGGAGATGCCACGTCCGATGCGTCAGCTCGCCTTCGCGATGCTGTGCCAATGGTATGCCATGTTCGTCTATTGGCAGTATATCGCGTTCGCGGTCGGGCGTTCGCTCTACGACACCACCGATCCGAAAAGTGCCGCGTTCCGGGAAGCGACGCTGACCGCGCAGCAGATCGGCGCGTTCTACAACCTCATCGCATTTGCTTCCGCGCTGGTGCTCATTCCGGTTGTGCGGCGGCTGGGAGCGCGATCGGTCCATGCCGTCTGCCTGGCCGCGTCGGGGATCGCGATGCTGACGATTCCAGGGATCGACAGCAAGATCGGGCTGTTCGTCGCGATGGTCGGCATTGGCATCGGCTGGGCCGGGATGATGGGCAATACCTATGTCATGCTGGCCGAAGCGATCCCGCCAGCACGCACCGGAATCTACATGGGCATCTTCAACATGTTCATCGTCATCCCGATGCTGATCGAAACGCTGACGATGCCATTCCTGTATCAGCCGCTGCTGTCGGGCGACCCCCGTAACGCGTTGCTGCTGGCCGGCGCGCTGATGCTGGCGGGCGCGGTCGCAACGCTGTTCGTCCGGGCGGGCGGGCGACCACAGGCGACGGAACCCGCCGCACCATCCGCCTCTGTTCCCGCGTGACAATGGCGTGCTAATGCCCGTCACGTGACCGACCAACAGCCATCTGAATCCCGCATCGTCGTCCGCACGCTCAGCGATCTGGCGCGAATTGCCGGTGTGTCGGCTGGGACCGTCAGCCGGGCATTGGCGGGCAACAGCCTGGTCAATGCGGAGACGCGAACGCGCATCGTCGCGCTCGCCCGCGAGCACGGTTTTCGCCCCAATCAGATGGCGAGTGGACTGCGGCGGCAAAAGACCGGCGTGATCGGGATCGCCATCCCGCTGGGTCATGATCAGCGCCAGCAGGTTTCGGACGCGTTCTTCATGACATTGCTCGGGCATCTCGCCGATGCGCTGACCGAACGCGGCTATGATCTGATGCTGCGCCGGGTTATCCCCGACCGCGACGAAGACTGGCTCGACCGGTTCATCGGTTCCGGCATGATCGACGGCGTACTGGTGATCGGCCAATCCGACCAGTTCGACCGGATCGAGGACGCCGCGGACGGCTATCGCCCGATGGTGGTATGGGGCAATCATCGCGAGGGGCAGCGCCATTGCGTCGTCGGGTCCGACAACCGGCTGGGTGGTCGGCTGGCGGCGGAACGCCTGATCGCGGGCGGTGCGCGGCATATCTATTTTCTGGGCGACGTCACCGCGGTCGAGTTCGACGCGCGTTTTGCTGGTGCGGCTGACGTGGCGCAGCGCATGGGCGTTGGCATCACCGCGCTGTCCAGCCATTTGTCGCCTGATCGCCTGGAAGCTGAAGTCGCGGCCAATCTCGATCGCAGCTTCGAACCGGGCGACGCCATCTTCGCAGCGACCGACACGCTGGCGGTGGCCAGTATCGCCCGCCTGCGCGCGATGGGGGTTGATTGTCCGGGGCTGGTCCGCGTTGTCGGGTTCGACGATCTGCCGCTGGCCGCGCATACCACGCCGGCATTGACCACGGTGCGTCAGGATATCCGCGCCGGTGCCTTTGCCATGGTCGATCTGCTGATGCGGCGGCTGGGGGGCGAGGATACCGAGAGTATCGTCATGCCACCGCATCTGATCGTCAGAAAATCGGCCTGACAGGGCGTCAGGAATCCGGTGTCAGGGGTCCCGCCACCAGCGGCACGACCCGCTCGACGATCTTTTCCAGCCCCTTCGGATTGGGATGGATGCGGTCGGGCAGCATCAACGCCGGGTCGGTCACCACCTGATCGAGGAAGAACGGGTAGAGCACCGCGTCATAGCGCTTCGCCAGATCGCCATAGATCGCGTTGAACGCATCGGCATAATCGCGGCCCATGTTCGGCGCGGCGATCATGCCGGTCAGCATGATCGGGATGCCGCGCTTCTTCAGCTCCTCGCAGATCGCGGTCAGGTTCGCGCGCGTCTCTGCCGGGTCGATCCCGCGCAGCATGTCGTTGCCGCCGAGGTTGACCATGACCAGGTCCGGCTTGCGATCCAGCCCGTCAAGCGTGAAGGCGAGGCGGCGCAGGCCCGCCGAGCTGGTATCGCCCGACACACCCGCGTTGCGCACGCTCGCGGCGATCCCACGCGCCGCCAAGGCCTTCTCCAGCTGGGCCGGAAAGCTCTCCTGCGGCAGCACGCCGTACCCTGCATACAGGCTGTCCCCGAAGGCGACGACCAGCCGCGCGTCGGCCTTTTCCGCGCCCGCGCTGGCGACCGCCGTGGGGGTCGGCGGGGTCGCCAGCGACTGGTTCGTCGCATCATTTTCGCCCGAACAGGCCGCCAGGCCTTGGAGGAGCAACATTGCGCCCGCATATGGGGCAAGATTTCTGATCAAGGACGTCTTCTCCACCTATGTCGATCGAACCGGTGGCGGATATCGCAATCCGCGCGCGCAATGTCACCCTGACGCTTGGAACGCGCGAAGCGCCGACCGAAATTTTGAAGGGGATCGATGTCGATATCGCGCGCGGGAGCAGCGTCGCGATCCTCGGTCCGTCGGGATCGGGCAAATCGTCGCTGATGGCAATCCTGTCTGGGCTGGAACAGGCGAGCGGTGGCAGCGTGAGCGTCGCAGGCATCGCCTATGACACGCTGGACGAAGACGGGCTTGCGCGCGCCAGACGGGGGCGGGTCGGGATCGTGCTGCAGGCGTTTCATTTGCTCCCGACGATGACTGCGCTGGAGAATGTCGCCGTGCCGCTGGAGCTGGCGGGCGCGGACGACGCCTTTGCGCGCGCCGCGACGGAGCTGGAGGCGGTCGGCCTCGGCCATCGCCTGACCCACTATCCGGTGCAGCTATCGGGCGGCGAGCAACAGCGGGTCGCCATCGCCCGCGCGGTCGCCGGGCGACCCGAGATCATCTTTGCCGACGAACCGACCGGCAATCTCGATGGCGCGACCAGCGGCGTCATCGTCGACTTGTTGTTCGATCGCCAGCGCGCGGCCGGCGCAACGCTGCTGATCATCACCCATGACCCCGCGCTCGCCAGCCGCTGCGACCGTGTGCTGACGATGCGCGACGGGCATATCGTTGCGGACAGCGCTGCATGAGGGCGTTGGGCTGGCGCAGGGCATGGAGCATCGCGCGGCGCGACCTGCATGCCGGGTTTCGTGGGTTGCGGCTGCTGCTCGTCTGCCTGTTCCTCGGCGTCGGGACGCTGGCGACGATCGGCAGCCTGACCGCGTCGATCACGGGTGAGATTTCGGCGCGCGGTCAGGTGCTGCTCGGCGGCGATGTCGAGGTGGGGATGACCCAGCGCCAGGCAGCGGCGCAGGAGCGCGCGGCATTCACCGCGCTCGGCACGGTCAGCGACACGATCCGCACCCGCGCCATGGCGCGGCGCACGGCGCCCGTTGCCGGCGCACCCGACGCGGTGCTGACCGAACTCAAGGGCGTCGATACGCGCTACCCGCTGTATGGCAGCCTGACGCTGGAGCAGGGCCGCTATGCCCCACTCACCCCCGACACGATCCTGATCGGGCGCGCATTGTCCGAGCGATTACTGCTCAAGACCGGCGACCGGGTTCGCTATGGCGACGCGGATTTCCGCATCGTCGGCATGATCGCCGACGAACCCGATCGGGTGGGGGAGGGGTTCACCCTCGGCCCGGTCGCGATCGTTTCGCTCGATGGGATGAAGCGCACCGGGCTGCTCCAGCCGGGGGCGCTGTATGAGACCAAATACCGCATTCGCCTCAATCCCGGCGTGACGCCGGACGAGGCAGTCGACGGCCTCAAACAGCGCTTCGCCACCGCCGGGTTCGAGTACAAGACGCGCGACCGCGCTGCCCCGGGCGCGGTGCGGTTCTTCGAGCGCATGGGGCAATTTCTCTCGCTCATCGGCCTCGCCGCGCTGGTCATCGCGGGCATTGGGGTGAGCAATGGCGTCGCCTCCTATCTCGGGCAGAAGCGCGGCGGGATCGCGACGTTCAAGATCCTCGGCGCGACTTCGGCCGATATCAGCCGCATCTACCTTCTCCAGATCGCCGCCGCGTCGGCGCTGGCCGTGGGTGCGGGGCTGGTGGTCGGTGCGGTGCTGCCGATCGCGTTCGTCGCGCTGGCGGGGGACCTGTTGCCGGTCGCGCCGGGCTTCGCCGTCTATCCGCTGCCGCTGCTGACCAGCGCCGCTTACGGCCTGCTGATCGCCTTTGCCTTTGCCATGCCGCCACTGGCGCGCGCGCGCACCCATCCGGCAGCTGCGCAGCTGCGCAGCGGGGTCGAGGAATCGCGCCGCATCGACCGTCGCAGCACGCTGCTCGTCGCCCTCGCTGGCGCGCTGGTCGTCACGCTGGCGCTGGCGACCGCGCGTGAGCCGATCTTCGCCGCTGCCGTGCTCGGCGCAGTCGCGCTGGTGCTGCTGATCCTGCTCGGCATCGGCGCGCTGATCCGGCGGTTGTCGGCCAAGCTGCCGCGCCCGCGCCGACCGCTGCTGCGCCTCGCGCTGTCCAACCTGCATCGTCCCGGCGCGCAGACCGTGGCGCTGGTGATTGCCCTCGGGCTTGCGCTCACCTTGTTCGTCACGCTCGCCGCGATCCAGACCAGCCTCGACGCCGAGATCGAACGCGCGGTGCCGCAACGTGCACCCAGCCAGTTCGTGCTCGATATTCCGTCCGAATCGCGCGACGCCTTCGCCGCCTTGGTGAAGCGCGAGGCGCCGGAGGCGAAGCTCAACATCGTCCCGTCGCTGCGCGGCACGATCACCGCTTATGGCAACACCCGCGTCGCCGACCTCAAGACCCTGCCCGAAGGTGCGTGGTTCCTGCGCGGCGAGCGTGGCGTCACCTATTCCGCCGTGCTGCCGGAGGGCAGCGACCTGGTCTCCGGGCAATGGTGGCCGAAGGACTATGCCGGGCCGCCGCTGGTGTCGCTCGACCGCGAGGCGGCGACGCTCCTCAAGCTCGGGGTTGGGGACACCATGACCGTCAGCATCCTTGGCCGCGAGATCGAGGCGCGGATCGCGTCGCTGCGGCAGGTCAATTGGGACACGATGGGGTTCAACTATATCCTCGTCTTCTCGCCCAACACGCTCGCCGCCGCGCCGCACAGCCTGACCGCGACGATCGATATGGAGCCGAAGAACGAGGGCAAGGTGTCGCGCGCATTGCTCGGCGCCTTTCCCTCGGCCTCGATCATCGCGGTGAGCGAGGTGGTGGGGCAGGTGCGCACGATCCTCGACCAGATGGCGACGGCGATCCTGTTGTCGGCGTCGGTCACGATCCTCGCCGGTATCGCGGTGCTGGTCGGCGCCATCGCCGCGTCGCGACAGGCGCGCAGCTATGACAGCGTGATCCTCAAGACATTGGGCGCGACGCGGCGGCAGATCCTCGCGGCACAGGCGCTCGAATATGCGCTGCTCGCCCTGACCCTGGCAGCGCTGGCGCTGGGGCTGGGCGGGCTGGCGGCATGGTATGTCATCACCGGCGTGTTCGAGTTTGGCTGGGCACCCGACTGGACCATCGTCGCGGCAACGCTGGGCCTCGGCGCGCTGCTGACGCTCGGCATCGGCCTGATCGGGTCGCTGCCGGTGCTGTCGGTCCGCCCCGCCCAGGCATTGCGGAGGCTGTAAGCTATACAGACACTCAATTCCCCTCCCTGAAAGGGAGGGGCTAGGGGTGGGTTTAGCGGCGGGCGAGGCTCGATGCCTCGACCTCCGCTTTGAAACTTGGCGTCCAGGTCTTTGGAGCGCGCAGACGCGCGCACCCACCCCCAACCCCTCCCTTTCAGGGAGGGGAGCAAAGGGCCTAGCTACCGCTACGCTTCAAATAGCCGTGCATCGTCATCCAGCTGACAAAGGCGTCGAACCAGCCGGTGCTGGTCGTCTCCTTGGGATACATGCCGAAACCATGACCACCCTGTTCGTAGAGGTGGAACTCCACCGGCCGCTTGGCGGTGCGCCACGCATTGACCAGGCCATAGTCGATATTGCCGAACAGCGGATCGTCCGCCGCCAGCGCAACGAATAGCGGCGGCGCGTCGGCGGGGATCTTCATTGCCGAGAGCGGACCATAGACGTTGCCGATAAACGCCGGCTTCGCATCGACGCCCGCGACCGTCGTCGCCATCGTCAGCATCGCGCCGGCGGAGAAGCCGACCATGCCGATGCGGTTCGGATCGACCTTCCACTCCCCGGCACGCTTGCGCACCAGCGCGAAGGCGGCGCGCGCGTCGGCGATCTGCGGTGCGAGGCCCGCGAGCTGCGCATCGGGGGAGGGGCGGGCGGGGCGTGCCGCGCCGGAGAACATCTGGCGCATCGACGCCTCGAACCCCGCCATGTCCGCCGGCGTCTGGTTGAGGCGGTATTTCAGGACGAACGCGGCAACCCCGCGATCGGCCAGCGCGCGCGCCACGGCCCAGCCTTCATTCTCCATCGACAGCGTGCGAAAGCCGCCGCCCGGCGCGACGATCACCGCGGTGCCGGTCGCCTTGGCCGGGTCGGGGAGGAAGGGGGTCAGCGTCGCTTCGGTCACGTTGCGCGCGAACACGCTGCCATATTGGCTGTGCCAGCTTTCCGGGTTGGTCGCGCCGGGAAGTGCGCCGGTGCCGAGCGGAATTGCGTTGGGCTGGGCGGGAATGGCGATCGGGGTCATGCGGTCGTTCTGCGCCTGAACCGGGGCGGTAGCGACGAACAGGGCGGCGACAAATGCGGACGCGCGGAAGAACATGGCGTTTCTCCTGTAGGCTTAGCGGGGTGGGCGCGCGGTCACGCCCGCATCGGTCTGGACGACGGGCAGCATCAGGCCATTGGCGTCATAGCGCAGATGCTCGACCGTCACTGCGCGACGGCCGAGCGCGCCTTGCTGATCGCCGATGTTGAGCGCGGCATTGTGCAGGAACAGATACCATTCGCCCTTGAACTGCGCGATGCCGGGATGGATCGTGAAGCTGTTTTTGCCCGAACCCGTCAGCTCGCCGCGATAGGTCCATGGTCCCGTGATCGACGGCGCGGTCGAATAGGACACGCGCTCGTCCTTGTGCGTCGTGCGGTCGAGCGAGGCGTAGGTGAGGTAATAGAGCTTGCCGCGCTTGTGCAGCCACGGCCCTTCCTCGAAATGCGGCGGGGTGATCTCGGTGATCGCGCCGTCAATCTCGATCATATTGGGCTTGAGCCTGGCGATATAGGCCTGACGATTGCCCCAGGCGATCCAGGTCGTTCCGTCGTCATCGGTGAAGACCGTCGGGTCGATATCCTCCCAGCTGTGCGTGCCCTTGGGCGTCATGCCGTTGGTGATCAGCGCGCTGCCCTTGGCATCGACGAACGGGCCGGTCGGCGTGTCCGACACTGCAACGCCGATCGCCTTGCCCGGATTGCTGTCGTCATGCTCGACCGCGGTGTAGAACCAGAATTTGCCGTTCTTCTGGATCGCCTGCGATGCCCAGGCGTCCTTCTTGGCCCATTTGAAGTCGGCGACGTTCATGATCGGACCGTGGTCGGTCCAGTTGCGCATGTCGGTGGTCGAGTAAACCAGCCATTCGCGCATATTGAACATCTCGTCCCCGCGCGCCTGATCATGCCCGACATAGAGATACAGCCGGTCGCCGATGACCAAGGGCGCGGGGTCGGCGGTGAACTTGTCGCGGATGATCGGGTTCGATCCCGGCACCGGCGTCGTCTGGGTCAGCGCCAGTGCTGCGGCGAGGATCGCGGCGCGGATCATGCTGCGGTTTCCTCAACCGGCTTCGATCCCCACAGCGCGTACCACAGCACATACAGCTCGCACGCGGCGGTCAGCAGGAAGGACATCTGCAGCCCGAAGCTGTCGGCCAGCCAGCCCTGCACCGCGACCAGTGCGCCGCCGGCAATCGCCATGATCAGCAGGCCCGAAGCTTCCTCGGTATAGCGGCCCAGCCCCTTGATCCCGAGCGTGAAGATCGTCGGGAACATGATCGAATGGAACAGCCCGACCAGGATCAGTGCCCACATCGCAACCGGCCCGTCGACGAACACGGTGACCAGCATCACGATAAACGCGCCGACGCTGAACGCGGCCAGCAGCGTCTCCGCCCTGATCCAGCGCATCGCGATCGCGCCGGCGAACCGCCCGACCATCATGCCGAGCCACATCAAGGTGAGATAGCGGCCCGCCTGTTCGGTGGTCAGGTTGGCGATCTGCGGCTGGGCGACGAAGTTCACGAACAGATTGGCGACGCCGATCTCCGCGATCAGATAGATGAAGATCGCGGGCACACCCCAGACCAGGTTGCGATGCCGCCACATCGGGTGCGTCACGAAGCGAGTCCAGGCCGATCCGGTCTTGGCCATGCCATCGCTGATCCGCGCGGTCGCCTTGCCCATTGCGGGCAGCGGGAAGCGTCCGATGATCAGCGCGAGTATCACCAGCACCAGCGCAACCAGGCCATAGGGCAGGATCACCGACTGCGCGTCGGCCAGCCGCTCGGCCTGCGTCAGCACGCGACCATGTTCGGCGGTACCACCGACCGATCGGCCGAGGATCAGATAGGCACCGAACAAGGGCGCGAGCACGGTGCCGAGCGAATTGAACGCCTGCACGAGGTTGAGCCGCGACGACGACGTCTCCGGCGGGCCGATCACCGCGACATAGGGGTTCGCCGCGACCTGCAGCAGCGTGATCCCGCTGGCGATCACGAACAACATGGTCAGCGTGACACCATAGGACGGGATGCTCGCCGCCAGCATCATGCCGAGCGACCCGGCGGCCATGATCAGCAAGCCGGTGACCAGCGACTTCTGGTATCCGATCCGCTCGATCAGCTTCGCCGAGGGGATCGAAGCGATGAAATAGGCGATGAACCACACGCTCTCGATCAGCGTGGTTTCGGTATAGTTGAGGTCGAACACGCTGCGCAGATGCGGCAACAGCGTGCCGTTGATGACGGTGATGAACCCCCACATGAAAAACAGGCTGGCGAGCAATGTCAGCGCCGGGCGGTAGCTGCGCGTCGCGGCTCCCTCGCTGAGCGGAATTGTCGCGCCGACTGGTGACACTGCCATCAACCCCTCCATGTCCGGCAATTCGCTTGCCCGTTATTTTGTCGGAGTATAAGCAAGCGCGACACCGGTCAATCCGGGCAAGGCAAAAGGGGGAGTCGGATGATGAGGGCGATGATGGTCGCGGCACTGCTCTGCGCAACTGCAACGCCTGCTTACGCTGCGGACGCGGTGCGCAGCGACGCGGGCAAGCTGGCGGACGGCACGCCGGTCGAGGCGGTGACGCTGAAAAATGCGCGCGGCGTGTCCGCCCGGATCCTCACCTATGGCGCGACGCTGCAGTCGCTGGTCGCGCCCGACCGGGCGGGCAAGCCGGCGGAGATCACGCTCGGCTTCGACGATGCCGCCGAGTACGAAGCGAAGCCCAATTATTTCGGCGTTACGGTGGGCCGCTATGCCAATCGCATCGCGGGCGGGCGGTTCACGCTCGATGGGCGCGCCTATCAGCTGACCCAGAATGACAAGGCCAATTCGCTGCATGGCGGCGTGCAGGGCTTCGACAAGCGCAACTGGCGGATTTTGTCGGTGTCGAGCGGTCCCACCGCCCGCGTCGTGATGGCGCTGACCAGCCCCGATGGCGATCAGGGCTATCCCGGCACGCTGGAGGTCAAGGTCACCTATGCGCTCGACGACAAGGGCGACCTGACGATCGAATTCGACGCCGCGACCGACAAGCCGACCATCGTCAACATGACCAACCACGCGCTGTTCAACATGGCGGGCGACGGCGCGCCGGAGGGGACGTCGCGCCAGCTGCTCACGATCCCCGCGCGCGCCTATACCCCGGTCGATGCGGCGCTGATCCCGACCGGCGAATTGAAGCCGGTCGAGGGCGGGGTGTTCGATTTTCGCAAGCCCCGGCTGATCGCCGAAGGGCTGCGCGACGGGCGCGATCCGCAGATCGTTGCGGGGCGCGGCTATGATCACAACTGGGCGCTCGACAAGGGGCAGACCGCGACGCCGCAGCTCGCCGCGCGGCTGGAGGACCCGGTGTCGGGCCGCGTGCTGGAGGTGCTGAGCACCGAGCCGGGGCTGCAATTCTACAGCGGCAATTTCCTCGACGGCACCGTCGCGGGGCGCAGCGGGCGCATCTATCGCATGGGCGACGGGATCGCGCTCGAGCCGCAGAAATTCCCCGATGCGCCGAACAAGCCCGGTTTCGCCTCGGCACGCGTCGATCCGGGCAAGCCCTATCGCCACGTCATGATCTACCGCCTCTCGACAAATTGAGCCCAGGATGACCACCGACAAGCCCCTGCGCTCGCGCGCCTGGTTCGATAACCCCGACAATATCGACATGACCGCGCTCTATCTGGAACGGTACCTCAATTTCGGCCTCAGCCTCGATGAACTGCGTTCGGGCAAGCCGATCATCGGGATCGCGCAGACCGGGTCGGACCTGAGCCCGTGCAACCGCCATCATCTGGTGCTGGCCGAGCGGGTGCGCGAGGGCATTCGCGAGGCGGGCGGGATCGCGATCGAATTTCCGGTCCACCCGATCCAGGAAACCGGCAAGCGGCCCACTGCGGGGCTCGACCGCAACCTTGCCTATCTCGCGCTGGTCGAGGTGCTGTACGGCTATCCGCTCGACGGGGTGGTGCTGACCATCGGCTGCGACAAGACCACGCCCGCCTGCCTGATAGCGGCGGCGACGGTGAACATCCCCGCCATCGCGCTGTCGGTGGGGCCGATGCTCAATGGCTGGCACAAGGGCGAGCGGACCGGATCGGGGACGATCGTGTGGAAGGCGCGCGAGATGCTGGCGGCGGGCGAGATCGATGCGGATGAATTCATCCGCCTCGTCGCCTCCTCCGCGCCGTCAACCGGCTATTGCAACACCATGGGCACGGCAACGACGATGAACTCGCTCGCCGAAGCGCTCGGCATGTCGCTGCCCGGATCGGCCGCGATCCCCGCGCCCTATCGCGACCGGCAGGAGGTCGCGTACCGCACCGGCCTGCGCATCGTCGAGATGGTGGCGGAGGATCTGAAGCCATCCGACCTGCTGACGCGCGAGGCGTTCCACAATGCGATCCGGGTCAACACCGCGATCGGCGGATCGACCAACGCGCCGATCCACCTCGCCGCGATTGCGCGCCATATCGGCGTCGAACTCCCGATCGACGACTGGCAGGCGGTGGGTCGCGAGGTGCCGCTGCTGGTCAACCTCCAGCCTGCGGGTGAGTATCTGGGCGAGGACTATTACCGTGCGGGCGGCGTCCCGGCGGTGGTGGCGCAGCTGATGCGGCACGGGTTGATCCATGAAGACGCACTGACCGCCAATGGCCGCAGCATCGGCGACAATTGCCGTTCTGCGACGATCGAGGACGAGCGGGTGATCCGCCCGTTCGAGGACCCGATCCTGCCCGCCGCCGGCTTCCTGGTGCTGCGCGGAAACCTGTTCGATTCCGCAATCATGAAGACCAGCGTGATTTCGGAGGAGTTCCGCGCGCGGTATCTGTCCAACCCCGACGATCCCGATGCGTTCGAAGGGCCGGTGGTCGTGTTCGACGGGCCGGAGGATTATCACACGCGGATCGACGATCCCGCGCTGGGCATCACGGCAGAAACGCTGCTGATCATGCGCGGGGCGGGGCCGATCGGCTATCCCGGCGCGGCGGAGGTCGTGAACATGCGCCCGCCCGATTATTTGATCACCGCCGGCGTGCGCAGCCTGCCATGCCTGGGCGACGGGCGGCAATCGGGGACGAGCGGCAGCCCGTCGATCCTCAACGCCTCGCCCGAAGCGGCGGCGCTGGGTGGTCTCGCACTGCTGCGCGATGGCGACCGGGTGCGCATCGACCTCAAGGCCGGGACCGCGAACATGCTGGTCCCCGACGCCGAACTGGCCGAGCGTCGCCGTGCGCTCGAAGCGGCGGGGGGCTTTCCCTATCCGGCATCGCAAACCCCTTGGCAGGAAATCCAGCGCAATCTGGTCGGCCAGATGGAGGGCGGGGCGATCCTGGAGGGCAGCGAAGCCTATCAGCGCATCGCCCAGACCCGCGGCCTGCCGCGCGACAATCACTGACCGCACCGACCGGAGGGAGAGGATGATGAAGCACTTCATGCTGGCGGGTTCGCTCCTCGCCACGGCGGTCCCCGCATTCGCGCAGCAGGCCGACGCTCCGGTCACGGTCACGGTTCAGACCGACAAGACGGGACCGAAGATCAACCGCCACATCTTCGGCCAGTTCGCCGAGCATCTCGGCACCGGCATTTATGGCGGCGTGTGGGTCGGGCCGGGTTCGAATATCCCCAATGTGCGCGGCATCCGCAGCGACGTGGTCGCGGCGCTGAAGCAGATCAGCGTACCCAATGTCCGCTGGCCGGGCGGGTGCTTCGCCGACGAATATCACTGGCGCGACGGCATCGGCGATCCGGCCAAACGGCGCGTGACGGTCAATTCCAACTGGGGCGGCGCGATCGAGAATAACGCGTTCGGCACGCACGAATTCTTCGATTTCATCGAGCAAATCGGGGCCGAGGCGTTCGTGTCGATCAATGTCGGATCGGGCAGTTACAAGGAGGCCGCCGACTGGGTCGCGTACATGACCGCCGACACCCGCAACACGGCGGGGCAGGAGCGCGCGGCGAACGGGCGGACCGAACCGTGGAAAATCCGCTTCCTGGGCATCGGCAACGAAAGCTGGGGCTGTGGCGGCAATATGCGGCCCGAATATTATACCGATGAGCTGAAGCGCTACGCCCGCTTCACGCGCAACTACCACCCGGCGCAACAGGCTTTCCCGAACCCCGCCAACCCCTCCGCGCCGCTGCCCAATCCGGAGCAGATGCTGCGCGTGGCGGTCGGGCCGAGCGACGACGACACCAGCTATACCGAAGGGGTGATGAAGGCGTGGAAGGGCCGCGACTGGAGCTGGAGCATGGAGGGGCTGTCGCTCCACAGCTACACGGTGGTGAAGTGGCCACCCGCCTATGACTCGGTCAATTTCGCCGAGAAGGAATATGCCGAGCTGATCCAGTCCACCCTGTTGATGGACAAGCGGCTGCGCACCCATTCGGCGATCATGGACAAATATGATCCCGAGAAGAAGGTGCCGCTGATCGTCGACGAATGGGGCGTGTGGCTGGCCAAGCTGCCCGGATCGCCCGAGGGGTTTTTGCAGCAGCAGAATTCGCTGCGCGACGGCATCATCGCGGCGCTCAACTTCAACATCTTCGCCCGCCACGCCGACCGCGTGCAGGGCGCGAACATCGCGCAGATGGTCAACGTCCTTCAGGCGCTGATTCTGACTGACGGGCCGAAGATGGTGCTGACCCCGACCTATCACATCCACAAGATGTACCGCCCGTTCCAGGACGCGACATTGGTGCCGGTCAGCTTCGACGCGGGGCAATATCGTCAGGGCGCGGTGACATTGCCGCGCGTCGACGCGGTCGCGGTGCGCGCGACGGACGGGAAATTGTGGCTGTCACTGGTCAATCTCGACCCGGCCAAACCCGCCGAGATTCGCCTCGCGATCCCTGGCGTGAAGGCCAAGTCCGCCGCCGGCACTGTGCTGACCGCGGCTAAGGTCAACAGCATCAACAGCTTCGAAGCCCCCGATGCGGTGAAGCCACAGCCGATCGCCGGCCGGGTCGCGGGCGGCGCGGTGAGCGTACGCCTGCCCGCCAAGTCGGTGACGATGCTGGAGATCGTGGAGTAATGCCGCGCCCCTCGTCCCCGAATTAAAGGGGCGAGGGGCGGCGTGGAAACTGACGAAGTTCCGGGCAACGAGCGCGCTGAGGAAGGCGTCCGGGTTCAGCATCGGACATTGCAGATATGCCGGATGGGGACTTGTAGGAAAGGGCTTTGTTTCTTCCCTCGATGCTCGGTGGGGATGATGCGCTCCGGCGGGAATCCGACAGATTGGACGGTCGGTCTCATCTGGGGCATAATCCACCATAGTCGGTGCACGTGACGACGAGGTTGTTCATGCTGACGGCGCTATTGATGACCCAGTTACCTCTCGCCACCGTTGCCGAGCCCGCACCTGCGCTTCCGCTGACCGGGAAGCGCGATTGCGGTCCAGCGCAAGGCGAAGAGGTTGTTATCTGCGGGCGTACCGAGGAACAGTCGCCTTACCGTCTCAAACCACTGCCGCCGCGCTTTGAGCGGCCCTTGCTGCCGAAGGCGGAGACGAGCGCTCTCGGGGGAAGGGCTACCGTCGAGGCTGAGCAGGCGGACGTCGGCGGGTCGCCCTCTCGGCGTGCGATGGTTCGGCTTAAATGGAAGTTCTAGAGTCTGGTTCAGCAACGCTGAAACAGGCTTTGGCTCACTCCTCGAACGGCTCGGTCGCACAGTGCCGCCCGCGCAGAAAGGCGTCGGCGACGAGGCGGAAGGGGGTGGTGTCGAGGTCGCTTGCACCCGCCGCGATCAGCCGGGCGAACTGCGCATAGAGCGCGGGATATTCCCGATCCTCGCCAGCTCGCGTACCGTCGGGCAGGGTGAGTTCGGCCCCGCCGCGGGCGAGGCGTAGCGTGCCGCCATCGGTCT
Source organism: Sphingomonas bacterium (assembly GCA_030149245.1). GTDB lineage: Bacteria > Pseudomonadota > Alphaproteobacteria > Sphingomonadales > Sphingomonadaceae > Sphingomonas. The sequence goes on from JASBRX010000056.1 coordinate 30,510, forward strand.
CGATCTCGATATCCCAGCTTTGCGGCCCGGTCTGGCGGAAGTCGAAATCCGCTTCGATCGGCGCGCCGCAGCCGGTTTCCAGCGTCAGCCGTGCGGCGATGGGGGCGTGGCGGTTGCTCGGTACCTCAAGCTCGGCGTCGCGCAGCAGCAGCGTGCCGGGGAGAATTTCGGTCACGATCGACAGCGCGTTGATCCCCGGATCGAACACGCCGAGCCCGCCCGGCTGCCAGATCCATTGCTGGCCGGGGTGCCAGACGCGCACATCCTCACGCCAGGTGATCGTGCCGCGCGTGATACTGCGGTCCGCCAGCCATGCGCGCGCGCCCGCCACCCCGGCGGCGCAGCGTGAGTGCCAGGCCGCGAACACCGTGACCTTGGCCTCTTCCGCCAGAGCCGCGAGCGCAGCCGCCTCGGTCAGGCTGGCGGCGGGGGGCTTTTCGAGCAGGACGTGGAGGCCGTGGCGCAATGCGGTGGCCGCGACGCGGTGGCGCACCTGTGGTGGGGTGCAGATTGCGACCGCGTCGACCGCGATGCCGCTGGCGAGCAGCGCGTCGATGCTGTCGAACCCCGGCACGCCGCCCAGCACCGCACCGTCCGCACTCGCGGTCGCGACCAGCGTGAAGTCCGGGTCGGCGGCGATGGCGGGCAAATGCTGGTCGTGCGCGATCTTGCCCAGCCCGATCAGCGCGATGCGGATCGTCACAGCGCGCGCACCGTCACTGCCTCTGCCTCAGCGCGGACCAGCGGGTTGCGCAGCGGGAGAGTGAAGGGCGCGGCCTCGATCTCGAACACATCGCCCGGTTGGGTCTGAACGCCATCGCTGAACGACAATGTTGCGGTGCCAAAGAAGTGGACATGGACATCACCTGGGCGCCGGAACGCGGCATATTTGAAGTGGTGATGCTCCAGATTGGCGATGCTGTGCGACATATTGGCCTCGCCGGTCAGGAACGGCTTTTCCCACAGCAACGCGCCATCGCGCACGATCCGGCTCGAGCCGCGCACATCCTGCGGCAGGTCGCCGACCAGCAATTCCGGGCCCAGCGCGGCGGGGCGCAGCTTCGAATGGGCGAGCCACAGATAATTGTGCCGCTCGGTCACATGGTCGCTGAATTCATTGGCGAGGCAGAAGCCGATGCGGTGCGGCGTGCCGTCGGGGCCGATCAGGTAGATGCCGGCCAGTTCCGGCTCCTCGCCGCCATCCTGCGCGAAGGCGGGCATCTCGAGCGGCGCGCCCGTGCCGACCAGATGCGCGCCATCGCCCTTGTAAAACCATTCCGGCTGCTGCCCGACCGCGCCGGGCGCAGGCTTGCCGCCCTCCAGCCCCTCCAGGAACATGCGCATCGAGTCGGTCAGCTTCTCACCCGAAGCGGCGGCGCGGTGCATCTTGTCGCGTCCCTCGGCCGATCCGAGATGGGTGAGGCCAGTGCCGGTCACCACGACATGCGCGGGGTCCGCATGGTCGACCGGGGCGAGCAGCTCGCCAGCCGCAGTCGCTGCCGCAAGGTCGACCGCGTCGTCATAGCCTGCGTCCTCGAGCAGCGCGGCGAGGCCGATGCCGCGGTCGATCGCCGCAGCAGCCATCGTGCGAACGTCACCAAAGCCACGGACGAACGACGCTCCTCCATCGGTCGCGACGATCACCCGGCGCGCGCCATCGGGCGCACGGTGTTGAAGCAGACGAACCATCGAACCTCTCCCTTTCGATCCGAATTAGTCCGACATAAAATAAAATGGAAGTTCGCATGTCGCATTGCGGGCGCGATTTTTGGCGCGTAGGCAATCGGGCCGTGACGAGAGGCGAGAGGGTGAAGCAGGAAGAGCCGACCGAACCCGGCGAGCAGAAGCGCGAACGCAGCACCGGCCGCCGCCTACGCGGCGCGGTTTCGCATTATCTTGGCCGTGCAATCGTCAGCGGCGCGATCCCGCCCGGCGAGCGACTGACCGGCGAGGTCGCCAATGCAGAAGCGCTCGACGTATCGCGCAGCGCCTATCGCGAGGCGATTCAGGTGCTCGCCGCCAAGGGGCTGGTCGAAAGCCGGACCAAGGCGGGGACACGCGTGTTGCCGCGCAGCCGGTGGAATTTGCTCGACCCCGATATCGTCGCCTGGGCCTTTTCGGGCGAACCCGATCCCGGCTTCGTCCGCGACCTGTTCGAATTGCGCGCGATCGTCGAGCCGGCGGCGGCGCGGCTCGCGGCACAGCGCCGCGACAAGGACGACATTGCCGCGCTGAAGGCCGCGCTGATCGGCATGCGGCGGCACACGCTCGCGACCGAGGCGGGGCGCGACGCCGACCGCGCGTTTCACGATGCGTTGCTACAGGCGACGCACAACGACGCGCTGATCACGCTCAGCGCCAGCATCGGCGCGGCGGTCAACTGGACCACACGCTTCAAGCAACGGACCAAGGCGTTGCCGCGCGACCCGGTGCCGGATCACGCGCGGGTCAGCGATGCGGTCATCGCGGGCGATGCGGACGCGGCGGAAGCGGCGATGCGCGCGCTCGTCGATCTGGCGTTCGCGGATACGCGCGCGGTGCTGGCCGAGCCCTAAAACTCCTCGGTATCGATCTCCGCCTGCGTCGCCGCGGGGTAACGCGGCCCGGCAATCGCTTCAGGGGCAAAGATGCGGTCGAGTTCGGCCAACACCTCGCCGGGCAGCGGCTCCACCGGGGTCGCGAAATTCTCCGCAAGATGCGCGGGCGAGGTCGTGCCGGGGATCGCCACGACATGGTCGCCCTGCGCGAACACCCATTGCAGGCAGAGCTGCGCCGGGGTGACGCCGCGATCGGACGCGATGCGCCGGAGCTGCGCGAGCAGGTCGAGATTGCGCGCGAAATTCTCCGGACTGAAGCGCGGCATCATCCGCCGGATATCACGCTCCTCCAGCGCGTCGGGCGAGGCGAGCGCGCCGGCGAGGAACCCGCGCGCCACGGGCGAAAAGGCGACCAGGGTGGTGCCCAGCTCGGCGCACGTCTCCAGCACGCCAAGTTCGACATTGCGCGACCACAAAGAATATTCATTCTGCACCGCCGCGATCGGATGCACCGCATGCGCGCGGCGCAGTGTGGCGGCGGACACTTCGCTCAGGCCAATCGCGCCGATCTTCCCCGCCGCGACCAGCCGCGCGAGTTCGCCGACCGATTCCTCGATCGGCACCGACTTGTCCCAGCGGTGGAGGTAATAAAGGTCCACCCGGTCGGTGCACAGCCGGGTCAGCGACTGGTCGATCGTCGCGCGCAACGTCTCCGGCCGCCCGTCGATCACGCGCTTCCCCTCCACGCCGGTCATCCCGCATTTCGAGGCGAGGAAGTATTCGCTGCGGCGATGCGCGATGGCCTCTCCGATCAGGCTTTCGTTCGCACCAAAGCCATAGAGGGCGGCGGTATCGAGATGGTCATAGCCCAGGTCGAGCGCCTGGTTGAGCAACCGGATCGCATCGTCACGCGCGGGCGGGCTGCCATAGGCGTGGCTGAGCGACATGCAGCCAAGGCCCACGGGATTGACGGTGGCGGATGCAAGACGGCGCTTCATGGGGTTCTCCGCTGGTGGGTGTCGCTACCCCAGTGGCGCGCACCGGACGGGGAGGCAAGTCTCAGTGCTTGCGAAACGCGGCTGCGCGTCAATCCGACGGATATGGGGCCTCGTCAGATTGACGAAGTGCCTGAAATCGTGCTCACGCTTGTGGCATGTCAGGGGAACAGGAACAGGTCGGCGCGCTCGCGCCGCTGGTCGGCTATCATCTACGGCGGGCATCGGGTGCATTTGCCGCGGACTTCACCAATGCGGTCGAGGGCACCGGCATGCGCCAGGTGCTGGTCGGCATCCTGGCGGTGGTCGAAGGCAGCCCCGGGATCAACCAGGGCGCGGTCGGTCGCGTGCTGGGGATCAAGCGCGCCAACATGGTGGCGCTGATCAACGAGTTGGTCGATCTGAAGCTGATCGCGCGCGTGGTCGATGCGAGCGACCGGCGCGCCTTCGCGCTGACGCTGACCGACGCGGGCCATGCGATGCTGCGCACCTGCCTCGACCGGATCGCTGCGCATGAGCGCGTGATGCTTGCCGGCTTCACCGACGCGGAACGTGCGACCTTGCTAGACCTGCTCGGCCGGATCGAACGCCGCGCACCGACGGCGGGGTAGCGTTCTTTCTCCCCTCCAGCTTGCGGGAGGGGGACTTCAGTCCGCCAGGATCAGTGCGTCGAGCGCGACGACGCCTTCGCCTGCTGGGTACACGACCACCGGGTTGAGGTCGATTTCGCGGATCGACGGCGTCCCCGCCAGCACGCGACCCAGCCCCGCGATCAGCTTCGCCACCGCGTCGACATCCAGCGCGGGCGATCCGCGATAGCCGTCGAGCAGCGCGCCCTGCTTGAGCGCGCGCAGCTCCGCGACGATCGCGTCATGGGTCAGGTCGTGCGGCAGCAGCCGGACGTCGTGCAGCAATTCGGCGGTTACCCCGCCAAACCCGGCTAGAATCACCGGCCCCCATTCGGGGTCGTTGCGCGCGCCGATGATGAGTTCGACCCCGCGCTGGCCCATCGCCTCGACCTGCGCGCCGTCGAGCGCAATGGCCGCGTCATAGGCTCCGACATTGGCGAACAGCCGGTCCCACGCCGCATCGAGCGCGGCATCGTCGGCGATGTTGAGGATCACGCCGCCAGCATCGCTTTTGTGGCTGAGCGCGGCCGACTGCGCCTTGATCGCAACCGGATAGCCGACGCGCGCGGCAATCGCCTTTGCCTCGTCCGCGCTCGCCGCGAAGCCGCCGGCAGGGAAGGGGATGCCGACCGGTGCGAGCAGCTGCTTGGCGCGATATTCGGGGATCACCCCCGACGGCAGCTCCAGCGACACCGACGCTGCATCCGCCGTCGCAAAGTCGCGCTCGGCGAGCTTGCCGAGGTGCCGCAGCGCGCGGAATGCGCGGTCGGGCGAGGGGAAATACGTCACGCCGATCGCGCGCAACTGCTCGATATACCCCGCCGGAACCTCCGCCCCATCGTCGATCCCCGCAAAGATCACCGGTTTCTCCGGCTTCAGCGCCTTCACCGCATCGATGATCGCGGGGAATTTGCGCGCGCAGGTGGCGGGGTCGGTCTGGATGATGCCGAACACCAACGCCGCATAGGCATCGTCGGCAAGCAACGGGATGAGCGTGCGACGATACAGGTCGGGATCGACCAGCGCCTGCGCGGTCAGGTCCATCGGATTGGAGACGGGGATGAAATCCGGGATGGCGGCCCGCATTTCTTCCGCCGTCTCCCCGGCCATCGCGGGAAGGTCGAGGCCGATATTCTCCGCCAGATCGAGCGTCAGCGCCTTGAACGCCCCGCTCTCGGTCAGCACCGCAGTTCCGCCGCGCCGCACCGGTTTGGCGCGCACCGCCAGTTCGGTAACATCGCCCAGCGCTTCGAGGCTGTCGACCAGCACCACGCCCGCGCGCTCGACCTTGGCCTTCATCAACTGCCAGTCGCCCGCCATCGCACCGGTATGCGTCGCCGCGCTCTCGCGCGCGGCGCTCGACGTGCCGGGGTGCAGCAGGACGATGTGCTTGCCCGCCGCGCGTGCCTTTTCGGCCAAGGCCAGGAACCGCGCGGGCTTGCGGAATTGCTCGACGATCATCGCAATCGCCGGAGTGGCGGGGTCGTCGATCAGATGCGCGACATAATCCTCGACGCCGGACGCCGCCTCGTTGCCGGTCGACACCGACACGGTGATGCCCAGCCCCTTGCTCATCAGCGTCGCGCCCAGCACCACCGCCATCGCGCCCGACTGGCTGACGATCCCGACCGCGGGCTTGCCGGTCAGGTCCAGCACCGGCGTCTCAACAAAGGTCAGCGGCACGCCCGCCGCATAGTTGACCATGCCAAGACAATTCGGCCCCTCCACCACCATTCCATGCTCATGCGCGATCCGCGCGACCTCGGCCTGTGCGGCGAGGCCTTCCTCGCCGCCCTCGGCAAACCCCGCAGAAAAGATGATCGCCGCGCCGACGCCACGTGCAGCCAGCGCCTGCACCGCGCCCAGCACCGCCGGGCCGGGGATCGCCAGCACCGCTGCGTCGACTCCGTGCGGCAATTCATCGATCGACTTCAGGCAAGGCCGCCCGTCGATCGTGTCGCGCTTGGGATTGATCAGGTGGATCTCGCCCGCATAGCCATGCCGCTCAAGGTTGCGCAGCACGGAGTTGCCGAGCGCACCGGGCGTCGGGGACGCACCCACGATCACGACCGAACGGGGAGAGAGCAGGCGGGAAAGGTCGGGCATCACTACGCTATCCTAATTCCTCCCCTGAGCTTGTCTCAGGGGAGGGGGACCGCCCGCGAAGCGGGGGGTGGAGGGGCCGCCGCGCAGACGGCGGGTTCGCTGGAGAGGTTTCCGCCGACTGCGTCGGCGGCCCCTCCGTCATCGCTTGCGCGATGCCACCTCCCCCAGCAAGCTGGGGGAGGAATGGGCTCAAGCCTTCACGCGATCCTTGTCATACGCGCCCAGGCCCGGCTTGTAGCTCTTCTCGTCGATGAACTGCTTGATGCCTTCCTTGCGGCCGTCATTGTCATAGCTGTTGGCCGCTTCCTGCGCGCGGATCAGATAATCCTCGGCATCGTCATAGCTCATGATCCCGACCCGGCGCACCGCGTCCTTGGTCGCCTTCAGCGCCACCGGGTTCTTCTTGAGCAGCACGTTCGCGACTTCGGTCACGCGCTCCATAAGCGACGCGAGCGGGAGGGATTCATTGACCAGACCCCAATCGGCGGCGGTCTGGCCGTCGATATTCTCGCCCATCATCGCATGATACATCGCCTTGCGGAACGGGAGCAGCTCGGTCGCCACCTTGGTCGCGCCGCCGCCGGGCAGGATGCCCCAGTTGATCTCCGACAGGCCGAACTGCGCCTCATCGGCGGCAAAGGCGAGGTCACACGCGAACAACGGGCCGTACGCACCGCCGAAGCACCAGCCATTGACCATCGCGATCGTCGGCTTCTGGTACCAGCGCAGGCGGCGCCACCAGCCATAGGCCTCGCGCTGCACCCGCCGCGTCGCGCCCAGGCCCTGCGCCTCGGTCTCGCGGAAATATTCCTTGAGATCCATGCCGGCGCAGAAGGCTTCACCCTCACCGGTCAGCACCAGCACGCCGACATCGTCGCGGAACTCGAGCGCGTCGAGCACCTCCATCATGTCGCGGTTCAGCGTCGGGCTTTGCGCGTTGCGCTTCTCCGGGCGGTTATACTTCACCCAGGCGATGCCGTTTTCGATCGTGTAGGCGACGACGCCGTTGGTGCTCAGTTCGGTCATGCTTCTCTCTTTTCCTCTGTTCGTCATCCCAGCGAAAGCTGGGATCTCAGGCCGCAAGCCGTACGCTCGCGACTGGAGGCCCCAGCTTGCGCTGGGGCGACGGCTTGATCTCAGATCGGATAATGGCCCGGCTGCGTCTCGATCGTGATCCAGCGCAGCTCGGTGAAGCTGTCGATCCCGGCCTTGCCGCCAAAGCGACCGTAACCCGATGCCTTGACGCCGCCGAACGGCATCTGCGCCTCGTCATGCACGGTCGGGCCGTTGACGTGGCAGATGCCCGACTTGATCTGCTTCGCCACGTTCAGCCCGCGTGCAGTGTCGCGGGTGAAGACCGATGCCGACAGGCCGTATTCGGTGTCGTTGGCCAGTTCGATCGCGTGGCGTTCGTCGCGCGCGCGGATCACGCCCACGACCGGGCCAAAGCTCTCGTCACGGAACAGCTTCATCTCCGGCGTCACCTTGTCGATCACATGCGCAGGCATCAGCACGCCATTGGCCTCGCCGCCATTCACCTGCACCGCGCCATGCGAAACCGCGTCGGTGATCAGTGATTTGCAGTGATCGACGGTCTTCTGGTCGACCACCGCGCCCAGCGGCGTCTTGCCCTCGCGCGGGTCGCCGACCGCCATCGTCCCGACCTTCGCCGCGAACTTCTCGACGAACGCATCCGCGACGCTCTCGACGACGATGATCCGCTCGGTCGACATGCAGATCTGGCCCTGGTTCATGAACGCGCCGAACGCCGCCGCCTTCACCGCCTCATCCAGGTCCGCATCCTCCAGCACGATCAGCGGCGCCTTGCCGCCGAGTTCGAGCAGGACGGGCTTCAGATGCTCCGCCGCGCGCTTGGCGATGATCCGGCCGACCGCAGTCGATCCGGTGAAGTTGATGCGGCGGACATGCGGGTTGTCGATCAGCGCGCCGACGATCTCCGGCGCATCGGCCGGAGCGTTGGTGACGATGCTCACCGCACCCTTGGGCAGCGCCTCGTCGAATGCTTCGGCGATCAGGCTATGCGTGCGCGGACATTGCTCGCTCGCCTTGAGCACAACGGTATTGCCGCATGCCAGCGGCACCGCGACCGCGCGCACGCCCAGGATGATCGGCGCATTCCACGGCGCGATGCCCAGCATCACGCCGACCGGCTCACGCAGCGCCATGGCGATGCAGCCGGGCTTGTCCGACGGGATGACTTCGCCACCGATCTGCGTCGTCAGCGCCGCGGCCTCGCGCACCATGCCGACGGCGAGCATCAGGTTGAACCGCGCCCAGCCCTCGGTCGCGCCGATCTCGCCCATCATCGCGTCGACAAACTGATCCGCCTTTGCCGCCAGTGCATCGGCGGCCTTGTTCAGCGCCGCGCGGCGGGCATTGGGGCCGAGCGCCGACCAGGCCGGGAAGGCGGCGGCGGCGGCTTCGACGGCGGCGTCGGCATCGGCGACGCTGAACGCTTTCGCCTCGGTCGCGACTGCGCCGGTGACCGGGTTCAGACGGGTTAAGGTAATGCCGGGAGCCGGCGGAGCGATGGTAGCCATGAACTTCTCCTTATTATTGTTATGCTATATAACCTAAAAATCGTCGGTGCAAGCGTCATCGGCGCACGGCGGAGGGTCCGCGCTTGCGATCGCGTAGGAAGCGGTTCGATGAATAACGGTCGGCGTTTAGTGGTGGCCCTCAGGCCGGCGCCTTCCACCTGCGCAGCGCCAGCAGCGCGCCCGCCGCGACGATCGAGCCGAGGCCCATCATGATCGCCACCGTCTGGAGCTGATAGCCAGCCGCGAACAGGAACCCAGCAAGCGCCGGGGCCAGCGCGGAGCCACCGCGCCCGACTCCGATGACGAAGCCGGTGGCGCTGGCACGCACCCCGGTGGGGAAGGATTGGGCGACCAGCGCATAGAGCCCGACCACACCCGCGTTGGTGGCAAAGCCCGCAGCTGCGGCGACCATCGACAGTCCGAAGAGATCGCTCTGCCCCCGCCCGAACAGGATGACGAGTCCCGTCGACAGCAGCATCGCGACGACGGTCAGCGCAAGCACGCGCACCTTGCCGCTCAGCAGGCCCAGCACCAGCGATCCGGTCGCCCCGCCGACGCTCGCCCACACCAGCACGCCTGCCGCCTCGGGCGGCGGGAAGCCCATGCCCTTCACGATCGGCGGGATCCACTTCACGATGAAGTAGAAGGTCATGATGTGCATCAGATAGGCCAGCGTCAGCAGGATCGTCGCCCGGCTGAGTTGCGGTGAGAACAGGGCCACCAGCGGCACCTTGCGCTTGGGCGTGTCGGTCACGGGGGGCAGGGCGTCGACCGGCGGGTGCCCCATGCGCGCCAGCGTCGCGTTGATCCGCTCCAGCGCATTGGGCGGGCGCTTGTGCATCAGAAACGCAATCGACTCCGGCGCGCGCCACAGCACCAGCGGGATGAACAGCAGCGAGCAGATCGCGCCAAACACGAACACCGCGCGCCAGTCAAAATGCACCAGCAGCAGGCCCGAGATCGATCCGCCCACGATCGTGCCGACCGGATAGCCTGCCGCCATCAGCACCACGGCGAGCGAGCGGCGCTGCGCATTGGCCGCCTCCGCCACGGCGGCATTGGTCGCGGCGAGCATGCCGCCGATGCCCAACCCGGTCAGCACGCGCCAGCCCGACAGGATTTCGACATTCGCCGCGCTCGCCGCACCCAGCATGCCGATCGTCATCAGTACCAAGCACGACAGGATGGTCGCGCGCCGCCCGATCCGGTCGGCGATCCCGCCCAGGAACAGCGATCCGACCGCCATGCCGATCAGCTCCATCGACAGCACCAGGCCAAGGCCTGAGGGGCCGAGCTGCCATTCCTCGCGAATGCCGTTGGCGGCAAAGCTGATCGACAGCACGTCGAACCCGTCGAGCGCGTTGAGCCCCACCATCGTCGCGACCACGCCCCATTGAAAGCGGGACATCGGTGCCTGATCGATCAGCGCGCGTGGATCGGTAGCCATTTCCCCTCCATCGGCCGCGTTCCGGCCATTGTTATATCTGCAAACAACCTACCGATAGATGCGCGCGAGCATTTCCTCAAGTGTTGCCAGTTCGGCGGCGCTGAATCGGGCCTTCAGCCATGCTTCATGCTCCAGAATCGCGGCCTTTGCCTGTGCCAGCAGGGTTTCGCCCGCGTCGGTCAGCCGGAACGCGATCCGCCGCCCGTCGGTGCGCGACGGGCTGCGCGACAGCAGCCCGCGCTTCTCCAGCCCGTGCACCAGCGCCATCGTCGTCGCGCGATCCATGTCGAGCGCCTGGGCCAGATCGGTCTGCGCCAGATCGGGGTGATCCCCGGTCAGCCACAGCACCGATACCTGTTTCTGCGTCAGCCCCAGATCGGCGAAATGCTCGACGAAATGCCGCTGCACCGCGCCATGCGCGCGCCGCAGCCTGAGCCCCAGAATGCCCTCGAGATCGCCGCGGCCAATCGTCACGCCTGTTCCGCCTCCATCAATTTCCGGATGATCGCCCGCGACCGCACGCTGCCCTGATCGATCGAATAGCCGCGCAGCTTCATGTCGGGATTCGCCATTATGCTGCGCTGCTGCGCCTCCAGCACTTCGACATCCTCGTCGAACACCTGGCCCTGCTGCGCCTTGAACCGTGCGGTGAAGCCGGCATCGTCGATGTCGAAATTGCGCGCCATGCCCCAGAAATAGTGAGTCGTCGTTTCGGTTTCCGGTGTCATGGCATCGACAACGAAGCCGCGCACCCCCGAATTATGCTCCTCGATCGTATCCCCCGCATCGGCCGGAGACACGCCGACATCGATCAGCACCGATGACGGCGGGATGAAGTGGCACACCTGCCAGCGATCAACCGGCCCGGCCGAGCGCAGCGCGTCGCGCCAGAAGGGCGGCGGCTCGATCCCCGGCATCCAGCGGCGGACGAACACTTCCTCGCCATCGACCACCGTCTCGATCGGCGCCTCGGTAATCTCGTGCTGCCCGATCGACCCCTGATGCACCCAAGTCTCGTGGGACAGGTCCATGAGGTTGTCGATCACCAGCCGGTAATCGCAGCTGATGTGATTATACCCGCCATCGAACGTCCATCCCGGCGCGCTGCACGGCCAGAAATCGGGGATCGTCGCCGGGTCCGCCTTCGCCGCCTCGCCGATCCACACCCATACGAAGCGATGCTTCTCGACCACCGGATACAGTGTCGCGCACACCGCCTTGGGAACCGCTTCGGACTTGATCGGCATTTCGCTGGCACAGCCATCGGGCTCGATCAGCAGCCCGTGATAGCGACACCGGATCGAATCGCCCTCCTTGAATCCCATCGACAGCGGGAGCAGCCGGTGCGGACACGCATCGCGCATCGCCACCACGCTGCGGTCGAGCTTGCGGTACAGCATCACCGGTTCGCCACAGATGGTGCGTGCGATCGGGGTGCGATCCACCTCCGAATCCCATGCGGCGACATACCAGCGGTTGGTGATCCAGGTCATTGCCTCGCTCCTCGTCCTGTTCGATCGTTCTTTGCGATATTTGTATGCACTACATACAAATATCGCAAGTGAAATTCGGCTCCGCGTCCGGATGCGCGCGTCGGCTGCGCGTCCGTCTGAGTCATCGACACGACGCTGACTTGTCATGAAAGCGTATTGCTCTGTTCCTAGCCCCCGGCGACATGGGCGTGAGCAGAATCGCTGGGGATTGGGCGCTGGGTTCCGGCTGGGCGCGGCTGCGCGATCAGATCGCGCGCATGACGCGTCGCGACGATGCCGAGGATCTTCTCCATGACGCATGGATCGGGATTGCAGAGCGCCGGCCCGACATCGGCAACGCTGCGGCATTGCTCGCGCGCAGCGCGGCCAATCGCGGCCTCGATGCCTATCGCCGCGAGCGTCGCGTCGGCGCGACACTGGTCCCCGACACCGCGGTCGCGGCCGACGCGATCCCCGACATGCGCCCGTTGCAGGACGAAATGCTGATCGCCCGCCATCGCCTGGATCGGTTGCAGCGCGGGGTGGCGCAGCTCAACCCGCGCACGCGTGAGATTTTCTTGATGCATCGGCTGGAGGGGCGTAAATATCGCGAGATTGCGCAGGATCTCGGCATCAGCCAGAGCGCCGTCGAAAAGCATATCGCCCGGGCGATGGCGGATCTGACCGACTGGATGGAGAATTGGTGAGGTGATCTTCCGCGACGAGCCGGACCATGCGCACCGGCAGGCGGGGGAGTGGCTGGCGCGATTGCACGCCGACGATCGGACGCCGGATGACGAGGCGGCCTTTCGCCAATGGCTGGACCGCGATCCGTCGCATGGCGCCGTATTTGAGCGGGCTTCCGCGATCTGGGACGCCGTTGGCGGCCTGCGCACCCAACCCCCCGTGACTGAACCGGACGCTCCGCGTCTGTCGCGCCGCATGGTGCTCGCGGGTGGCGGTGCGCTGGCTGTTGTCGGCGCATCGACCCTTGGCTGGCGGGAGGCCTATGCCGGGGTCTACCGCACCGGGATCGGCGAACAGCGGCGGCTCACGCTGGACGATGGCAGCCGGGTGATGCTCGATACCGACACCCGCATCCGCTTTCGGGCTGGCAGCGATGCGCGCACCTTGTCGCTGAGCGCAGGGCGGGTCGACCTCGACATCGCATCCGATCCGCGTCCCTTCCTGATCGAATTGGGCACGCGGCGGATCGCAGCACAGAGCGGACGCCTTGATATGCGCCGCGACGGCGAAGCCATGGCGCTGACCGCGATCCGGGGGAGCGCGCGGATCGAGGCAGCGGGCGCGCCGGTCGCGCTGTCGACCGGCCACCGGATCGCCATGGGGGCGGGGCAGCCCGATCGGATCGATCGGCCCGAGATCGACGATCTGATCGCGTGGCAGAGCGGCCGGCTCGCCTTTCGGGACGAGACACTGACCGATGCCGTGGCCGAAATGAATCGCTACACGACGCGCCCATTGGTAATCGCCGATCCGCGCGCGGCACAGCTGCGCGTCAGCGGCGTGTATCGCGTCGGCGATCCCGAAGCGTTTGCCCGCTCGCTCGCCCTCCTGCTGCCGGTTCGCGTCGCGGCGGATAGCGAAGCGATCCGGATTTCGGCGACCGACCGAAAATAATTTCGCTCGGGGGGTGGGGAAAATCCGCCGCTGATCGTCGAGGGACCGGGCGCTCGCAAGGAGCGCGATACGGGGAACTGAACTCATGACAGGTTTCAAGCGGCAGCTTTGCCGATCGGCGGCGCTCGCGCTCACTCTCTCGACCCTTGCCATGGCGACGCCTGCGGCAGCACAGGCGAATGCGCCGCGCGTGCGTGTCACGATTGCCGCGCAGCCGATGGATCGCGCGCTCGAACAGCTGGCGCGTCAGAGCGGCAGCGACATCCTGTTCACGCGTGCGTCGGTGGCACAGCTGCGCGCACCGGCCTTGTCGGGCGAATTCGACGCAGAGACCGCCGTGCGCCGCCTGATCGCCGGCACCCCACTGACGGTGGTTCGCGATGGATCGGGGGCGCTGATCGTGCGGACCCAGGCGTCCACACCGCGACCGAGCCCGACGAGAGCCGTCGAAGAGGCGGAAGAGGTTGAGGAAGTCGTCGTCACCGCGACCTTCTCCGACGGCGTCGAGCGCTCGCTGGAAGTCAAGCGCAAGGCGGATTCGATCTCCGACGCGGTGGTCGCGGCCGATATCGGCAAGCTGCCCGCCAACAATATCGCCGAAGCCTTGCAGCGCGTGCCGGGCGTTACGATCGTGCGCGAAGCGGGCGAGGGTCAGTTCATCAGCGTGCGCGGCCTCGGCCCCAACTTCCAGGCGGTGACCTTCGACGGCATGCCGCTCGCCTATAATGAGAATATCCGCAATTCCGGCCAGTCGGGCCGCCAGTTCCGGCTTCAGGTCCTGCCCGCCGCGTTGATCGATTCGGTGGTCGTCACGAAATCGCCGACCGCCGATCTGGTGGAAAGCGGGGTGGGGTCGAGCGTCGACATCCGCCTGATCCGCCCGCTCGATCGCGACAGCTTCATCGCCGCCAGCGCCTATGGTGGCTATGAGGAGCGCACCGATGCGCTTCAGCCCAATGGCTCGATTGCCGCCGGCTGGCGCAACGCCGACCGCACCTTTGGCGTGCTCGCGGGCCTGTCCTACACGCAGCGCGACGTGCAGTTCGATCGCCTGCGCCTCGGCTGGCAGGATACGGCGGTCCCCGGTTTCGGCACGATCCGCGCGCCGGGCGACGCGCAGCCCTATCTCGAGCTCGAAAATCGCGAGCGGATCAGCGCGGTTGCCGGGTTGCAATGGCGCCCGGCCGACGGCGTCGAGTTCAAGTTCGACGGCCTGTTCTCGCAGTTCAACAACGAGACGACCGAGCGCCGCCTGACCTACTATATCCCCAGCCAGATCGCCCGGCTCGACCCGACGACTGCAGTGGTGCGTGACGGGCGGCTGCTGGCGGGCACGATCCGCGGCGCACGCATCCGCAACTATGCCGAATATATGGATCAGTCGCACCAGAATCTTCAGCTCAACGCCTCGCTTGCGCTCGATCTTGGCGGGTGGCGGATCGAACCGCGGCTCAGCTTCGCCCGCGCGACCAGCGACCTCGATACGCCGATTCAGCGCGTCCAGTATCGCACCGCCAATGGTGCTGGCGGCAACCTCACCTTCGATTTCAGCAACGACGTGCTGAACGACGGGCGGGTCAACGCGCTGTTCACCGATCTCGACCTCACCGCCGGCGCATCGATGCTGTTTGAAAGCTTCGCGGTCCGTCCGATCAATTCGAAGGATGAGGACAAGACCGGGGTTCTCAACATCGCCCGCGATCTCGACCTTGGACTTGGCGGGTTGACCTTCACCAAGCTGCGCTTTGGCGGGCAATATTCGGATCGCTATCGCGACTATCAGCGCCGCGACCGCAACAATGCGGTGCTGCGTTCCGGCGCAACGCGGACCGATGCATTCATCAGCTATCCGGTACCGGGAAACGCGTTCGACCAGTCGATCGCCAATGGCCAGGCCTGGGCCAATGTCGATTGGGGGCTGTTCAACCAGAATTACACGCTCGGCACCGAATTCGACGGCGTGAACCCCAGCGCCTATGATCTGGCGCCGACCGCCGCCGATCTCCAGAATTCCTACCGGATCGGCGAGGAGATCCTGGCGGGCTATGGCCGGCTCGATTTCGAAGCGACCATGGGCGGCGTGCCGGTGACCGGCAATCTGGGTGTGCGCTATGTCGAAACGCGCACCGATGTGCGCGGCACGACGGTATCGCCGGTTCCCAATGGTTTGGGCGGCGTCACCACGGCGGTGACGCCAACGACCACGCGCGCACGCTATGCCGAATGGCTGCCCAGCGCGAATGCGACGCTGAAGTTCACCGATAATGTCCAGCTGCGGCTGGCGGTGGCCAAGACGATGACCCGACCGTCGCTGTCCGAGCTGCGCAACTCGATCAACACCAACAGCGTGACGGTCACCAGCATCTACAATCTGGGCGCCGCCGCGCTGGCCGATCCAACGCTCAACCTTCAGGCGAGCGCCGGAAATCCCAATCTGCGTCCGTATACGGCATGGAATTTCGACGCTTCGTTCGAATGGTATTTCGACAAGTTCGGCGCGTTCACGGTCGCGGCGTTCCACAAGGACATTGACGACTATGTCGCGTCGGACTTCGAAACCCGCACGCTGGCCTTTGCGGTCCGCGACGGGTCGACATTGCCGGTCGACATCCTGGTCGCCACGCCAACCAATGTCGGGTCGGCCAAGATTTCGGGCGTCGAGTTCGGCTATACCAACAAGCTGAGCTTCGGCCTCGGCGTCACCGCCACGGCCACCTTCGCGACGACCAAGCTCGAACTCGACCGCACCGGGGTCGGCCTGCAGACCGCAGGCATTCAGGGCGTGTCGGACGTCAGCTACTCGATCACCCCGTTCTTCGAGAGCGGGCCGTTCGAGATCAACGTCAGCTACACCTATCGCAGCGATTACATCACCGACGCCGGTGCGCTGGTCACCTCATTGCCCACGGCCGAGGATGTCGTCGCATATTATCAGAAGGGCTTCGGGATCGTCGATCTGGGCGTGAACTATCGGATCAAGCCGGAGATCGAGCTGTTCGGTCAGGTGGTCAACCTGCTCGACCAGCGCCAGGTATCGTTCGCGGGCACGCGCAGCGAGGTTACCGAAATCCACACCTTCGGCCGCACGGTCAATTTCGGCGTCCGCGCAAAATTCTGATCGCGCGCGCTTCAAACAGGGGATCGCCGCACGCGATGCGGCGGTCCCTCGTTTGCGCGTTTTGCCCCCGTTCGTTGAGGACATCATGATCCGCACCGCGCTCCTCGCCCTGACCCTGATCGCGACGGCGACACCGGCAATCGCACAGGGGGAGGGCGGGCGGCGCTGGCTCGCCGGCGACCATCATGTGCACAGTATCTACAGCGCGCGGTACCGCGCCGATCCCGCGCATCCCGATCGTCCCCCCGAACCGGAAATCGGCGGCGATTCGGCGCACACCATATTGCAGAACGCCCAGATGGCGCGGCGCTTCGGCCTCGACTGGATGGTCTCGACCGATCATGGTGGGCCGGGCCATTCGGCGCTCAACCACGCCCGCGCCTGGCCCGACCTTGTTGCAGCGCGCGCGGCGGTGCCGGACCTGCTGCTCTTCTACGGCTGGGAATTCGACGTCCCCGGCGGCGAGCACGCCACGCTGATCATGCCGCACGACCCGCGCGAGCGCGACACGCTGCGCGACATCGAAGCGCAGTTTGGCAAGCGCGAGGTGTGGCCCAATGATCCGGCCCGCAACACCAAGGACCGGATGCTGCAGGCATTGCGCTACATGGCAAAGCTGCCCGCGCCACCGCTGCTGATCGCCAACCATCCATCGCGCACCGCGACCGGTCGGGGCCAATGGGGTCTGCACGCTCCGGCCGAATACCGAACATGGTATCAAACAGCCCCGCACGTCGCCATCGGCATGGAGGGCGCGCCGGGGCACCAGGCCGCGCGACCCGGGGCAGGGCGTGACGCGGCGCATGGCAGCCGCGGCCTGTATGGCGGCTCTCCGACACTGGGCGGGTTCGATCAGATGGTCGCCGTGCTGGGCGGGGCGTGGGACGCGCTGCTTGGCCAGGGCGTCCGCTGGACGATCACCGCGACGTCCGACTCGCACGGCCATTGGAGCGCGGGCGGCGCGGATTTCTGGCCCGGCGAATATGCTAAGACCTGGGTCTATGCGTCACCCGACCATGCCGACATTCTCGACGGCCTTCGCGCCGGACGGGTGTTCGTGGCGACCGGCGGCCTGGTCGAGGGACTCGACGTGGAGGTCGCCCGCACCCGCAATCCGGCGCGCGCGGCGGCGATCGGCGGCACGCTCGCGGTGCGCAAGGGCGAAGACCTGCGCGTCACGATCCGCTTCCGCCCGGCGCGTTCCGCCAATGCCGGCGGGACGGTCCCGCGCGTCGACCATATCGACTTGATCCTCGGCGGTGCCAGTGCAGCGGGCGATGACCGCAACCCTACCGCACGGCTGGTCAAGCGGTTCACCGCCCGCGATTGGCAGCATGAGGGCGATATGCTGGTGGTCCGCCACCGTCTCCGCGCCCCAGGTCCCGGCTATCTGCGCGTGCGCGGCACCAATACGCAGCAGGCTGAGCCCGAAGCGGACGTGCCCGGCGAGGACCCGTGGCAGGACCTCTGGTTCTACTCCAACCCGGTCTATCTCGGCGGCTGAACGTCGCTGCGGATAGCGGGATCGGGCGATCGCGACGCTTGCCTCGTTCCACTTGCTATCCTGCCCTCACGCGCGGTATGTCGTATGCAACACTTACAAATATCGCAAGGAGACCCAGGATGCCCACGCCCCCGTTCCGCGCCGATCATGTCGGCAGCTTCCTGCGCCCCAAGGCGCTGATCGACGCCCGTGCCGCGTTCAAGGCGGGTGAAATCGACGCCGCCGCCCTGCGCGCCGTCGAGGACGAAGCGATTCGCGGCGTGGTGAAGTTCCAGGAGGATCTGGGCCTCGAAGGCATCACCGACGGTGAGTTCCGCCGCACCTATTTCCACACCGATTTCCTGCTCCAGCTCGACGGCGTCGATGAGGCTGGCGGCACCCAGGTCAAGTTCCACCAGCATGGCGGCAAGGAGCTGGAATATGCCCCGCCGGTGATGAAGATCACCGGCAAGATCGGCCATGCCAAGGACATCCAGCGCGCCGATTATGATTTTCTCGCCAGCTGCACCAGCCGCACGCCCAAGGTGACGATCCCCTCGCCGACCATGCTGCACTTTCGCGGTGGCCGCGACGCGATCGACGCCTCCGCCTATCCCGACCTTGAGGACTTCTACACCGACCTCGCCGCCGCCTATCGTGCCGAGATCGCCAGCCTCGCCGACGCCGGCTGCCGCTACCTCCAGCTCGACGACACCAACCTCGCGTACCTGTGCGACGACACCCAGCGCGAGAACGCCCGCAAGCGCGGCATGGACCCGGACGAGCTGCCGCGCCTCTACGCCCGCATCATCAACGATTCGATCCGCGACAAGCCCGACGACATGATCGTCTGCGTTCATCTGTGCCGCGGTAATTTCCGCTCGAGCTGGGCGGCCGAAGGCGGGTACGAGCCGGTCGCCGAAGTGCTGTTCAACGAGCTGAAGATCGACGGCTATTTCCTCGAATATGACGATCCCCGCTCGGGCGACTTCGCGCCGCTGCGGCATCTGCCCAAGGGCAAGACCGTGGTGCTCGGCCTCGTCACCACCAAGCTCGGCGAGCTGGAGGCAAAGGACGACATCAAGCGCCGCATCGAAGAAGCCGCGCAATTCGCCCCGCTCGACCAGCTCGCACTGTCGCCGCAATGCGGTTTCTCCTCGACCGTCCACGGCAACGACATCGAGGTCGAGCAGCAGGCGGCAAAGATGCGCCTGGTGATCGATGTGGCGAAGGACGTTTGGGGGTGATCGTCCGATTCCTCCCCCAGCTTGCTGGGGGAGGGGGACCGCCGCCAAAGGCGGTGGTGGAGGGGCGGCTGCGCAGACAGCCGTGAACAGCTCGGCAAAATTCCGCCGCTTGCAGTGGCGGCCCCTCCGTCAGCACTTCGTGCTGCCACCTCCCCTGCTGCGCAGGGGAGAAATTGCTTGCTCACGATCGCGTTCGGCGAGGTCTCCCCTCTGCGGCGAACGCGCCGGTCAGCCTTCCTCGGGCCAGTACAACCGCATCGGATTGGCGACGAGCAGCTTGTGCTGCAACGCCGCAGTCGGCGCGATTTCGGGGATCACATCAACCAGCGCGCCATCATCGGGCAGCACGCTCTCCATATTCGGATGCGGCCAGTCGGTGCCCCACAGCACGCGATCGGGATAGGCTTCGACCAATGGCCGCACCGCCGCTACGAAATCGGCATAGGGCGGCCCCGCAGGGTCGAGCCGGTCGGGGCAGGTGACCTTGGTCCAGATGTCGGCGCGACTATCGAGCAGCGCGCGAAACGCCTTCATGTCCGCGCCTTCCGGCCCCTGCCGCACATCCGGCCGGCCCATATGGTCGATCACGATCGGCACCGGGATCGCGGCGAGGAACGGCTTCATTTCCTCAAGAATATCCGCCTCGAAATAGACCACGACGTGCCAGTTCAGCCGCGCGATCCGCTGCGCCACATCGAGGAACTTGTCCTTCGGCGCATCGTCTACCAGCCGCTTCAAAAAGTTGAACCGCACCCCGCGAATGCCGCCTGCATGCAGCGCGTCCAGCTCGGCGTCGCTGATCGCCGGATCGACCACCGCGACCCCGCGGCACGTGCCGTTCGATACCGCGATACCGTTCAGCGTCGCGGCATTGTCGGTCCCGTGACAACTCGCCTGCACGATCACGTTGCGCGCAAAGCCCAGCCGCTCGCGCAGCGCGAACAGCGCGTCCGGTCCGGCATCCTGCGGCAAATATTTGGCTTTCGGGCTGAACGGGAATGGCGCCTGAGGCCCGAACACATGGCAATGCGCGTCCACAGCCCCCGGCGGCGGGGTAAAGCGCGGCTTAGAGGGCGTCAGCGCCCAGCTGCGGACACGGCCGTCTGCGTCGGTGGTGCTCATGCGAAGACTTCCCCATCCATCAACTTCCGCGCCGTCCGCAGCATCCCGGCCTCGACCGGCGCACCAGCCTCATCCAGCGTCACCACGCATTCGGTCACCCCGGTCGGATGCTCGACCCCCAGGGTCAGCGACCGCCCCTCCGGCACTACCGCCAGCGCAGCCGCAGGCGATCCCTCGATCAGACACGCCGTCGCCACGCTCACCGCGCCGAGCACCCCGATCGATGCATGCACACGGTGCGGGATCAGCGACCGCACGGCGATCGCGCCACCGTCGCGCGGCGCGGCGATCAGCATCATCTTGGGCACCGACTTGTCGCTCACATCGCCCAGGTTCATCAACGGCCCCGCCTTCAACCGGATCGCCTCGACCTTGGCCTTCATCGCGTCGTCAGCGTCGAGCGTGTCGCGATCCTCATAGCCGGTAACGCCGACATCGGTGGCAGCGATCACCACGCACGGCATGCCATTGTCGATCAGCGTGACCTTGACGCCGTCGATCTCGTCGACGCCGTTACCCGTCGGCAAGAGCGCGCCGCAGCTCGATCCCGCGGTGTCGCGAAAGGCGAGGGGGATGGGGGCCGCGGTGCCGGGAACGCCGCTGATGCTGGCATCGCCATCGTACCGCACCACGCCGTCCGGTGTCTGCACCGTCGCCACCGCGACCTGCCCGGTATTCTCCATGAAGATCGCAACCCGCGTCTCGCCATCCTGCGCCGCGACCAGCCCCCGCTCGATCGCGAACGGCCCGATGCCCGCGAGGATGTTCCCGCAATTCTGCGCATCGGTGACGATCGCCTGATCGACGAACACCTGCAGGAACAGGTAATCGACGTCGACGCCAGCGCGGGCGGACTTGCGCACCACTGCGACCTTGCTCGTCAGTGGATCCGCGCCGCCCATCCCGTCGATTTGCCGCGGATCGGGCGACCCCATCACCCGCAGCAGGAAGGCATCGCGCGCGGCGGTGTCGCTGGGCAGGTCGTCGGCAAGGAAATACCCCCCCTTCGACGTCCCGCCCCGCATCCACATGCAGCGGACGCCACTCATAAGCCCCTCCCCTTCAGGGGAGGGGTTGGGGTGGGGCCTATCCACACGGGCCATCGGTCTCGGTGAGACTGAGATGCCCCACCCCCAACCCCTCCCCTGAAGGGGAGGGGCTTGATCGCGTCACTCATACCGCAACCCCATCTCCTTCAGCCGAGGCCGCATGTCGTAGATATCAAGTCCCAGTTCGCCCGCCGCCAGCCGAACCCGCTTGGCCTCTTCCGCCGCCTCACGCTTGCGCGCAGCCTCCAGCACGGTGGCAGCATCGCCGCGCTTGACCACGCATACCCCGTCATCATCGGCAACGATCACATCACCCGGCTCGATCGCCGCCCCAGCACACACGATCGGCACATTGACCGACCCGAGCGTATTCTTGACCGTCCCCTGCGCGAACACCGCCTTGGACCACACCGGAAAGCCCATCTGTGTCAGGTCGCGCACATCGCGCACGCCCGCGTCGATCACCAGCCCCCGGCACCCGCGCGCCATCGCGCTGGTCGCCAGCAGATCGCCGAAATAGCCATCGACGCACGGGGAGGTGGGCGCGAGGACGAGGATATCGCCCTCCTTCAACTGCTCGATCGCGACATGCACCATCCAATTGTCACCCGGCGGCGAGGAGATGGTGACCGCATTCCCGGCGATCCGCGCTCCGGCATAGATCGGGCGCATATAATGGGCGAGCAGGCCGATGCGCCCCTGCGCCTCATGCACAGTTGCAACGCCGGCCTGGGCAAGGCCATCGACGATGTCCATCGGGGTGCGCTGGATATTCTGGACGACGCGTGCACTCATTGTCTTCTCCGGTGCGGAATGTCGAACCCGCCTTTGGGCCGATGCAGCCTTGTTGCGCGACATGTTCGCTTTTTTGAACAAATGCGCATTTCGGCCCGCGACTATGTTCGCTTTTCATGACCGCCTATCTCCAACACGCCATAATATGAATTCCGTTTATGTAATAAGATTTTCGGATATGTTGGCGGCATGATCCGTCCGTTCGAGCTCAATCTTCGTCACCTGCGCGCGCTTGGGCAAGTGATCGCGCAGGGCAGCCTCAACCGTGCGGCGGAAGCGGCGGGGCTGTCGCAGCCCGCACTGACGCAGGGGTTGGCCAAGCTGGAGAAGCAGCTTGGCGTCACGCTGTTCGACCGGCATTCGGACGGGGTCACACCCAGCGCTGCGGGCACCGCGCTGGCTGAGCGGGTCGAGCGCGCGTTCGACCAGCTCGCAGCCGCAACCCGCCGTTCGGCACGCGGCGGAACGCGC
The DNA here is from genome assembly GCA_030149245.1 of Sphingomonas bacterium. Taxonomy (GTDB): domain Bacteria; phylum Pseudomonadota; class Alphaproteobacteria; order Sphingomonadales; family Sphingomonadaceae; genus Sphingomonas. Next base: position 53,183 of record JASBRX010000056.1, read on the forward strand.
GGCTTTGCGCGGCCCGAGCTGCTGATGACCGCGACCCAGCTCGACGCATTTTTGCACTTCGCCGATGCGCAGGGCTTTGCCGGAGCGGCGGCGGCGAGCGGGATGTCGCAGCCTGCCGTCCACCGTTCGGTGCGCGAGCTCGAACAGGTCTGCGCCACCCCGCTCGCCGAGCGGCGCGGGCGGGGGATGGCGCTGACGCCCGCAGGCCGCACGCTGGCGCGCGGGGTGCGCCTGGCTGCCAGCGAGATCGCGGCGGGGATTGCCGAAGCGCGCGGCGACGAGGGGCAGGGCGGGCGGATCGCGATCGGCGCCATGCCGCTCAGCCGCGCGTTGCTGCTCCCACACAGCCTTGCGCAATTCCTGCGCGAAGAGCCGCGCACCGTCGTGGATGTGGTCGAGGGATCGTGGCGCGAGCTCGTCGATCCGCTGCTCGACGGCATCATCGACATCATGGTCGGCGCGCTGCGCGACGACTGTCCGCCCGGCGTCGAACAGGTGCCGCTATTCACCGATCGCCTCGCGATCTTCGGGCGGCGCGGGCATCCGCTGGCGCAGGGGGCGGTCGATCTCGACACGCTCGCCGCGCAATCCTGGGTGGTCGGCCCGGTCGGCACCCCGCTGCGCGCGCATTGGGAAGCGCTGTTCGCCGGGCGCGCGCTGCCTCCCGTGCCGATCGAATGCGGCTCGGTCATGGTGATCCGCGGCCTGCTGGTGCAGAGCGACCTGCTGACCCTGCTCTCCCCCGACCAGGTCGCGCTGGAGGTCGGGGCGGGGATGCTCGAACGCATCGGCCCGCAACTCCCCGGCGCGGTGCGCACCATCGGCATCAGCACCCGCGCAGGCTGGCGCCCCACCGCCAGCCAGGCACGCTTCATCGACCTCCTCCACCGCGCATCGAAAGAAACTAGACTTCAGAAAAACGGATAACCCCCAAAGCAATCCGATTAGAACATGTCGCGGAACAACGCTTCATAGACCCCATGATCGGTGTGACATCTCTTGTGGGATTTGGCGAAGCAGGCCAGGCGTTCGCCCAACCCGGCGTCGCGGCATTCGACATCGCGACCGAGAATGTACACACACGTCTAGACAAGATCGCCGAGTTCGAACGCGCCGATGTGCGCTGGTCCGCAACCCCGGCAGGCGCGCTGGCCCATGCCGATCTGGTCCTGTGCCTCGTTACCGCCGACCAGGCGCTCGCCGCCGCGCAGCGTTGTGCGCCGTTGCTGCGACAGGGAGCCTTGTGGCTCGACATGAACAGCGTCGCGCCCGGCACCAAGCGGGAAGCGGCGCAGGCAATCGAGGCGGCGGGCGGGCGTTATGTCGATGTTGCGGTGATGGCCCCGGTGTTGCCCGCGCGGCTTTCGGTGCCGCTGCTCGTCGCCGGTCCACATGCGGAGCCTGCGGTAGAGGCACTGCGTGCTTATGGCTTTACCAAGGTTTCGATCGCGGGTCCGATGGTGGGCGACGCGTCGGCGATCAAGATGATCCGGTCGGTGATGATCAAGGGGCTGGAGGCGCTGACCGCCGAATGCGTGCTGGCCGGGGAGCGCGCCGGGGTGCGTGAGGCGGTGCTCGCCTCGCTCGATGCGAGCTGGAAGGAACAGGGCTGGGCGGAGCGCGCCGACTATAATCTCGACCGCATGCTCGCGCACGGCACCCGCCGCGCCGCCGAGATGGAGGAGGTCGCGAAGACGCTGAGCGATCTCGGCGTCGATCCGGCGATGACGCGCGGCACGAATCAGCGGCAGCGGGAGATGGGCGCGCTCGGCATCACGCCGCCCGACGGGCTGACGGCGAAACTCGCCGCGATCGAAACAAGGGAAGAGGACCAAGCCGCGTGATCATCGACTGCCACGGCCATTACACCGTCCTGCCCAAGGCGCATGACGCCTGGCGCGAGGAGCAGAAAGCGGCGTTCAAGGCGGGGACGCCGTGCCCGCCTTATCCGCAGATCAGCGACGCCGAGATCCGCGAGACGATCGAGGCGAACCAGCTGCGCCTGATCAAGGAGCGCGGGGCGGACCTCACCATCTTTTCCCCCCGCGCGTCGGCAATGGCCCCGCATGTCGGGGACGAGGCGGTCGCGGTCGAATGGGCGCGCCGGTGCAACGACCTGATCGCGCGTGTCGTCGGCCTGTTCCCCGAGACGTTCGTCGGCGTGTGCATGCTGCCGCAATCGCCCAAGGCCGATATGAGCGCGAGCATCGCCGAGCTGGAGCGGTGCGTGACCGAGCTTGGCTTTATCGGCTGCAACCTCAACCCCGATCCGGGCGGCGGGCATTTCACCCATCCGCCGCTGACCGACCGCTATTGGTACCCCTTCTACGAGAAGATGGTCGAGCTGGACGTTCCGGCGATGATCCATGTGTCGGGCAGCTGTAACCCGGCGATGCATGCGACCGGCGGCTATTACATCGCGGCCGACACGGTGGCGTTCATGCAGTTGCTCGAGGGCGTTCTGTTCGCCGACTTCCCGACGTTGCGCTTCATCATCCCGCATGGTGGCGGCGCTGTGCCGTATCATTGGGGGCGCTATCGCGGCCTTGCCGACATGCTCAAGAAACCGGCGCTCGACACGCATCTGATGAACAACATCTTCTTCGACACCTGCGTCTATCACCAGCCAGGTGTGGACCTGCTGGCCGACGTAATCGACAACAAGAACATCCTGTTCGGGTCGGAGATGGTCGGTGCGGTGCGCGGGATCGATCCCACCACCGGCCATTATTTCGACGACACCAAGCGCTATGTCGACGCGCTGGATATCAGCGATGCCGAGCGTGCCGCGATCTTTTCCGGCAATGCCCGCCGTGTCTTTCCCCGCCTCGACGTCAAGCTGAAGGAGCGCGGCCTGTGACCGACCACACCGACATCCACGCCTATCTCGCCGAGTTTGAGGACATTCCCGGCACCCGCGTGTTCACCGCCAAGCGCGCGCGCGCCGGGTACCATATGAACCAGTTCGCGATGAGCCTGATGAAGGCTGAGAACCGCGAACGCTTCAAGGCCGACGAACGCGCCTATCTCGACGAATGGCCGCTCTCCGAAGAGATGAAACAGGCGCTGCTCGCCCGCGATTACAACAAGTGCCTCGACCTGGGCGGCAATGTCTATTTCCTCGCCAAGCTCTTCTCGACCGACGGCATCGCCTTTGCCGAGGCGGTCAGCACGATGACCGACATGAGCTTCCCCGAATATCGCGAGATGATGATGCGCGGCGGGCGTTCGCCCGAAGGCGTCCGCTCGATCAAGGAAGGTAAATAACCATGGCACGGATTACCGCAGGCGTCGCATCGAGCCACGTGCCCTTGCTTGGCGTTGCCGTCGATCAGGGCAAGGATCGAGACGATTATTTCGGCCCGATCTTTGCCGGTTATGACTGGACGCGCGAATGGGAGAAGGCGGAGAAGCCCGATGTCGTGATCCTGGTCTACAATGATCACGCGTCGGCGTTCGACATGAAGATCATCCCGACCTTCGCGATCGGTTGCGGCGAGCGCTACAAACCGGCCGACGAAGGCTGGGGGCCGCGCAAGGTTCCGGACATGGAGGGGCATCCCGACCTGGCCTGGCACATCGCGCAGAGCCTGATCCTCGACGAATTCGACATGACGATCATCAACGAGATGCAGGTCGATCACGGCCTGACCGTCCCGTTAAGCATGATGTTCGGCACGCCCGATGCCTGGCCGTGCAAGGTGATCCCGCTGGCGGTCAACGTCGTCACCTATCCGCCGCCATCGGGCAATCGCTGCTGGGCGCTGGGTGAGGCGATTGCGCGCGCCGTGGCGAGCTTCCCCGAGGATCTGAACGTTCAGGTGTGGGGCACTGGCGGCATGAGCCACCAGCTGCAGGGGCCTCGCGCCGGCCTGATCAATCGCGAGTGGGACAATATGTTCCTCGACGGGCTGATCGGCGAGAGCGATCACCTGCGCCGCATCCCGCACATCGAATATCTGCGCGAGACCGGGTCCGAGGGGATCGAGAGGGTGATGTGGCTGATCATGCGCGGCGCGCTGGGCAAGCGCACCGCCGCGCTGCATCGGCATTATCATGTGCCGTGCAGCAACACCGCGATTGGGCATCTGGTCCTGCGGCCCGATAATGGCGAGGGGCTGGATATGGCCGGGAGCGGGTTTGCGGCCTGACCCGTCACCCCAGCGCAAGCTGGGGTCTCGGACGGGATCGGAAAACCTTATGAGACCCCAGCGTTCGCTGGGGTGACGAATTGACTGGAGCGAAACATGAAAATCGCACTCGCAGGCGCCGGGGCATTCGGCGAAAAGCATCTCGACGGCCTCAAGAACATCGACGGGGTCGAGGTTATCTCCGTCGTCGGTCGCCGGCTCGAACCGACCCAGGCGGTAGCCGACAAGTACGGCATTCCGCATGCGACCACCGAATTGGCCGAGGCGCTGGAGCAGCCGGGTCTCGACGCGGTGATCCTGTGCACCCCGACCCAGATGCACGCCGCACAGGCGATCCAGTGCATGGAGGCGGGCAAGCACGTGCAGGTCGAAATCCCGCTGTGTGACAGCCTGGCCGATGGCGAGGCGGTGCTGGCCAAGGCGCAGGAGACCGGGCTGACCGCGATGGTCGGCCACACGCGGCGCTTCAACCCGAGCCATCAATATCTGCACCGCAAGATCGCGGCGGGCGAGCTGAACGTGCAGCAGATGGAGGTGCAGACCTATTTCTTCCGCCGCCAGAACATGAACGCGAAGGGCGAGGCGCGCAGCTGGACCGATCATCTGCTGTGGCATCATGCCGCGCACACGGTCGACCTGTTCGCCTATCAGGCGGGGCCGATCGTGCAGGCCAATGCGGTGCAGGGGCCGATGCATCCCGAGCTGGGCATCGCGATGGACATGTCGATCCAGCTCAAGGCGGCAAGTGGCGCGATCTGTACGCTCAGCCTGTCGTTCAACAATGACGGGCCGCTCGGCACCTTCTTCCGCTACATCTGCGACAACGGCACCTGGATCGCGCGCTACGACGATCTGGTGACCGGGCGCGAGGAGCCGGTCGATCTGTCGGGCGTCGCGGTGTCGAACAACGGGATCGAGTTGCAGGACCGGGAGTTCGTCGCCGCGATCCGCGAGGGGCGTGAGCCGAACGCGAGCGTGGCGCAGGTGCTGCCCTGTTACCGCGTGCTGCACCAGCTCGAGCAACAGCTGAACGCGGCGGGCTGAAGTTCAATCATATCACCCGTTCGCCCTGAGCTTGTCGAAGGGCAGTTCTTCTGATCGCGATGCCGAAAGAAGAACAGGGCTTCGACAAGCTCAGCCTGAGCGGGGTTGGGGAACCGAGTTATGAAGACCCAGGTTGCGATCATCGGGGCAGGGCCTTCGGGCCTGTTGCTCGGCCATCTCTTGCGCCAGGCGGGGGTGGAGTGCGTCGTTGTCGAGCGCGCGTCGCCCGATTATGTTCTCGGCCGGATCCGGGCGGGGGTGCTGGAGACGGTGATGACCGATCTGATGACCCGGCTCGGCCTCGATGCGCGGATGAAGCGGGTGGGGTTGGTCGAAGCGGGGTTCAACCTCGCCACCGACGACCGCCTGATCCGCATCGATATCGCCGCGCTGACCGGGCGCAATGTGATGGTCTATGGCCAGACCGAGCTGACCCGCGACCTGATGGACGCGGCGCCGGAGCGGGGGCTGGAGGTCATCTATGACGCGGGCGACGTCGCGCTGCACGAGATCGAGGGCGATGCGCCGTTCGTGACTTATGTAAAGGACGGCGAGACGCGGCGGATCGACTGCGTTTACATTGCCGGTTGCGATGGCTTTCATGGCCCGTCGCGCAAGGCGATCCCGGCGCATGCGGTGCGCGAGTTCGAGCGGGTCTATCCGTTCGGCTGGCTGGGCATCCTTGCCGATGTGCCGCCCTGCCATGACGAGCTGATCTATGCCAATGGGCAGCGCGGCTTTGCGCTGGCTTCGATGCGGTCGAAGACGCGCAGCCGCTATTATATCCAGGTGCCGCTGACCGACCGCGTCGAGGACTGGACCGAGGATCGCTTGTGGGACGAACTCGCCGCGCGGTTCGACCCGATCAGCGACCATAAGGTGACGCGCGGCCCGGCGCTGGAGATGTCGATCGCGCCGCTGCGGTCTTACGTGTTCGAGACGATGCGGCATGGGCGGCTGTTCCTGGCCGGGGACAGCGCGCATATCGTGCCGCCGACGGGCGCGAAGGAGCTGAACCTCGCCGCGTCGGACGTCGCTTATCTGTGCGATGCGCTGGTCGGCGCGGTGAAGCAGGGAGATGCCGCGGGGCTGGATGGCTATCAGGCGCGGGCGCTGGCGCGGATCTGGAAGGCGGAGCGGTTCAGCTGGTATCTGACCAAGTTGATGCACCGTTTTCCCGAAGACGGCGCATTCGAGCACCGGATGCAGGCGGCCGAGCTGGACTATGTTGCCAGCTCGACCGCGATGCAGACCGCGATTGCCGAGAATTATGTCGGGCTGCCGCTCTAGCCGCTGACCAACTGCGGGCGGTTGGCGAGCAGATGATCGACCACCGAAGGATCGGCCAGCGTCGAGGTGTCGCCAAGGTTGCTGACGTCATTCTCGCCGATCTTGCGCAGGATGCGGCGCATGATCTTGCCGGAGCGCGTTTTCGGGAGCGCCGGGGCGAACTGGATCACGTCGGGGGTCGCGATCGGCCCGATTTCCTGGCGCACCCATTTGATCAGCTCGGCGCGCAGCGCGGCGTCGGGTTCGACCTCGGCATTGGTGGTGACGAAGGCGTAGATGCCCTGGCCCTTGATGTCGTGCGGCATGCCGACCACTGCGGCTTCGGCGACCTTGTGGTGGGCGACGAGCGCGCTCTCGATCTCGGCGGTGCCCATGCGGTGGCCTGAGACGTTGATGACATCATCGATGCGACCGGTGATCCAGTAATAGCCGTCTTCGTCGCGGCGGCAGCCATCGCCGGTGAAATAGTAGCCATTGAACGTGCTGAAATAGGTCTGGAAGAAGCGGTCGTGATCGCCCCACACGGTGCGCATCTGGCCGGGCCAGCTGTCGGTGATGACGAGGCAGCCATCGCCCGCGCCCTCGATCAGCTTGCCGTCATTGTCGAGCAGTGCGGGTTGAACACCGAAGAACGGCTTGGTCGCCGAACCCGGCTTCAGCGCGGTGGCACCGGGCAGGGGGGTGATCATCGCGCCGCCGGTCTCAGTCTGCCACCAGGTGTCGACGATCGGGCAGCGGCGTTCGCCGACCACGCGGTGATACCATTCCCATGCCTCGGGATTGATCGGCTCGCCGACGCTGCCGAGCAGGCGCAGGCTGCTGCGGCTGGTGCGCTTCACCCACTCGTCCCCCTCGCGCATCAATGCGCGCAATGCCGTGGGGGCGGCGTAGAAGATCTCGACCCCGAACTTGTCGACCACCTGCCAGAAGCGGCTGTGGTCGGGAAAATTGGGCACGCCTTCGAACATCACGCTCGTCGCGCCGTTCATCAGCGGGCCGTAGACGACATAGCTGTGCCCGGTGACCCAGCCGATATCGGCGGCGCACCAGTAGATCTGGCCGGGGCGGTAATCGAACACATATTCGTGCGTCATCGACGTCCACACCGCATAGCCGCCGGTGGTGTGGAGCACGCCCTTGGGCTTGCCCGTCGAGCCTGACGTGTAGAGGATGAACAGCGGGTCCTCCGCGCCCATCGCTTCGGGCCGGCAGGCGGCGGACTGGCTGGCAGCCTCCGCCCAGTCGATGTCGCGGCCCGCGACCATTGGCACATCGGCGCCGGTGCGGCGGAGCATGATAACGTGCTCGACCCCGGGGCAGCGCGCGAGCGCGGCATCGACATTGGCCTTGAGCGGGATGCGCTTGCCGCCGCGCAGCCCTTCGTCGGCGGTGAGGACGATGCGGCTGTCGCAATCCTGGATGCGCCCGGCGAGCGCGTCGGGGGAGAAGCCCGCAAACACGATCGAATGGATCGCGCCGATCCGCGCGCAGGCGAGCATCGCCACCGCGGCCTCGGGCACCATCGGCAGATACAGGGTGACCCGCTCGCCGCGCTTGACCCCCTGCGCCTTGAGCAGATTGGCGAAGCGACAGACATCGGCGTGGAGTTCGCGATAAGTGATGACGCGGTGGGCCTCTTCGGGGCTGTCCGGTTCCCACAGGATCGCGGTCGCGTCGCCGCGCTCGGCGAGGTGCCGGTCGAGCGCATTGGCGCTGATGTTGAGCGTGCCGTCGGCGAACCAGGCGATGCCGAAATCAGCCTCATTGAAGCTGGTTTCCTTGACCCGGGTGAACGGCGTGATCCAGTCGATCCGCTGCGCCGCCTCACGCCAGAAACCCTCGGGATCCTCGACCGAGCGGCGATACATCGCGTCATAGCCGTCCGCATCGACCAGCGCGCTCGACGCCCATTGCTCGGGTACCGGGAAGATCGTCTGGGCCATGTCACTCTCCTGTCTACGCCACGCGTTTGCTTCCCGCGTTAGCGCATCGGGCGCGACAGGTCAGTCCGACTTTTGTCGTAGATGACGGTTCAGTCGGCAGCTTCAGCCGCTTTTCGCGCGGGTAGCCAGCCATTCGCCCGCGCCCAGCTTGAAAACAGACGGGGCCATGCCGCGACCGGATCGCCGGGCTTGCCGAGACCCCAGCTATGGCCGCCACGCTGGAACAGATGCATCTCGACCGGGCGTTTCGCCGCTTGCATCGCCGCTGCGAGGCGAAGGCTGTGCGCGACATCGGCGGTGGGGTCGTCATAGGCGTGGGCGAGGAAGATCGGCGGGGTCGCGCCGGTCACCTGTGCCTCGACCGAATAGGCATCGCGCCAGTCTGGCAGCTTGCTGACATAGCGGGCGGTGCGCGTCGTATCGATCGGCGCGCGCATCGAGATCACCGGATAGATCAGACCGGCAAAGTCCGGCACCGCGCTCACCGTGTCCACTGCGTCGGTTGGCGGGTAGAAATCATGCGCGCCGCGCGTCGCGAGCGTGCCCGCGAGGTGCCCGCCCGCCGAAAAGCCGATCACCCCGATCCTTTTGGGGTCGATCCCCAGCGTCTTCCAGTTGCCGCGCAGCAGCCGCATCGCGCGCTGCCCGTCCTGAAACGGAACCTCCGAGCTCCAGCCATCGCCGGGCAGGCGGTAATAGAGTACGAACGCGGTCACCCCGCGCTGCGCCAGCCATTGCGCGGTCGGCATCGCGGCGCTGCCGATCTGGATGCGGAAATAGCCGCCGCCGCCGATCACCAGCACCGCCGCGCCATTGGGCTTCTTTGGCCGCACAACCACCATGCGCGGTACCGTGACGTTCGATACAGATCCGGCCGCCGCCCCCTCGCTGCCGATCTTCTCCGGCCCGGTGGCGGTGCCGCTGCCCGGCATGGCGCCGGGCCAGAGGTTGATCACCTCGCTCCGCGCCGAGGCCGGGGCTGCGACGAAGAGCAGGACGAGGGCGGCGACCCAACGCATCAGAACGTCTTCCCGATCGAGGCATAGAGGTAGCGGCCATAGGGGACGTAGAGCGACCCCAGATAGCCATCGGCGGTGATCGGGGGCTGGGTGTCGAACACATTGCGCGCGCCGATGCGGAAGCGCGTGTCCTCCAGCGGCCCCTTGCGGATGCGATACTGCCCATAGAGGTTGAAGAACGCCTTGCCCTCCACCTTGTACGGGTTGCCGGCCGTGTCGAGGAAGTTGGTGTCGTACACGGTGCCGATGTAATTACCGAATGCGCCGATCTGGAAGCCCTTGTGGCTCCAGGTCAGCGATCCAGTGACGCGCCACTTGGGCCGTCCGCGCTGCTCGATCAGGTCGCTGGCGTCGGTCAGCGGGGTCGCGGCGTTGATCTGACCCGCTGCGCGCGCGTCGAACAATGCCTGCACCGCCGGCGGCGTCTCGCGTGAGAATTTGGTCAGCCGCGCGGCGTTGAACGCGACGTCGAACCGGCCGATGTCGGTGCGGACATTGTAGAGTACTGCCAGATCGACACCCTGCACCGTCTGCGGCAGCAGGTTGACGAACTGGTCGTTGATCCGCGTGACCGCTCCGACCGGAGCCAGTCCGGTGCCGGTGAACACCGGCGTGTCGTCGGCGGTGGGGGCGGAGCGGATCACGTTCGGGTTGCTCGACCCCTGCAGGCGCAGGAGATAGTCGAGCACCAGCGCATTCTGTGCGCCGAACTGGCCGACGATGCCGGTCTGCTGGATCGACCAGAAATCGGCGGTCAGGGTCAGGCGGCCGAGGCGGCTGGGGATGAACTTGGGCTCGATCACCGTGCCGACGGTCCAGTTGGTGCTTTCTTCCGGCTGCAGATCGGGGTTGCCGCTGATGAAGATCGAATAGCTGATGCCGCGGCTGCACGCCGAGAAGTTGGCGATCCGTGCGGCGCGCAGGTCCGCCTCGCACCGGTAGTAATCAGTGTTGGAGTTAAGCCGCGAATAGGCGACCGTCTTGGTCTGCTCCAGGTTCGGAGCGCGGAAGCCCTGCGACCACGACCCGCGCAGGCGCAGGCCATCGACAATGTCCCACGCCGCCGCGACCTTGGGCTTGGCGACGCTTCCGAAGTCCGAATATTCTTCGGCCCGGCCCGCGATCTGCAGGTCGAGGCGGTGGACCAGCGGTACGTCCATTTCGGGCGACACCAGCGGCACGGCGAGTTCGGCATAGGCCGACAGGACGGTGCGGCTGCCGAACACCGACGGAGTCGGGCTGACCGCGGCGACGTTGGACAGGTTGGTCTCGCCCGTCACCATGTCGGTGAAGGTGATCTGGCCGTTGAGGTTGGGATCGCGAATGTCCTGCTGCGTTTCGCGCCGACCCTCTACACCGAATGCGATGCCGACGCCGCCGCCGGGCAGGTCGAACAGGCTGGAATTGGACAGTTTGAAGTCGCCGAGCAGCAGGGTCGTCTTGGACTTGCGGACGAGGTTGAAGCTGATCGCGTCGATCGTCGCCTGGCTCGCCGGCGAACAGTCGCCGAGCGACGGGGTGGCCGAACAGCCACCGCTGAACGGGTTGTACGCGTCGGGGGTTGAGAGCGCGAGGTTGCGCTGGAGTGCGGTCATGTCGATCGCGTTGGAGCTGTCGCGCGCCTGCGCCTCCGAATAGAGGATGCCGGTGTCATAGTCGAAGCTGCCGATCTTGCCGCGCGCGCCGAGCAGGAAGCGCGACTGCCAGTTTTCGACATCCACGACCTGGTTTCCCGCATCGACGAAGCGATAGGTGGTCAGGCGCACGGGAAGGCCGGCAGCGGGGACGTTGGTCAGCCCGGCGATGCGGTTGGGGTTGGTCTGGCCATTGGCGAAGGTGACCGGGCCGAACGGGTTCCAATAGTTGCTCGCGGGAATGACGATCGCGTTGAGGTTGATCGTGGGCGGCTGAATGCGCTGGGTGTCGGCGAGGTAATAGCCAAGCTCGGTATACAGCTCGACCGCGTCGCTGACCTCGTAGCGGCCGGTGAAGAACGCGTTGTAGCGGTCGAACGACGGTGTCACCGTGGTGCCGGGGCGCGTGTCGAACCGCTCGCTGCGCAGCGTCGATGCGGTCGCGCGGGTGCCGGTGCCGTAGCAGACGTTGCTGTTGATCGTGACCGCGCAACCGGGGTTGAGCGATGACTGGGTGTGGAATGCACCGGCGGAAGAAGTCAGCGCCTGATTGCCCGGGCTGCGGCGGATCGTGCCGGGGCCACCGACCACGGCGAGGTTGGCCCAGGGGCTTTGCGTCGCGCGGCCGTCCGCCGCGAGGTTTCCGGCATAGGCGGGGTCATTGGCGAAGAAGGACAAGAGGTTGTCGGTCGCGGTATAGGGCTGGTCTTCCGCCAGCTGCGCGGTGCGGCGGACATAGTTGACGAACAGCGAGAAGTTGCCGCGACCACCGGCGAAATTATGTCCGATCAGCCCGGTGCCCTCGAACTCCTTGCGGTGCGTCCCTTCGGCATAGCCATAGCGCAGATCGAGCCGCGCGCCGTCGAAATCACCCCGGGTGACGGTGTTGACCACGCCGGCGACTGCGTCCGCGCCGTAAATGGCGGCGGCGCCATCGCGCAGGATCTCCAGCCGCTCGATCCCCGCGACGGGCAGCGCGTTGGAGTTGTAGCCGAGCACGGGCACGTTGCCGTCCCCCGCCTGGCTGGTGGGATGGCTGACCATGCGGCGACCGTTGAGCAGGACGAGCGTGTTGCCGACGCCCAGATTGCGCAGGTTGATCGAATTGACGTCGCCACGCGCCGCGTTGCTGGTCTGCGGGTTGTTGGCTTCGTTGAAGGTGACGTCGCCCGCCTGCGGGATCGACCGGATCAGGTCATCGCCCGACAGCGCGCCGGTCGCGTCGATTTGCGCGCGATCGACCACGGTGACGGGAAGGGCGGTGGTGATGTCCTTGCCCTTGATCTGGGTCCCGACGACTACGACCTCGGGCGCGGCCTCTTCGGTCGCTGGGTTCGCGGGTAGCGTGTCCTGCGCCTGTGCCGGAAGCGCGATTGCCAGCGTGGCGAGCGCGGTTCCGGCCGCGAGTGTGCGGAGCCTGATGCGGTTGGTCATGGTCTTCTCTCCCTGTTCCGGGCGGCGGCTTCGTCGTCCGCCTGCGCCCGTCGTTTTCGATCAATCCGGATCGGTTTCCGCCGCCGGGCGTATCGGCCCCATGGGCGCGGCACCCGACAGCGCGCGGTCGAGCGCATCCTTGTCGAGCGCGTTGTCCCAGCGCGCGACGACGACCGTCGCGACCGCGTTGCCGATGAAATTGGTGAGGCTGCGGCACTCGCTCATGAAGCGATCGATGCCCAGGATCAGCGCCATGCCCGCGACCGGCACTGACGGCACGATTGAGAGTGTCGCGGCGAGCGTGATGAAGCCCGCGCCGGTCACCCCTGCCGCGCCCTTGGACGAGATCATCGCGATCAGCAGCAGCGCGATCTGGTCGCCGAGCGACAGGTCGACATTGCACGCCTGCGCGATGAACAGCGCCGCCAGCGTCATGTAGATGTTGGTGCCGTCAAGGTTGAACGAATAGCCGGTCGGCACGACCAGCCCGACCACCGACTTCTCGCACCCGGCGCGCTCCATCTTGTCCATCAGGCTGGGCAGCGCGCTTTCGGACGAGGAGGTGCCGAGCACGAGCAGCAATTCGGCCTTGAGGTAGCGGATCAGCTTGAAGATCGAGAAGCCCGCGAGCTTTGCCACGATGCCGAGGACGACGACGACGAAGATCAGCGAGGTGAGGTAAAAGGTCGCGACCAGCCCGGCGAGGTTGGCGAGCGATTCAATGCCGTATTTGCCGATGGTGAAGGCCATCGCGCCGAACGCCCCGACCGGGGCGGCGCGCATCAGGATGCCGACCAGCTTGAACACCACAAGGCCAACCCGCTCGAGCATGTCGCGCACCGGTGCAGCGGGTTCGCCGACCATCGACAGCGCGATGCCGAACAGGATCGCGACGAGCAGGACGGGCAGCAGCTGATCGCCGGTCAGCGCCGACACCAGCGTGGTCGGGATGATCGCCATCAGGAATTCGACGATGCCGCTTTCATGCGCCTTGGCGACATATCCCTCGACCGCGCCGGTATTGAGCGTGGCGGGGTCGACATTCATCCCCGCGCCTGGCTGGACCGTGTTGGCGACGATGAGGCCAACGATCAGCGCAAGGGTCGAGAAGAACAGGAAATAGGCAAACGCCTTGCCCGCCACGCGACCGACCGAGCGCAATTCGGTCATCCCGGCGATGCCGGTAACGAGCGTGAGGAAGATCACCGGGGCGATGATCATCTTGACCAGCTTGATGAAGGCGTCGCCCAGCGGCTTGAGCGCTTCGCCCACGCCCGGCCAGAAAAAGCCGACGGCGATGCCGGCGGCGATCGCGATCAGCACCTGGACGTACAGCTGCGTGTACCAGCGTCCGGGCTTTGCGGGTTCCGCCGCGTAATCGAGTGCAACCGCCATCAACCATCCCCTCATGCGCGCCTTGATTGGCGCGTCTGGCTATAGTTGCGGTGAGTATGGATGCGACAGTGGCGATGATGAAGCTGTGCGATATATCGTTTAATATCAGTTAGGTGAGCGCAATTTCCAAAGCGCCTCCTCGAAAATATGTGCGCATTTCCGCGCATCGCTTTTGCAATATGTGTGGTATCCCGCGCGTATGGAGATGGGCACGACTCGGTTATCGCGCCGCCTGGCGCTGGTTGCGGCGATCGGGCTGGTGCTCGTCGCTGCCGTCGGGCTCGGCGCGTCGCGCTGGGCGCGCGGGCAGGCAGTGGCGGCGACCGATGCGGCGGCGGCGGAGCTGGCGCGCGCCAATGCCGGGCTGCTGACCAGCGAGCTGCAGAAATTCCGGCTGCTCCCGCTCGTCCTCACCGAATATCCCGATGTGCCGGCGCTGCTCAATGCGCCGTCGCCGGGCGTGGCGGCGCGGGTGAATGCCCGGCTGGAGCTGCTCGCCGAACGCACCGATGCGGCCGCGATCTATGTGATCGACGCGCGGGGCAAGACGGTCGCGGCAAGCAACCATCGCTTGCCGACCAGCTTTGTCGGTCAGAATTACGGATTTCGCCCCTATTTTCGTGATGCGCTGCGCAACGGCGGCGCGGAGCTGTTTGCACTGGGCACCGTCAGCGGCGTGCCCGGCCTGTATCTGGCGCAGCGGATCGGCAGCGCCGCCCGCCCGCTGGGGGTGGTGGTGGTCAAGATCGAATTTGAGCGCGTGCAGGCACAATGGGCCGCGCAGCAGGGCGTAACGATCGTCACTGACCGGCATGGTGTCGTGATCGTGACCGGTCGCTCCGACTGGCGCTTCCGCGCGCTCGCGCCGCTGTCCGCCGCCAGCCGTCAGGCGATCCGCACCACCCGGCAATATGGCAATTTGCCGCTCGAACCGTTGCCGCTCACCATCGACGGCGCAGATGCGCGGGCGGGGGAGGCGGCGGGGGACAGCCGGGTCGCGGCGGTCCCCGCCCCGCTCGCCGGTGCGCGGCTCCAGGTGCTGATGCCGCTGCGTCCTGCGCTTGCGAGCGCCAACGCCAATGCGCGGCTGGTGACGCTTGCCGCGTTGGTGTTGATTGTGGGCGCGCTGTTGCTGTTGTGGCGTGCGCGCGAGCGGCAGTTGTTGCAGGCTGCGGCGCGGGCGGCGCTGGAAAGCCAGGTCGCGGAGCGGACCGCAGAGCTGCGTGAGACCAACCGTCAGCTTGAGGCGGAAAGCGCCGAGCGCGCCCGCGCCGACCAGCGTTATCGCGCCGCGCGCGAGGAACTGGCGCAGGCCAGTCGCCTTGGCTCGCTGGGGCAGATTACGGCGGGTGTCGCGCATGAGATCAACCAGCCGGTCGCGGCGATCCGCACCTTTGCCGACAATGCCCGCCAACTGCTCGACCGGGGCGACGTCGCGCGGGCCGCCGACAATCTTGGCCGGATCAGTGCGCTGACCGAGCGGATCGGTGCAATCACCGGCGAGCTGCGCAGCTTCGCACGCAAGCGGACGCCCGACATCGGCGCGGTCGAAGTGGGATCGGCGATCGAGTCCGTGATGCTGCTGATCGGTGATCGCGTGCGTGCAGCGGGAGTCAGGCTCGATCGCAGCGGCGATCCGGCGCTGCGCGTCATCGCGGATCGCGTGCGACTGGAGCAGATCCTGATCAACCTTGTTCAAAACGCGCTCGATGTGCTCGCCGACCGATCGGATCCGCGCATCGTCATTGCGGTGGAGGGGCAGGGGGATCGCGCGCGGATTACGGTCAGCGATAATGGCCCGGGCGTGCCACAGGACTTGCGCAACCAACTCTTCACGCCATTCGTCACCGGGCGGGACGAGGGGCTGGGCCTCGGCCTGGCGATCTCCCGCGACATCGCGCGCGATTTCGGCGGCGAGCTGACGCTGGCCGAAGGCGGGGAGGGCGCGCGGTTTGAACTGACGCTGTTGCGCGCATGATCGCCGACCCGAACCAGATCGTTTTCTTCGTCGATGACGATGCGGCGCTGCGTGAGGCGAATGTCCAGACGCTGGAACTCGCGGGACTGCCGGTGCGCGCCTTCGCCGACGCCGCGTCGCTGCTCGCCGCAATCGGGCCAGAGTGCGACGGGGTGGTGGTCAGCGACATCCGCATGCCGGGAATGGACGGGCTCCAACTCTTCGCGCGGCTCCGCGCCGTGGATGCCGAGCTTCCGGTCATCCTGATCACCGGCCATGCCGATGTGCCAATGGCGGTCGGCGCGCTGCGCGACGGCGCATTCGATTTCCTGCCCAAGCCCTTTGCCGCCGATCACCTTGTCGCGGCGGTGCGACGCGCCCTGGCGCATCGCCGGCTGATCCTGGACAATCGCGCGCTCCGCGCTGCTGCCGCCAGTCCGCCCGACAGCCCCTTGATCGGCGACAGTCCGGCGATGGTGCGGTTGCGCGAGAGCGTCGCGCAGGTAGCCCGCGCCGAGGTCGATGTGCTGATCGAGGGGGAGACGGGCACCGGCAAGGAACTGGTCGCCGCCATGCTGCACCGCGGCTCGCCCCGCGCCGCGCGCGCCTTTGTCGCGGTCAATTGCGCTGCACTGCCCGATGTCCATGCCGAGATCGAGCTGTTCGGCCATGCCGCCGATGCGGTGCCGCATGGCCGATTCGAGCGGAGTGGACGGATCGAGGCATCGACCCGGGGCACGCTGTTCCTCGACGATATCGACGGCATGCCGCTGGCGGTCCAGCCGCGCTTGCTGCGCGTGCTGGAGGAGCGTGAGGTGTTGCCCGTAGGTGCCGAGCGGCCGATCCCGCTCGACCTGCGCGTCATCGCCTCGGCCAAGCGTGACCTGTTGATGCTGGCGCAGCAGGGGGCGTTTCGCAGCGACCTGTATTTCCGGTTGAATGTGGTGCGGCTGTCGATCCCGCCGCTGCGTGAGCGGCGGTCCGACATCGGCCAGCTGTTCGCGGCGTTCGTCGCCGAGGCCGCGGCGCAGACCGGGCAGGCCGGGTTCCGCATGACCGACGCGATCCGCCGCCATCTGCTCGACCATGACTGGCCGGGCAATGTCCGGGAGCTGCGCAATTTCGCGTTCAGCGCGGTGCTGAACCTGCTCGATGGCAGCGGCCCGTCGACGGCGCACCAGACGCTGCCCGATCGCGTCGCCGCCTATGAGGCGATGCTGTTGCGGGAAGCGTTGGAAACGACACGCGGCAATGTCGCGCGCGCGATCGAACTGCTCGGCATCCCGCGCAAGACCTTTTACGACAAGATGGCACGCGCGGGGCTGACGGCGGGTGCCTTCCGGCGGCGCTAGTTCGGGTTGGTCTGGAGTTGCGGCTGCGGGAGCAGGAGCTTGATCTGGTTGCCGATCGCGCCGACGACGCGCAGCCATGTCTGTTCCAGCGCGGTCAGATCCATGACCGGTTTGAACTCGGTGACCGCGAAATTGTAAAAATCGGTCTTGATCGTGTCCGATAGCATGACGGGGGTCAGCTCTTGGCGAAGCGTTTGCAGCAGCCGCCATTTCCGGCGCTGCAAGGCCCAGCGCTGCAAGATGCGATCGAGCTGCTGCATCGCCAGCGGGATGCCGGAGGGGTCATGCACCTCGGCAAGCAGGGTCTCTGCCCGCTCCAGCGCGTCGAAATAGAACTCGTCGTAAAGCGGATGATCCTCCAGCTGCGTTTCAAGCTGCTTCAGCGCCTGCTGCTTCTGTTCGACAAGGCTGAGATGGCTGCCAATCCCTTTGCTCGCAAATTTGAAATTCTTGTCGCCGCGCCAGCCATCGACCGTGCTGCGCATGCGGCTGACCAGGGTGGAGGCGTGTTCGCCCGTGCCGCTGCTCTTGAACGGCCCGAGATCCTGGTTGCTATAGTCGGTCTTGGTCGAGCGCGGGCCGTCCGCCTTGGGCTTTTTCTTGGGCTGGCTGAACACTGTCCAGACTTCGTTCTTCCCTCCCTCCAACACGCTGTGGGCGGCGACCATCTCGCACAGGAAGGTGGCGTTGGCATTGTCGGTCAGGTTACCGCCATTGGTAGGGATGGCGGTTACGCGATAATGGACGAAGAACGGTCCCTTCTCGCCCTTCTTCTTCGCCCGCAACTCCCTGCGCGTGTTGGCCTTGAGCTTTCCTTCGGCGGTGATCTTGTGCTCGCCATTGGCCGATGAGGTAATCGGGAACAGGTTATAGACCTCCCCGACGCCACCCAGATTGTCATTGAGCAAATGGCCGCGGATGAAGCCTTGACCGTAAGTGCTCTTCAGCCGCGTATACATCGCCTTTTGCTGTTTGGCGCTGTCTGGGGCTGTGCCGGTGATGGGATCGGTGACATCGATCCAGGCATCCGCGACTCTGCCGACCGTTTCGGTCTGGATGTTCCCCTTCGCGTCCTCATAGCCGACCGACTGGGTTTTGTATTTGACCTCGCTCTTGCGCTGAATAACCGGCTGGTCACGTCCGGAAAGCTGCAGCGGGGCGGATTTCTGCAACCCCGTCTTCCGCTGGATCAGCATGTGCGTGCGCGGGCTTTTTCCCAGCACTGCAGCCAATTGCATCAGATGGGCCGACGACTGTGCCGACACGCGCTGTGCCGCGGGGGCAGTGCTGGCGGACCGCTGTCCGTCACGGGCGGCGAATTGCTGCGTCAACGCTGCTTCCCCCTCAATCTGACACAGGGAAAGTAGCAGGGCTGCCCGGATCGATCAAATCGGAAGCGGAGCCAGTTGGTACGGGCGGGGGGACTTGAACCCCCACGGGCCTTGCGGCCCAACGGATTTTAAGTCCGGTGCGTCTACCATTCCGCCACGCCCGCGCGTGCGGTCGGCTCTATCGGGGTCTGGGCGGGCTGCCAAGCGCTCACACGTTGAGGCGCAGGCGCATTTCCTTGCCGGGCTTGAAATAGGGGACGCGCTTGGCGTCGACATCGACCGCCTCGCCCGTGCGTGGGTTGCGACCGGTGCGGGCCTCGCGTGCGCGGGTGGAGAATGCGCCAAAACCGCGCAGTTCGACACGGCCATCCGCCGCCAGGCGCGCGGTGATTTCTTCAAAGAAGATATCGACGATCCGCTCGATCTCTCGCGCCGACAGGTCGGGATTGTCCGTCGCCAGCATCTGTACGAGTTCAGACCGGATCATGTGCGTCCCCATGTTCGCGCTGCGGCGCCGTGCCGCCAGCGGCGACTAAAGGGACGTCTACGCGGGGTATGGGGGTGGCGGCAACACAATCTTGCTCACCGCGACCGAAATTTGAAATAATTAACCGAACCTGTTGAAATGATTGGAAAGGGGCGGACGCCGAAGCGCCCGCCCGCAGTCCAATTACTTCTTTTCTTCGCGTGCCTTGAGGGCTTCGCCGAGAATGTCGCCCAGCGACGCGCCCGAATCGGACGAGCCATACTGCGCAACTGCCTGCTTCTCTTCGGCGATCTGCATCGCCTTGACCGAGAAGGTCGGCTTCTTCGAACGGTCGAGGCCAGTGACCATCGCGTCGAACTTCTGGCCAACCTGGAAACGCTCCGGACGCTGCTCGTCGCGGTCGCGACCAAGGTCGGTGCGCTTGATGAAGCCGGTGACGCCATCGTCGCCAACCTGCACTTCGAGGCCTGCGTCACGGACTTCGAGGACGGTCACGGTGACCACCTCGTTCTTGTTGACGCGCGAGCCCGCACCGCCGGCTGCCGGGGTGGGCACGCCGCCGCGCTCAAGCTGCTTCATGCCGAGGCTGATGCGCTCCTTGTCGGTATCGACGTCGAGCACCACGGCCTCGACCTCCTCACCCTTGCGGTGCAGCGCCAGTGCGTCCTCGCCCGAGATGCCCCAGGCGATGTCCGACATATGGACCATGCCGTCCACGTCCCCGTCGAGGCCTATGAACAGGCCGAACTCGGTCGCGTTCTTGACCTCGCCGGTGACCTTCGAGCCGACCGGGTGCTTCTCGGCGAACTCTTCCCACGGATTGCCGATAGCCTGCTTAAGGCCCAGCGAAATGCGGCGCTTCTCGGAATCGACCTCGAGCAAGACCACGTCGACTTCCTGCGAGGTCGAGACGATCTTGCCGGGGTGGACGTTCTTCTTGGTCCAGG